>JAYQVP010000036.1:0-1555 GCA_038148515.1 Candidatus Poseidonia sp. | reverse complement strand
CCCTTTATGAGCCTGCCCACGCGTTTTCAGCGCCCTCACGGCAGCACCAACGGCAGCCCTTCGGCCTGAATGGCGCGCCAGCCGCCCCACAGGGAAACGACGTGGGTCCACCCCATCTCCTGAATCGATTTTCCTGCCATGGCACTTCGGTACCCGCCGCCGCAATACAGCACCAAACGGAGGTCGTCGGGGAAGCCATGTTTCTCAATGTCCCGTTCGATAACCCCTTTGCCGAGGTGGACAGCCCCCGCGAGGTGACCGGCATCGTACTCCTCACGCTCACGAACGTCAAGCACAACCAGGGGTTGGCCGTCCCCCATCATCGCTCGGAGTTCCGCAGCGCTGCATTCGGTGACAGCCCGACGGGCCACTTCGGAGGCGGCGAGGAAGCGAGGGCTGTGCTGTTTCTTCATATCATCAACCTGTTCATCACGACACGGAGGTCTGGTGCCCTTGTATGTGAAGAGGATTACCTTCTGAGACTCGATTCGCATCCAAGGCCTTGTGGACAAGTTCGTCAATCGAAATTACGCCTTCCTCCAATTCCTTTTCGTGGTAATGCCTGATTTCGTCTTCAGGATGAATGATGAGGTTCCACTGGTCGTACAGCGCAATCAACCTCTTCATCAGTTCATTGTTGACTTGAATGCTGTGGTCACGAGCCAACATCTTGACCCATCTATGCGGTTTGTCTCCGGACCAAGACAAAACTGCAAGAATGCTCTTCCCGGAGATACCTTTGCCGTCGTACTTTTCAAATTTGAATCTCTTGTGCGGTTGAATGGTGTTGATTGAGCTTTGGTACTCTCGCAGAAGAAGAGTGGTTATGGCACGGAAGTATACGACTGCGCCTTTGGGAAGGTAGACTTCATCACGCATGATACTTGCAAGCCTACGAATTGTTCTGTAGGACACATTTTCTGATTGCTCAAATGTATTGCTCAACATAAGGAGAAAGGTGTTGAAAGGTTGATTTTTCTCCACCAATTTGGATTCTCCCTTAACCAACGGACCTTGGACCGATCTTACAAGTTCTTCAAATTCCTCCGTAAACGGTTGGACTTCCAATTCATCATGTTGCCGAGGAATCATCATGAGCAACAAGAGCAACAGGAAAAAAATGAGCAATGGTGCATTCAAACTTTTGGACCACCAGGAGCCAGCATCAGGCCCTCCTGGGGCGCCATCTTGACCAGCATCCTCAACTTCATCAGCACCATCTGCCAGGGCTTCGTCCTGGACGGTGATGGAAATCGTGGCCGAATCCGAACCGGCCGAGTTGCTCGCCTCAATCGTGATGGACGTCGCCGAGGTCACCGACGTGGGCGTGCCCGTGATGGCACCCGTGCTCGTCGAGAACGACAAACCGTTGGGAAGCGAACCGCTGGTGATCGACCAGCTTGTCGCAGCACCGCCCGTGTTGGTCGGCGTGGCAGCGGAGATCGCCGTGTTCTTCGTGAAGGTAAACGGCGAACCGGCGTAGGTGATCGAAGGCGCCTGGTCCTGGACGGTGATGGAAATCGTGGCCGAATCCGAACCGGCCGAGTTGCTCGCC
>JAYQVP010000035.1:0-1788 GCA_038148515.1 Candidatus Poseidonia sp. | reverse complement strand
GGGGCAGACGGTGCGGATGGGGCCAACGGAAGTTCAACGGCGACCATGATGGTGGGCAGTCTTTCTGTTGCACCCTCCTACCTCGGTTGCAACGGCACCGGTCAATTGCTGAAACAAGGCTTAGACGATGGTTCGGGCAACGGCATCGCACAAAACGGCGTGCTTGAATCAGGAGAGGTGTTGATGACCTCACTGATCTGCACGACGTTTGCCGTGGACCAAGTGCAAGACGTGAATGCAGGCACAAGTGGTAGTATCCCGGCGGACTTTGTAACGTTGAATTCAACATTGTACTTCACCACAACCAGCCCGAGCGGGGTATGGTCGCTGGATGCCAACAACACCCTTACGTCCATTTATGCCGGGTTCGCCTCAAGCCTTCGTTCAGTGGGGACCCTCCTCATGTTCACAGGTTCGGACGCGACCAACGGCATCGAACCCTGGGTATACGACCCATCAACCGGTTCGGCAGGCATCGTATCCGACATCAATCCCGGAACTTCGGGGAGTTTCGCTGGTGGCTATACCCTGCTTGGCACCACGGCGTATTTTGCAGCCCGAGATGGCGCCGGGAACTTCGACCTCTGGGCCTACGAGCATGCCAACACCAGCACTTGGAAAGTTGACGATGGCGTCAATCCGCAGGAATTGGTCGCCGTGGGTTCTCACCTGTACTATTCAACACCGACCGAATTGCGCATGTGGAACACGACCTCCAACACAGCCTATGATATCGAAATCATGCCGGGCATCCTTGGCTCAAGTCCTTCGGACTTGGTCGTTCAGGGAACTCGTATCTACCTCGCAGCCAACGATGGAAGCGGGGGCGGCATTGAGTTGCAAGCCTACGAGACCACGAACAATTCGACGTGGCAAGTCGCCGATCTTCGACCCGGTACAGCCACCAGTTTCCCGAGCGATTTCGCCTTCATCGGTTCGAGAATCTACATGCACGCCACCGACGGAACGGACTTCGAACTGTGGGCCTACGACAGTACCAACCATTCCGTTTGGGAAGTGGCCGATATCAATCCCGGTACAGGCCACAGCCGACCCGCCGACCTCACCGTCCATCAGAACACCGTGTACTTCTCGGCAGATGACGGAACAACAGGCAAGGAATTGTGGGCCCACAACGCCATCAACGGCACCACCTGGCAGGTCATCGACCTTCATCCAAGCGGGGGAAGCGTCGGGGACATCCATCTCCACGAAGGCAACGTGTACTTTGCTGGTGATGATGGCGTGGATGGGACCGAAGTGTGGCGCCTCATTTTTTCACGAACGGTCACCTTCGTTTGAGGAATTATGCATTGTACGCTTGATGCTCCATTGTTTGTCTAGCGAGCGCAAGCACCTTCTCATCCAGTGATGAAAGCGCTACGCTGCTGACATCCATACCTGTTGTCTCAGTTCGGTCGGTCATCATCATCACCTGAACCGTCAATTTGCGATGACTCAACGCGTGCTTGACCACGCCGCAATGGACATGCTCCTCTTCGGGTACAACCATTCCCTCATGGTATACTGGACCCCAAAGGCCTGCAAACAATCCTTCCATGGGGCGTTGCTCAAGCAATGGGGTGCCGTCTTTCGCCAGCCTCACACACGCCGTGAGGACCATGTCTTTCGTGGATTGACGGTTTGGCGTTGGGAAGCGTTCAGGGTCGGATTGGCCGGCGCAAGAGGGGGAAAGTGGGCAGACCTTGCATTGAACGCGTTTCGGGGTGCACACCGTGGCCCCCAGTTCCATCAAGGCTTGATTCCAGTCCCCTGCATGTTCCGTCA
>JAYQVP010000034.1:0-1804 GCA_038148515.1 Candidatus Poseidonia sp. | reverse complement strand
ACATGGTGAACGATGACCTTACCCGTTTGTGGAAGGCATCGGATTTGTGTCAGAGTGAGGATGCTGTTTTCGCTGCCTCGGGTGTTTGTGACGGGTACCTTCCAGGCGTCATCATCGATAGCACCACCACCACCACATTCAACGAACTGATCGACGTTTCCAAAGGCAGCGTTGTGCGTTCTCAACAAACACGTCCCATCGAATAACGAGGCACCCATATGGCGCAACAACTCAGGATTGATGTTCGCCTCCCAGAAGGCCATTGGGCCGGTGACGTCACCCGTGGACATCCATCAGCCACCCTACGAATTGAGCAACATATGCCGCTGAGCCGAGGAAAAGGAACCGCACGATGCTGGAGCAGTGAGTCGCTTGAAACCACGGTTGCGAACCACAGCGGTATCGAAGAATGCACGTCGCTGAGCGATGGTCGTTTCAGCGTGACCATCTCGGCCGGTGGAGGTGGCTTTCTCCGTCCGTTGGTGGACCTTGAGGTGGTACCACGCACACCGTTTGAAGTTCGGGACGGTTGGGTGGAATGGACGGTGGAGGGGAGCAGAGAACAGATGCGAAGTTTGGTGAATCGCTTCCGCTCCGACGAGATTCCCTATCGGTTGTTGTCCACCCGCAGCACTTCTACACGTTTATTGACGCCCCGCCAACGTGAGGTGTTTGAAATCGCTTCGAGAGAGGGTTACTGGGATGTGCCCCGACGCATCAACCTCACCGAATTGGCGGGGTTGCTCAACATAGCAAAATCCACGCTTTCAAATCAACTTCAACGCATTGAGTCGGCGGTGTTTCATGCCTTTACCGACGAAATACGGCGCCAGAGCCCCTAACATGTTCATGCGAACATGTTCGTAAAGGGTATAAGGAGGTCCCCTGCATCCTCCATCCATGGACAACCTTCCGAAGACTTGGGACGACTGGATTGCGAACTTCAACGCCTGGCAGGACAACGTCGGCTACAAGCGTGAATGGATGGGAGACTTTGACCTCTCTATCCAATTTGACTGGGAGCGCGCCGGCGATGTTATCGAGTTTGGCGACTACGCAGGCCGTCCAAAGTGGGAACGTGCGCTGCAAGTGCCTCACCAAAGCATGCGCGATGCCTTGGTCAGCATGATCACCGTTCAAGGAGACACGGAATTCGCTTCAGTGGAACAACAACGCCACCTCTTGGCCACGGCTCCTACCGATTACGACCGCTACGCTGCAGCCCGCATCATGGCGGAAGAACAGCGCCACGGCTGGCAAATGGCGTATCTTTTGATGACCTACTTTGGTCAACAAGGTCGCCGCGAGGCCCAAAAGCTCCTTGAGCGAAACGCTCAGGATGGCGACCGGTTGCTGGGTGCATTCAACCGACCCATGCCTCACTGGCTGGATTTCTTCTGTTACACGATGTTCGTGGACCGCGATGGAAAATTCCAACTCGGTATGCTCTCAACCTCGGCGTTCAAGCCCCTCGCCGCCAGCATGGGCCCTATGCTCAAGGAAGAATCCTTCCACCTCGGCACTGGTTCAAACGGACTTCGCCGCATCATCAAAGCCGGCGTCATCCCGCTTGACATGCTTCAACGCTACATCAACAAGTGGGTTTCCACCGCGCATGATTTGTTCGGTGTTGATGAATCTTCTTCAGCCCACTGGGCCTATGTGTGGGGAATCAAAGGGCGCTGGGACGAACGGTTGAAACTGGAAAACAACCTCGAAGTGGACAAAGAAACACTCAATGAGGAAGCACGCCTTCATTACCACGAAGAGATCGTGTTGGAAGTTGAGAAACTCAACGGTTACC
>JAYQVP010000033.1:0-2341 GCA_038148515.1 Candidatus Poseidonia sp. | reverse complement strand
CAAGACAGCCAGCAAGCACCTTCGGTTGGTTGGCCACGACGCCAACGGTATGACCCCCAAGATGACCGAACCCAACCACGATGTTTTGGGCCCATTCAGCTTGTACTTCCATGAATCCTCCGTCGTCCAACACTTCAGTGATGACATCCAGCACATCGTAGGGCTTGGATGGGTCGTCGGGAATGATACTGTCAAGCACATCGCATGCACGGTTCTTGCTATCACTCGTTTTCTTTGTCGGCGGCCTCTCTAGGTTGTTGGCTGGCAACAAGTCGCACAGATCCCTCGCCATTTGGATGGCGTGCTCATCGTCGCTGGCTGTGAAGTGAGACACACCCGACTTGGAGCCGTGGGTGAACGCCCCGCCAAGGTCTTCGAAACTGACCACTTCATTGGTGACGGTCTTGATGACTTCCGGGCCGGTGATGAACATATGGGCCGTTTGGTCCACCATGATGACGAAGTCCGTAATGGCGGGGGAATACACCGCCCCACCAGCGCACGGCCCCATGATAACCGAGATTTGAGGGACGACCCCAGAGGCTCGCACGTTGCGGAAGAAAATCTCGGCATAGGATCCGAGCGACGCCACGCCTTCTTGGATGCGTGCGCCGCCAGAGTCGTTCATGCCGATGACGGGGCGTCCAGTTTTGAGCGCCATGTCGAGCACTTTGCAAATTTTCAGACCGTGCATCTCGCCCAAGGACCCACCGTACACGGTGAAGTCTTGAGCAAAGGCAAACACCTCTCGACCGTTGATGGTGCCGTGGCCGGTCACCACACCATCGCCTGGGATGACGTTCTTGTCCATGTCAAAATCACGACATCGGTGTTCAACGAGCGCATCTATCTCTTGGAAACTGCCATCATCAAGGAGCAATTCAAGGCGCTCACGGGCCGTCATTTTGCCCCGATTATGTTGGGCTTCCACGCGGGCTTGACCACCACCAGCCTCGCTTCGCGACTTCCGGTTTCGCAGGTCCTTGAGTCGCTCTTCGGTGCTTGACATCAACTTCCCCAAGCCTTTCTCAGCCTAAGCCGCCCTTATTGCTTGCTCTTCAAAGAGGCTCAAACGCTACAGATGGAAACCGATGGCCTGTGCCAAATCAGTGAATTTCTATGTTGAGAAAAGGGATGAGTCTACAAATATTGAGGACATCATCCAACGCTCTATGGTGTTGACCCTCCGCGTTCAGGCCGAAATGGCGCAAGACCTCCAGTAGGCCGGTTTTTTTGAGGTCAAACCTTGACTTTGCCAATCCTTTGAGGTTGATGTGGTTGGCAAAAATTGCTTCTTCGCCACACGCTTCGAGTGTTCGTTCAAGAATGGCTCGGTCAAAATCCCCCCATGAAGCGTATGTCCAAAGCGGATGTCCGAGCCATGCCTTCCACGCATCAAGGACGGCAGCAAAGGTTTGAGCTAAATCCACGTCGCGCTGCTTGATATTCGTGAGCCGTTTGCAAAAAGCGGAAAGCGTTGGGCGGTGAATTGGTTGAACAAAGGCCTGGAATGTATCAAGCACCTCTCCAGTCTCCACATCGACCTTTGCAGCCCCAATCTCAATAATTTCCATCTCGTAAGGTTGGATTCGACCACCATCATCGCACGTGGCTTCAAAGTCAACGACGATAAGGTAGTCTTCCGTTTCCATGTCAGCCCTCCAGATACGCCTCAAACCGTTCCAAAAGAGCACGCTGCCCGTGCGATTCAACCGACATCCCGTGAGATTCAATGAACGATACCGCTTCGGCCAGCGAAGTTCCTCTGATAATCAGGAGCCCGGCAATCAACGTCCCCGTTCGTCCAACGCCCGCATGGCAGTGCACAACCACCCGACGGCCCTCTTTGAGTGCTGAATCCAAATCGCCAACAATTTCCTCAAATTCACCCACGTCCCAAGCACCGAAATCGGATATAGGGTAGTGGTGCGATTCGAAGCCATGTGCAACCAATGCTTGCTGAAGGTCTGATTCACTACGTGCTCTAGCTTCCTCCCAATGAAGCAACGAATACACTGTATCAATTCCATACTCATTCCAACGAATGAAAACGTCGTGTTCTCGGTCGTACCTCTTGGAAGAAGGCAAACAACTTCGGTGAAGTGTCTCGCCCTCAGCAAGGAGATTCTCAGAAACCTTGCACCACAATCCCATGGCGATTACTCTCCTCAAGCCTTCATAAACACTCTTTGATGAAGATTTGAGCAGGGTTGTGTTGATAGGGAAGCGTCTCGTCCACGCACCATGGACCAGCCGTTGCGCATCGTGGTGGCCAAGCCCGGACTTGATGGTCACGACCGTGGAGCCAAAGTGGTCGCACGCGCCCTTCGGGACGCCGGTC
>JAYQVP010000032.1:0-2957 GCA_038148515.1 Candidatus Poseidonia sp. | reverse complement strand
AACCCACGATGTTCTTCCCAGAGGACTTGGGCATCGCCCCACCCGTTAAGCACCTACCAATGGCGCCATGAGTGCAAGATGCTTTTTCCTCCTCAATTCAGCAACCCGAACGCAGAGAAGTTGAACCAAGCGGGGCTTGGTCGTGCAACTTCACTTGGTGGCAATGGGACGGCCGTTGCCGTCTTTATAACCACCCGTCACGAGCAGAATGATGTCGATGAGCCACCATAAACCCAAACCGGAAAACGTGATGAGTTTGAGCACACCAAGTCCAATCGACCCAGCGTAGAAGCGGTCAATGCCCAGGCCTCCGAGGAAAATGGCGAGCAGAAGCGTCACGACCCAGTCTTTGTCAGATTTTTCCATGGCTACGATTTGTGGTTCCATGGGTTTCACTCGTGAGCCCAGCCTATAATTGATTTCAAGGTCAGGAAGCGGAAACAGCACATTTTTTGTCCGCAGGAAGGCAAGCCATGGCCCAAGGGTTAGGGATACAGAACCCGTGCTTGCCCTTCCACCCATGCCTGTTGCTTTCTCATGCAAACTCGGAACGGTTCGCTTTCAAGATGTTCAGCCAACCACTCGTGAAGCGCCGACCAAGGCTGTGCATCAAACCATGCTCTGTCGTGGTTTGCAAATTGTCGTACAAAAGGAAACAGAGCGTCGCTCAGGGCCTGCGAGAACATGGGTTGGATGGAAAGACGTTCGTTGAGGTCATTGAGGTACACCGAGGCCAATGTTCGTTGCTCAATCTCATCAACATGGTCGTAGCGATTCGGATATTTGTAACGGTCCAAATGATGCTTGAACTCCTCGTCGTTCCGCTCCACCCAGTGTACTTCATCCTCGCTGAGTTCCCAATCCAACACATGCTGCATGATCTCGAGGCTTTCCTCAATCACCGTGCCATCGGGCAGCAAGAGAACGGGCACCGTGCCCTTGGGTGAAATGGCCATCATGTGGTCGGGACGGTCCCGAAGCACCACTTCGCGAAGTTCGACCTGAAATCCCGTGCGCACAAGGCTCATGCGCGCCCGCATGGCGTAGGGGCAGCGGCGAAACGAGTACAACACGGGTTTCGTCAACGGTTGTCACCGACCTCAGTGAGCGTGTTCAAGCAAGCCTGCTGCGTCGGCACCCAACAGAACCAGCGTCAAACCCACCGCACCGATGAGGACATGGAAGAGGGCATTCTTACCGGTTTCCATGTTGTGGATATCCGGCAATGTGTCCACCGTCGCCACGTAGAGGAAGGTACCCGCCGAGAAGAGCATGGCCAAACCAATGAGGTGGATGTCAAGGTCGGCGAGTGCAAGATACGCCACCATCATCATGATGGGTGTGGCCAAGGCGAAGATGGCGACATCTCGGATCGAGTCCTTGCGCTCTTTGCGCTCATGCATCGAAAATACACCCAGACTAAAGGCGGCTGGAGCCTTGTGAATTAATACCGCAAGCGCAACCGTAGCGGTCAGTGCGATGCTGCCAGTAGCTGCGGCGGCTCCAATGGCCAAACCGTCTGTGGCGGAATGCAACGTCAGGCCGAGAACGACCATCCATCCCGAATCGTTGTGATGGACATGGCCATGGCCATGTTCATGGTCGTGGTCGTGATGCTCCTCATGTACGGCATGACCGATACCTGACCCCTCAAGAATGAGCATGAAGACAAAACCACCGAGGAGAGCGCCCCCAAGCAAAAGGACGGAAGCATGTTCATCATGCTCGTCTTCACTTTCGTGGTCGTGTGCCTCGAGAGCGTTTTCAATTTCCTCAAGCGCAGCCGTGGCGTTGAGTTCGCCCGCTTCAAATTCTTCAATGGCGTGCATCACGGTTTCTTTGAGCGAGGCTTCCTCACCGTGGTTGTCTTCCTCGTGCTCCTCGTGACCACCCAGCACGTCCTCAATTTCATCAATGGCTTGCGTTTCGTTGATGTCGCCGTGGTTGACCTCAAGGAGAACCAGGGCGATGGAGCCAGCCAGCATCTCTTCGCCATGGGCTTCTTCTGAGGTCGCCAGTTCATATCCTTCAGGAATCACGACCAACATGGCTGACGCGATAATAATTCCAGCAGCGATGGAAGTGAACATTTTCAGCCGGTCCTGATGTTCCTTGATGGAGGAATAAATGGGGAGCAGTCCAAAGGTGAGGGCAATCAATAGGGTCAAGCCAGCATAGAGGTAAGGGGCATCGCTCATGCCCTTACGTTGAATAATATACATATAAGAAATGTTAATAATTTTCACCATCAACCGGGAACCATGAGTCGTATTCTCTCTTTCAGCGCCGATAACGAATTTGCCGCAACGCTTGATGACCTTGTCAAAGCAGCCGGCTACAGCAACCGGAGCATGTTTTTGCGGGATGCAAGCCAGCACTACGCTGAAGTCACAAAGCGAGGGGATTTGGCTGCGATGAACAACGACGAAGAGGTTGAAGGTACACTCGTCATCTATTACCAACACGGGGTGGAGAACAAGCTCCTTGAACTGCGCCATTCACACGCCATTGAGGTCTCGTCGTACAACCATCAATGCCTCACGAACAGCCACACCTGCGTGGATACGATGCATATTCACGGCTCAGCACAGTCAATTCGGAACGCTTTGGAGAAGTTGCACAACACCAAAGACATCGATAGAGTGGCTTTCGTAGCGGCGCCGATGCGCAGCGAAGGGTGTTGTTGAGCGGTCAAAGACGAGCGTACGTGACTTGGGCGATGGCCACCACTTTACCGTTCATGTCGGTGACCTCAGCCTCGGAGACACACAAGGTTCGTCCGGTTTTGATGACCCTGCCCACGCACACCACATCTGTGTTGCAGGGCCGCAAAAATCGAATGTTGAAGTCGGTGGTGGCCACGTTTTCTTCGGCGCCAATTGATGTCAGAATCGCAAAGCACGTGATGGAATCGGCGATGACGCCCAACATGCCACCGTGAAACGTTTCGTAAATGC
>JAYQVP010000031.1:0-3693 GCA_038148515.1 Candidatus Poseidonia sp. | reverse complement strand
ATTCGTCTTCAGCACCCCAGTAGATGTCTTCTTCGGGGTGCCAGATGTCTTCACGGCCACCGCCGAAGCCGAACACGGGTCCGCCCATGGATTCGATGGCAACGATGCCGGTCAAGACCAACAAGTCCGCCCAGCTGATTTTGTTGCCGTACTTCTGCTTGATAGGCCAGAGCAAACGACGGGCCTTGTCGAGGTTGCCGTTGTCAGGCCAACTGTTGAGAGGAGCGTAGCGTTGTGCCCCGGTGCCTGCACCGCCGCGCCCGTCTCCAATTCGGTAGGTTCCAGCAGCGTGCCAGGTCATCCGAATGAAGAACGGGCCGTAGTGGCCGTAGTCGGCAGGCCACCAGTCTTGGCTGTCGGTCATGAGCGCCTTGAGGTCGGCTTTGAGTGCGGCGTAGTCAAGTTTTCCAAAGGCTTCCGTATACCTAAAGTCAGGGTCCATTGGATTGGATTTGCGGTCGTGCTGATGGAGAATTTTGAGGTTAAGGTTGGTCGGCCACCAATCTTGATTGGAGCGCTTGTCGTTGGCTGAGGAGGTCATTCCCCCGTGCATGACGGGGCACTTGGCATCGCTATCGTGGTGGTGCATGTTCTTGCCCTTGTTTCCGTATTTATAAGATTGAGTTTTGACTGCGTGGTGTCAATCTTCAAGGCCTGTTGTTGCGTGCTCCCCCTGTGACCAACGACCTGCCTTGCTTGACTCTTACCAAACGAGCAGAATTGGACGAGCGCCCCGCGGGCTTAGACGACCGTTTGCTGGCGTTGGAGCGCACCTTGAGCATGCTCTGCTCGTTCATGAGTGTGGAGGATTTTCTGGTCTTTCTCAACTCAGAACCCTTCGTTGCGCTTGCCCGGCACGAACACCCGTGGATGGTACTGGAACTCGGGCTGTATCTGGACCACACCAAAACCCTCGCCCTCGTCCCCCAAGCAGAACATCTTACCATCGCCGACGAACATCAGACGGGCGTGTTGCCCGATCACGTCTGGACGGGTGAAGCGAACGAATCGTTGGCTGACCTGTTGGAAACGTGGATGGTCGCCGTCGGACCTGGCACTCAATAGAAAATGGAACAACACGTCAACGAGCCGTCTGCGGCTCGGATTTCGCTCATGTCCAATTCGTGCGGTTTCAGTCCTCGGTCGAGCAGGGCTTGTTTCACCGATGGATAGCCTTCGGCAATCAGGACCGTTCCGTTAGCGAACCCAATCGTGTTGCAGCCGTAAACTTCCTCGGCTGGCATCCAGACGACCTCAAAGCCTTCTGGCAAATCGCCAAACGCATCGGGGGGCAGGTATCCTTCGGGGGCGAGAATGGTTTTTCCATCGGGAGAGGAGGCGATGCTCGTGAGGTGGAGGGCGTTGCTTGGAATTTCAACCACGCGCAGTTCATGACCGAAGAAATCGAGAAGCGAACGCAGGGCTGTGATGCCGAGGTCGTTGGTTCGTGTTGAACGCCCGACGAAAAAGAAATCGCCGAGCCTCAGAATATCGCCGCCGTCCATTCGCGCCTCGCCGCCCATGCGACAGGTCTGGATGCCCTCGCCTTCAGCCATGAGAACGGTGGTCAGAAAATTAGCGATTGGGGGCTGCTCCGCTACGCGGCTGGGTGCACCAGGCGTAGGCAACAGCATGTGGCCGTCGACCACCACCGCTTGGTCTTCGACGAAGATGCAGTCGGGATGGTTGTTGTCCGCATCCAAACAATGGACTTCCACCCCGTTGGCCATTAGCGCCTCCACGTAGGCTTGGTGCTGTTGGCGGGCGAGGGCCACATCGGTGGGCCCGGTACCGAAATACTTCGCTAGCGCATGTGGGTACGAGTCGGGAACGGCTCGAACAAGGGCCCGCGTTTTTTGGTCCAACCTCACGGTTGCCATGAAAATCCGGCGGTGGGCCACCCCTTAATCCTTCGTCTTTTTTCGGAAGTTCATTTCCAGTGTGCGGAAAATAGCATAGGAAGACGGGGCGAGGGACCGCTGAATTGAACAAGGGAGGGGGGTTCGCCCGAGCATGGCTCAGCGACACATCAAGGCCTTGTTCCTCACCGCCCTCATGTTGCTCACGCCATTGGCCGGTTGCTTCGGTGAAGAGACATCATCGGGCCTGTCCTCCAGGGCAATCACCGTTTTGGAGGCGGATTCATTGGCAGGAGGCAGTTGGCAGACCATCACCCTCGAGGCCAACGAAGACGTCGCGGTGTACATTCCATACTTTGTGCAAGACCCGGGCTCGTTGCGGGCTCAAAACGGGACGGTGCTCGACCTCAACGATGGCGAAGTCGTGGCGATCAACATCCTCTTCCCGCCCCGAAACGACGACGTGGTTTTGTTCTTGGGCGAAATGGGCCGTACGCAATGGCCCATTCGAGCGGCGAACGAATCATGGATGACATGGTTGAACGGTGGGCAAGTCGGCTCCGCAGTGACGGCAGTGCCCAATCAGGACGAGGGGGGCCTCTGGCCCTGGCTGGTGGCGGGCAACAGCAGCGGAGGTGAGGTCGCGCCGTTGTACCTGCAGACCGTTCGCCCGCAGCGAGCGGGACTCACCACGGCACAAGGCGCCGAGGCCAGCGGTGGCTGGCTGAACGGTCGAGACGTCTACGAATGGGTTGAATTCATCACCAACGAAACCTCGGACCCGACCGACCCTTACGACGGGGCGGTGGGGTACCTTGACCGATGGATTGGCAACGGTAACCCCGCCTACGAGGACGCTATCGCCTACTTTGAAGGGGTCATGGTGGGCTACGGTTTGGACGTTGAAGTGCACCGTTTCCAATCCGGTACGCTTTGGGCCGTCAACATCTGCGGCTACAAGGAAGGTACCGTCTACCCAGACGAGTGGTTGGTCTTTGGCGCACACTTTGACATCGCCCCCCCTGTTGCCTACCTACCCGGACCCAACATCCCTGGCTACGGCACCCGCACAGGCGCCTACGATAATTCAGCAGGCACCAGTATGGTGCTCACCACCGCCAGCGTGCTCGCCGACTTCGATGCTCGCCGAACCATGGTGTTCTGCCTGTGGTCCTCGGAAGAAGAGGGGCTTTGGGGCTCCAGCGCCTTCACCGGCGACGTGCCTTCAGGCGTCACCATCAGCAACTACCTCAACCTCGACATGGCCGGCATCAATTATCCCGGAGAATACGCCCTTTCGGTGTACTTGGGCCCCGACGGCTCGGGCGACGTGATCGACCAAGCGGGCATGTACCACCTCGCTGAATGGATAGGTGCCGATGCCTTTGACCTCGCCTACCAGATGGAACGTGGGCGGGCCGAGTGGGAAGCTGGTGGTGAGTCGCCGCTGTGGCAAAACAACTACGAAGACACGGTAGCCATCTACGAATCTCCCACGGCCCGGAGCGATCACCAACCCTTCCAGGACATCGGTGTGGCGACCTTGGGTTGGAACGGCGTGGTGGACGGCTACCCCTGTTACCATCGAAATTGCGACCGCCTGTCGACGATGGAAGAGTACATGACCACCGACGATGCGACAGGAGAGGCCAACCTGGTTCATTCCTGGGACATTGTCACGTGGTGGGCTGTCTATGCTTTCCTTCACATGGACCAAACGCCGGTGCCCAACGAACTATGACGCGCCCTCGTACATTGGGCGAAGTACCGAATCAGAGGGTACCGAAGCGATAGGCGTTTCAACAAAGGGTATCGTGAGGGATTCAGGCAGATT
>JAYQVP010000030.1:0-3904 GCA_038148515.1 Candidatus Poseidonia sp. | reverse complement strand
GAACTCCACCACCTGGTTGCTTGACCCTCGCCATCGAAGGTTGGTGTTGCGCAGTTCCTGCACGTAGCGTCCCAAGACCACGATGTCGGCCTGCTCGACGCACGCCAGTTGGGTCTCGTCAAGCTCCTCTCGGTTGTAGCCCGAATAGATGAAAATGCTCTTCCCAACCGCACGCAGGTCCTTGAGCAGCGGCAGGAGGGCCTCCGCTTGTTGAAGCGGTTCACCGCCCAGGAAGGTCACCCCTTCGCAATCGGTCGCCGTGAGGAGTTCGGCGAGCATGTCCTCGTGCGAGGTGAGCGTTCCACCCTTCGTCGGCCAGAGTTCGGTGTTCCAGCATCCTTTGCAGGCCAGCGTGCACCCTTGGAGCCATACGGCGCTGCGCCATCCCGGACCGTAGATCCTCGTCCGCTTGACGATGCCACCGACGTTGAGATTCACCATTGAACTCAGCCCATTCGATTCCGAACGAAGGATCGAATGTTACTGGCTTTGGTTCGTACAACCGTCTTCAGATCCTCCTTGCTCATCTTGCTGTGACCTCGAATTCCAAACAACTTAGCCCACCCGTCGAGTTCCTTCTTCGTCGCTCGGGTCGAAATCCAATTCCTTTCGTAAATCCTCCGAATTTGTTTTCGATTGTTGGTGTTGTCTGGGCTTCCACCCTTGAGGTGCGTCCGGTAAAGGTCAGCCCAATCCTCTGTTTTCATGTTGGCCATGAACTTCCGTTCTGAGTCTTTGTCAGCCTCCTTCTTCTGCTCTTGATGAGGTTTGATTTTTTCACCGAGTCCGGGCGGCACGGCCTTCTTGTCCACCTTCATTTGTCGAATGCGTGCAACGATGTGCGGCTCGCCGCCGTCCAAGACATCGCACACGGCGTCTGGGTGTTCATCAAACCCGGAATCCAGTAGCATGGTCGCCCAGTTGACCGTGACGTGCTTGTTGATGCAGGCCATGGCCAATTCAGGATGCTCGCCTCGAAATTCGTTGATGATTCGAGCATCGTCTTCAGAGTGTTCGCCTTCCAAGACCGACACGATGAGCACATCGTCGTCGGAGTATTGGCGCCACCACGTGGCCTCCCACAGGTCAAGGACTTGGCCGTCGTCCACGCCGCGCACGATGGCGAGCGCAAAGGCTTCCCCGAGGCCGGAGCGGATGTAGGGTTCCGCCTTATCGAGGAGGCTCTTCTTTTTTCGAGCAGCGTTCTGCTTTATGTTCTTTTCAATCGATGCTAGTATGGATTTGATCTCGGTAGGTTTGACATTAATCGCTGAATGTATCGTGATGTTTGTTGGTCTGCAATATCTGCACCCGACCTGTCTCGTTTGCCCTTTAGGTTGAGCATCTTTGATTGATTTGACAATCTTATCGATGTCATCATCGCTCATGCCAAACGGGCTGTTCGTGCTCTCGGCCATGCTTCCAACCCGTTGCTGAGTGGATTTAAGCCTTCACGAGCAGGTTCAAGACCACCAATGCGTCAACATTGACGGGTCACTCTTCTTCCTGTTTGGCTTTCCGATCCGCCTCAAGTTGAATGGGGTCGATGATCATACCAACACCTGGCGGTAGGCCTTCGTTGTCCACCTTCATCTGACGAATCCGGGCCACCAAAGGTGGCTCGCCGCCGCACAACACGTTCACAACCGCTTCGGGATGTTCGTCAAAGCCGGCGTCGAGCAACATGGTGGCCCAATCGACTTTCACATCCTTGACAACGCAAGCATGTGCCAGTTCCGGGTGCTCTCCTCGAAATTCGTTGATGGCACGGGCGACATATTCGGCATGTTCGCCCTCGAGCACCGAAACGATGAGTTCGTCGTCTGCAGGGTATTGCTTCCACCAATCGGATTCCCACAAATCCATGACTTCGCCGTCATCAACACCCCGGGCGATGGCCATAGCGAAGGGTTCGGCCAGACCGGCGTGCATGTAGGGCGCGGCTTTCTTGGCAAGAGTTGCGTTCTTCCTTTTTTGACTGGCCTTTTTTCGCTTTTGAATTTCTTTTTCAACAGGTGCAAGGCTTTGCTTCAGTGTGCTTGATGTTAGTTCAATATCCCCAATATGAGCGCTGATGTTAGGGTCACATCCAATGCAATGGAATGTATTCGTTCCAGGGCGGCGGATGCCCCAGCGATGTTCTCCTCGGGTTGAGGGTGAACATCCCGAACCGATTTTGTTCACCGCCTCGTTCATGCAGGTAGAACAGACGTTGCCGAGGTTTGTGTTTGCGTACGGGTTGGAGTACATCTGATTGTTACATATCCCGCAATGAATGTGCTGCTGACGACGGACTATGTTGTGGAACTGAACACTTGTCACTCCTACATCGTTTGACTTGTAAATGTTCTGAACAACCTTTGAGAGGTCGTTGTCGGTCATGCCAAAAGGGTTGACTTTTGCTTGGGCCATGAAAATTCGCCATATTGATGACATTTAAAACTTGCAGAATTTGAAAAACCTCCAAAACACTCGGGGTTTCCGAGTTGGTTACGGATGGACATGGCCACATGCAGAGCATGTTACTCCGCTTGAGGCTGTTCGGGTTACGATAGGTGGAAGCGTGTCCCCGACATTTGGATTCTCAATGAAGTGACCGCATCTTGCACACACAACTATCGTTACAAAGTAGCTGAAGAACGGAAGTTGATTGACCGAGCGAGGGGAGGGCTTGGTGGTGTTGATCCAGACCACGGCGGCTTTCTCTAATTCGCCTTTGTTGAGGTAGCCGTTCATGTCAACGTCAAACGCTGCTGCGTGTTTGAGGAAGGCTTCTCGGTCAACGATACCGAACTCATCCATCACCCTCTGCAACATGTCCTCTCGAAACCTGATATCGACCTTCTTCTTGGTTGGTGAATTCGGTGGTGCATCGAGTTTTTTCGCTGATACTGTTGGGTCACGCGAGGGCGGTGATGGGGCCGTGACGCCGCCCTTCGGCTCAATTTTCAAACCGAGGGGAGGGGGCGGCTCGTTGACAGAAATGTTCTGGATTCGTGCGATGAGGGCGGGGTCGGCTCCTTCCAAGACGTGTCGGACGGCATCGGGATGGACTTCAAAGCCTGAATCCAGGAGCATCTGAGCCCAAGCAACCGGTACCAACTTCTCAATGCAAGCTTCCGCAAGTTCCCGATGCTCGCCTCGAAATTCGTTGATGATGCGCGCCTCTCCCTCGGTGAGTTCGCCTTGGAGGACGGACACGATGAGCGAGTCATCTGCAGGGTATTGTTTCCACCACGAGGATTCCCACAAATCCATGACTTCCTCGGCCGGTGTTCCGGCTGCAATGGCCAGTGCAAACGGTTCGGCCAAACCCGCTTTGATGTAGGGTTCAGCGATGGACATGGCCTCTGAGCGTTGGACTGCCCGGGTTGCTTTTCTCTTCTCGGCAAGGGCCGTGAAGGCTCTTTTCAAATCCAAACCACCTTTCGTCACTTCGTTGACCTCAATACGGGCATTGTTGCACGTTGCACACCATCCATGCCTCTGTTGATTTCGGTCCATGATCCAAAGATGGTTTTGTCCCTTGTGGATTCTCCCATAATGGCAGTTGTATGCAAGGCCCTCAGCACCATACGGAGTTGGTTTCCCATCCGTCCGTCCAAGTTGCTTATCAATGACTATGACGGGAAAGGTATGCAGGCCTACCCTGCCTTCGCAACGTCCACAATTGACACAGATGGTGAGTCCTGTATTTGAGGCGCGTACCAACTCATTTTGGATACGCTGGAAAGGGACTTCACGGCCGCACATCATGCAGTTCACCGGTTGACGAGCGAGGTTAAACCCAGCGGAGTGAAGGTTCAACTCGGTTTCGTACGCCGTGGTTTCCGTGGCCATGTTCTCTTCGAGGAAGGCGAAGTCTTCATCACTCAACTCCAATTCGTCAAGTCCGCCTGTGCCC
>JAYQVP010000029.1:0-4131 GCA_038148515.1 Candidatus Poseidonia sp. | reverse complement strand
AGCGACCAAACCAGTCTTCACAATCCCTACCAGGGGGGCTATTTTCCAGTAGGCCGAAGTTATGAGGAGAGTGCAGCGCTCATGTCTCAGAATCCAACATTGTTCAGAAGTGAGGTCGAAGCTACCCTGCGCCGTCATGCCGATGCCGTCAATACAATGACTGAGCGAGGGATGTATTTTTGGGATTACGGGAATGCTTTCCTGCTCGAGTCCTCTCGCGTCGGGGCTGATGTGTTGCTGCCTGACGGCTCGTTCCGGTATCCCTCCTACGTTGAAGACATCATGGGGCCGTTGTGTTTTGACCACGGGTTCGGACCGTATCGGTGGGTCTGCACGAGTGGGCAGGCATCTGATCTCGCCGCTACTGACTCCATTGCAGCCGAGGTATTGAAGACCATGCTTCACGATGCGGATCCCGAAATCCGCCAGCAAATCCAAGATAACCTACGATGGATTGAGCAGGCTGGCGACAACGATTTGGTGGTGGGTAGTCAAGCCCGCATCCTGTATGCGGACGACGAAGGGAGGCGTCGAATTGCTCAAGCAATGAATGAAGCCATTCGAAACGGCGTGATTTCGGCGCCTGTTGTTCTGGGCAGGGATCATCACGATGTTTCTGGAACCGACAGCCCGTATCGGGAAACAGCGAATATTCGTGACGGTTCCATGTTCACCGCAGACATGGCCGTCCACAATGTCATTGGCGATGCCTTTCGCGGCGCCACATGGATCAGCCTCCATAATGGTGGAGGTGTTGGTTGGGGCGAAGTCATGAACGGAGGCTTTGGTTTGTTGCTGGATGGGAGTAAAGAGGCGGATGCTAACTTGCAAAACATGCTGCATTGGGACGTCAATAACGGCGTTGCGCGCCGTGCTTGGGCACGAAACTCAGGTGCGATTTCCTCCATCCAACGTGCCATGGCACGCGAACCACGATTGTTAGTCACCTTGCCGAACTTGGTTGATGATGCCTTGTTAGAACATGTGAGGTGGGAGGATGAGTGAACTTCGTACGGTAAGCGTAGACGGGTGCACGTTATCACCGCAAGAAGTGGTGCTCGTTGCTCAAGGCCAAGCTGTTGTTAGCGTTTCAGAGGACGCGTGGCCAGGCATCCATGCTGCACGTGCCGTCGTTGACCGTATCGTTGCTTCCGGCGAGGTGGTGTACGGCATCAACACAGGCTTTGGGGCACTCGTTTCGCAACGCATCTCCCCCTCAGAACTCGCCACGCTGCAGGTGAACCTCATTCGCTCCCACGCAACCGCTCTTGGTGAAGACATGGACGAAATCGCCGTTCGAGCCATGATGATGGTGCGATTGAATTCATTGTGCAAGGGACATTCTGGCGTCCATCCCGACTGCCTTCATCAGATTGTGGCTTTTCTAAACGAAGGTATTCATCCATGCATTCCTCGCATAGGCAGCCTTGGAGCGAGCGGTGACCTTGCCCCTCTGTCTCATTTGGCATTGGCACTCATGGGAGAGGGTGATGTCATCTATCAGGGGAATCGAACAACAGCCCGAAGTGCCCTCTTTGAGGCAGGATTACGTCCTCTTGAATTATCGGCCAAAGATGGCCTATCGTTGATCAACGGGACCAGTCAAATGACGGCTTTCGCCATACTGGCACAACAAGAGCTGGCAGACCTATTGCTTGGTGCCGATGTGATTCTTGCTGCGTCCTTGGATGCGCGCTCATGTACGCTAACACCGTTCAGAGATGTCATACACCAAGCACGACCGCACCGTGGTCAACAAGTTGTCGCATCCCGAATCAGAACTCTCTTAGAAGACTCAGAAATTCTACGTGGCCATGCAGATTGCGATCGAGTGCAAGACCCCTATTCCTTTCGCTGCGCCCCTCAAGTCCACGGTGCTGTTCACGAAGCCTTTGAACGACTCACGCACGTTGTGACGACGGAATTGAACAGTGCGACCGACAATCCTCTCATCTTCCCAGAACCCGAACACCCGGGTCCTCATGAAGTCGTATCGCAAGGCAATTTCCACGGAGAGATCATCGCTTTGACCTGCGATGCGATGAGCCTTGCTATGTTTGAACTTGGGAGCATATCTGAGCGTCGTATGGATCAATTGTTGGACCCCTCAAGAAGCGGTTTGCCACCGTTTTTGACTCGTAATTCGGGTGTTGAATCTGGTTTGATGATCGTTCAATACGTGGCAGGTTCCTCCCTTGCAGAGTTGCATGGTCAGGCAACACCGAGAAGTGCCTTCTCAACGTCCACCTCCGCTGGACAGGAAGACCATGTGAGCATGGGAGCAACCGCTGCATGGAACCTTCTGGTCGGCGTGGAACGTTTGAGTGAAGTCCTAGCGTGTGAAGCCTTGATTTCCTGTGAAGCCCTCGAGCACCACGCCTTGTCAAGTTCCCCCTATGTCGTAGGCTTCCGTCATTTGGTTCGAACACTCGCACCTCCCCTCACGGGCGACAGGAGTACATCGGATGAATTGAAATCCATTGCGAGGGAATTACGGCTTGGGGCATGGATGTCTCGACTTGAGGCCGAGTATGGTCGTTTACGTTGATGCGATTCGTTGGGCAACCAAGCCTTCTACTTCACCGATGTCCAACAGGGCCATCAGTTGGAAATGCAATTTTTCACGCTCCGTTACGGTGAACAGGTGTTGGTGTTGGCCAAGTAGCCGAATGATGTCAATCGCCTTGGTGACTTGTTGCTGTACCGTGGCGTAGAGATCATGGGCTCTCATGGAGTCTGAATAGGCCAAAGCGGGCTCCAGTTCGGATAGATCAAAACCCATCCGCTTCCATTGTAACATCCGCTTGCTCAACATCCGGTGTGAAAATCCCTGGGCAGGAAGCTGTACCAAATGCACCAAGACGCCATCATCATTGGGCGTCGTGAATTCTACTTCCTCGGTCGCTACGGCATGATCGGATTCAAGTGTTGTATCCGTCGAAGATTCGTGCGTTCCGTGCATCTCTCCCAGCGACATTGGAGGGGCTATTGCTCGGATGCGGACCCACATAGTGGGCTGAAAGGACAGAGAATCAACCGGTAACAGCACCAGTTGATGATTCGAACGGCTCAAACCATCCACCTTTTGAAGAAACTCCAACAGAAGAGGTTCAGATTGGCGCTGCATCATCCAGTCCAATCCTTCGATCACAACGACAGTCATCGCTGGAGTGCTCGTACCAGAAAGATGGTCGTATACATCCTCCATCGCCGGCGGGATGGCTTGCGGGTCTTGGTGGTCGGAAAGCCACCATAAACTAGCCCGATGGGCAGGTAGGTGTCGTAGCAGTTGACGCGCAGGCCATCGGCTGTAGCATATGGCTTGCGCATCGGTCCTTTCAAGCAAGCCGTCTAAAGCCGAATAAAAATCGGATGTGTTGCTCACCTCGACCGTTCGCAGCCCAACCATTGTCTCATACCCCCTTTGTATCCCCTAACCCGACGGGTTCTAAGGAATTACGCCCTCCTTGGCCTGAGGTCATCAAGCATTATAATTCATCACGCCCTCCAACAACACGGTGGAACGGTGACGGACGAACAAATCGAAGACATTCCAATGGCAGAATGTGGAGCATGTCGAACCGTGATTCCACTTGATTCAACCGAATGTCCAAGTTGCCAAACGAAATTTTCAGGAGTATCCGATGAGGCATTGGGGGAGTGCGGGGCATGCAACAAACTCGTTCCTTTGGATTCGACTCGGTGCCCTGAATGTGGCGTGGTTTTTATCGCCGATGATGTCGTTGATATCTTGCGCACATGGGTCCATGATACCGGGATCAACATCCGAAAACTGTTCGATAAATTTGATGAAAATTCCGATGGCACCATTGATTCTGGTGAACTCAAGCGCGGCCTTCTAAGTCTCAATCTCGCGGACCTCCCGCCCTCCCAAGTTGACCGTTTGGTCGCTGAAATTGACGCCGATGGTAACGGCGTCATCGACTTGGATGAATTTGATCAAATTCTCATGGGTGAATCAGACGCCACTGTCGAAGCTGCTCAATCTCACGAGGTCACAGAGGATGTAGACGAGGAAGAAACTGAGGCTGAACACCCAGACGACGATCAAGACTCCTCACCAGGCGATGATGATGCCGATGAAGAGCAAGCCGTCGAAATGAGTGGTGA
>JAYQVP010000028.1:0-4414 GCA_038148515.1 Candidatus Poseidonia sp. | reverse complement strand
AACAACATGAGGGACTGCACATCTTCGACCCGAAATGTGGAACAACAGTCCCTCTGGAAACGCCGTCGATGAGAATTCGATCGCATTTGGCTGGTCAGCACCGCACTCCATGAGTGCAACCGCTGTTTCCAAAGGAACGACATGGAGGTATGGTGTAGCGGATAGCATCGGAGGTTTCGGACCTCCGGACCCCGGTTCGAATCCGGGTACCTCCGCCTGTTCCTGTCCATTGGGGCATGGTGTAATGGAGAGCACGTTGGTCTGCGGTACCATCGATCCGGGTTCGACTCCCGGTGCCCCAGCCAATTCAATGCACGGCGGTGCAAAAACGCAACCAAGAACGAACATGATGACAAAGAAACCAACGAAAACCAACGAAAATAGGACGTGAAAGAATGAACGAAAAGACAAACGAAGCAAGTAAAACAAGGTCGTGGATTCACGACGGCAACACCGAATGGTACGCCGCCAACGGCTACACGAACCCCGAGGAACTGATTGACCACAACGGGAATCTCAACAGGATTCAACCGTTCATGGACATCTTCATCGCCTACAATCAGCACAACATTGCCAACGGCACGCCGTGGGACACTTGGCCTTCGTGGGAGTTGTGCCTGACCGACCTGGAATACCAGGGCTACACCATCATCGGCAGCAACGACAGCGAAGAGGTGTGGCAAAAGAGAGCCCAATGGCTCGCCGTGATGCAGTACCTTCACGACACGCCCGAAGTGACCTGGGAGGAGTACACCTTCACGGTGCAGGGCAACCACGGTACGACCTTCACCTTTGACTTCAGTTTGGAACTGCAATCCTTTGTCAGAACCGGGGGCATGGCCGAACACGAGAGATTGGTGAGCGAGGGCAAGCATCACAAGTCGTGGAAAGGCGGCATGGTGTATGCTGCGAAGGAAACCATCACGCACAACCTCGGAGCGTACTGGCAGGTGCCCGACCACGTCCCCGGATGGGGCGGCAAAGCTAGCACCTACCTTGCGGAGGAATCCTTCCAGTTCTGCCAGCACGCTGGCTTCCCGCTCAACCTCATGTCGGCGGTGGCGATGTGCATCGACGACACGAGGATTTGGTTGATGCAGATGGCCGACCAGATTCACGAGCAAGTCAGAATTGAATGGTGGGAAACGAACTGGCCGATGGGCAGACCCGAAGACATCGACTGCCAGTACTCCAAGGAGGACTGGGTGGAGATCAGAGCCGAATGGCAAGCGGAAGCGAACAGGAGAATGCAACACGGAGGGAAGAAGAATGAATGAGACGAACGAATGGAAGAAACTGATGAACCTGGTAATGGAGTTCTTTGAACTGCAAAATCAGATGACGAAACTCAGAATCATGGACCTGACCGAATACATCGAGAGGCCGTGCTCGTGTCCTGATTGCTTCATGAGGATGCTGAGCGAAAAAGCGGTTGATGACGACGAGAAGGAGTGGCAGGAATTTGACGACGACTTCAGGGAGGAATGGGAATGATAGCGCACTGGAAACCCAACCCGACCGCGCCGTTGTGGTACGCCTCAGGAGGCGGCGAGGAGGAAGGTCCTTTCTTTGACGACTTGGAACTGCAGCACGTCAGGCAAATCGGACCCTCTTGCGTGGCGACCACGCTTTCGATGGTGGCCAACGCTACGGGTGCGAATACGACACCCGAGGATTTCAAGGCCGTGACCAACTCCCAAGCTCCGCACACGTGGTCCGAGGCCTTGAAGCCCTACGGCATGCAGTTGGCCTATTGCAACCACGACCTCAGAAGGCTGGCGTATTTTGTCGACGAATTGGTTGACCTCAACGACCTCTTCTTCCTGTGTTTTTACTCCGAAGACCCACCGTCCGACCCACAACCTTCGGGGAAATTGGTCACGGCCCATATCGTGACTCTGCACAAGGACACCGTGTACGACACGGCCAAACATCCCCACTGGGGAGGCGTGGTCAAAGCCGAGGAGTACAGCAGGCTTCAGAGGCAAACGAAGAGAATCTTCAGAGTCGTTCCCTACGGCCATCCGAGGTGTTTGTGATGAGCATGGCCGAACACAGAGAACACAGTGAGAGGTGGGGTGGTTGCATCGCATACGGCGCCCCGCCTGGCTTTGGATTGCCCATCGAGGTGCCTGAAGACAGACCGCTGGTCATCGCTCACCCTGCCGCCGCCATGCACCATCACGCCAGTTTTGGCTTGGTGAGCGATGCTGGCCGCCCGTTCATCCACGTGGTGGTGGACTGGGCGTCGTACGCTCCAGGTGAATGGTACGTGGGCGCCAACGAAGCGAGCTTGGCGATGTGGCAAAGGCTGCCCGACACGATGCACGGCCACCAAGTCCACAGGAAGGTGAACCTGGCCACGCCCCACTGGCAAATCCACATCGAAGGTGAGGCCTACGGCGCACTGTGCGGCATGCCGCCGTTGGACATCTTGTACGTTGATTGGCTGTCGTGGTTGGAGGCGCATGCCCCCCCACCACACGCCCATTTTGCCAACGCAATGTCGTCCTTTGTTCACAAGATCCGGGAAGGCGGTCTTATCGTTCTCGACCACAAGCACGTTCAGATGAGTGAGGGGCAACACCCGTGGTACGCCAATAAGGGGGATGCTTTTGTTCACCTTCCAAACGGGTCGATGCTGGTCAACAGAGGCATCGTGGAATGGATGTCCCCCGACCTGTACGGCGAACACGTCACCCATGCGGCGACGGTGTACGAAGTGCATCACGGCATTGAAGGCCCCCTCGCCCAGAAGGATTGGGAGGAAGCGATGGAGCCTTGGTTTTGGACCACCGTTCCGGAAGCCTCGCTCTCTGTTTCCGGTGTTCAGGCCTTGCTCGACAGCCATGCTCACCCCCCCATTCACCCCAACGAACCCACACAGGAACAATGGATGAGGGATTGGATGAGGTACCACGATGAACACGAGCCCGGTCCGTTCCATCTCGGGCCTACTCCCCCCCAACACGCATGGCCGCCGGGAGCGTACGCCGCCTTCTTGCAGTGGTTGCTCGACCATCCTCATGTTCTGCTGGGCGAGGTTGCAACGACGACCTACGCCTTGTTTGGCGAACCGTTCAAGCTCAACATTGTTCATGGTGACCTCCTGAGGGTCGCTCCACTGCTTCACGGTCCGAACACCGTGTTGGCGGTGAGGGCTTCGCTTGCGCAAAGCGTTGTAGCAAGGTACCCGAAGTGGCTCGGTCAAGTGCTTGAATTGCAGTCCAACGAACCGTGGATGAGCAATCCCGTCAAGAGGCTGAAATGGTCGGGCGAAGACGCCACGCCACTCCTTGCAACGACGATGCTGACATTGGCCAAATCCCAACCCCACAGTCCGGCGTATCCGAGCATCAAATCGATGCAGGTTGACCACATCGTGACCGTTTCCCACGGCACGGCTTCACTTGGGGAAGTCATGAGAGCCGTGATGGCGTACTACGAAAGCCTCCCACCCATGATGGGCAGAGCGCCAATGGAGATGACCATTGTGTGCTTGGACGAGGACGACTACACCGATGTTGCGACCGTCCCCCATCCATTCCAATTCCTCCCAGACAACGGCTCGTGCACCGATTGAGGTCGGTGTTCGCACACGGGTGCGCCGCTCATGTGGCGGCAGGTGTTGCGGTTGGAGGAATGGTGGAGGAGCCCCACAGGCCCAGGGTCACTGACCCCTTGGTGTACGGAGCACGCTGCGCAAGCAGAGGAGCCGGTTCGATTCCGGCAAGGGGGGGTGCTTCATCCGCGACATCCGCGCCAACGGAGGGGCATCGGCCACCGACCTTTTGCAGGTTTTTTCACACTCTATCGCCTTTTTCAGCCCGTTTTCAAGGCATCTTGATAGGGTTTTGCAACCAAGGGACATTTGAGGTTTGAACAATGGAACCAAAAACACCGCTGAACAGCACCACCGGCCTGGCGATCCTCACGATGAGCGTCATCGTGTTGATCCTCGGGGCAACCTCGGCCATCTCCATCCAGGAGTTTGCCGTACCCGCCCTTGAAGACGAAAACATCGAACTCGGCGTGGTTGACGACATGACGTCCGACACCACGACCCTGCCCTACGCTGAAGAGACCGAAGACGACGGTCTTCTCGGCGACATCCGAGCGTTGCTTGGCAGCACGATGGAGGAGCGCCATGCTGCCCGAGAGGCAGCTTTCCTTGAGCACGCAAGCACGCGCTTGTCTCACCTCGAGAACATGTCCGTGGTGCTTCAGCACTGTTTGGACGACGCGAACTGCACGGCGGATGAATCCGTGCTCAATGACGTGCTCAACAGGACCTCTGAGCGTATCGACCATCTCCGGGAGGCGATCGCCAACGGCACTGTTCCCTCGATGGGGGACCACGTTCACACCCATGATGAGAACCACACCCACGATGAGAACCACACCCACGATGAGA
>JAYQVP010000027.1:0-4972 GCA_038148515.1 Candidatus Poseidonia sp. | reverse complement strand
GAACGCATGTAGAGGTCGTTGTTCGAGAGCGAATTCATGCGTATGCGGTCCCCGAGCAGCGCCCCGCCCGTTCGCTTTCGGGTCGGGTCAACGCACAGGACACAGACCTTCTTGCCGGGGTTGTCCCGTTGAATGCGCAGCATCAACTCGTCGAGCAGGCTGGATTTTCCAGCCCCACCCGTCCCCGTAAAACCGATGACGGGGACGTCCTTGCTTGACGAACGGCAGGTCTCCACCGCCGCCGTGAAGGCCTCGTTGTCCGCCGATTCCGACAACGTGAGCAACAAACCGACCTTCGCCATATCGTTGGGCGTGACGGGTCCGTCCAAGGTCGCCATACGCTGGGCTGAAATCAAATCCACCTCGCTGGCCTGACCCATCAGGTGGTGAATCATCCCCATGAGGCCCATCGTGCGGCCGTCGTCGGGCGAGTAAATTTTGGAGATACCCGACTGGTGAAGGGTTCGAATTTCGGGCGGCGTGATGGTGCCGCCTCCGCCCCCAAAGATGCGGACATGTTCGCACCCGGCTTCGTCGAGCAGTTGGCGAATGTAGGTGAAGTACTCCACGTGGCCGCCCTGGTAGGACGTGAGGGCCACGGCGTGAGCATCTTCCTGAACGGCACAGTCCACCACCGCCTTGGCCGATTGGTCGTGACCGAGGTGAATCACCTCAGCACCCGAGGATTGGATGAGGCGTCGCATGACGTTGATGGCGGCATCGTGGCCGTCAAACAGGGAAGCCGCCGTGATGACGCGCACAGGGCCGGTGCTCGTCGTGAACACGACCTCGTCTTCAGCGCCTTCGGCCATGCCCCTTCCAGCACCCGTTGGTTCATCAATTCAAGGGTGCGTCGGTAAGCGTGCTCACCAGCCATGTTCACACCACCACCTCTTGCCCCCCAAAAAAAAACACCCCGCTTGTTGCTTGTGTGAAGGAAAGGTTCAACCTTCCGATTCCCATGGAGGTTCATGCACAAAACTCATGCCTTGCTCTTGACCTTTCTTCTGCTGGGCGTTCCACTAGCGGGTTGTACGGAAAACGCTGATGGACCATCGGTTACATTTCCCGATGTCGACCCTATCACGTCCGATATCTCAAACACCACTGAACTTCTTGAGTTGCGGCTCGAAGTCTCTGAATTGCGTCTTGAAATCATGAACCTCACCCAATCGCTAACGGAGGCTCAGAATACAATTGAGGGACTTCAGCAACAAGCAGCTCTTGATTCCTCACTCCTTGAGTCTCTTCAAGATGAACTCGCAGAAGTCATAATGTTGGCTGAAGAACATGCCGAGGGATGGGCAGAAACCAACCTCAGCGTAGCAGAATTGACCGCTTCCCTCTCAGAATCCCAAGGGACCGTGAATGAACTTTCAGCGACCCTCTACACTGTTGAAGCGATGCTCGATCTTTTGACCAATGGATGGGATGAGTTCAACCAAAGTCTTACCAGCGAACGCCCCGAGTATGTCGGGTCATGGACCAACCCAATTCACAGCAGTTATCCCTCCCGGTCCATGCAATACAATTGCGTCTCGGATGACGGTTGGAAAGCCGCCGATGCCGAAGCTACCCTTGAAGCGCTCGAAGATACGCACCAGAATCTGTTCATGATTGGAGCACGCACCACCAGCGGGGTTGACTTTGAGTGTGAGTGGCTGAATATTGACCGATTGTTGAATGAATTTGAAAACAGTTCGAATCCAATAACCACAATGGTTGTGTTTTCTGATGATCTCAATCTTTCGGGATACAAGGCCCTCATCAACGAAACAAAGATTCGTGCAACGGCACATTCGGACCTCCTTGGTGTTAGCGTGGATGATTTTTCACAAGCTCTCGTATCGCCGAGGGATGTGGTGGGTTCGGGGCTCACTCGGTCGGAAGTTGGAGAACTCCATGCGTTGGCTAACGCAGAAACCCCCTCCCTCGGAGCATCGCCTACTTCGTTCATGCCGTATTTGCCGGGCGAATCCGTTGGAACCTACTATGCTGATGATGGTTTGTTATTCGGTTTGAGAGGCTGCAACAATACTTGCACCCTCCTCAACGGTGATACAAGCACAGACGGCGATTTTTACTTCTACCCCGAGGATACTCACCGGATGAACGTCTCCTTCCAAACACCCGTCGGGCTGGAAGGTCAGGAAGCCATGCTTTCCTTCATGTTGTTTGAAACCATTCGCGAAACGCCATACACCATGGACATTGTATTCACGCTCAACGGGGATGAAGTCGGGCGCTATTCCATGGCCGATGCTACCCCAAATGAACCGCAGATGAGAATTGTTGAACTTTCATTGCCACCGCTGTCGTCAGGTGATATGAACGACTTTGGCATGCACGTGGACACGAACGGGACCACCATCACGAAGTACGTCAATAAAATTGCAAACATGTGGGATTTTCAAATTGAATCGGAGGAAGGAGAGACATACTCGATGGAACTCTCCAGTGTGGTTACCACCAGCGAACGTTGTTTTTCCTGTGCAGGCCGTGAAGTCTATTCGCTGGACAGCATGGTTGGTCAGACGAATCAAGATTGGAATATTTTCGAATATATGGACGGGGTGTTGTTCAAATTCCCCGGCCGCGAGCGCGAATACAACCTCGCTGTGCACGATCGTTTTGTGAAATCGACCTGCGAACAGGCTCGTGAAGCAAACATCCCGTGCATGGAAGTGTTTTGGGCCAACGATCAATGGACCAACGACGTTGTCGGTTCGATTGATCGCCCCTCCTTTGATGGATATCTTGACAGTGCGGCAGCCCATGCAGACGGCGTGATTTTTTGGATGTTCGATTTGAATCTACACGACCGGGGTCTCGGAAAGTTCTCCGAACGTCATCCATGGAATAACTCGCAAAGGTCTTACCAAACAGCCGTTGGGTTTGGTGCTCAAACTTCTCCTTCCCCCGGTTGGACCCATGCTTGGACATTCAAAATCAATCAGAACGGAAATTACACCATCGGTTGGTCATCACAGGGAAATCTTGCTCCTGAACGAATATATCATTCGGTTTATGTCAATGGAACCCAAGTCGTCCATCTTGACGCCCGTACGGGGACTCAACTTCCGAATGGAGAATTTTGGTATGAGCAAACATTCGTTTTCAACCGCACGATGCAAGTGGACATCGTGGTCAAACTTGTTGATGGATACAGCGGTAGCGCCTATGCTTCGCAGTTTTCCATCACGAATCTCGAAAGTGTTGACATCGACATGTTTGATGCCCAACACACGGCGGGTGTGAGTGCAAGCACGGAATACATGAACCAATATCTCACTCAACAAATGTTCCTGTGGTCCTTGGTTGGTTAGAGTTCGTTTGCCGACGACAACAGGATGGCTACCTTGGTTGAAGGCTGGGCGTGATTTATCAACGGTGAACCACGGCCTCTGGTTAGAGGCGAGGTTATGGTTCGAGAACTCATCAACGTGGAAGCGGTTGACCGCTCCTTTGGTGCCGTGGACGTGCTTCGGGACATCAACCTCAAGGTCAACGACGGCGACCGTATCGGCATCGTGGGTCACAACGGGGCGGGCAAAACCACCCTGCTGAACACCATCAGCGAACAACAACAAGACACGGGCGATGTCGAATTCGCCCCGGGCATTCGCCTGGCCTACTTGACGCAGATTCGCGATCTTGAATCCGCCTCTACCATCGAGGAGGAACTCGGTCGAAAGGGACGTCAATTTCAGGAACTCGAGGAGGAGATCGCCGCCATCGAAGCCCAGATGGTCGACCCGTCGTTCTACGAGGGCGATTGGGAGCCGGTGATGGAGCGGTACACCGAACTTCAACAGACCCTTGCCTCCAGTGGGGGCGGCAACGTCGCGGGCATCGCCAAAGGCATCCTTGAGCGTCTGGGGTTGGACAAGCACCCGATGGACATGGCGGTGAACAAACTCTCGGGCGGTGAACAGGCGAAACTCGCGCTTGCTCGCCAACTGGTTGGCCTTAACGGCATCGATGTCATCTTCCTTGACGAGCCGACCAACCACCTGGACATTCACACGACCGAATGGCTCGAAGAATTCCTTCGCGAGTTCAAGGGCGCCCAACTCATCGTCTCCCACGACCGCTACTTCCTCGACCAAGTCTGCAACCGCATCGTGGAAATCGACAACTTGCGAGCCTGGCCGTGGAAGGGCAACTACAGCCAGTTCTTGGTGCAAAAGGAAGCCAGCGAATCCGCTCTGAACGACGCCATCGCCAACATTGAGAAGAAAATCCAGTCGACGATGGGCGCCATGCAGCAGATGAAGCGGGCCAACAAGTACGACAAATCCATCTCGGCCAAGCACAAGATGATCGAGCGCATGCAACAGGAACTCAAGGCCCTGAAAGCCCGCGTGCCCAAGAAGCGCAAGCCCCTCATCCTCTCGTTGGAGGCGACCGACAAAGGCAGCATGGACGTCTTATCGATGGAAAACGCTACCAAAACCTTCGAAGGGTTACAGCGAAGCATCCTCGCCGACCAATCCTTGGAAGTGCGCAAGGGCGACCGCATCGGTATCGTGGGCGGTAACGGGCAGGGCAAAACTACGCTGCTCAAACTCATCAACGGGGACGAGAAACTCACGAGCGGGAAGATGGACCTCGCGCCGGGTTGCGAAATCGGGTACTTCCACCAGGACCACGCAACGCTCGATTTTACCCTCAACCCGGTGGAGCAAATCCAGAAACTCCGCCCTGATTTCCAATACGGCGACATCCGTGCTGCGCTTGGACGCTTCCAGTTTTCCAACGAGCAAGTGGCGACCAAACTCTCCCAACTTTCGGGCGGCGAACGGGCGCGTGTGGCGCTGCTCAAGTTGCTGCTTGAAGAAAACAACCTGTTGCTCATGGACGAGCCGACCAACCACCTCGACATGGAGTCCAAAGCGACCCTTGAGGAGGCGCTCATCAACTACACCGGCTCGCTCATCACCGTCTCGCACGACCGCTGGTTCCTCGACCA
>JAYQVP010000026.1:0-5190 GCA_038148515.1 Candidatus Poseidonia sp. | reverse complement strand
CACCGCTGAAGGCCTTCGGCGGGTGGGATTGACAGTCCAAGTTTCAACGAAACTCAACCGTTCGCATTTGATAACGGGTCAAGAGGCCCTCATTTTGCCATGCTTAGGTCGAACAGAACTTGACCTTCAAGATTCAGGGCCACAATTTGTTTCCGTGGAAAATTCAATGGGCATTGTTCACACTTCTGAAGGAAGATTGACGCCCGCATCATCCTCTCTCAAAAGCGAACCGTGGATTGTAGCAAATCTAGCGAATGCCACACTTGGCAGCACACAGATGGACTGGTTGTATTTGGTTGAGGATTATGACAGGATTCGTGATCTGATGGAACTGTCACTTGACGGATTTGACCAGTACAATGTTCGCATCCGGCAAAAAGGTGGTTTCCCGCTCCCCAATCCACCCCGCGACCATCAAGAATTTTCCACCTCAGATGGTAAGGCACACTTCACCATTCACCCTCTACCGGAGATGGAGATCGAGCCGGGCCGATTTGTCATGATGACGCTGCGGAGCCACGACCAGTACAACACCACGATTTACGGGCTGCACGACCGTTACAGAGGGATCCATGGCCACCGGCGTGTGCTCATGATGAACGCCGAAGACATGGCCGAAAGGGGTTGGAGGACGCGAACTTCCGTGGACATCACCAGCCATTTCCAAGGTGAGGAACGCCACTCAAAGGCTTGGATTGTTGTGCCTTATGAAATACCTCGTGGGAACCTCGCTGCATATTTCCCAGAAGCCAACAGCCTTGTCCCGCTTCGCTCAACGGCTGCAGTATCCAACACGCCCACGTCGAAATGGGTTGTCGTCTCACTCATTGAATCCGGGCAATCCTCCGCTACGGAGGAGGAATGATGGCCACCTCCTATGTACGGCTCGTTCGAACGAATCAGGAATTTCGGCGCCTTTGGTCTGCCTCAGTTGTGTCGATGTTGGGGGAGTGGTTCAACACCATCGCTCTCTTTTTCCTTATCCTCGAGTACACAGGCAGCGAATTTCTACTCGGGGCGCTTTTCACGGTCCGAATGGCTGGTTTTGCCGTTTTGCAGCCTTTCATTGGACTGCTTGCTGACCGGTTTCAGCGAAAGCAACTCATGATTTTATCCAATCTTGCGCAAGCAGTGTTGGCTTTGTGTTTCCTATGGGTCGACGGTTCAGAAGACATCGTTTGGATGATTGGGCTTTCAGGGGTGATGATGATCCTTCACGGCGTGTACATGACCGCGGAACGGGCAGCCCTTCCCAATATCGTTGACCCCGATGACCTCTCCACGGCGAATGCACTTGATGCCGCCTCGTGGTCGACGGCTCTGTGTATCGGCGCCATGCTCGGTGGTATCGTCGTGTCTGCATGGGGAACAAATGCTGCTTTCATCATTGACTCGTTGACGTTTGTCGTAGGCACCGCTCTCCTTCTTCCGCTGAGATTGCCACAGAAGGTGGACCCGGACCTACGTGGACCCTTGCTTTCCACCGGGATACGAAACATCAGACTGGGGTGGCAACGCATACGGCAACAACCAGAGTTGTTCCGTATCGTGTTCGCTAAGGCCTCGTGGAATATCGCAGGAGGCGGATTAGCAGGTGTGTTTCTGGTTCTTTTGGGGACTGATGTTCAGGGCTATGGGGCAGCTTTCGGATTCGGTTTGTTCTTTTTTGCTCGCGGCGTTGGGACGGGTCTTGGACCTATCCTCGCTCGCTCGATGTTCACCAATGAAGCCAGTTGGCCTCGCTTGGTCGGCAACCTCATCGTTCTGTCAGGATTCTTTTACCTCCTTGTGGGATTGACGTTGGATGTGTCCCTCTGGCTGACGGTCGTCTTGGTCATCTTGGCTCACAGCGCATCGGGTGCAAATTGGGTATTGTCGACCATTCTGATGCAGCAATGGGTCGAAGATGGTGTGCGCGGCCGTGTGTTTTCAACCGATATGCTGATTCTGTCGGTGGCTTTCTCGTGTTCAACCAGCGCCGCAGGCTACCTCATGGAACACGGGACCTACACCATCGGGCAAGGGATCGTGATGTTTGCTACCATCATGACGCTGTCCGGAGTTATATTCTCCTTATGGCGCCCGGGCTCAGACTCTTCTGTTCCCGTTGCCTACGTTGATTGAAGACAACGTTCGTGCATGCAAACAGGTGGCGTGAAATAGCGTCGGTTGGAGGGCTCGAAGGTGTCAAGTTCGAGAACCGAGCCCTCGTTTTCTTGTACGAACACGATTGAAGAGGTTGATGCTGGAAGGTAATCTTCGCCCGTGGAAAGGAGGGACAATTGGAGAATATGCCCTGCGTCAATTTCGGCATCCATGGGGAAGAATTCCATGCGGGCCGTGATCGTTTCAAGAACTGGCGTCCAAACTTGAATATCATCGCCTCCAGCATGGTAACGCAGGTCCATGATGGCGTGGCCAATATGGATGCAATTGCCTTGCCCGTCACAATCCTCCAACAGAGCATACAATTGGCCACCAACTGTAGCCGTGGTGACATCCACGTGCAATCTCGGCATACCTGCAATATACAGCGGTTCAATCAAGGGTTCGGAAGCCCATATCGGGCCGTTTGAGGCATCCGGCAGTACGGTGGTCGTCCCGCCAACGTTGGCCAATGTCCCGCCCAAATCCATGACGATGGTCTCGACATCGACCGGCGGATATCTCTCTTCAATGCGCCAGCTTCCCTGATTGGATTGAATTTCAATCCATTGACCGGGTTGCTCACCGATGCCCCGGAGATAATAGTCAAACCATTCGAGGAGGTCTTGCATCCAATCATATCTGACCATTTCGGGGAATGCTTCGCCTCCGCGACCGCCGAGAGCAGAACGGTCGTCGAGTTGGACGGGACGATCGGGGTAGTCGTGGTCCCACTGGCCGAATAGCCCCCTTGCCTCAATGCCCGCGTCAATGAGGGAGTTGATGGTCGGGACAGCCATGTGGGGGTCGACATTCCAATCATGCATGCCTTGAATCAGGTAAACACTGCCCTTGTAATTCTCAATGACTCGGTCAAGGAAAAATCGCTCGGCCCAATAATCACCAGCGACTTCCGAACCGAACATGTAGGCGCTCACACCTGTGCCTGGGCCAATGATGTAATCGGGGCAAAGGTTCTGGTAATCTTCCTCATCTCCATCGATGCCGTACGAACCATAGACGCCGTTGTGCATGATCGGAGCGCGCGCCTCTGCCGAACCGTTCTTCCACATCAATTCCTTGACACCAATCAATCCGGATATGGGTACGATGGTTTTGAGGTAATCATGCTCCGAGCCGAACATGGCTGCTTGCCATGGTGTGCTACCATCGTAGGATTTGCCAATGAGCGCCACTGCACCGTTGGACCAGGATTGCTCACCAAGCCATCGGACCGCCGCATCGTTGCCAAGTTGTTCTGCGGTTCCCATCAAGTCCATGCAGTGATTTGAACGTCCGGTCCCGGAAACTGATATTTGAGCAAATGCAAAGCCATGAGGGAGTATTTGGTCGATAATCATCTGGCCAAGCCAACTACCGGGGACTTCAATCGAGGGCGTTTCAACGCTTGCTTCTTGGAAATAGGGGCCGCTTTCAGCGATCACAGGGACAAGGGTCCCTTCAGGCACATTTGGCCGCCACACAGCCAGACTGATCAAACCGTTTGGTGCCGCCCCGCCCTCTTCAAGCGGAATGGTGTACTCAACAAAGTGATGGGTGGAATTCCATTCATTTTCTGTTGGCAGGAGGTCGTACGGGCCGACCTCGAGAGCGACACCATAGTCGCCACTTGTTTCGTATGGAAGAGTGTAGCGTTCCCAAACTGGTACGCGTAAAGTTTCCTTGCCGCCCTCTTCATTCATCGCGTTGACCAAAGCCTCTCCAAATACCGTCGAAAGCAGCAGAAATACCAATGCCACCGCCAATGTTACGCCCATGACCACGTTGAATTCTCGCGTGGCGTGAGAATTCGTCAACCCGGAATCGGGTAGGGCTTCTTCGGCAGAGGATTTCATGGCGTGTCAACCATTTTCACGGCGTGGTTACTTTTCATATTATGCACCATCATCCGTAGGGATAGGGGAACAAGACTCAAGGACAACCTTCGCCGACAAGGCACCATGGAACCCGACGTTCAACGCATGAAGGAAGCCATTCTTGGCGGAATTCCCGACGATTTGCCGGCGTACCCACCTCACGACTCCACCGTTGACCATGCACCAAGGCGACGACAAATCCTTACCGCCGAGGAAAAGCGACTGGCAATCCGAAATGCTCTGCGCTACATCCCATCGAAGCATCATGCAACACTCTTGCCTGAATTGAAGGAAGAACTCGACACCTATGGTCGAATTCTCATGCGAAGGTATCGGCCAACCGAATACCCCATGAAGGCCTATCCGATTTCTGCGTACCCCGCCCAGTCCACACAAGCAGCAGCCATCATGCTCATGATCATGAACAACCTTGACCCTGAGGTCGCTCAGTTCCCGCACGAACTCATCACCTATGGCGGAAATGGTTCTGTGTTCCAAAATTGGGCGCAGTATCGACTGGTGATGCAATATCTCGCCACCATGCAGGATGATCAAACGCTGGTGATGTACTCTGGGCACCCCCTCGGATTATTTCCTTCAGCGCCAAATGCTCCACGTGTGGTCGTCACCAATGGTATGGTGATTCCAAATTACTCGACGGGAGATGATTACGAACGGATGAACGCTTTAGGGGTCACGCAATACGGTCAAATGACGGCTGGCTCATACATGTATATCGGCCCTCAAGGTATTGTCCACGGCACCACCATCACGTTGCTCAATGCTGCGCGTCTGCATTTGGGGTTGGATGAAACGTCTTCGCTGGCAGGTGTGACCTTCATCACAAGCGGCTTGGGTGGGATGTCGGGCGCTCAAGCCAAGGCGGCTACTATTGCTGGAGCAGCGGCCATCATCGCTGAATCGAACGCCCACGCCGCCCACAAACGACATCAGCAGGGTTGGCTGTCGACGGTCACTGAAGACGTCGATGATGCGCTGGACCAAATGGTTCAGGCAGCCAACGATGGCGAAGCTGTCTCCGTTGGATTCATCGGAAACATCGTAGATCTGTGGGAACGGTGTGTGGAACGCCACATCAAGGTCGATTTAGGGAGCGACCAAACCAGTCTTCACAATCCCTACCAGGGGGGCTATTTTCCAGTAGGCC
>JAYQVP010000025.1:0-5315 GCA_038148515.1 Candidatus Poseidonia sp. | reverse complement strand
CTTTCATTCCACTTGAGTGGACCGAACTGGACCCTGCAACGATGATAAAATCTGCACGGGAAAACTACGATTGGTTGAACAAGCGTCGAACCACCCGCCATTTTTCGTCCCGCGATGTTGACCGTCGTTTGATCGAACTCGCCATTCAGTCAGGCTCGACAGCCCCGAGTGGGGCTCATCTCCAACCTTGGACGTGGGTGGCCATTCGACAAGCAGCCCTCCAACAAAAAATCAGGGAGGCGGCAGAAACGGAGGAACGGAAAACCTACGATGAACGAATGCCTGAGGCCTGGTCGGAAGTGCTTGCCCCCTTGGGCACGGACGCTGTAAAACCGCATTTGACCGATGCACCTTGGGTCGTTGTGTTGTTCAAACAAAAGAAGCGACGGCGAGAGAATGGCGAATGGGGCCCCACCTACTACGCAACAGAGTCGTGTGGGATCGCTGCAGGGCTGTTCATCCAATCCATCCACAACATGGGCTTGGTGACATTAACGCATACGCCCTCGCCGATGGCCTTCCTGCGCACGTTGCTCAACCGGCCCGACCATGAAGAGGCGATGCTGGTCATGCCGGTGGGTTACCCGGCGGAGGATGCAGCCGTTCCTGATATCCATCGTAAGCGCCTTGAGGATGTGGCGGTGTTCCACGACGAGCAGGCGTAAACGCCGGTCGCGGTGTTGATATACGCGAGGCGAGAGCGAAGCATGCCCGCAGGAGTCGCCCAGCTTGGTCAAAGGCGCTGGGATGAGGTCCCAGTCCGTAACGGTTCGCAGGTTCGAATCCTGCCTCCTGCACCACAATCAACACGGTGATGTTTTCTCGAGGAACTGGCAGGCCAGCGGCGGCGCTTAATGGCCCTCAATGCCACGAACGCCTCTTGGAGTCGAGAAAGAAGCATAAGTAATGGGCGGTATGCAGTACCATGAACCCCGATACTGCTTCGTTTGACGGTGGATTTTTCAAACTCACGTTGCCTTACACCTTTGGCGGCTGGGTCGTGTGGGTTTTGGGCTTGGTCTTGGTCGGTGCAGGTATCGCCAACGCCGTGTCCTCTGCCGCCCCCGTAGGCTTGTTGCTTACGGTGCTCGGGTTCTTGATCCTCGCTACGGCCAGCCCGGGAAGCTTCCAAGCGGACCTTCACCGCTTACGAAAGGCAGCAATGTCAAAGGAGGACTGGGAAAACAACGTAAAAGAGAGCGGTTTGACGGTTGAAAACTGGTTTTTGCAGCAAACCACCATCAAACCGACCAACGACCCCAACGATTGGGTCTTCCCCGCCCCCGGACCGTTGGAATGGAACTCGTCAAACCGTTACGCTGCCGACCCCAGCGGCAAAGCCTTGCCAGAACACCCCGCCACGGTCGGTACGCCTACGCCAGCGACCCTGTCGCTGCACGGTGTCTTTGCTGTGTGCGCAGTCATCTGTTTGTTGGTCTTCGGTGCTGCGTTGACCGCGCAGAGTGGCAGTGATGCAGCAGGCGATGCAACGAGTTCATTGGTGCTCGCTGCCCTAGGATTCATTCTTACGCTGGTTGGCTACTTTAGAAACAAAGGCCTGCGTCAAATGCTCGACACGCCCACGTCATTGGTTCGCTCCGCGGCAGTGGGCTACCCCGAACTCGTGGGCCAAGTGCGTCCAGGTGTTGAGGGCGCCATGACGGTGTTGGTCGATGGCAACGAACGAATGGTCGTTCACAACATGGTAGGATACCGTTGGACGTACGAGCAAAAGCAGTGCAGGACGGTGAAAACTGATGAAGGAACGAAAGAAGAGTGCAGCTGGGTCACCATCCGTTCCGACAGCGGGGGTGTGCCGTTCATCCTTCACGACGGGACGGGCGGCATCAAGGTCAACGGCACGAGTTTCAAACGGTGCGATTTCGGCCAGTTCATCCAACAGTGGAGTGGGGCGTTTGCCGAAACATTGGGAAAGCAGTTGATGGCTTCGGCCGTCGCAGGTGTTCTCGGCGGAGCGAGGGTCGAAGGGCACCGATGGACGGTGTACGGCCTTCGCTTGGGCGACCCTGTGTACCTCTTGGGCCAAACCAAACCACGGCCAGCAGAAGAACTCCAAGCCGAGGGGTTGGACGGTACATTGGGCAACAGCACCATCGAGGTATGGGGCAACGAAGATGCGGTGGGCACCAAAGTCACGATGAAGCGCGGTACTGAATTGGTGAATCTTGGCACTTCACGTTCGGGTATGGAAATGCTCCTTCCACCTATTCTCTTGATGTTGGGCGGATTGGCTCTTCTTGGATTCCTGTGATCATTCCGCTCAACAAGGTGCACGAGCATGGCCCAACACGACACCGCCAGCAGCATCCTTGAACCGCTTCTCACCGGTGGACCCTTGGTCGCCTTGCTCATCATGGCTCTCTCTGTCGTGTTGTTGGTTGAAGGGCGAAAACGCATCCCAATGACGGTGGGCATGGTAGGCTTCGTCGTCGGTTTCGGGCTAACCGGCCAACTCTATCCGCTTGTAGCAGAACAATCCCCCATCGGCGAAGGGCCGTTGCGATTTCTCGGAGCGGTGATCATCGCTATGGTTTGCGTGAGCGCTGCCTTCGTGACCATGCGTTTCTTAGCGGCGGGACTGGTCTATCTTTCCGTCACCACCATCATCGATACCGGTTGGGCAGCGGGTGTCGACCTTGAGGGCGATGCGTTCTATTCTGGGCTGCTCACCCTCACGGCTTTTGTTCTCAGCATGTCCTTTCGTCGCTTCGTACCAGCAGTGATGGCCGGCTTGGTCGGCTCGCTGGGGGTAATGTTTGGATTCTATCTCTTGGTTGGGTGGCCCGTGGAACGCCTTGATGGGGTGTCTGCACCCGACGCCTATCTCGCTGTCCTTGGAGCGTTGGTCAGTTTGTTCCTGCAGTTTCGTTCAATCCGTGACGAAGAGGACATGGAGGAGATGTTGGACGAAAACCCATCGGCTGACACGGCGCCGCAAAAGGCCTTCATCGATGACGATGAGTTCTATTACGGTCCTGTCTAAGGGCCGCTCATGCCCGTGGCCTTAGTAACCGGAGCCAACCGTGGAATCGGATTCGAAACGGCTCGCCAACTGCTTGAACGGGGGTACACCGTTCATGCCACCTATCGCACGCACCAGGGCGCCCTCGAGGGCATTGAACACGAACGCCTTCACCTTCACATCATGGATGTGCGAAAAGAGGAGGAGGTGGCAAACGTGATGCGTGCCATTGGTGGGCCGCTGGATTTGCTGTTCAACAATGCGGGCATCAGCGACGGGCGATGGTCGAAGGTGGACGACGTTGAATTCGACAACGTAGCCGAAGTCATGGAGGTCAATGCCATTTCGCCAATTCGGGTAACGCAGCACGCGCTTCCGTTGTTGCGAGCTGCTCCCGGCGGTGCATGTGTAGCCATGCTCTCAAGCCTCATGGCCTCCATCGAAGACTGTTCAAGCGGGCGCTCCTATGCGTACCGTGCGTCCAAAACAGCGCTGAACATGTTCACCGTGGCCATGAAGAATGAACTCCAAGCTGACGGAATTTCAGTCGTTTTGCTTCACCCCGGCTGGGTGGAAACCGACATGGGTGGACCACATGCGCCGGTTCAACCTCACGAGAGCGTGGCTGGCATGCTGGATCGAATCGACGAGCAAACGCTGGAGCTTAGCGGGCGCTTCGTCCAATACGACGGTGTCGTACTGCCGTGGTAGGGGTGTTCAGCGACTCTCAGAACAGATCGGCGTTCATGACCTTGTTCCATGCACCGATGAAATCGTTCACGAACTTGTCCTTGTTGTCGTCCTGGGCGTACACTTCGGCGATGGCGCGCAGTTGAGAGTTGCTGCCAAACACCAAATCGTAGCGGGTCGCGGTACGAACATCGGCGCCGGAGGCCCGATCCTTGGCTTGGTAGGAGTTGCTGCCGGTGGGCGTCCAAGCGACGTTCATGTCGAGCAGGGTCGTGAAGAAGGAGTTGTCCAGCACATCACCGCTGCCCCAGAGGCCGCGATCGTCTGAACTGACGCCGAGCGAGCGAAGGCCCCCGACAAGGACCGTCATCTCAGGAGCGGTCAAGCCGAGCAGTTGCGCTTTATCGAGCATCATTTCTTCGGGCGTCACGGCGTAGTTCTTCTTCAGGAAGTTGCGGAAGCCGCAGGAAACGGGTTCGAGGACGGCGAAGGATGCTGCATCGGTTTGCTCCTCGGTAGCGTCGCCACGACCCGCGGTGAACGGTACGGTCACGCCGCTGGCCGATTCGATACCAACGCATCCAGCGAGGACGATGGTGTCGGCAACGCTCGCGCCATGGGCGGCTGCGATGGGTTCCAGAACGCTGAGTACCTTGGCAAGTTGAGCGGGTTTGTTAGCTTCCCAGTCCTTCTGGGGAGCAAGTCGGATGCGAGCGCCATTAGCGCCGCCGCGCTTGTCCGAGCCGCGGAAGGTGGAAGCGCTGGCCCAAGCGGTCTCAACCATCTCAGCAACGGAGAGGCCGGCACCCTTGATGGCTGCCTTGAGGGCGTTGACATCATAGGACGAAGACCCTGGGGTGACCGGGTCCTGCCAGATCAAATCCTCATCGGGAACATCGGGTCCGAGGTAGCGAGCCTTTGGACCCATGTCGCGGTGAAGCAGTTTGAACCAAGCACGGGCAAAGGCGTCACCGAACTCGTCGGGGTTCTCGTGGAAATGCTTCGAAATCTTGCGGTAGGCGGGGTCTCGAATCATGGCCATGTCTGCGGTGGTCATCATCGTGGGAACCTTGAGCGAGGCGTCTTCAGCGTCGGGCGCCATGTCTTCCTCGTCGGGGTTGCCGGGCGTCCACTGGTTGGCGCCCGCTGGACTCTTGACGAGTGTCCAGTCATCTTCGTACTTGAAGAGCAGGTCAAAGTAACCGTTGTCCCACTGGGTAGGGTTAGCCGTCCAAGCGCCTTCGATGCCGCTGGTAATGGCGTCGCGACCCTTACCGGAGCCGTGGGCGTTCTTCCAACCGAAGCCTTGTTCCTCGATGGGCGCACCTTCGGGCTCAGCGCCCACTAAACCGGCGTCGCCAGCACCGTGAGCCTTGCCGAAGGTGTGACCGCCGGCGGTCAGTGCGACCGTTTCTTCATCGTTCATGGCCATGCGGGCGAATGTTTCACGAATGTCCTGTGCGCTCAGGAGGGGGTCGGGGTTGCCGTTAGGGCCCTCGGGATTGACGTAAATCAAGCCCATTTGGACCGCTGCGAGTGGGTTTTCGAGGTCTTGTCGGTTGTCGCCGTATCGGTTGTCGCCCAACCATTCGTCTTCAGCACCCCAGTAGATGTCTTCTTCGGGGTGCCAGATGTCTTCACG
>JAYQVP010000024.1:0-5796 GCA_038148515.1 Candidatus Poseidonia sp. | reverse complement strand
TTTACGAAATCACGGTCACTGAAGACCAACAGCCGATGGCGGGCGACGATGCTGCCAACGCCAAATTCTGGCCAATCGACACGGTGTTCAGCGGGGAATTGACCCTCGCGGGCGACCACTTGCAGATCTTGACCAACTGGCTCAAGCCCGCATGAAAGGTCCAAAAAGGGCACTGGACGTTCAGTTCATGTTCTCGGAACGGAGGAAAATCGATTTGCGAACCGTCGTCACGGTTCCAACCGCAGCAAACAGGAGGGCGGAAACCAAGGCGATCATGGAACCGCTTCCCGTTCCAAGTTCGGCGGAGAAGTAAAGCCCGACCATCACCGATGTCAAGCCAAAGACCTGCGCCCATGCCATGCACGAGCGGAAACTCCGGCCGACGAGTTGGGCCGTGGCCGCTGGCGTAACCAACAAGGCCGTGACGAGCAACACACCGATGACCTGAACCATGCTGACGACCACGGCTGCGGTGAGCACGCTAAAGACCAAACCAATCTGGCGAACAGGAATGCCCTGAACGCGTGCTGCAACAGGGTCGACCGCAGTGGCCAAGAGACCCCCTCTCATCAAGCCGAGAAGGATGAGCGCCACCAGACCGATGGTGCAAATCAAGTCAAGGCTGGCGGCATCGATGAGCAACAGGTTGCCGAACAGATAGCCTTCGATGTCGGTTCGAATACCGCCTCCCCACAAACGAAGCGCCACCAAACCAAAGGCGAGCATCCCCGTTAGGAAAATCGCAATCGCTGTATCACCCGTGAGGATTTCACGCTCTTGCAACTCATGAATGATCACGGAAGCAACGATGCTGAACGCCAAGGCGTACCACAGCGGAGATGTGGCGCCGAGCACCACCCCGACTGCCACGCCGCCAAAGGACACGTGAGCCAGTCCGTCACCGATGAGGGCCATGTTGCGAATCAGCAAAAAGCACCCCAGGACGGCCGAAACCACCGTCACGACCAACGCTGCCAGCAGGGCTCGTTGAAACAGTTCCATGGTGAAGAAAAACGGGAAGATTTCACCGGGAACGGCTGAAGAAAGCATCTCCATCAGCGGAGCCGCCCCTTCCAAAAGCCACTCGCCAAGACCCATCATTCTGCCTCCTTGAGATGGATGTCAACGTGGCCATGCACCTTGTGGTCGTGGGTGCACTCGGCTTCGCTGTGGTCGTGGTGATGACCGCCGTGAACATCGACGATGCCGCGCAATGAGGCCAAATCCTCCAGTGAAGGGAATTTGGGAGGGGGGCCGTCAAACCGAATGGTGCCTTCGAGATAGACCAAACGGTGAGCTGTTTTTCGCATGGCGGTGACGTCGTGAGACACCATCAAGATCGTCTTGTTGTCGTGGTGGCAAAACCCGTCAAGCAGCTGAAGCAAGCTGTTTCGTGAGGCTCGGTCAAGGCCGACCAAGGGTTCATCGAGCACGAGGAAATCCGCTTTGCTGGCCAGGGCACGAGCGATCACGGCCCGTTGACGCTGGCCGCCAGAAAGTTGGTTCACGTCGCGGTCAGCAACCTTCTCCAACCCAACCATGCGAATGGCCTCGTCAATAGCCGAAGAACGTCCTTGTTTCGGGTGATACCATGTTCGCTTGTTCAAGGCGCCGAGACTCACCAGTTCTCGAACGGTCAGTCGCACGCTCTTGGGTAAATTGGATGCAGTCTGAGAGACCCAAGCCACTTTCCCCATCACGTCGTCGGTCATCGGCGGTTGTCCATTGATACGCACCTTGCCCTTGTTACATTTCAGGACGCCCAAGATGGCTTGGACAAAGGTGGATTTTCCCCCGCCGTTGGGGCCGACAAGGCCGACGAATTCACCAGCGCGCATGGTCAGGTTCAGGTTCTCAATCACCGGAACACCGCCTCTGTGGACGGTGATGTTGTCCACCAGAAGCAACGGCTGTTCGGGTGGCATCCAACAACCCCTGTCCTTTCCTCGCTTTCATCCTAGCGTATGTTGGTTGGCAGCGAGGACGTTCTACGCACCAAGGTTCAACAGCCAAGACCGGTCTTGAGGTTCTCAAGATTCTTGGTCATGAGCGACATGTAATCTTCTTCGCTGTCCATCGGTGCAAGTTCCATCGTATAGAGCGTCAGAACGGTCAACCCTTCGGGCATGTCGTTGGATACCGTTTGTTGAACCAAACTCGCCACGGCGCTCTGGTCGGTGTATTCCTCAACGAAGAGAACGGTGATACCGTCGTCATTCACGCGCTCTACCACTCCAGCGATGTCCTCGGCGGAAGGTTCGCCTTCTGGGTCAAGGCCGTGAACGGTCACGAACTCGAGGTCGTAGGCGCTGGCAAGGTAGGCGTAGGCGTTGTGGTTGGCTGCAACGGTGTTGGCGCTGCAGGTGCCGTTGTTGCCAAAGGCTGCTTTAAATTCCCCATCGAGAGCGAGGAGTTCAGCCTTGTAGGCGTTGGCGTTGGCTTCGAATGCGGCTGCACCGTCTGCGAAGGACGCGCTCAACACGCCAAGAACCACGTCGATTTGCGCTGAGAAGGCCATGGGGTTCAACCAGCTGTGCGGGTCAAAGTTCAGATCTTCGTCGTCACTGTGCTCGTCGTGGCCCTCTTCTTCATCATGACCTTCGTCGTCGTCATCATGACCTTCTTCGTCATGGTCATCATGACCGTGGTCGTCGTGACCTTCGTGGCCTTCCTCGTTCAACACGTGGAGGGAAACGCCTTCAGGCAACGCAATACCGTACTCACCTTCCCGCTCAACGTGCAGGCCGATGAACGCAACGCCTTCCTCATGGTGGTCGTCTTCTTCACCCATCATCTCAAGCATCATGTCAACTTCTGATGCATTGAGGAAACCGTCGCTGTTCATGTCGCCCATGTCGAACATCATCTGCATCATGGATTCCATAAATTCATCTTCGGACATTTCGTTGCCATCGTGGGTTTCGTTGCCATCGTGGGTTTCGTTGCCATCGTGCTCTTCATGGTCGTGCTCCATGCCCATCATCTCAGAGAACTCCTCAAAGGAAAGAACACCATCATCGTCTTCGTCGAAGGCGTACACAATATCTCCTCCAGATGGCATCATGTCGTCGTCTTCCATGGCCTCGATGTCTTCGATAAAGTGTTCCAATTCCTCAACGGAAAGCCCGCCACTGCTGTCAACATCCGATTCGTTGAACATCGCCATCAACGTCTCCGCCATGTGTTCCTCCAGCATTTCTTCAAGCGGAGTGTGCTCATCGTCGTGGTCGTCATCGTCGTGGTCGTCATCGCCGTGGTCGTCGTGATCGTCGTGGTCATCATCGGTGTTCCAGGCAACCCAGAACTCATCCCAAGAGAGGTTGCTGTCACCGTTGGTATCGAACGCTGACAGGGCCTCTTCGGGCGTCATGTCGTCGTGGTCGTCATCGCCGTGGTCGTCTTCACCGTGATCGTCTTCGCCGTGGTCGTCATCGCCGTGGTCGTCATGTGCATGGCCACCGCCCATGGCGGCCATGGCCATGGTGAAGGATTCGAGGACTTCGGTTTCAAATTCGAGAACGTATTCGCCTTCCTCAAGGTGGTAAATGGACACCGTGGTGCCGGCTGGGCATTCGCTGTCAGCGGTTGAGAGCGTTTCCTCAGGCTCAATGAGGCCTTCATCGCCGTGGCCGTGCTCGTCGTGCTCTTCCTCGTCGTGCTCTTCCTCATCGTGCTCTTCCTCATCGTGCTCGGGCATGGCCAGGTTGTAGGCACCGTCCTCAGCGTGGAGTTCGTCAGCCTCTTCAGCGTCCTCGGCGAGAAGATAAACGTCCGCGGTGCTCGGGGAGTTGAGGTAACGGCACAAATCACCGATCAAAATGGATTCGAAATCAAGCGTTTCCTCTCCCGAAGGCATGGCGTGGGTGGCGGATGCTGTTGGAGCGTCGGCTCCCATCGTGTCGAGCATCGCCTCAACCCAAGGTTCCAAACCGAGTCCGTGATAGAGGAACACATCGACCCCTTGCAAGCGGATGATGTCCTGTGCAGAGGGTTCGTAGTCGTGGATTGGCATGTTGGTGGTGCTGATCATTTCAACATTCACGAGGTCCCCTCCAACCGCAGAAACAAGTTCGGCGATATGGTAGGTCGAGACCATCACGGTGCCGTAGGCATCGGTGGGTTCACCGCCTACATCCTCCGCATCAAGGCAGCCGGCGAGGCTGGCGAGAATCATCATCAGGCTTGCAGTCAGGGCGCGTTGCCAAGGTTTGCTCATGCCCGGGCCTCTCGTATTAACTATTTAGAATTCTCTAATAATTAGGTGCTGGACAATTATTATGAAGAGTGGCCGATTCGTCACACCATGAGCAAGATTGTTTCCTTCAGTGTTGACGACACCTTTGCCAGCGGATTGGATGAATTGATGAAAGCCTCGGGGTATCAAAACCGAAGTCGTTTTTTGCGCGATGCTGCCACCGCATTTGCAGAACTTCTCCAACGAGGGGATCTCGCTGACATGAAGGATGAAGAGGTGGTTGAAGGACACCTCGTGATTTACTATCAGCACGGGGGCGAAGCAAAATTGCTTGAAATTCGCCACTCCCACCACCTTGAAATTTCATCCTACAACCACAGTTGTTTGAGCCACAGCCACACCTGCGTTGACATCCTCCATGCGGTCGGCCAAGCACAGAACTTCCGGAATGCCATTGAGGTACTGCAGAACACGCCGAGCGTGGACAAGGTATCGTTTGTCGCCGCACCGATGCGCGACGAAGGTTGCTGTTGATGCTCAAGCATTGGGTGGCGTCTCGAGTGGTTCGTACTCCACCGACAGGCGCTGGTCAACGTTGATTGCGTCCTGGCCGTTCTTGTAATCGATGTGCAGTTTGTGAACCTCAAAGGTGTTGAAATGGACGGTGTTCCACGAAATCGTTTCACCGTCGTCAACCACGCCGTTCTGGGATTGACACGCATCGTTGGTGTCGTCAATCAGGCCCCAAGTGATTTCAACTTCCTGTCCTCCGCCGATGTTGTTGATCAGCGCCGGATTTTCAACCTCTGAATAAATGATGAGAACGGCGGGCGGTGGTCCACCGTTGCTCGGTTTGGTATCAAGGGTCAGCGGGAGCGGGTCGTTGGTGCCGTATTCCACCCATTCGATGCGCCACTCAATGCGAACGGTCACGGACTGGATGACTTGTTGCTGATCGTCGGTCGCAAACAGCGCCAGTTCGTGAAGACCGTGCTGGCTGAACTCAACCAGCACCTCGGAGGATTCGGAAGCGTCCACGGTGATGCCCGGACTCCCGTCCAGTCGGTTCACACCAAACGTTTCCAAAGTACGACCTGAGGTTGTTTGGCTGAAATCAAATCGCAACACGACGGTGTCGATACCCACCTGTTGCCCGTCTTCGTAGTACTCTACGATGGTGCCGTTGGTGTGTTCGTAGGTCACGACCAGATTGATGCTCTCCTCACCAGCCTCGCTGCTCAGGCACCCTGCGAGGCTCACCAAAAAGAGGAGTGCCACAGCGAAAGCACCAAGGTGGGGTCGCATCGTAGGACTGATTTTTCTCCATGATTTAAGTCGGATGGTTGCCAACGCTCTGTTTGTTCAAGCCTCACCATAAACAGTCTTTGATAAGGAAACCAATGGAATCCTTACCATGCGCACCGCAGTGGCCGCTTCGATTGGGATTCTCCTGTTCTCGGTGCTCGCTGCCTCCGCCGTGTTGGGCCCGTTGGACATCGGTTTTGCAGAAAAGGCTCCGCCGTTCAAAGCCACCGTTGACGTCAGTGAAGGCACGAACACCTACACCTTGGTCGAAATTGACGAGGGTGACAACAACGAAG
>JAYQVP010000023.1:0-10634 GCA_038148515.1 Candidatus Poseidonia sp. | reverse complement strand
CCGTTTCCCAGTCCGGGTTGAACTTGTCATAAATCATGATCAGCACGATTCGAAAAGAGAGGCTGAGATTCATGCAGGCGTTGCATCCAAATCAATGGTTTGATTAGCGATATCAACATAGTCGCTTCCTCGGCAACTGAACACGATCAGCTGGAGTCCGGAACCATCGCTGCCGACGTTGCTTTGCAAAGCATCCTTCATTCGCTTCAGTCGTCCCTCATCTGCGAACACCAAGGCATCATCCAGCATCATTGGGGCGAGGGTGGGCAGAGGGTCGCCTGTTGTCTCATCCATTCGAAGAAGACCAAGCAAGACCATTCGAAGCATGACGTTGTACTGCTCGCGTGTTCCGTAGGATTCGTCTGCAAAGTCCACCCCCCCGACGGTGTTGGGGGTTCCATCCTCGCTCATCGTGGTTTGAGGCTCATGACCCCAAACGTGTCGAAGCAACGTGTCCAGACGAGTTGTGATTTGGGACCGAGATTGTGCTTGTGCTTGTTCTCGGGCCTCGTCAGCGGTCTCCATGATGAAGCGGTAAGCGGTGTAATCCGTCTCAAGGGCTTGTTTCTTCGTCTCAAGTTCGTGAAGGGTGGCTTCGAGCTCAGGGAGCGCAATCAGCAAGGCATCTTGCCGCATGATCTCAACACGCTCTTCCAATCTCACAAGCTCAGTCCGCTGCTCGTCGGACGCAGAGAGATGGTTCGCGAGGTTGGTCGCTCGTGTTCGTCGTGCGTCCTCCTCAAGGGGCTGGGCGTTGATCAAACCTTCATGCACTTCCTTAGCGGCTTCCATGGTTCCGCGTCCCGTTTGTTCCCGCTCATGAAGTTCATTCGACGGTCCGTGCTCAAGTTGGTGATTGTTGAGTTTCGTCGTCGCTGCAGTGAAATTCTCTTGTGCGCTTTGGTGGAAAGCGGTGGCGGTAGCGGATGCCTCGTTTGCCTTAGCCACCGCTTCTTCCGCGTTACCAAGTTGGTCGTCCAGTTCCGCCAATCGTGCATCAATACTCACCATGAGTTCGGTCAAATCACCCTCGGGCTGTTCCACCGAAGGCTGGGCTGGATGGCCGGCCAGTTGAGTGTTGACCTGGGCAATCTGTTCCTGGAGTTCTTCCAACGTTGCAATCGCCGCAAGCGTCCCATCTGCCTGAGTGATGAGTTGCTGAAGTTCGGTCTCTCGTCGTTGCCGCACGTTCAGTTCACTGATGTTTTCGGCACCCAATTCAACGAGCAGAGCGTTGATGTTTGCGTGAATGTCGTCGAGCGTTTCGTCAAGATTGAGATTCGGAGCGATGCGGGCGATGAGGTCCCCCTGGCACATAAGATCAAGATGGATGGCAGCGGTTCCATTGGCCTCAATCTTCTCCCCGTCGGCGTGGAGCTCAATACCCTCCGGCAGGTCCCCGTTGAACTCTACCGTGATGTTTTGTTGCATACTCAGTGCAGTTTGCTTTTCGCGCAGTTCTCGCAAGGTTCGCCACTGCTCGGGGGTGGGTGCGTTGAGCCCCTCCAACTCAGACTGACGGCCCTCTTTCTCTCTGATTGTTGTCGTTCGCAACTCGAGTTTCGCATTGAGTTCTTCCAATCGCTTGGACGCCATGAGAATGTTGGCTTCGTGGTTGTTGAACTGCAGCCATTGCATGATCACGGTTCGCTCATGACCTGTTAGATTCCGCCGTTCCAACAATTCGTTTCGCACTCCGATCGCTTGCTCCCTGAGTGCGCTGTTGGTGTTCATCACTTCCCGCTTCTGCACCACATCCTCTTGGCTGGTAGCCAGCAGAGATTCAAGCTGGTTTCGTTCATCGAAAGCGGTCTTGATGGGTGTGTAGGTCTCTTGTTGGTGGATAAATGCCCTGGAGGCTTCGTCTCGGAGAGCCTGGTGTTCACTTGCCTTGGTATGCAACTCTTCGATTTCCTGTTGAATGCGCACCCGGTCTTCATCGGACGAGATCGTTTTTTGAAGATTGATCAGCCTAGCTTGGAGTTGAACCAATGTACGTTCGTGTTCCTTCGCCGTTTCCAACTGCTCGGACACGCTTTCTGCTTCCTTCACAACATCGACCAAGGTCCCTCTTGCGTTCGCAGCGGGTTGGTTGTTGTTGTTCCAAGAGCTCACATGCAAACGTGCCTGTTCATTCGCGCCTTCTGAAACAGACCGGAAAGCTTTGGCGAGTTCTTGTTCGTCAACCTGCAAACCGATGTTCCGGAGGGCTTCGCCCATGTCCAACACATCGCTGAGGGTACCCTGCGAATGAAAGAACAGCGCTGCGAGGTTGCCGCTGATGCGGTTGTTGAGTGAACCAACCAAGCCGTTGACCCTCGTGAAATTTCGATTCGGCTCGTGGATGCCAAAGGCGAGGCGACTGACCGTGTCCTCCGCTTCTTCTCCTTCGGCGACAACCTCGCCGGTTTCATCGTCAACAAGTTTGCTGGCGTTCCGGTCCCCCCAAACCTTGGTGATGGTGTAGGTGCCGGCGTCAGCTGAGAACGTGACGCTTGACATTGGAGCCCCGCCTCGGCGTGGTTTGAGGGCATCACGGAGGATGTTTGAGTTTGCAGAGTGGCACATGGTTAGGGTCAACGCCATGGCCAACGTACTCTTCCCAGCACCGTTTGGACCCTTCACGAGGGTGACGCCATCTCCAAACTCGAAGACGTGTTCGTTCGTCCACTTTCGAATGTCTCGGACGACAAGTCGGTGAATCCGTCGCAACATCAAAGCCACCTCCCCTTGTTGATCTTGTACAATTCAGTGATTCGATTCACCATGTGTGCGTCCAGGTTTTGCTTCTTAGCCTTGGTTTTGAGCAGCCTCAGGATAGGGTCGTCTGCCCCTTGGTCCTCCGTACTGTCTTCATCGATTACGATGGCCCGGTTTCGGACCTCAAGTAACGGCCAATTGGACGAAAGTTCACTCAATTTCACTTGAAGTGATTCATTTTGGTCATGACTGATGTTGCCCTCAAGCGTCAGCCGAATGCTTGTCAGTTCCGGCGCTCGGTCTTGTACCGGGCTCATCGCTTCATCCAACGCATCCTCAACTCCTTCCTCCTCACCCAAAGACACGGTTGAGTTGAGGAAGCGAAGTTCTCCCACCTCAATCCGATTGAGTGTTTCAATCTCCCCAGTTTTCGTCATCACGACCTCCGTGTACGCTCCAACAAATCCTTGGTTGATGTGCTGCGCTTCGGGAGCCATGGCGTAAACAAGACGGCGTTGAATGGAGGCCTCTGAGTTGAAGAGCACAGAAGCGTGCTCATCTCCATGCGATGGACCGTGTTGATCTCCACATACCACCAAGTCGAGGTCTTGGATCGTGGCTACGTTGGTTGGGATCGTACCGTCAGGAATGCTGTCCAAAGCACCGTGCATCAGCGCCACTCGAACGCCTTGCTCTTCTTCTCGCTCAGGGATCCAGTCGTATTGGTTGGAAAGGTCGCCTCGATTGGCCAACGGCACTGGATATACAGTGACGCCAAGTTCGGGAAACAACAAGGGTTCCCGTTGGAGTGGAACGAACACGTGGGCGGCGTTTCGCTGGGCCAGCGCCGCATGAAGTACTCGAGGAATACCAGATTTCAACGAATCATGGTTGCCCGCAAGAACCACCGTTGGGGTCTTGCAGGCGGCGAAGACATCTGCGACCTCTTCAATAACACCCGTTGGCGTACCTTCACGATCGAATACGTCGCCGGCGACCAAGACCAAATCGTAGTCCTTCGCCTCGGCCATGACCCGCTTGAAAGTACTCAACAACTGCTTTCGAAACGCCGTTGCAGAGTCGCCAAGCGTGCCAAAGGACTTGTCAAGTTGCGTGTCGCCGGTACACAGGATTCTCACGTTCATGCGTTCACCTCATAGAGATTGGAGCCAATGGGCGCGACCTCCGGAGAGAAGGCAAACCCAAGGCACAAGATGTTCAGGGCGACCGTATATATGGAATTGGAACTCATTCCAACGACCCCCCTCGTCCAATGATGCTGTACTCCATGAAGTTCAGCAAACCAATGCTGTCCGTGCAGTTTCGCATGCACACGCAGTCCGGGTCTGGGAACGTAGGCCCACAGATGCAGAACTTCCCTCGATAGGCAAATGGATGACGTGGCTTCATTCAAGCCCCCCCATCAACCCACCTTCGCCTCGCTGGGATGGTTGTTCTCTCCTGCCGTGCACTCCTGTGCGCCGCAGGGTTTTCTTCTCGGTTTTTGCTTTGTTTTGCATATTTTTTCACTCCTCTGGGGTGGTGAGTTTGATCTTGCCTCGCATGTTGTTGCTTGCAATGGTGACGTCCACCGGAGCCTCAACTCGGTAGAAAACTTCGAACATGGTGGGATGAATTTCGCCCAACTGGTCAACGTAGAGGATTCCCCTCACATGACGCTCAACGAGTGCAATGAGCAAAGCATAGGTCTCCCCGTCGTCATCTTTGAGATGCTTGACCACGGTTCCCGTAACAGTTTTGCCGACCTGGAACCGAGCGTAGAGTTCCTTCAACGCCGGTGCTTGTGACCGATTGGCTTCCCCATCGGTCAACGTTGACAGGCCTTCACGCATGGTGGATTCATCGGCCAAGGTCATTGACGCCGCTTCTGAAAAGGGGATCTTGTTGCCGAACTTTACAAGGCTGAGGTGAGAGAGGGAGTGGGTTCCCTTGCCGTCCACGCCGCTTGGCCCCCATGGGGTTGTGTGTTTGAGTAAAAGGCCCTTCGGATTCACGGTTTGGGTGGATGAAATCCCCTGCCAAGTCGTGGTCGTAATTTTGACGCGAAGGCCACGAAGCATGGTGAGCAGCCAGCCTCCATCGACTTCAATTTGGACAGATTGTAACGCGTTTCGGCGCCATCCGAGGGGGAGATGTTCGTCATCAATATCGCCGTTGTTGATCAACCCACCCTCGAAATGAACACTGTCCCATCCGCCCAGATGGTCAATCAGCTGCCGATACGTCTGTTGTTGCACGCTTGTGAGGTTAGGGTGCTGTTTGAACGCATCTTGAATTTTCCCTTGAAGTGTTTTTAGCGTTGCGATGCGTGGATGGCCTTTGCAAGCCGGAGAAAGAACCGACCGTGGGTTGGGGAACACCACGAAGCTGCTGACCTCAAGCGAAGCATCTTGGAACATGGTGATAGCCATCCGTTTCAAGTGATTCTCTTTCTTGGTGAGGATTGGCAGGACGGATTTTTGCTGACCTCGGGCCTTCATGCGTAGCTGGACCACGTCCCCGTTCTCCAGTTCGAGATCATTGACCCAGTTTTTCGTTTCGATGAGGACCAGGCCTTTCCGAGTGAGCGCCACAGCGTCGATTTCTCCAGCGCCCTGCAGGCGGGTTGGGTCAGGGATCCTCACCGACGGCCACACGCAAATCACGCCCGGAAGCGTCTTGAGATGTTCAACGACATCGTTCTCTGCATCAAGCGACTTTTGCTCGCGCTGGGGCATCATGGCGGACCGCGCCATCATGGTTTCTTTCCAAGCCTTCAACCTGTTCCACATGATACATCCCTCAGACCAAACACGAAATCTCAATCAACCGTTCGTCGTAGAGGCGAGCAAGGCTCTCGGCCACCATGGTGGTGGGCACGCCCAGCTCACGGGCGATCTCCGAGGTCGGTTTACCGTCTTCAATGGATGTCATCACCTCCGCGTCGAACATAGCGACAGCGGCGTCCAGGCTTTCAGTCAAGCGTTCTTGCATCGTCTCTGGCATCAATATTCTCTCCTCGCCCGGCCCGGGCCGCACCTTTCCGACCGCCTGCCCCTTCTTTAATGCGGCGTTGATGAAGCAGCATTGAAAATTTTGAGATTGAGCATCGAATGAAGAAGCGACCCTGCATCGGGAGGGCGTCTATAGGACATTGATATAAGGTGAACGGGGGTGGGCTACATGAGAGATCGCATGACCAGCTCCAACCGTTCCCATAGCCTCCGGCCGCTCGAAGACCTTTGGGACGTGATCGCTCACGATGAGTTGTTGGAGGTCGTCACAGCACGCTTCCTCCCGGGCGAGAAAGGCAACCTTGTCTCGGATTTTCACACGTGGCTCGGCGGGAACTTCTCCGGGGATTTGACTCGAGGGACGGTTCTCACGAGCCTGGTGGTTGATTTCCTCCACGGTAAACTGCCGCCACACGAGCACCAAACCGCAATTGGCGACCACCTCGGTCAGTTGATTGACCGGCTCGTCAGACTTGGCAGAACGGTCTCAACGACGTTTCCTGCCATGCATGCAGTTGATTCTGTTCAGATTGAAGACGATACGAATCGGACTCTTTTCTCGGAAATCGTGTTTCATCTCTGGCACGATGTTTGCGCACTGCGAAGAATCTTGGTGAGAATTGAACGGGCGTTGAACACAAGCCTGTTTTCTGCTGCACTCAACGCTTCAAAATTTGACTCAACTATCACGGGCAAGACCATCCAGGAAATCAGCAACCTCAACTCCATCATCACGCGAGAATTACTCCTGCGTTCGAAGAACATCGTTTCATCATCGTCCGAATCAAGCCTGTCGTGGATGGATGTTGCTGTACTCTACGAGTCCACCTTGATTCTCCGATCTCGCGGGGACATTTCACGAGCCATCAACTACGCTGGATATGGAAAGGAACACCTCTCAGAGCGGATTCAAGAAGGTACGCTTGCCCCAACGGAAGAGGCCCCCGTTTGCGGTATGGTGGCCTTTAACCCGCTCCTTCTCTCATTGGATAGCGAACCCAAAAAGCGGTTTGAAGATGCTGCGGAGCATCTCTTCAGCCTGTCACTCGGCGTCACTCTCAACTCGTCCAAGGCGGCTAAACAAGGACTGCAGCACTCTGTTTTTTTGAACACGAAGGCTTTCAGAGGTCCTTGGGAAACACTGTTGCATAAAATCAGGTCGCCGGATGTATCGTTCGATCTATCTTCCATTCTTCATATTGAAAGTACGCTTCGGGTGCTTTTGCAAAATTACATGACCAATTTTAATGAAGTAGATATGGATGAAAATGCGAAGCCGATTGATCTGACAAAAAACATGATTGACGCCTATGAAAGCCTTGAGCAGATCGTTGTTTCGAGCGACCAATATGATGAGTGGTTCCGCGGTATGATGGTCGCAAAAATTCAACAAGATGCAGGCATGTTGTTCTCCAACATTACTCCGGTGTTTCTTATTGACAGAGATTGGGACAAGACCAAGGACAAGGACAAGGAATTGTCCGAAAAGGTGTACACGTACATCCAGAAGGGATGGGAAAGGGAATACGATCGGCCGGTTGTTGTCCGCACGAAATTAAGAAGAGCGATTGTGACCGACATGATTCGTCGTTCGCTCACGATGACCAACCGCCCTTTGTTAACCGAAATGAGGGAGGTGATTGGCGACCCCACCGTGCCTAACCCACATTCTTCGAAAGGTTTCTCCGAATTTTTGTGGGGGCCATCGACACAACCATCATCCTCAAGGCATTTGAAACACTTTCCTCAAGGAAACGTGAACAAAGCTCAGGTTTCCACGCTTCTTGCATACATCCAGTGCTTGGAGGTTATGGATGAACAGCAAAACAAGTACGGCCCTTACGATGATTTGGGTCGTACGTTCAAGTTCACCAAAATGAAACAATGGGGGCTCACCAAAGAAAACCCCAAGCCTCAGTTTACCATTGGGCATGTTGGTGGATTTAAGGAGGACATCGTCAACCAACTCAAAAAGGCTACTGGCAAGGATAAAATCCCAAATTTCAGGAAGTATTTAACCCGAGTGAATCGAATGGATTCACTGATGTTTTTGGGCACTTCACTCAATTTGATTGAGGATTTGCTCGTACAAGAATTAGGAGAGGATGCCGAAAGTTCACTTGATGAAGCGGCCCGAGCTTCCAATACCTTGGATCTTGAACAACCTAACGGACAATACATTCATGTTCATGACGTGATTAATGCAGCGCAGGAAGCAAGCCAATCACCGATGTGGCTTCCAGCCCTTCAAGATTTGAAAGAAAACAAAGAGGGCGATCAAGTTCTGATTCTCAACCAACTTTTTAGAAATATTTTTTCAAGGCTCTATTTCTTGTCTCTGAGGACCGAACAACTCGCAAGAGTGGTGAGTGAGCAACCTCTTCAACAACCCTTCCTCAACAGTTGCGCTCTTATCATTGACCAAAACAGAGTTTTGCTAAAGTTTTTGATTACGAATTGGAAGAAAAACGTTGAACTTCTCATCAGCGAGAGACATTTGGATATCAATCCAATGTTTGATCAGGATTTGTTTGAATCTTTGCAGAAGTATTTTGGGAAAAACAAAGGTCATCTCGGCTATCAATTCAACATCCAGCGTTATGTTGATCGTAGTCCTGAAATTGCTCCAGCACTCAATGACCTGGCTCTTGCATATTATGTGTCAAACTCCGTCAAAAGCCTCAAAGATCTGGCCAAAAACTTGGATGATGTTCACAAAAACTTAGAATTCGCTGAATCAATTGGTGTAGATTGGGAGTCGCTTTTGCTTCAGGCGGTCTCTAAAAAATATGAAGGATCCGAGCATCTTCATGATAATTCGGCAGCAACTGATGTCGCCTTACTTGGAAGCGAAGACACCGATGGCTCCAACTCAGAGCGAGCTGGTCCCAACGAACCAACAGCGGTGGAAGCGTTGAAACACCTTGATGAGCATACAGAACGGGAGTGGATTCTGTGGGCGAGATTGGCTTTCTATCCACTTGCTCTGGACGGCAGGATTCTAAGATCAGGAACAACGTTTTCGGAGTTAAACAAACCGTCAGAAAATTCGATCAACAAGCCAGAATTAACAACCGAGGGCACCTCGTTGATTTGGAAGACGACCTTAATCGCTTATCGAAAACCATTCACTGGCACTTCGAAGAGCAACTGAAACAGGTTTCTTGGCGCCAACTACCCGAGATGCGAACTAAGAATCCGTGCCGCCCTGAATTCATGGTTCATGGCAGACGGCAGGTCCGTTAATGCTTCCCAGCATGAAACGGGTGCGTCGTCAACCGAACCCCACGTTGCGTGAACGTTGGAGCATGGAGCCACAGACAACGCAAAGCCTGAACCGTAGCAAAAGGGGAAAAGGGCCAGCCAGCACTGGCCGTTGTTTTGTTCAAAATGATGAACGTATTCGCTGGAATTGAAGAATTCACTTCTGCCGGATTCACCGACGGAGATGGTGTATCCTTGCGGATATGACTTGTCTCCATGACCAAGATGCAGATGAATGAACGGGACCTCGTCATCGACGAGAACGCCGAGCTCTTCGATGTCTAAATTTGGTCGAAACACGCATGTGAGTCGCTTGTGGATCAAGTTTTTGTAGGCCTCAAACTGAATCATTTTGAGTTTATATTGGTCCGAAACAAGTTGTACATATGCGGACCTTAGGTACCTCATGATCCATTCGGTGTCGGTTTTCTCTTCGTTTGTCAATTCCTTGTGAACGCCGGTGATGACCACGTTGAGGTTTTTTGAGACCATCGCTGACAGATCAAACAACATCAAATTCGACTTGCTCTGCATTAGGTTCGTTCGTCTATTTTTCTTCATAATTTCACCTTCCTTTTTTTCTTGTAATTTCCCTCTTGTTTTGGAATAAAAATATCAATTTCGGGTAGTCATGAATTCTTTCTTATTTCGTCGAAAAACGTTGTGCTGCGCTTCGGTGAACCCTACGGCCCCCTTGGATATAAACCTGGTCCCGAGCAACCACAACCCGGCTGTCCCCAGATCAATTCAGCCTTCGGTCTGCTCGCTGTTCTCAGCCGCATCATCGAACATGAGGGCCTCTCTCGGGGTACGCCCAGCATGGCTTGACGCAGCGATGCTCGCAGTTCGGTTAGTTCGCCATAGCACACCATGACGACGTCGTAGCGAAGTTGGACATCATGGTCGGGGTTCCACACCAAGCGATCGCCACGCGAAAGCGCAAAGACCGGGACGGAAGCGAACACCTCGTCCAACCGCTTGCCGACCATTTTCGGGTGGTTGCGAAGCTGCAACGAGAGCACGCCCGAGCCTGGCACGGTGCGCAGGAGTTGGCCGATGTCGACCTCGGCAAAGGCGGTGTCTTCCATCACGTAGTCGACGATGGCGCCTGCCACGTTCACGCCTCTGGCCTTCTCAATGCCCTCCAACCCGGGGGAGGAGTTCACTTCGAGCACGAGCGGGCCGTTGTTGCCTTCGAGCAGGTCCACGCCGGCGATGTTGAGACCCAACACACGGGCGGCTCGACAGGCAGCCTCGGCGTAGCCTTCGGGCAATTCGACGCTCTCCACGGTCCCGTTGAGGTGGAAGTTGCTTCGGAATTCCCGGCCGCGCGCCCGACGCCGCATGCACGCCACGACCTTGTCGCCCACCACGAGGGCGCGGATGCCTTTACCCTGAGATTCGGCGATGTATTCCTGAACGAGCACCGATTTTCCAGTCATCAGCAAGCCCTGAACGAGTTTGCGAACTTCAAACGCCGTGTGGCGAAGGAACACGCCGTCGCCTTGGGTACCCATTAATTCTCAAAACACCATCATGGTTTGCGGTCATCAACTATAAATAGAAACGCCAAAAGGGATTAAATAGGTTCGCACAATTGAGCGGCCTGGAGTGGGATAAAATGGAAGATCAACAAGTGGAAGACATTGTGAAATG
>JAYQVP010000022.1:0-11581 GCA_038148515.1 Candidatus Poseidonia sp. | reverse complement strand
TGGCGAACACCTTGACCCAATCCGAACCGACCGCATCGCCCGTGATGGTCACGGCGCCGTTAGTGGCCACAGAGGCGTTGATGGAGCCGTTGGGGCCGAATTCCAGCCCATACGTCGCCGATGGTGGGGTCGAGATAGCGTTGATGTTGAGGCTTGACCCGTTGACCACCGTGACGTCGGCGTACTTGGCTCCGCCAGCGGTGTAGGCGTTGGGGTAGGAGAGACGAGTGGAAGGGTCAAGGGAATCAGTATCACTGGCCAAGGCTTGAAGCGAAACAGGATCGTTGGAAAGCCCGTCGTGACACACAAAGTCGCCGTTGATGTTGGAGGGTTGGGTTGAGGTCCCAAACCAGTAGGCCGTCGTGGTGTCCCGTGTGATGTCATGGTCGGCGAGGGTGGACCACGGGAGAATGAAGGTGAGCCAATAATCGGTGGAACCTGCGAAGGCGGAATTGGCCGCCGTGACGTTCCACCAGGAAGCCGTGTTCGAGAAGGTCACGGACGTTGATTCGGTGGAGTCGGTCGGGTCGTCCGGGCTGGTCGTCACGGTGTTGTTTTTGATGTAGAGGGTGTCTTGGCCCGCCCCGTTCATGATGACCAGGTGCTCGTAGGTCGACAAGTTCCCGTCCGTGTCAAACTCCAGCCCCCATGCGAAGGATTTCAGGTTTGTTGAGGTTTGGAGAGGGCTCTCGTCGAGGAGCATCCGAATGTAAAGATTGGTGGCGTTGGAGGCCGTTGAAATGGCGGGGTACGTTTCGTTGCCCACGATATCGAGCACAGCGTTGTTCACATCGGCCACGGTGTCCCACATCGTTTGTCCGCCGCAGGTCATCGGCGAGAAGGACAGTGCAGGCGAGGACGGCAGCGTTGCGTTGCTTTGAGCGAGGGGAACCAGACTCGTGAGAAAAATCGTCACCAGAAACACAGCTTTGGCTTTCATACTCTGCGCCAGCGGCACGCACCATAAAACGGTTGTTGGGTTCATGAATCACGGACCAATCATGAACGGTGCGGCGACGAGCCTTAACCACTTATCAAATACGATTGGCAACACGGAAAACCATGGCCACCCATCAATCAGGCGCCTGGACGAAGGCTTTCAAGGAAGGCTCGTTTATCAGAAAGCAGAGCGAATTTCGCGATTTCATCGTGGCCGACGGCCTGTTCTCGGCGGAGGCCGAACGCTACCACCTCTACGTCTCCCACGCTTGCCCATGGGCCCATCGGACCCTTCTCACACGGCTCCTCTTGGGACTGGAAGACTGCATCACGTACGATGTCGTGGATTGGCGAATGGAATCGGACGGTTCGTGGACGTTCAATCCCTCCGAGCCTGGAGCGACCAAGGACTCCCTTCACGACGAGCAAAGTCTGGAAGGCATTTACAATCGAGCCTTCGAGGGATGGACCCGAAGCGGAAAGGTGGGAACCGTTCCCGTTCTTTGGGACAAGAAGATGCACACCATCGTCAACAACGAGAGCCGAGAAATCATCCGAATGTTCGGTACGCTGACGGACGCGGGTCTTGGAAACGGGACAACCCTGTGTCCCGAACACCTGAAGGACGACATCGACGAAATGATCGACGCCAACTATGAATCGGTCAACAACGGCGTCTACAAGTCAGGCTTTGCACGCAGTCAGTCGGCCTACAACGAAGCCGTGACCGCCCTGTTCAACCGATTGGATGAACTCGAGGAGCATCTGGACGGTCGTGAGTTTCTGGTTGGGGAGGGGAAAGGCGTGCTGACAGAAGCCGACATTTGCTTGTTCCCCACGCTGGTTCGCTTTGATTTGGTGTACGTTGTTCACTTCAAATGCAACCTGCAGCGGATTGCCGATTACCCGAATCTCTCGGCCTTTGTTGAGCGCATCCTCAATCTCCCGGGAGTGCGAGAGACGTGCGACTGGCATCACATCAAGCACCACTACTATTGGTCCCATGAAAGCCTAAATCCGTACCGAATTGTTCCCGCTGGACCACGGCACGGGGCTCATACGATCTAGTCTTCAGTTGCTGCGCTTGCTCTTACGCTCCTGCACTTGAGCGAAGGCCTCCATCGCCCATGCTCGCCGTTCCATGCGTTCGGCATCCCTCGCCCGGATGCGTTCGATTTCCATCGCCGCTGCATGTTGTGCCATCTCCAATCGATGATTCGCGTCAAGCTGTTCAGATTCCCGTCGTGCCCGTTCAGTCGCTTCCTTTGCGACGAGTTCTGCCTGTTCCTCAGCCAGTGCTCGTTCGGTATCGATGGCCAATTGAGCAATCGCTTCGTCGTGTTGGGCTCGTTGTCGTGCAATACGCTTGATCGCTTTGCGTTTTTCCTTGAAGTCTCGCTTCAACTGTCGGCGCTCGTGCCTCGCCTCGAGTTGGGTTTGTTCATTTCCTCCATCCTCCTCGTTCCCGTCGGACCGGAGTTTGCCGTAGAGGGTGGCGGCCACCCGCAGTCCATTGAAGGCCGTCACGTACGTCGATGTGCCAAGCGTCATGGTTCTCCTTTCACATTGGGTCCGGGTCGTATTTGTTGCTTTGGTAGGGGCGATCGCTTCATCGTGTGAGCGATGAGGGTTGAAAGACGGACACTCAAGGACATCAGCGTTATAAGAAACCGACCGGGAAAAATGAGCATGACCCGCTCGCGCCCCCGCCTCGTCTTGGTGGCCTTCCTTCTCCAACTGATGATGGTTGGCGCAACGGCTTCGCCCTTGGCTGACAGCCTGCACCCGATGGGCGACGCCACCAACATGAACCTCCCACTCCAACACGCTCTTGATGCGTCCACCAGCGATGCGGTATTGCCGGTGATCTTCCAACTCAACTCGCCGGTGACACCTGCCGACCGTGATACGCTGAGTGACCTCGGGTTTGACCTCCTCGGCAACGCGCCCTTGGTTGACGGTGGGTTGGTGGAGGGAACGGCTCTTTCCATTCGCAAATTGTCCGTGTGGGACCGTGTCGAATACTTGGAACTCGATGAGCCGCTGGACTACTTTTACCTGCCCGAGGAATGGGGAGGTGACCCCACAGAGAACGGCATTATGATGCACGAAACGACCCACATCGTTGGCGCAACCGATGCATGGACCCGAGCCATCATCCAACCCAACGGCGAAGTCCAACGTGAACTTGACCTCTCCTTCACCGAGTGGGATGGCGACGGCACGGCCATCGTGGACTTGGATACGGGCGTGGACGCTGGGCACCCCGACTTTGACTACCTCGAGCCGTGGACAGGGGAGAAGGTCATCTATTCGGCCAAGTACGACGGTATCGGCTGGACCGAAACCCGCAACTCCGACACGTCCTCTGGCCACGGAACTCACGTGGGCGGCACCATCGCTGGCAACGGAGATGCCTCCGGCGGACGACGAGCCGGTGTGGCCAAAGGAAGCCAACTGGTTGCATTGGGGACCGGCGACGGTGCATCCATCTTTGCGGCCGAACAAGGCCTTGAGTGGACCTTTGCCCATTCAGTACCCGGCCAAAACCCCTACCACATTCGCGTGGTGTCGAATTCATGGGGTACGGACGGTGATTACGACCCCAACGGCGTGATCGCTCAACTCACGGACCGATTGACCTACGAAAACGGGGTGGCGGTGATTTTTGCCGCCTCCAACTCGGGCGGGTCTGGAGCTGAATGCTCTGGAGGGTTGCGAACCAACGTGTATGCCAACACTCCTTCGGCCATTTCTGTGGCCGCTCTGACCCACGACGGTTCGGCCGTGACCTCGTTCTCCTCACGAGGGTGCATGAACCAACAGCATACTTGGCCGGACGTGGGTGCGCCGGGTCGCAACATTTGGGCCACCGCTCCTCGAGGCACGGCCATCGATGCCTCCACTCGGACGCAAGGCGATTTGTACTACATGGCGATTTCAGGTACCTCAATGGCCACGCCCCATGTCGGGGGCATGGCCGGGTTGTTGCTCGATGCCGCACCCTCGTTGGGCGTGGCCGATTACCACCGCGACGACCACGACTTTGGCACCAGTTTGGTGGGCGGCGAGGGGACAGCGGCCTACGGCCAGTTTGAAGACTGGGACACCGCCGACTTTAGCCGTGTCCACGAAGTGGAACTGATTCTCGAATTGACCGCTCGCTACGACGGCATGGCCAACGCTTGTGAGGAGGGCAATGACGAAGACGCCTGCAACGACATTCCCGCCGAATGCTACCGAAGCGCCACCGGTGGTTGCCACGACTGGCGAATCGGTCACGGTTTGACGGACATCGACGCCGCAACGGCCCTGGCACGGACGCTTCAATTGATGCGTGACCAAGACAACGACGGTTTGGTTGACCACCCCGAATACACGGTGTGGGATGCGTACGAGATTTACGACGCCATGATGATCACGGCCACGATTCCAGCCAACACCGACCGAGTTCGTCACAGCTGGAAGGGGGATTGGAATCATTTCAATAACGGGCAATCCGGCGCCGTGTACTACACCGAGGATTCACATTATGTGTGGATTCCCAACGGGACCACACGCCTTGAAGCCACCTTCACCGCCGCCGAGTTTGAACTGGAAACACTGCAAGCGGGTGCACTTCAACTGGCCATTGATTTGGGCAACGACGACACCAACGACGCCCAAGGTCAGGGCACCCGCCAAGCCGACGCTTGGTATTACGACCTCGAGGTTGACGATTCTGCGTGGGGCCAGTGGGCCCATTTCGACATCTCGGGCCAAGCCGTGACGTTGTTCGGGTTCATCGAGGACCCCGAGTTTTTCGAATCTCGCGTCCCCTACACGGTGGATGTCCTGCTGACCTTGGACCTCAGCGAACCGGTTGACGTGGCGTTTGAACAGTTGCCGGAATTCTATTCCGACCTTGACCCGGCCTCGCCGTCCGAAGCCTACGATGCCAGCATGGACGGTCAACTCACCTTCACCCGTTTGGCGTACGACCAACAAGCCGTGGTCGCCCTGATTCAACCCAAGGCAGACGGTGGAGGCGAGGGAAGTGACGGGTTTTTCGCTTCCTTGGGCGACCTTTTGGCCGACCACCCCTTTGCCGTGATGCTCCTTCTCTTGATGCTCATCGGCGCCGCTGGAGCCGGAGGGTACGCTGTCAGGCTGAACACGGAGGAAGACGGGATCATCCTTGCCGACCTCGTCCAAACGGACCTGATCGAACCCGAAGATGAGGCAAAATGAGCACAGGAAGGTGCCGTCCACACGAGGCGTAGGACGTGACTTTGAACGCCACCTCGAAATCAATCCTTTGCTCGGTGTGGAGCCGGCGGTCTGGTGGACAACATGGCCCTCGGCCAAAGAGAGGCTTTCATCCCTTCCGAAGTTCAAAACAATGAAAACCGGTGAAGGCGGCAGTGCCATTCGTGAAGTCGACCTTTCGTTTGACCGGAGTGGCTGATTACATCACTCTGACCAATGCATTGATGGGAACGGCGTCAATTTTCTTCATGATTTTGGCCGTTGAAGAATTGGATTCACCCTACGCTGAAGACGTACGAACAAAATACATCTGGGCAGCAATGCTGTGTATTTTCCTGTCAGCCTTGGGCGATATCATCGACGGGCCCGTCGCACGGCGCTATTCCAAGCGCAAACTTCTGGGCGGGCATCTTGACATCATGTCGGATTTTCTTTCCTTTTGCGTGGCCCCCGCCCTATTGGTGTTCATCCTGTTTGGTCGGTGGGGTGAAGCGACACCGATTTGGACGATTGCTTTGGTGCTGTCAGGGTGTTGGGTCATTGCAACGGGAATGCTTCGCCTTGCGCGTTTTCAATACGAGGATGCCAGCCAACTGCCCTACTTCCACGGCCTCTCATCGCCGGGAAACGCGATGCTTCTGATGAGCGCAGCGGGTGTTGTTTGGTTGCAACCAACCATGGGCATTGGCCCCGGATTGGCCGCCCACGGGTTGTGTGCATCAAATTGCTACTTGCACCCGTATTTCGATTTCATGATGTTGCCGATCATGCTGTTCAGTGGTGCCATGATGATCTCAGAGCGACGTCTATCCAAACTCAAAGGAGGAATAGACATGAAACTCTCCATCGTGCAAATGCTCCTGCTGCTGGTGGCGATCCTCTTTGCGCTGGTGCGTACGGGAACGACCGATACGGGACTGGAGATGGAAGACCTCGGCTTCGCAGGATGGCTGTTTTTCGCCTCCCTGTTGCTTTGCCTGTATTATGTCACCAAGCAGGAGCCTGACCGTAGGTCCAACGAGTCGGAGCAGCCCTGACGACACGATGGGATACCTCTCGAACAATGCTGCAATCAGCGGCATCACAAGGATGCGATGGCTTCGCAAATTGATGCACAGCGGCCTGAAGCTTGCCAGCATCATCCACCTTCCTGCAAGAACTGAAGGACGTGATCCGAGTGGATGTCTTGCGTGAGTACAGGCTCAGCGGCCCAATCTCATGTTGGGACTGAACGAGCAAGCACTCTTGAGACCATCTTAGTGATCGAGCGTCTATGGCCTTACCTGCAGTACGGCCTCGACTTGACTGCCGCCAGCCACCTCGAGAGGGGCCAGAAGTTGGAGTGGGACAAGGGCGGTCGACGCTAACGTCGGACTCGCCCGCCAACGGGCGCTTGTCTACTCCTCTTCAACAGCATTGGTATGAACCGAATCCATGTATTCATTCATCTCATCGTCACTCGCTGAGCGCCGAGCAAATAGCAGACCACCAGCGACCAGTGCCAACACGACAAAGACAAGCCAAGTCGAAGACGACGAACTCTCTTGTTCGGAGGAAAGTCGCCCGACCGATGCGTCGAGATCGTCTTGGTCCTCCGATGCAGGAACGCCGTCACCGTCAGCGTCGTCATCGGCGTTGTCACCTATTCCATCGCCATCGAGGTCCTTGGATTCAGTTGCGTCGGCAGGGAAGAGGTCCTCAGCGTTCAGCACACCGTCGCCATCGATATCGTCGTCAACATCATCGGCGATGCCGTCACCGTCCATGTCATCCACTTGGGTCTGGTTGCCCTCGGAGGTGCGGCCGATACTGGCGTCAAAGTCGTCCTGGTCCTCTGAGGAGGGCACACCATCGCCATCGGCATCTCCATCGGCGTTGTCCCCGATACCGTCACCGTCGAGGTCGGCGCTTTCCGAGGCATCCAATGGGAAGGCATCGTTGCTGTCCTCAACACCGTCGTCGTCATCATCGGTATCGGCGTTGTTGCCAACACCGTCGCCGTCGGTATCAACGGTTTCTGAAGAATCCGCAGGGAAGGCATCGGCCCCGTTGTCGACGCCATCGCCGTCCATGTCGTCGTCGTCAGCATCGGGAATGCCGTCACCGTCCAGGTCGTCAGCCGTAGGTGCTCCCACGCTTGGGTCAAGGTCGTCAAGGTCTTCTGAAACGTCAACGCCATCTCCGTCAGCATCGGTATCGGCGTTGTTGCCAATCCCGTCACCGTCGAGGTCTCCGCTTTCAGAGGCATCCAGCGGGAAGGCGTCTTCCGCATCGGGAACTCCATCGTTGTCATCGTCATCATCGCTTGCATCGGGCGTTCCATCCCCATCGGTGTCGACTGGTTCACTGATCTCGTCGACAATCGACAGCCAGAAATCAACCTCTGCATATGTTCCGAGTGGGCTGGTGGCGTTGATGGTGTACTTGACTGGTCCGTCTCCAGCAAAGGCTGGCGTCCCGTAGATACGACCTTCAGTTTCGTCGATATGCAAGCCGACTGGCAAGGAAGGAGAAATGGACCAATGGTTTGTCACACCCTCTGCATCAACCAATTGGATGGTCTCCATCTCAACGCCAACGAGAAGTTCAAGCGGCGATGCGGAGGTGGTTGATGCCAATGAATTGCCGGAGAGTGAGGGCTCTGTGGGGAGTTCAACGACCCGAATTCGAACGGACGTACTGTCCGTACCGTTGCTGGCTGAGGCCGTGACCGTATATTCAACAGCGGGACCGGATGAGCCTGAATCCCCTGAAAGCGTCCCGTTTTCGGCATCAAAGACCCACCCGCTGGGGAGTTCAGGCGAGAATGAGAAGCTTGTACACCAGGTGCAGTAAACCTCGACATTAAGTGAGAATTCACTCTCCGCGGTAAGTTCGAGATAATCGCTTTCAAACTCAACCGCGTGAACATAATCCAATACGAAGGGGATAACATTGCCGCTTTCGCCATCCCACGTGAGGTTAGACCCCGACTCAAGTTGTGGACCATAACTGCTGTTACCCCACAGACGAACCACGGGGCTTTGCCCGTAGCCTGCTGGAGGGGTACCTGCGAGGTTCAGACCAAGAACGGTTGTGGCCACCTCGGTGGCAGCCGTAGGTTCGTCTTGAGGTCCATTGCTAATACCAAAGGAGAACATGTCATTTCCGATACCCATTGTGTAAGGTTGGGAACCCGCGGCCATGAGAGTTCCATCGTCCAGTACTGCAAAGAGATTGGGGCCTGACTGGGTTATATCAACAACAAAGCCACCGAAATCCATCTTGTAGGCTTCAAGGTAGCTTGTATCACCCCATCCGCTGCCCGTCACGTTGTACACGAGTTCCCCGAGTTCACGAATCCAAGACAAATAGTGACCCTCAAAGGGAACGTCTTCTGCCTCGCCGTAGTTGGTATCAATTAGGATACAATAAGCATCGCCGCTGTCATCTAATAGGCAGTTGCCAGAACCATCAATCACCGTCGTCATGTTTGGGATGGTAAAGACGGCTGGGAGTCTCCCCCCATAGGAGGATCGGCTTTCGTCTGAGCTCATGAATTCATATTGGAAGCAATACAGCGACTGGTTTTCCAGTTGGGCACACCTGTTAGTGAATTCACCAAGCAACGAAACGACTGTTCCGTTGCTACCCGATGGCGTAATGTATTGATTAAACTCTCGGCTGGCCGGTGATTCTGACAAGGTGAAGCGAGAATCCCCTCCCCAACTCGACGAACAATAAAGACCAGCAGTTGTCGTTTGGCTTCCACCAGAAATGAAACAGAATAAGTTGGAGTATGAACCAAAACTACTCATGCTCGTCACGTTGACGTCCTCAAACCAATGTGTTCTCTCGCCGCCAGCGGTCATGCTGGGGAGGAGCGTGTTGCCTTCGGGCGTAACCCGGCAAGCCAAGGAACCGTTCGAGAAACTTGAACAAATCGAACCACCATAGTGCGGAGTAACCGAAACCAACTCAACCTGAGCACCGTCCCACATCTCAGTGGGTTGCATTCCGTTCATGCCGTTGATGACCAATTGGTCGTCTGTGAACAGCTCAAGAGCATAAGATTGAGCAGTAGTGGTTGCGGCGCATTCCAAAACATCCACCGTGTTGATCCAACATGCGGACTGGATTCCGGGGAACATGTCCTCTATGTCGGCATCAACCAAATGTTGGACGTCAATGGGGCGAATGAGGGTGGTCGAAGGGAAAGCAGTACCGAGAGAAGTCGGTGTGAGCAATGGGTACGAGTATGATTGATCAGTCATTGAATACGTATGGCCAAAGCAGGAGGTTCCGTCCGGGCTTTCAGCGCACGTCATGGAATCGAACGAGCGAACGCTTGAGAACACTCTGTCTTCTTCCGTAATTCCGAGGGTGAAATCGCTGATACTGCCATCAAGTTCAAACGATTCTGATGTCGCCATAAAAGGCAACAACGATTCCAAGTTGGCTTCGTAAGGGAAACCCGAAGCAACTGCGATGCGTTCGAAGGATTGACTGGAGGGTCGTAGCGTGAGGTTATGAGTCAGGGTGGTGATGACGTCTGTGTCCAAATCTCCGCCACTGTAGGGGCTTTGGTGGTGGCCATACGTATTCGACCATTGTTGAACGACCACGGTGTAATCAGTGTTCACTTTGTTTCCATCTGCGGTCCCAACAACGCTCGGATTGTATGTAATGGGGCCCATCATTTCCCACGGATTCTCAGGGAAACTCCACGTTTGAATGCCGATACCTTCGGGAGCGGCAGGCCAGAAAAACATGGAGCATTCCATCCCGATGGTGGGGTCGCACAACGTGTCAACGTTGAGTGACTGCGAGATTCGGCGACCAATTTCGTATTCGTAGATGGGGTCGACGTCAATAAACGGGTCAACAACTTCAATTTCGAAATCGTAGGCTGTGGACGAGGTAGAGGAATTCACCCAAAGCGTGAGTCCGTGTGTGCCGAGTGTTGTTGCCGTTCCGACGATGTTGTTTCCAGCAAAATCCACGCCAATCCAGCCGCTGGGGGTGGTCGTGGGGCCCACGGAAGGACCAGACTGGAATTGATGGGTACGGTTGGCATAGTAGGCGTTCCCATAGGAGTAGATGCTCTTCTGCCAGAGTGTGTTGGTACTGTCAAGCGCCACCGTTGTTCCAAACTCGGACCATCCGATGCCAAAGCTGAAGTCAACGGTGTTGCTGGGCAAGTCCTCCAAGTAATATGGAACCGGTTGGCTCTGCCAACTGCTGGCGGCGTTATCAAATTCATTCCCCCAACAAACCGTGGATGAATTGTCCAACCCAGCGCAGAGCAGCGAACCCTTGTCCGTGGGGGTTTTGAAGGATTTCAACGAGGTGGCAGTTCGCCCAACAGGGATGTCCACCATCGAGAGGTCCTCTCGGTCGGTCACCGTCGTTTGGCTGCCACGCTGAGGACTGTCCACAGGGAAATTGAGACAGCCAACGCTTCCGTTTTCAAACAGCAGGCAAGCACCATCCCCAGCCCAGTCTGAAGCAACGGGCTCGACAAGTTCTGTGACAGCGGATGAAGACCAATGGTCGGAATAATACGATTCGTTGGTGGGCGTGACCGTTCCATCACGCTCGCCCCAACAATACACTTCGCCATTGGTTCCAACCATGCAAGCCCCCGTCGGGTAGACAACAAGATGGTCAACGGTCACGCCCGTTGGGACCTCAATTGGAGTGACCGTAGTGTTGTAATCGTAGGTGGTAGACGCAGAAGTGCGACCTGAAGTGCGACCTGAACCCCAACATCCAACGTTTCCGGAAACAAATTGTGCGCAGGCAAAGGATTGTTCAACATGAATTGAGTGCACCGGTTCCGGATTTGAATTTGCGATGTGCGAAAATAACAGATTGTTTCCTTCATCGAGGGAGCCCCAACAACTGATGTTGTCTGAGGAATCAACAGCACAAACACTGCCTACAGACTCTCCTTGGGTGGAGAATATTGCCGTCCAGATGGTTCCCGCTGGCGATTCAACCTCAACGGGCGCATGCCCCATTTGATAAATAGAAGATGAGAGGTATGTTTCGTTCTGCCCGAGGTAGGCATCGCCCCCGTAGTTGTACATCGAAAAACAATGGATTTCCCCAGAAAACAACAAAGCGCAGGCGTTACCGTTGTCTGTCACCATGGACTGGATGCCATGCGCAGTTGGTTCGTACATCAAATCGTCAAACAATCCTTCAACCTCAGCGACTTCTCCGTCTTGCAAGACGGACGGGCCGAGATCCAGGTATCGAGCCACTTTTGCCCCTGCGGGCAGGGCGATTGATACCTGTGATTCGGTGTTGAGGGCACGGTTTTCCTGAACGAGATCTTCGGTCACCAAATCAATGATCAGGTATTGTGAAGCGAGCAGAATCATGATGAGCGATGTCACGGTGGCAAAGG
>JAYQVP010000021.1:4590-12498 GCA_038148515.1 Candidatus Poseidonia sp. | reverse complement strand
TTGCAAGCATGATGGTGAGTACGCGTGGACATCTTTGAGCTTGCAAAGCAGGCGAAATTGAACAAGAATTCCGCCGAAGGCGAGGATAAGGATGCTATCATTCAACGCCTTGAACGGAAGGTGGAACGCGAAAAGAAAGCACGCATCACCGCAGAGCAGACCATCGAGGAGAGTTCCCGCCGACTCTACTTGTCCAACGAGGCGCTGGATAGCGCCAACAAGCAGTTGGAGAATACCGTGCTTGAGTTAAACGATACTATGGCGAAACTGACCTCGGCTGAGGTGCGCAGTCAAGCAACAAAAGCCACGTTGGCAGTCGCTCTGATCTTGTTCATCATCAGCGAGTTTGCCATTGAGCCAGAACTCGAAGCCACCATTGAAAATACTCTTTTCTTGCAGGTAGCCAAAATCGCCATTTTTTCACTGCTCATTCCGTTTGAAATCATCGCCTCCAGGGTGATTGAGAGCGGTTTGACGGAATCCGATGAAATCAACATCAAAATGTACCGAACCTTGCTCGAATCTGCGTACGATGACGGCATCATCACCGATATGGAGCGTACGATTCTTACTTCAAGCGCCTCCCAACTCGGGCTTTCGCCTCAAAAGGCGACTGCGATCGAAGAACAGGTCAAACGCGAGATGGAACTAGCCTCGTCATAAGCAAATGGTTTTCAAGACCCCCGTCGACAAGATGCTATGGGCAACAGTGTTCTGAGCAACGCCCCAATGGGCTTCATTCGGCAAACGATGGACCCGTTTCTGTTTTGCGTCCACCATCTCGACCTCTACCCCGAAGGCAACGAAGTGATGGGCCCCGACGAGCCCTTGGTGGGCCGACACATCGGCTCGGACTTTGATGAGTCAAACGAATGGAAGATGTACCACGGGCGAGTTGTGCCGGGGTTCCCCGCCCATCCTCATCGAGGATTCGAAACCATCACGGTCGTTCTTGACGGCCTGGTCGACCACTTTGATTCTGGGGGCGCGACGGGACGCTACGGGTTTGGTGATGTTCAATGGATGACCGCAGGTTCGGGGCTCATGCACTCGGAGATGTTTCCGCTCATTCACGCCGACCGACCCAACCGTCTCGACCTCTTCCAAATTTGGTTGAACCTGCCCGCCTCCAACAAGATGGCGAACCCCGGTTACGAAATGATCTGGGCTGAAGAGGTCCCTCTCGTTGAATTGGATGGGGGGCAAGCACGAGTGATTTCAGGCTCATGGCACGAGGTGCAAGCACCTACGGCTCCCGCTGCTTCCTGGGCCAACGACCCAACGCACGAGGTCGGGCTGTACATCGTCACGGTACGGGCCAATCAGTCCGTCACCCTCCCGGTTGCTTCTCAAGGCATCAACCGTATGATGTACCATATCGATGGTGGCTCGGCGGACATTGAAGGACATCGTCTTCAACCACGGTACGGCATGGAATTGGATGCGACCCAACCAACGGTCATCAATGCAAACGATCAGGACTTGCGCGTCCTCGTTCTCCAAGGTCAGCCCATCGGTGAGCCGGTGGTTCAACACGGACCGTTTGTAATGAATACGCGAGAAGAGATTTACCAGGCGTTTTCCGATTTCCAACGAACTGAATTTGGAGGCTGGCCGTGGGGGGCTTCGGATGTGGTCCACCCCCGCCAGCAAGGTCGATTTGCTCAAATGGGCGACGGAACCGTGATTGAACCTTCTGTTCTATAGAATACCATGGGCGTGGTTAAACCCTGCGGGACGGCCGAGAACATTCGTATGTTGGGTCAATGCTTGCAGAGTTTATGATAGGTCACGGTTTTGCTTGATGTATGAATCATGAAACCCCTTACGGAATACTTCAGGTACCGACGACCGTGACAGCGTCTCGTCTGGCTGCGGTTCAACGAGCGTTGAATTGGTGCGAAACAATCGTCGAGCATTCGTTGTGGAACGATGAGATGGGGGATGACGCCATCTCCTTGGTTCGAACCATCAATGAGCAGCGGGTGGAGGTCTTTCCGTTGGAGGCTGCCGTGATGGACCTTGGCCTCAAGAATCGCTGGCCTGTTCACCATCTCCCCATCGAAATCAGCGGTCGTCCTGCGTGTGTTCGCGCTTCCACCAAACGCCCGAAACCCCTTCACACGGACATGGTGGCCAGTGTATTGCTCTTTTTGGGGAGTACAGAAGTTCTCCCCGAGCTGGTTCCGAAAACGTTGCACGCTCTCCTGACCAACGAACAACTCGCCTCGCTCCCCGAACCGGTTCGCCGTCAACGGAACATGCCGGGCCAACCGTCAACATCAGGGCGAGCATTCCTTCCCGAAGAACGCATTCTCGAACTCACGCAAAACCATCCAGATGAGCCCTTCCGTGTTCAATTTGAGAAGCGGGACGGGACACTGCGCAATATGACGGCTCGTTTAGGTGTCTTGCTTGATGGTGGGGATGAGGAAGGTGAACCTTCAGCACAGCAACGTCCCTTGCCCTACGACCCGTCAACCTATCATCTCCTCCCGGTCATCGATACGGATCTCATGCAGTACCGAAACGTTGCTGTTGACCGAGTCACCATGTTCGCGGTGGGTGACATCTCCTTGGAGACAGCATCAGCAGAAACGCATACTTGAGGGCTCATCGTACGAGAACTTCATCAATTGCTGTGTGTGAAATTGCATTGACGGAAAAATGTTCAAAAATCGTTTTGGGTTTTGAATCCCATGGGGGATGCAGAACCGACAGAGTCTCCGTTTTGGAGTGCCGGTGGGGAAGACAACCCGAAGTTGCCCGACGAGCAGGAGGAAGAGCGATACAGTTCACCCTCTCCAGACGATTCGAATGCGGACCAAATGGTAACGCACTCGGATTTGAAAGAACCCAGGACATTTTATGAGGCTGTCAAAGAAGTAAAGAAAACAACTCATTCGTTGATGCTCATTGGATTCGTGGTCATGATCATCTCGTTTGTATTTTTGCTGTTGGATTATGAATTAGGTGGGATTGAAGAATCTTCCATTCCGTTGGCCCTTGGTGGAATTGCTATTGCGGCCCTTCCATTTTTTTCCTACCTTGCCCTGGAGGTCTTGGAGTCCCTATTGAAACCGAGTCCTGAAGAAAAGGGAACCGATATGGAATTGCTCATGAAGTCGATCGAGATGAATCCAACTTTGGATGGCAGATTTGTCAAAGAAAGAAGAATGAAAGATAGTGTGAAAGTAGGAATTTTTTTAGGAATCTTGGCCTTCATGTTCACTGTTTGGCTGTTGATGGGTTCAGATGTTTCCGGTGATTCATTGATGGACAAGGCATTGTATTCTGCATCATGTGGAGCAGTCGTTGGAGTCATCACGCTTCTCGCTGTTTCATACAACATTCTCGCTATTTTCGACGAAGACCTGACTTTCCAAGCCAGGGTGTTTGAGACCCCCCTCATCGATTTGGAATCTGACAATCCCGTGGATACAAATGATTGGTCATTTTATTATTTACCTCTTGTCGATAAGCAAACCAACAAGGTCATCACCGGAGAACGTGAATATCACGAATTGTATTGGGAAGCAATGCAGAGTCAAGAAAAGCGTTAGTTGATGTGCACCAATTCAATCCGACCAATTCGTACGCGTTGAGAAGGTGATCCGAAACCCGTAACTACAGCGAAAAGGCGTTTATTGGGCGTTCATTTGGTCAGTTTTCTCTCACTTGCACTCGCATAGATCAGCGTCCAGCGGCTGCACACTCGACCGGTTCATTGATGGACAGAAGGCATGTAAAACATCCAAAAATGCGCCAAAGCCACGATAGGAATCGGAAATGACGTCATTTGGATGCTCGTACCGGGATTTGAACCCGGGTCGAAGGAATGAGAGTCCTTCATGATGGGCCACTACACTATACGAGCGTGGGTGATTTGGCGACAGTCCTTTCCTATTTAGCCATCTCGCAGGCGAATGGTTCATTGAACCGATGAACACTTTCACGTTTACTTTCACTTTAACTCCCTCTTGAAAGTGAAAACCAAGCCATGTCGCCGCTGATTCACGTTCACCTTCAGGCAGACCCCTCCTTCGTCGCTTGATATACCACCGCCACGGCATGACGGTCATGGAATGCACCAACACGAACCAATACGAATCGTTTGCTAATTGGACCGCAAGCACCAGCCCAACGTCCACGCCACGATGGGCCACCAACAGCCAAACACCGTTGGCTCACGGTACTGGACGATTGCCTCCTCAGCGTCAGGCTTTGGGATGGCAACCGGTAGCTGGTCCTGGCTCGGAGCCCGCGAAGCGACCGCTGACCACCACCATGCAATCGCTTCATCGCCGTCTGCGAGGTGAGGCTTGATGAGTCGAACCCAACGGTTGCGAACCGAGATCCAATCTTACCTCAGCGAGGTAGGTGAAGCCAACACCACCGCTATTCTTGACCATGTCAACACTCGGTTCCGCTGGGGTGCCACCATGAACCAATTGGGCAACGTCCTGGCTCGGGACCGACGCTTTGTCAAGGTTGGATTTGACGACGGTACGGATGTCGGGGGTTTCCGAATGCGGGTCTGTGTTTGGTCCATGGCCACCGCTTGAGGCCAAGCAATCAAGAAGCCACATGCACTCGACACCGCATGGCAGGCGGGGTCCAAGCACGCATTGCCTTGATGCGACCCAAGAATTTGGTGCTCGCCGCTGCGACTGTTCCACTCGGTGCCTACTTTGCTCTCCAGCCACTCGGTGAAACCGTTCCTTGGTTGGCTGTGGCTCTTCACGCCCTTGCCGTGGTGACCTTCACCGGCGCCGGTAACGCGATGAACGATATCAAAGACGCTGATATCGACGCCATGGCTCATCCTCATCGTCCCATCCCTTCAGGCCAAATCACCCTTGACCAAGCCCGTCGATTTGCCGCTGTGTTGTGGGTGCTGTCCGTCATCGCTCACATCACAGGTCTCCTTCTGGTGGACCCTTCGGTTTCCACGGTTCTGGCGACATCGGGAATTTACACGCTTGCGGTGGTTCTGATGGTGAGTTACGACCACGGCCCCGCCACCAAGAATCAAGGTCTCCTTGGCAATATCGTGATTTCGTTGTTGGTCGGGGCTGTTATCCTTTACGGCGGGGCGGCTGTCGGAGGCATTTCTCAATCCCTCATTTGGTGGATTTTTGGCGTTGTTTTCCTGACCAACCTCGCTCGTGAGATGGTCAAGGATTGTCTTGACATGGAAGCCGACGAAGGCAGCCGTTCAACGCTGCCCATGCGCTACGGCAAAGAAAAAGTCCGCATGGGGGCTTACGTGGCGTTGATGGGTGCGCTTGTATGCCTCTATGTGCCATTTTGGCGTGGTCCGTTCGAATTTGGTCAGTTCGTGATTCAAACGCCCGCCGTCTTGCTGTTGATCACGTTGAACGGTCCGTTGTATCAAGGTGATGATGCTGTGGTGGTAAGCCGCATTCGAGCAGCCATGCTCCTGGGTTTGCTCAGCTTCATCGCTGTCGCACAGTGGTGATCATACCATACCCATGAATTCGCTCATTGCGTCCCATGCTGAGCGATTGATGAGGTATGTCAGAAGGGACATTTGTGCCCACATTCTGTTTTCGGCTTGGTCGAAAACGATGCTCTGCTCGTGGTCCATCACCCAGTCCGTGACCTCTTCTCCGCGGTGCGCTGGTAAGCAATGCATGAACGACCATGCATCGTCCATGTGAGCGACCATTGCTTCGTTCACTTGGTAACCATCAAACGCCTTGATTTTGTCCTTCAGGTGTTCCTCGCCCATCGAAATGAAGACATCCGTGTAGACCACGTGGGCGTCCTTGACGGCATCGACGGGGTTCGTGGTTCGCTTGACCTTGCTTCCGTTGGCTTCGGCAAGTGCTTTCGTTCGTTCAACCACATCGTCATCGGGTTCGTACCCTTCTGGAACGGCGTAATGGATGTCGATGCCCAACATTGCACAGGCCAACATGAGGTCGTGCAGAACATTGTTGCCGTCACCCACCCACGCTACGACCAGTTCCTCACGGTCGTCGTGGTGTTCCATAATCGTCATGAGGTCGGCAGCCGCTTGGCACGGATGGTGCTTATAGGACAAGGCGTTGATCACGGGGACAGCAGCATGTTTGGCCAATTCTTCAACGTCTTCGTGACCAAAACAGCGGTACGTGATGCCGCCAAGGAACCGAGACAGGACCTGTGCCGTGTCGCCGATGCTCTCCGAAGTGCCAAGTTGAATGTCGTTCTTGAGCAAGGTCAGAGCGCTGCCGCCCAAGCGCTGCACGCCAACTTCAAAGGACACCCGAGTCCGCGTGGACGGTTTTTCGTAGATGGAGCCGATGGCAAGGGTGTCGAGGGGCAGGAAATTCAACGCGACTTCGTCGCCCTGCTTCCAGAGGCGCTTGAATTCAATGGCCCATCGAAGGACCCCTTCAAAATCGTCACCCAAATCATCGATGGCCAGTAGGTGTTGAACCATACCTCTTCCACCGCAAGACGGCTTCTAAGCGTTGTGCGCTCAGTCTTTTTCGTGCTCAATGTCCGAGGCAAAGCCATCTCGGGCATCACTCATCCCGCCAAACAGGGCTTGAGCAAAGGTCAGGATGTCAGCCAAGCCCTCCTCGAGTTCAGAGGACAACGGCGTGAGTCCGGGTGCTTGTGAAAATTCTTGCATCATCCGCAGTTGATTAATGGCGAATTCGGTTCGTTGACCGCCTGCCTCGTCGTACAGAGCCATCTCCAAAATCTCGAGGCGTTCGGACCATTCGAGAATTTGCGCGAGGTCCTCGGGTTCCAATAAATCCGCTTTCGAGAGGAAGTTCTTGGTGGGCAATCCCAAACGGAATTCGACGATGGAGGAAAGGAGCATTTGGGAAACGAAACCGGAGGGTGAGCGGGACAGCATCGGGTCAAACAGGTAAATGATGGCGGATTGTTCCCGGCCCAAGGTTTCAATCAAATGGTTGCTTGCTTCGCGGAAGGCAAAGAGTTCGACCTGTCCGGGGGTGTCAACGATCATCATTTCGCCGGATAGCGTGTGGAGTTGTTCGGCGACTTCACCCGCCTGGGCTGCCAGCAGGTCGGCAGCGAGAATTTGTGCGCCGTTGGGTCCCAAGTCGTACTGGTCCATGACTTCGGTCAAGGAGATGAGGTCACGGACGTCAAATTCTGCGTCGTAGTGCACACGTTCAGCACCCGGGTCGAGGTTGACAGCGATCACTTCGGTTTCCAAAAAGCGAGACCAACGCTGAAACGATGTCACCAGCGATGATTTTCCTGCCCCTGCGGTACCGACCACGAAAAGAACGGGGGGGGAACTGTTGTCCATGCCAACCATGACCCACCCTCTGGACCACCCTACATCAACCCTCCTTATGGCGTACAAGGCAACGATGGCCAAAGCAAGCCTTCAACGCAACCTTGGAGAATGGTTATGTGCTCATGGTGCATCCACGAAGATGTCGCACCGTAGCGACGATGAGGAATTGAAGATGAGCGAAGAACAACCACCTATGCCTCCCGGCCTCCCACCTATGCCCCCCATGCCTCCTATGCCACCCGGCGAAGCACCCCCTGCCCCTCCGGGCATGCCGCCGATGCCACCGATGGGTGACGCACCCCCTGCTCCTCCCGAAATGCCGCCCATGCCGCCGATGCCACCGATGGGTGACGCACCCCCTGCTCCTCCCGAGATGCCGCCCATGCCGCCGATGCCACCGATGGGTGACGCACCCCCTGCTCCTCCTGAGATGCCGCCCATGCCGCCGATGGGTGACGCCCCTCCTGCTCCTCCCGAGATGCCGCCCATGCCGCCGATGCCCCCTATGGGCGACGCACCCGCTGCCGACCCGGTGATGGATCCGCTCGCCGCTCCTCCAGCACCTCCGGAGATGCCGCCCATGCCACCGATGCCACCGATGGATGAGGCTCCAGCAG
>JAYQVP010000021.1:0-4490 GCA_038148515.1 Candidatus Poseidonia sp. | reverse complement strand
CCGCCCATGCCACCGATGGATGAGGCTCCAGCAGCCGACCCGTTGATGGACCCGCTGGCAGCACCCCCAGCGCCTCCCGAAATGCCGCCCATGCCACCGATGCCACCTGCGGGCGAAGCCTTGACAGCAGACCCGTTGATGGATCCCTTGGCGGTTCCTGCGCCTGAAGCCCCTGCCGATCCTCTGGCCTCCTTGGCGACCCTCGATGGTGTGCCAGAACCTGATATTTCGCCTTCAGATTTGACTGGTGAACAAGCCGGCGCCACGATTCGAAGCTTGGCCGACATTGCCGATGTTCAAGGCGATAAACTCGAAGGTACGTTGCACGAAGTTGAACAGACAACACTCAACGCAGACGGTCAGATTATCAAACAGAACGTGAAAGGCACGTTGACCGTCAACAACCCTTCCTCAGACGACCGAATCTACGATATTGATGTCTTGCTTGATGGCATCGATTCCACGGACATGGGCGGCGAACATGTTTCAGTCGACGAACTGGAGCCGTCCAAGAGCCACACCGTGAACTACAAAGTCACCGGCAGGCAATTGATGACACTTCGAGAACGCTTGGACACCAATCCTTCCCGCTCTCAAGAACGTTCCCTTTCCGTTGCTATCAATGAAGACCCGTGTGCAATCTCCTTGGAACTTGAGGTCGAAAATCTCTCCCAAGTCGAGTTGCACGACGTTGTCGTGACCCGCCCTGTTCCAGAGGCGATGACATTCGATGTGGCTGGCGGTGCTGAAATTGACGATGGAACCATTACGTGGAACATCGGGCGCCTTCACGCTGGGGAAAAGCAAGTCATCACTCTCAACGGAACGATCACGGTTGATTCCACATCCTCGATCAAGGCTGGACAAGCAGTAGCAACCTATCGTGCCGATGCCACGCTTTCCAACATGGCGTTTAGAGAACTGGACGCCTTCTGTCGTGGTTTCACCTACATGAAGGTCCGAGAAGACGAGCGACCTGATAACTGGTTGTGTCAAGCTATCTTCGAAAACCGTTCCTCGTTTGCAGTTGACTTGACCAAACTCAAGGTTCGGATGAAGGGAAGCGATGAATTGCTCTTTGATATTCACGATGTCGACCAAGATGTCAGCCCCAACGGCAAGTGGGAATCGGATGAACGAACCGTGATGGCCCAGTCGGAGCCCGACTTCACCTACGATCTGTCCTATACTGTCTTGCCCAAGGCCGTACGCACCACGGAGGGCAGCATGACACTCGAGGAAAAGAGCCTTGACGTGCTTGAAGCCGATGTCAGCAAAACCTACTCGTCGTCCAACCTCCGCTCCTACCGGTCGCAAAAGGTCCAGGCCACGATGAAACTGACCAACAAGGGTTCAGCCACCATCAACTTGATGCGAATCACCGATGACATTCCTGGTGTTTTTGAGGTGCCGTCCCCCGAACAGTTGACCATCAAAATCGACGGAAAAGCCATCGACGACGACCAGTACAAAGTTGAACTCAGCGAGGGCATCACCATTGAGAAGGAACACCGGTCTCCCGACGGTCAAGGTCACACAATGACCCTTACCGTTGGTACTCGCGGGCCATTGGGTTTGAAACCCAAGAAGAGCATCGAAATCACGTACCCCTTGGTGGCTCCCGACCCGTCGCCGGGCAATGTTCGTGTGGATGCACCTGCACGGGTTGAGTTCAGTGCAGAGCGGTTCGGGCCCATTTGCAGCCGGGAGCCATCCGCTTCCCCATCGATCAAGGTCGTGCACAACCGCCGCAACTTCAGCGCCGGGAAGCAAGCGATTCCTCTGGGTGGAAAAGGCCGCTACGAAGTCCTGATTCTGTTCGAAAACAATGGCGACACGGCGCTCAGCGATCTTTACATCAATGACGTTCTTCCACCTCAGTTTGAAATCAAGGAATGGGTCATGAAGAGCGCCGGCGGAACGCGCGACGATGTCACCATGACATCCGAAGAGGGTGAAGGTGGATTGCATCTCATGTGGCACGTGCCTCAAGTCGCCAAAGGCGAGCGTCTCGAAGTTTCCTTTGACATCAAAGGCAGTGGCGAAGTTGATGCTGAAGCTCTCAACCGATTCCACGGCGTTCACTTCGGTGATGAGATTGAATCCGATGACATGCCCCCGGCCGAGACTCCAGATGATGCACCTGCCGAGGAGATTCAAGACGAAGTCACAATGGAGGATGAAGAGCCTGAAACCTCTTCCATCAAATTCAGAGAGGACATGTTGCTCCGTGTGATGGAAGCCGCTGGCATTGATGTGGCCCACCGCGATGAATTCGTCGTGTTTGCCGCAGATTACGACCATGACGACAACGGTTACCTCAAGAAGTCCGAATTGGAAGATGCAGCCAATGCCTGGAACGACCGAGGCAACGATGGCGATGAAGGTTCAGCCGACGCCTCGGCAGAGGATGATACGGAAGCGGTCGAAGCCTCAACCGAGGAGACCGAATCGGTTCCTGATGAAGCATCATCCGAAGCAACGACCGAAGAGGCGGCGACCGAAGAGGCAGCGGGAGAACTGACCTGTGAAGTGTGTTCCACCGTCAATCCCGCAGATGCTACGGATTGCAGTGCGTGCGGATTCAACTTCACGTCCTCTTGACCGGACCAACGTTATCATTGAGGCAGGACCCACTGTGGCCAGTCCTCATGCTCAGGGGAACGGCTCACGATCACCACGATATGACGACGCAAGTTGACCAGCAGTTCTTCCATCGGCGTGATGGTTGATGGAGGGACGGTTCCGTCACGCAGGTCCACGGCCAACCACGCTTCAGGGTACTGGACAGCCCAGGCCTCCAACTCAGCCTCGACACCGCTTGGGGGAACGCCTTGGCGAACGCTGGCAATGAAATCCCAGCCCTGTGGGCATTTTCGTTCATCGTCCGTCCACATGAAGACTCTTGGTCTTGGTGACAATTGTTCAATCTGCTCCAACGCTTCCACATGGGTCGCGCACACGGGTTGTCCCGGCATGGGGAGTGGAAGGGGGTATCGCCAAACAGGTTCGATATCGAGGGGTTCTTTTTGGCGCATGAATCACCCACGCTGGCCATTCGTTTGAAGTTCACGCCTTTCTTCTTCAAGCCCGTTCAGCCGACAAGAAGGCTAACCTTCATGCCCTTTCGGTGATGTGCTACACCCATGAGCAAGGGGCCTGCACCGCCACCGCCTCCTCCGCCGGGAGGTTCAATGATGTTCATGCTCCTGATCATGGTCTTCATGACTTTTTTGATCATGACCCCCTCAATTCGTACATCGTTGGGTACCACGGCCGACCCGATTCTTTCTCCTGTTTTGCCAGAGGAAACGTTTTTTGTGATCACGGTGATGATCTTGGGTATTTTTTCAATGACCCTCAACACCGTGATTCGCAATTTCTTTGTTGACCCAATGGACCAGGCTCACATCGGGCACAGGCAGGGGCAGGTTCGCCAAATCATGAATGAAGCGAGGTTATCGCGTGACCCAATTCTGCAGGAAAAAGCCATGACTTTGCAGCAGCAAATGATGCCTGAGCAGTTGGATGTTCAAATGGGCGCCATGAAGCCCATGATGTTCACCATGATTTTCATCATCGGAATTTTTGCATGGTTGACCACAAAGGTGGAAAGCTTCCGTGTTGACTATGTATCCCTGCCGTGGGCACCCGAATGGAACCTTATCGATGACAAATTTTTGTTCTTCCCGGCATGGATTTGTTGCTATATTTGTATGAGCGCTGCTTACGGTCGTGCCCTCGACCGCCACATCAAACTGGCACGTTACAAGAACCACCCGTTGGTCGTCGCAGGCGAAGTCCTCAAGGAACCCCTGTTGCACTTGGTCGCTACCAAGCCCGCCAGTGTATCGAGCCAGACCAAACAACGCCAACAACGCTCGAAGCGCCAACAACAGCACCGCAAGAAGGCCCCATCAACCACGAAGGAAACGACCACCGATGCTTCGCCCGCTTCGGCACCATCATGCCCCGAGTGCGACGGTGATGTCATCACCTTCGACGGCCCTCGCACCAAACGATGCAACATCTGCTTCCACGAATGGGTGTGAGCATGGTCAAGATCACGGTCTCTGGACACCCAGGAAGCGGAACAAGCACCCTCGTCCAAGGGTTGTGCGCCCGCAAAGGTTGGTCGAGCCTGAACGGTGGCGATATCTTTCGAGAAGAAGCACAACGGCGGGGTATGACATTGGCGGCCTTCGGTGAACTGTGTCAGCAGGAATTGGACGTGGACCGTTCTCTCGACGCGCTGTTGCAGGAACGAATGGTCGGTGCTGATGCGGCCGATGTTGTCGAATCCAGACTTGCGGGCTGGTGGGCGTACAAACTCAACCTTCCGTGCATCCGGCTCTGGCTGGATGTGAGCGACGAAGAGCGAGCCAATCGCGTGGCTCGCCGTGAAGGAATCACTGTGGCCAAGGCTTTGGCCGCAAACCAACGGCGAAACACGGTGGACCATGACCGATTCCAATTGCTGTACGGGCTGC
>JAYQVP010000020.1:0-14819 GCA_038148515.1 Candidatus Poseidonia sp. | reverse complement strand
CCACAAGTCGATTTCCATACCCTTCGCGTGAACATCACTGCCATGGGTCGTCGTCCTTCGGTCCGTTGCGAACCCTGAGGAAGGCAAGGAGAACGAGCAAGATCACAACAAGCGCCACCAGTTGAATCGACGTGTTCGATACGCCCGTGGCCTCGTTCTCTCCATCATCCAATGGTGAGCCATCGTCGTTGGTAGGGTTGTCCACCGTCGCTCCAACCGATACCGTGAACGTTAAGCTGCTGCTGTTGCTGTTGCCGCTCGCATCTCCGCTGACGACCTCGAGGTCGTAGGTACCATCTGGCAACACATCGGTGGTAAAGGCGTGGTTCTTCTTGGTCGCAAAACCGTCCTCATGCACCGATTGGTCGTTGAGGAGGACGGTTTCAGTAGCGCTCTCCGAAGTGTACCAAGTGACCGTTACGCGCCCGTCTTCAAGCACCTCTGCAGCGAGGTTCAAGACATCCGGAGGCGTTTCATCAACCACGGACCCGGTCGTGAAGGTCACGAACACGGTCTCGGTTTCGTTCGCACCGATATGAGCCACATAGGTGGTGTTGACCTCCAAGCCGGTCAGGGTCACGGCGTGATCGGTCCCTGGTGCAGTCCAAAGGCGGTCGTCTGTTTCGCTCGGTGTTTGCCCCTCAACAGCGAACTGAACCGATGTCGCATCGGCGACGGTGGTTGACCATGTGAGGACGGCTGAAGTTGCCGTGACAGTCTCCACCGATGCGCCAAAGATTTGCTGCGGCACTTCGGGCATCTCAAAGCCGGTGAGTTGAGCGTAGGTGTGTCCTGCGACATCGTAACTCGAGAGCATAGCGGTTTGGCCATCGCCGTCCAGGATGACATCAATGATGTTCGGGTCGTAATCAATGCCGTCGTCTGGCGCAGGGTTGGCACCGCCTCCCAGCGTCCACGTTGCGGCTTGTTCCATCACGTCTCGCCACTTTCCGGTGCCAAACCCGTCTTGGCTCCCAATCACGATGATGTATCGGTAATTGGGAATGTCAGAGCCAATGACGTCTTTGCTGACGGTGAACGTGATGGTCTTGGCCTGAACGTCGCCGGTCACATCAATGCCACGAGCGGAGGCACTTCCGGTTTCAGCTTGGACTGCTTGCACCGCACCCGGTTCACCCGTCCCGCTGATGGCCACTTCCCAAGCCCAGTCGGGATGGACCTCAGCATTGGCACCGGTTAGCATGGAGGTCCGGCCGTAGGTGGTCTCACCTTGGTCAACGTAAATCTGGACAATCTGGTGGCTAAAGCCATTGGCCAGCCCCCAAAAATCGGTCATTTCACTCATGGTAAGAATAAACTGCGCGTTCCATGCACTCTGGCGAATCGTGAGGTGCGTGGCGTCCCAAAGCCCACCTCCTGAAGGTGTGTTGAAATCGGTTGCGAGCGGATAGACGTAATCGCCATCACCCGTTTCATCGCCAACAGCGTCGTCCAACTCCAGCAGCGTCACCCATTCTTCGAGGTCGGGCAACACCATTTCAGCAGGGGCTGGAGGGGCCATTTCAGCATCAATTCCATCGCCATAGGACAACGAATCTCGCCAAGAGGTGACGACCTTCACGCGAGTGGAATAACGGGGTGCAAGACCGATATCTGCCCATGGAATGGCAAATTCATACACCTCATCAACGGCACAGCCGCCGAGATTGGAACTGCCCGAAAGCACCCAACGCTCCTGGTCACCAACTTTGCCTTGAGCACTGAACAAATTCCACTTCGCACGGCCGTCCTCACGTACCGTATCGAAGTCAAAAGCCACCATATACTTGGATGGGAATCCAAGGATTTGGTTTCCATAGTAGGTGCGGAAATTGGTTTGTGCTTCGTTGAAATTGACGGCGTTTGGCTGCATGAAGTAAATCGCCAAATCGGGTGAAGTGTAGGGACCTTCCCCGGAAGCGTTGGCGAGTTCCTCGGTTGTGGTCGCATCCACGCGGAAGAAGACATTTGATGCGTCGTAACCGAAGTAGAACGATTCAATATCAAAATCACCACCGGCAACCGGAGCATCGTATCGGGCTGCACCGTCCCATTCACCAGGGAGTGCAACGCCGTCGATCATGGGCTCAATGATGCCGCTTGCTGCGGGATTGGCAACGGCAGGATTGGTCCACAAGTCCTGGAGGTAGGGTGGAAGGTCGAGGTTGATGGCGCGGTAAATGTTCGACAAATGTACCTTGAACAGCACATCCCAGTTCTCGTCGTAACCACTGTCTTGGTCAAGGCCGTACCACCAATACCAGTCGCTTCCTTCGGCGATGTACAAGGATTCCCAAGCGGCGGGAAGGCCAGGGTCGTTGGGATGACTTTCCTCAAACTCCACCAAGGCCTTCCGGGCTTCAACGAGACGCTGCCAAGCCAAGCTCTCTTCTTCTTCCCCTGCCCATGTGCGAAGGGTTCCATCAATCCACGAACCGGTACCGATGGTCTCGATGGCCGGAAGAGTGGTGCCTTTGGTCAAGAATTCTGAAGGCGTGGTGGTGATGATGGTTGGGTGGTCGGCCAAACGTCCGTACCATTCGGCCATGAAGGGACGAGCGTTATCCTGATGTTGGAATTCTGACATGAACATCCAGTTCTCTCCGTCAAGGGCCACGGTCAGCAAATGGTCGGACGGGTCTTCGCCCGCATCGAGCAGTTGTTGACGAATGTTGTCAATGTACGCAATGAAATCGGAAACGGCGGCCTCAGGCGTCATGGTGCCGTACTGGAAGGCAATCCGGTCGGAAATTACGCGGTCTCGGAACACCACGGCCACTTCACCGCCTTCTGTCCCTGTCACGGTCCATGGCGTGGCCAAATTGGCGGCATCCTCGACATCGATCAGTTGGCCGTTGCTATCGGTTGACTGCTTGAGAATCTCTTCGTCGGTGACCATCCATTGGATGCCTACATCACTGACCGGTTCGACCATTGGAGGAGAAACCGCCTCCTCGCTTGGCCACATGCCGGTCGGGCGGAATCCAAGTTCTGCCTCAAACAAGTCCATGCCCGTCACCAAATGGTTCTGAACATCCTCAGGCCACGCTTCTTTATTCACGCGGATGCCATCTTCCATGGTCCAACCATCCATCATCAGCAACGGCATGATGGGGTGATAATACGGAGTGGTTGTGAGTTCAACCTGCCCGTTAGCAGCCAGTTCGCTGTACATGGGCAGGACATTGCCCATGTGCGCATGTTGAGCGTCCAACACATAGGCGAGGTCAGACAGGTTGTACTGTCCGTTTTGCATGAACAATGCGATGAGCCCCTCGTCTCGATGGCTTGCGTTGTACTCGCCCAACACATAATCGGGAGAAAACTGGTAGAGGTACCAGAGCACCTGCAAATCGAGGAAATCTTGGGGCGCCAGCAATTCATCGTCCATGATAGTGGCGGGTTTCAAATTGTGAAGCGTCATGTCGTAGAGTTCTTTGTAGCGAGCGCTTGACGGATAGAGCCAGCCCAATTTTGCATCGCTTTGAGATACATTGTAAATCCACCCGCTGTTCCAAAACGACTGGAATTGCATCGTGTGAAGTTCGAGGTCGGTGGCGTTGGGGTACCCGCCCTCACTCCAAGAACGCTTGGCAATATCGGTATGCACGTCCAGTGTCTCTTCGGTGTGGTAGTCGACAAGTTGCTCAATGAACGAAGGCACGAGGTTGTAGGTCACCTTGGTTTCTGTATCGGCGAGGATGCCGGGCGAATCCACGTATTCTGTCATAGCGTGCACGCGAACCCAAGGCATCTCGTACATCCCGGTAAGTTTGTTCTTGTAGTACGGTTGATGTTGGTGAAAAATGATGGCCAAATTGAGCGCATCGTCCACCTTGTCAACCCCTCCTGATTCAACAACTGGGATTGTTTGTGGAGACGTGACATTGGTGATGTTGTCCACATGCCAGGCGTGCGTGAAGGTTTCAGCGCCGTTGTTGGATGAAGGATTTTGCAAGGGAAACGAAGTCCAAACATGACCCTGGTCTTGCCATTGGGCGTAGACAAGGAGTTCAAACCCATCGGGTGAACCAAGCGCCTCCCACGGCAGGGCAAGTTCGGTCACGTCGTTGTCAGCCCAACCTGCATATAGGTCCACATCGGTGGATATGTCTTGCCATGAACTCCCGTCGTGAGCGATATGCCGGAAGTAGGTGTCGTCCTCCAAGACAAAACCGTGGTCGGCTGCAAAGGGCAGGGTATGAGCAAAGCCCCAATCCCGAGCCAGCACAGAACCACCTTCGGAGGTGTTCAGGTACACGAACAAATCTGCACCAGAGGTCGTGGACTTCCAATCGGTTCCTTCCCAACCCATGAAGAGCATCGTCTCGTTCCATGTCAGCCGAAAGTCAACGCCGTTGGCGTCGGTGGCCATGAGCGTGTCTGAATCCCAATCTGCAAACGACCCGTCTACGGTGATGTCTTCCGGTGTCGTTCCCTGAACACTTGATGCAAAAATTGATGCGAAAAATAACATCACCAGGAAGATGGCCTTGAGCCGCATAGTAATGGTCGAGAAGTGATAATTTCAAAGGCTTTGGCGCTATGAAGAATGTATGGGACCCAAAGGTGTGCTTTGCCACCTCACCTCACTCCCTGATTCTGGACTTGACGGAGCTCAACGTTTTCTGGAATGGATGAGAGACGCCGGATATTCTGCGTGGCAGATGTTGCCGGTCACGCCTCCTGACGAGCACGGCTCCCCCTATGCATCGCCATCGGCTTTTGCGGGCTGGCCCGAATTCATGCAGAGTCACCGCATGGAAAGAAACGATGAAGACGAGTACTGGATGGATGACTGGGCCTTGTACGCCGCCATCAAACAAGCGCACGAAGGCCGGCCATGGTTCGAGTGGCCAGAACCATTGCGAAACAGGGATCATCAGGCACTGGAAGCCTATCGAGAAGATGCCCAAGTTCATCTTGAACAACAGGTCCGCTTCAACGCTGCTTGGGCCGACCTCAAACAACATGCTGTAAACCAAGGCATCCTCCTCATAGGCGATGTTCCTATTTTCATCTCCCATGATTCTGCTGATGTGTGGGCGCACCGGCATCTCTTCCAACTGGACGAGCAGGGCATGCCAACACATGTTGCTGGTGTCCCGCCGGACTATTTTAGCGAGGATGGACAGCGCTGGGGAACGGTGCTTTACGATTGGGAGGCGCACCGGCAAGATGGCTGGCGATGGTGGAAAGAACGAATGAAGCGAATGTTCCGACTGTTCGACACCGTGAGAATTGACCACTTCCGCGGTATCCATTCAAACTGGGCTATTCCGGTGGAGGACGAACATGCCAGAAACGGCCACTGGCAAACCGGGCCAGGCGAAGAATGGCTTCAGGCCATCGTTGCTCTTGTACCTTCACCCGAGAACATCCTCGCCGAAGATTTGGGTATTATTCCAGATGAGGTAATTGACCTGCGCCGTCGCTTTGGCCTTCCGGGCATGGCCGTTTTGCATTTTGGTTTCAACAGTGACAACGCCAACAACCCTCACCACCCCGCCAACATTCAACCCGACCAAGTGGTTTACACGGGCACGCACGACAACGACACGACGATGGGGTGGTGGGACGCACTCGACCCGTCCACTCAATCCGAAGTTTCATCGCTCATGAAGCCCAATGAATCCCCCTCACAGGCCCTGATCCGTATGGCACAATCATGCAATGCAAGGATGAGCATCATTCCGTTGCAGGACGTGCTAGAATTGGATTCGTCTGCACGCATGAATACGCCGGGGACAGCCTATGGCAATTGGAAATGGTCATTTTCATGGGACGGTTTGTTACATGGACAATCATGACGACCGTGAATCTCTTAACCCGTTTTTTCTTGGAGGGACCCAATGGTCTCAATTGCCTATTTTACGGCCGAAATTGGGCTCTGGTCTGAACTCCACACCTATTCGGGTGGATTGGGCGTTCTGGCAGGCGACCACGTCAAAGCAGCAGCCGATGCTGAGTTGCCACTTGTGGCCATGAGCTTGCTTTACAGAGAAGGATATGGAAAGCAACATTTGGATGCAAAGGGAGAGCAAACCGAGTCGTACGCCCCCATTGACCCTGCGGACCATTTGGTCGATACCGGTCAAGTGATTCAGCTGCCGCTTGACGGAGAAACCCTGTACGCCAATGTTTGGAAAACCAACGTGAAGGGCGTCAGCGGCCATGTGGTGCCGGTGTATTTCCTTGACACCCACCACCCCAACAATTCCACTACCTTCATTGGACTCGGTTCCCGTTTGTACGGTGGTAACGACCAAACACGGATTCGTCAGGAATACTTGTTGGGCGTAGGTGGGGTTCGCACCCTTCAGAAACTCGGCTACAACTTTGCTGGGATGCACCTGAACGAAGGGCACTGCACCTTTGCTATGTTGGAAATGCTCAACCAAGGCTGGACCAGAGAGGAGCTCGCACAACGCACGTTGTTCACCACGCACACCCCTGTTCCCGCAGGCCACGACCGGTTTGAATGGTCAGATGTTGAAACCGTGATGGGGCCTCTCCTACCTGCGGATGCCCAGGACTTGGTCAAAGGGGCAGGTGACCCTGAAAAGGGTGAACGATGTTCAATGTCCCACCTGGCCGTGGCATTGGCCTCCTCGGTCAACGCTGTATCCAACCTCAACGCTCACGTGGCTTCGTCGATGTTTGCCAACGCTCACATTGCACCCATCACCAACGGTGTCCATCACATCACCTGGACCTCCCCAACGATGGGACAATTGTTTGACCAGCAACTGCCTGGTTGGAGGGAAGACCCTAGCCAATTAGGCTATGCAGGAAGCATCCCCGACGCCGCACTGCTCGATGCAAGAGCCACCAACCGGCGCATATTGCGAGAATTGGTGAAACTCACGACCGGCGTTGAATTGGAAGAGCACCGTCTGACCATTGGATTTGCACGCCGATTTGCCACCTACAAGCGAGCCAATTTGGTGTTCAGTGACCTTGAACGGCTTCGCGCCATCGGTGCAGGCAACATTCAATTCGTCTTCTCTGGAAAAGCACACCCAAAGGACGAAGGTGGCAAACAATTGATTCGAGACATCTTCGCCTCTGCAGGCGAGGTGGCGCACGATATCCCCGTGGCCTTCATTGAAAATTACGATATGGCCACCGGCTTGGCCATGACCAGTGGCGTTGATATTTGGCTCAACAACCCCATCCGACCGTTGGAAGCCTCCGGAACCTCTGGCATGAAAGCCGCTATGAACGGTGTTCCAAATTGTTCGATTCTTGACGGATGGTGGCCTGAGGCTTGCGAACATGGCGTCAACGGCTGGCAAATCGGTCAAGCCGAAGACGACCGAAACGATGAACGGGACGCTGAAAACATCTACGCTGTCCTCGAAAACGATGTGCTCCCCATCTGGAAAGAAGGCGATGCGAGGTGGGCCAAACTGATGCGGGCGAGCATCGCCACGTCTGCCCGCTTCACGGGCGCAAGGATGATCACCGACTATCTTCACTTCTACAATCAGTTCTCGTCGTGAAGCGCGTCCTGCTCAACCAACGTCTCGACCACCTCTGGTGGCCGACGAGCGCCCACCCAGAGCATCAGGCCGACCACGACGATGAGGCCGACCAGCACGTTTCGAACAACCGTTGCTGAGGAGGAGGATGTCGTGGCGGTTTCATCGCACGCGGCACAGTCGATAACCGGACACACCTCATCACTCGGCACTTCAAACGTGTCTCCACAGCATCCTTCACAGGTCTGCATCGTTACGTCACCGTTGGTTTCGTTGGTGTCTGTTGAGCCTGTGGTGTTCCCGGTGGTGTTCGTACCGTTTGACCCGTTGTTGTCCGAGCCTGAGGAGTTCGTGCTCTGATTGGTTTCTGTCCCGTTGGTATTGGGGTCGGGTTCGTATTCGCATCCTTCATTCACCGTTGCCAGCGGGTCGTAATTGGTGGCCGTGGCATCGGTGCACCCCGCCACAGGGTCGGGCGGGAATTCGCAAGAGCCGTCGTCTACGGTCGCTTCACTGTTGTAATTGGTAGCCGATGCATCGGTACAACCCGAAACTGGAGGTGGAGGATATTGACAGGAGCCGTCGTCAACGGTCGCTGTGTCGTCGTAATTGGTGGCTGAGGGGTCGGTGCAGCCGAATACCGTTTGGTTGTGCTCAACGCTCACGCTCACGTCCACCACGGTGACCGAGTGGGCCGGAACCGAGAGGCTGGTGTTTTCCAAAACGGCTTCGCCGAAACGAACGGTGTCGTTGCTGGCAAAGTCACCAACGGTGGTTGGCCCACCGCGATTGAGAACAACCGCCATGGTTTGACCGGCGTGGCTCATCTCATAGACAAGGAGGTTGGGCATGGCAAGACGAGTGGAGTAGGTCCCCCGTCGAAGTGCCTCGGATTCCGCCCGCAACTGGCCGAGTTCCGAGAGGTTCTCAAACAGAGATGCCTCGTGAACACTCCACGTGGAGTTATTCCGGTACATATGGCGATTGTCAGGGTCAGCCCCACCGTATTCACCGTATTCATCTCCGTAGTACATCATCGGCGCACCCGGGGTGGTCAGCAACCAGCCGTAGGCCTGCAGAGCAGCATTGTAAGCCGAAACGTCACCGGGTTGACCCGGCAATCCATCTTCCGCCCACTGGTTGTTGGCATCGTTGGTGCCAGTATCGGCCCGGCTGGTTAACCGAGGCACATCGTGGCTGCCTACATAGGGGACCATCAGCGACCCTGGCGTGTACTGGTCCTGACTTCGGTTGGTCCAATAGTCAAGGTGCTGGTAGTTTTCCTGACCGCTGACAAAGACGTTGTTCACCACGGCATGATAGAGAACAAAATCGGCTTGACCGTCCAGCCCATCCGGACCCATGTAGGCGTTGATGGCAGCATATTGCTCTTGGTTGGCATCCAAAGAATGACCCGACCATCCCATGGCGGTTTCACCTTTGAGGTAGATGTCTGTGCCAACTGTTTCAAAGCGCTGATTCATTTGCGAAACAAGGTTCGCCACAGCAAGGTTCTCGACATGCTTCACAGCATCGATTCGGGCACCATCAAGGTCAAACGTCTCCATCCACCACAACGCGTCAGCGATGAATTGTTCCGAAGCGTTCCGGTCTTTCCAGTTCACATCAGGCATGTAGGAAGTGAACTGACAGTCAAGGCGATGCTCGGTCCAATCGCAGTTCTGTTGACCGCAAATGCAACCGGTGTTGAACCACTCCGGATGTTCTTGGAAGTAGGTGTGTTGCTCGTGAACATGGTTCACGACGAAATCCATCATCACCCGGATACCAGCGTTGTGGGCCGTGTCAATCATGGTCTCCAGCTCTTCAGGGGTACCCAAACGAGGGTCGACCCCTCTGGCTTCAACAGGCCAATATCCGTGGAAGGCGGCCACGTCATGAACACCATCTGCAGCCTTGCCCGTGCCGTTTGCAGCCGTGTTGAACGGGGTGAGCCAGAGCGCGTTGACGCCAAGTTCAGCAAAATAGCCAGCGTTAATCATGGAGGTTACACCGGCAAAATCGCCGCCTTGCCAGTCAGCACCTTGTGCAGCACCGGTTGTTAAACCGTCATTGCTGAGGTTTCCGTTGACAAAACGGTCGGTCATGATCATGTAGATGAGCGCGTCATCCCATTCAAACTCGGCATATGGGCCTCGCCAAAACGGAACCAGGAGGTCATAGGCGAGGTTGCCCTCGAGGTCGCTTCCTTCGATACGGATGGTATGTTTTCCATCACCAAGTGCGGAAACATCGTACACCCATGCGGAAGCGTTCGCCGACCATGTTGCTCCTTCCAATCCCGATGGGGTGCCGTCAGGGGCTGCGCCCGAGGAACCGGGGTGGTAGGTGACGACCAATTCATCACCGTTGAGTTCAGCAGAATAGGTCGGGCGGGTGTGGTTGCGAACTCGAAGCAAGGAGTTTTCATACTCGCCACAGTAGCCACGTTCTGGATTGTTCGGGTCAAAGATGTAGGCGCCGTCCACGATAAATTTGTAGCAATACAGACCCTCATCCAACTCGAGGGTGGCTTTCCAGACTCCATTGGTTTCAACCATGGTGACGGGTTGGGCCCAGTCATCCCATTCTCCCGCAACCTCAACCGTTTGCGCTGAGCCCGTGTACTCAAGCACCATACCCGTCAAGGAACGTGCTCTGTTGGCCTCGGCGTCGTGAGCCATCATGGGCATCGCTGCAACGAGAAGCATCATGAAAAGAACACAAAAGGTCGTTTGGCGCATCGTTTCAGTCCTCCTTTGTGGTGTTGGCCGGCCGGAGCAGGGCGTTGGCCGTCTCAACCAAATCGTCAAGGTGGCGACACAAAAAGGACTTGACAAAGGCATTGGCGGGCTCGTTGTAAGCGGTCAAGGGAGCGTCGTGTTGCTGCAATTCACCTTGGTCGAGGATAGCCACACGGTCGGCCAGAGTCATGGCTTCGATTTGGTCGTGCGTGACGTAGATGGTGGTCGTCCCCAATTCATCGTGAAGGCGACGAATTTCAGTGCGCATTTGATGGCGGAGTTCCGCATCCAAGTTTGAGAGTGGCTCGTCCATCAGGAGCACTTGCGGTCGGCGAATCAGCGCACGGCCCAGGGCTACGCGTTGGCGTTGACCACCGCTCAATTCCTTGGGCTTCTTGTCCAGGTGTTCGGCCAGTTCCAACATGGAAGATGTTTCCTTGACACGCTCGTCCATTTCTGCAGTGCTCAATCGATCTTCGCCCTTCACCATTCTCAATCCAAAGGTGAGGTTGTCACGGACGCTCATGTGAGGGTAGAGGGCATAGGACTGGAACACCATACCGAGACCACGGGCGCCTGCTGGAAGATGATTGACCTTGACGCCGTCGATCAGGATTTCACCATCGGTGACTTCCTCAAGACCTGCCAGCATCCGGAGCGTGGTGGATTTGCCGCATCCAGAAGGTCCGAGCAGAACCAAAAATTCCCCATCCTCAATCTCAAGGTTTAACCCTTTAACAGCCTCAAAACCGTCTTCGTATTGCTTCAACACGTTTCGAAATTCTACACTTACCATCTCATCACCCTTTCACTCCACCAGCAGAAAGTCCCTCGATGAGGAACTTCTGGAAAAACAAGAACAGCAGAGCTACCGGCAAACTCACCAGCAAACTGGCTGCTGCAAAATCACCCCACGCCTGGCCGGTGCTGGAAATCATCGAAGCCAGACCTACGGGAAGGGTGTACATATCGTTGGAGGTGTTGAAGGTCAACGCCAACAAAAATTCGTTCCACGCTGCAAGGAAACTGAACAAGGCCGTGACAGCAACCGCAGGAAGCGACAACGGCAGCACAACCTTGGTGAACACCTGGAATTGGTTGCAACCATCCAGCAACGCTGCTTCTTCAAGTTCTCGTGGTACCGTGTCAAAGAAGCCTTTGAGCATCCAAACACACAACGGCAAAGCCGTAACACAATAGGCGAGGATAAGACCCAAATGAGAATTCAACAAGCCGAGGGTTTTCATCACCAAGAAATATGGTACGAGAATGATGATGCCTGGGAACATTTGCACGAGCAAGAAGGCAAACATCGACACGTCCCGTCCGGTGAATTTGTACCTGCTAAAGGCGTAACCTGCAGGGATAGCGACCACCAGTCCGAGCAAGGTTGTTCCAAGACTAACGATGAGGGAATTGCGCATCCATGTCCAAAAGGATGCGCTGCCCATGATTTTGGAGAAATGCTCGCCCGTCATCGGACCGCCAAGTGACCCACCTAACGCATTGCCTGGCGAGAGGGCGATGTCCAAAATCCACACCAGCGGAAGCAAGGTGAGCACGACGAAATGCAACAGCACAACGTGAGCACCAATGGACCTCAACCGGTGTTCAAGGCGTTGGTTTCGTGCTAGACCAAATTCGATCGCTGAACGGGACAGGGTTTGGGTTGACCAGGCCGAAACCGGTCGGCTCGACCCCCAAATTAACGCAATGGCGCCCGGACCAATCAACCACCCCTGCATCCACACATCGAACGCTGAGCGTGGAGAAGCAATCAGGCGAAGCAGGCCAATCAACAACAAACCACCACTCAAAACCAAGGTCGTGTTTCGCGAAGATGGCATTGCCTCCTCTGGAAGGGTGTTCAACATCAAGCCGATCAGCAGCAGACCCGCCAATCCCAAAGCGAAGGTCCCTCCACCCCTCAGAACATCAACGGAAAGGAGGAACACATTGACCAGGAAACTTACGATGAGCCAGCGACGCAATGTGGTCACCTCAACTGGGGTGTACCATGCCCGAACCGTCGACTCGTCGATCATGCTGCTGCCTCCGTTGCATTGGTGCGCTTCATGTACGTCCACGAAAAGGCGAGTAGCATCATGAAAATGACGACTGACCATGCCGCAGCCACACCATAGGCGCCGTCACGGAAGGCCACGTCGTACACATATGTGATGAGAATATCCGTTTGGCCGGGCTCACCGAAATACAGGTCTGGACCACCATCGGTAAGGAGGTAAATCACGTTAAACATGTTGAACGTCCATATGAAGCCCAGCAACGAAAGCGGAACAAGGGCACTTTTCAGATTCGGCAAGGTAAGGTGACGGAAGGTGTCCCATGCGCCAACGCCATCCAATGCCGCAGCCTCGTACATTTCTCGGGGGAGTGCTTGAAGCGCACCGCTCAAGGACATCATCATGAAGGGAATGCCGAGCCAGATGTTGACAAAAATCACAACGATTTGAGCGCCGGTCGGTTCAGCGAGGAAGTGAATGTTTGTCCCCAACACCTCATTGACCAAGCCCTCGGGTTGGAACATCCCTTTCCAGACGAGTACGGAGATGTAGGAAGGAATCGCCCACGGCAGGAGCAGGACCGTTCGATAGGCTGTTTTGCCCCTAATGTTGGCCCGGTGAAGGACCAGCGCAAGAAAAAGCCCCAATCCGATGTGAGCAGAAACGTTCACGACGGTCCACACCAAGGTGAACAGGGTCACACGAAGGAATCCGGACGAGGTAAACACCTCAAAGAAATTGGACAATCCAATGAAGGCTTGGTCACCCAAATGGGTTGCATCGGCATCGGTAAAGGACAACCAAAAGCCGTACAAAACCGGGTAGAAGGTCAACATCGCCAGCGCAAACATCGCAGGTGCGATGTAGAAATGGGCAGATGTTGCATGCAAGCGTCCGGCCTTCACATCCATTGCACGCCCGTATCCCAAAAGCACAATCAGCGAGAGAAGGATAGCGCCCAGCGCAAACATCACCGGAGAGGTGTCGCCCGCAGAAGGGACAACATCGCCTACACTGGTGCTCAATGTCGTGCTGAAGAGCACCCCATTGTCCCCAAGAACGGCAACGGCATGCTCAACATTGGGCAGCATGCCCGTCAATTGGCATTCAACGCTCTTGGTGTTTGTCGGAAGCAACCGAGTGGAGGAGGTTCCCGTCATTTCAACACCGTCCGCTTTGCAGGAATCGTAAGCGGGGAGCGAACTTGAGGCATGAGGCTCGGAATGAAGAGAAGTGTGTAGGACATCATCGACATAAATATCGTAGGACGATGAATCATCGAGCGTGAAATTGAGGGTTACGGTTCGATATCCTTCGTTGGAGGGTGGTGGTGCTGCTCGTTGAAGATCGTCCATCAGGGATTTCAATTCAGCATTCGCCCCCTCAAGAGCAGTCTCTGCTGTGGCAGATTCCGTGTAAGCCTGTTCAAAGGCCGTGACGAGAGGGCCGTACACCATCGCCATACCTCGCGTGGTTGGTGCTGGGGTGCCCACCTCGATCTGGTCAAGGAAACCAGAGAGGACCACGTCGTTGTTGATGTCATCGTCGTCGGTTAAGGAGACGTGGGTTGGCAGCGTGTAGGTTTCCAACGCGAAGGTCTTCTGAACCTCCCGGCTGGAGAGGTATTGAGCCAGTTCAACAGCAGCGATCTTGTGAGGGCTTTGCTTACTTACCGTCCACCCTTTGTACGTGACCAAAGGGGCAATGCGTTCTCCCGTTTCCTCAATGATAGGAAGCATGGATTGCCCCACATCCAATCGGCTCGCTTCATAGGTTGCCCAATTCCACGGACCATCGACGATCATGGCGGCTTTTGAGGCAATAAACTGATTTTTCATGCCTTCCGTTTGGGTACCTGTAGCCACCACTTGATGTTCCAATTCAAGGTCAAGAAGCCAGTCAAGAGCGGTTCCCGAGCCGTTGGAATCAAGGGTTGGCTCGCCTGTCTCATCGAACAAGGTACCGTTGTAGCCGGCTTGGAATCCGAACCACCAGTAAGCAGATTTCACAGGGAGGGCGAGGCCTTGAACGTCTTGGTAGGTCAGTGTTTGAGCGGCTTCTAGAAGGTCATGTTGGGTCCATGTGTTGTCTGGATAGGATACACCACGTGCATCAAACAGCGCCTTGTTGTAAATCAGTGACAGGGCGTCTTGGCTTGCAGGAACGCCATAGAGGGCGTCGCCGTAACGCATCGCATGAAGGGCCCGCTCATCGTAAACGCCGCGTTCGGCTGGCGTCAAATGTGGACGCAAATCCTCGAGAAGGGGAAAACCATCAACCCGTACCTCTCCGATAGCCCCTAATTGGTCGCTTGATAGACGCATCAAATCAGGAGCCTCGCCGCCCTGCGCTGCGGTCATGAAGAGGTTGTCTGCATCGCCAAAAGGAACGAGCGCAACCTCAATCGTGATGTTGGGGTGAAGCGCTTCAAAGGCGCGGACGCTCTGCATGAAGACGTTTTCTTCCTTACTTTCGGCTGCAAACGTGTGCCATACTTCGAGCGTAAGAGGGCCGTCGTCGCCGCTTCTGTTGAGTCCGGTTGACCCAGCATCTCCACCACCAAGGCA
>JAYQVP010000019.1:0-17969 GCA_038148515.1 Candidatus Poseidonia sp. | reverse complement strand
GTTCAAAAGACCCTTTCAACAGCCATTCAACAACCATCGGTTGAAAGGGTACCCACGGAGATGCCTCTCAGGCTTACGAATCTGCAAAGAGGTTATCGCCGAAGACGGCTCGAAGAATTTTGTGATCCAAAACCGAAAGAGCGACCTCCTCGGGGTTGGTTCCCATCGATTTGGCGCTTTCCTGCGAGCGAACGTGGACCGTGATGGCGCGGTGACTCAGCGAGTGGTGGACGACGCCCTTCTGCAATTGTCCGTCAACGAGTGGATGCTCACCATCAAGATAGGTCGGGCCCCAAAGTCCTCCAAACAGCCCACCTTTTGGACGCTGATGCAAGAGAGGTAAGCCGTCGCACGCCACCTCCACAATGGCGGTCCACACCACGGCTTTCACCTTCGAAGCTCGGGGCGCAGGATAGGCTTCCGGCGTGCCGTGACCGGCGCAAACAGGTCGAAGCGAACATCGCTCACAGCCCACCTTCTTGGCGGTGCATACGGTAGCACCCAGTTCCATGAGGGCTTGGTTCCAATCCCCAGGACGTTCTCGCTGAAGGCTGGCGTCCGCCCACGCCTGCACCTCGTTGGTTGAAGGGTCGCGTTGAGCCGTCAGCCGTGCCATCACCCGTCGGATGTTCCCGTCCACGCAGGCCACGGGTTGCTCGAATGCAATGCTCGCCACGGCGGCTGCCGTGTACGGTCCAATCCCCGGTAAAGCAAGCAAGGCATCGTACGTTCCCGGCACGATGCCATCATGGCCCCCCTCACTGGAGGGTGCCATCACCGTTTGAGCCAACGCATGGAGTCGCCTGGCTCGGCTGTAGTAGCCTGCGCCTTCCCACGCCTTGAGAACATCATCAACCGGGGCGGCGGCCATCGCTGCAACGGTTGGAAAGCGTTCCATCATGCGCTGCCAAAGCATCTCTCCGCGGCTGACCTGCGTTTGCTGCAGCACCACCTCGCTGAGCAGAATCGCCCACGGGTCGCGGGTGGCTCGCCAAGGGAGAGTTCGCTGGTGTTCGTCGTACCAGGCAAGCAATGCCGCTTGGTGTTCGGCGTCCAGCACCTCACAACCCTCAGGCTTCAGCCGCTGATTCGGGAGCGGTTTTGGCGGCTTCGGCTGCTTCGATTTTCGCTTCGTTTGCTTTGATTTGTTCCCATACCAATTCAGCGATGTCCTTGACTTCCATCGAGGAACCGATGGCGCTCAGGCCGTCCGTGACCATGGTTGAACAGAACGGACATCCGACAGCGACGGTGTCGGCGCCGGTCGCAGCGAGTTCCTTCGAACGAATGACGTTGACGCGGTCATGGCCCTCATCCACATGCTCCTCCATCCACATTTGAGCACCGCCCGCACCGCAGCAAAAGGAGTCTCGTCCGTGACGTGCGGCCTCGGTGTCCACGCCGCCGATGGCTTGGCGAGGTGCATCGATTTCCCCACCGATTCGCCCCAAGTAGCAAGGGTCGTGGTAGGTGACGGAACCGTCGTGCTTGGGCTGGGGCAACTTGCCTTCCTTCTGCAAATGGTTGATCAATTGAGAATGGTGCATGACTTCGATGTCTTCGCCGCCGTAGTCCTTGTACTCCTTGCCGAGGGTGTGGAAACAGTGGGGGCAAGACGCGACGATTTTCTTCACGCCGATCTCCTCAAAGGTGGAGAGGTTGGTCTCCGCCAGCATTTGGAAGAGGTATTCATTGCCCGCACGGCGAGCAGCGTCGCCGCTGCATCCTTCCTGCATGCCCAAAATACCGACGTCAAGGCCGGCTTCCTTCATGATGCTGATCGTATCCCTGGCCACCTTCTTGTTGCGCTCGTCAAAGGAAGCAGCACACCCTGCGAAGTAGATGTATTCGGCAGGCTCGGCCACCTTCACGTCCAAGCCTTCCGCCCACTCTCCGCGCTCGTGCGCGGGCAGGCCGTAGGGGTTGGAATCCGATTCGAGGTTCTCGATGGTCGCCATCAATGGCATGACGGTGTCCTCCACGCTCTGTGCAAACTCCATTCGCTCCATCATCAAGTGGCGGCGAGCGTCGGTGAGTTTGGGCACGTGGTCGATGTAAATCGGGCAGGCTTCCACACAGGCATGGCAGGTGGTGCAGGCCCAAATGGCGTCCTCGCCAAAGCGAGCGATGATGTCCTCTTCGGGGGTCTCGCCGGCCAGCAGGGTGGTGGCATGGTCGTTGGCGTAATGGCGAACATCGTGGATGATTTGCATGGGGTTCAGGGCTTTGCCGCTGGCGTAGGCGGGGCACACATCCTGGCATCGAGCGCACGAGGTGCAGGCCCATCCGTCGATGAGGTCCCGCCACGTGAAATCGGTGTAGTTGACGGCACCGAAGGACTCGAGGTCCAACTCATCCAACGGCACGGCCTTGCCGTTCTCGCCTCGGGCGAGAGGTTCCATCGTCGCCATCGGGCGAAGGTCATGGAAGAACACGTTGGGGAACGCCATCACCAGGTGCATGTGCTTGGAGAGTGGGATGAGAAACAGGAACACCGAGATGGCGATCATATGCGCCCAGTAGGCGGCCACGACCACCGTGGTGGTGGGCACGAGGGTGGCAGCCACCCACGCTCCGATGGGCTCCCAGGTGCTTGAGACACCCGCTTCACCGGCTTCCACCACGAAGGACGTGGTTGTGATGGTCATGATGAGCAGGAGGATGACGTTGCCCTCAAGTTGCGATTTTCCTTTCAGTTTCTCGGGAGTGAACACCACGCGACGTACCAGCGCCAGCACGCAGCCAACAAAGGCAATGGTGTAACCCGTTTCCACCATGAGATTCCACGGGCCTCGAACTGCATCGGGCAGGATATTGTGGGAAAAGGCGTTGGCGGTAGCGAGGTCGAACATATCGGTGGAGAGCATCAGGAACCCCCAAAACATGAGGACGTGAATGCCGCCCGCAATGCGGTCTTTCAGGACCTTCTTCTGGCCTAGCCATCCCGTGATGACCTCCTTGATGCGAGCACCCCAATGGTCGAAGCGGTCTTCGGGTCGCCCTTTCAGCACCAACTTGGTGGCTTTGACGACCTGATAGAGGAAGAAGCCGCCCGAGACACCAAACAAGACCAACAACAAGACCCAACCCGGCAGGGGGCCGTAATCCATCAACAACGGATGTTCCATGTTCATCACCGTTGACGCTTCGCTGCGTCAAACCTCCCAGCGAGAGTCGCACTTTGAATGCACCGTCAACAAACCGTCGCAGCGGTGCATCCCGTGACAAGGAATATGAACGCCGAGGTCGTGTTGCCGTCATGGGAGCGACAACGCCGTCCGTCGTGGTCAGTGCTCCGGGAAAATGCATCTTGTTCGGCGAGCATGCCGTGGTCTACGGGCAACCAGCCGTCGCCGTGGCACTGGAACAACGCCTCGAAGTGTCCATGCGGCCGGCGGGTTCATGGAGCATTGACGGTAGCGCTCTCACCGCTGAACGCCATCCGCACATCACCATGCTTCGCGACACCGTATTGGGCGCCGAGGCTCCGCCCATGGCCCTCCATGTTCGCGGCGACATACCCAGCGGCTCGGGTTTGGGCTCCAGCGCCGCCTTGAGCGTGGCGGCGGCGGCGGGTTTCCTCCAAACAGCATCCTCTGGACCTCTCGACACGGCAGCGATCGCCCACCTCGCCCATTTGGCCGAAGCCGGTGCACAAGCAGGACGAGCATCTCCGATGGATACCTCAACGAGTGCAGAGGGAGGTGTGGTCGTGTTGAGCGACCGGGTGGAGGACGACGCCAAGTGGCTCTACACACGAACCTTGCCCACACCGGAGGGTGACCGGTCGTGGGAGATTCACGCCCTTCGCCCACCCGAACAAGCGGTGCACCTTGTGTTGGGCAACACCGGGATTCACGCCGCCACCTCCGCGCAAGTCGCCATGGTGGCGAACACATTGGCCGAGCATCCCGAGCGGATGAGGGACATCGAAGCCATCGGAGCCGTCGCACGACGGGGATTGCGGGCTTTGATGCGAGGTGATTACGAAGCGGTGGGCCACGCGATGACCGAAAACCACGTGCTGCTTCGCCACCTCGGTGTTTCCTCGCCCGAACTGGAAGCCTTGGTTCGTGCCGCAGCACCCTCTTCGCTCGGCGTGAAAATGACAGGGGCGGGAGGCGGTGGGTGCATGGTAGCGCTGACCCTCGACCCAGTGGCTACATCACAGGCGATTGAACTGGCTGGTGGAAGGGTCTTGGTGTCCAGTTTGCTCAATCATGGCGTGCACATTCACGATGAGTGAGCCGCTGTGCCTGCGTTCAGTGCCGAAATTCCTTTTATATACTAACGGCCTTTCGGCCTTTATATGACCACCGATGAAGAACGCCTAACCGTAGTAAACGTCGTCGCCAGCACCCGTGTTGCCGAAGAACTCGACCTCCCCGACATCGCTATTCAACTCAACTGCGAGTACGAACCCGAGCAATTTCCCGGTGTGGTCTACCGCGTCACCGAACCCAAGCTCGCCATTCTGATGTTCCGCTCCGGCCGTGCTGTCTGCACCGGTGGGAAGGACGAGGACAACATCCACACCGGCATTGACCGCATGATCAAAGACTTGCGCGCCGCTGGCATCGAAACTTGGGACCTCAAGGACGTCACCATCGAAGTTCAGAACATGGTCGCCACCTACGCCCTCCACTACCCAGAGGACTACGACGGCGTGGACAAGTTCACCGGGGAGCCCCAAGCCGGTGTACCCCGCAAACTCAACTTGAACCACCTCACCTTCCACCTGCCGTTTGACAAGGTGGAATACGAGCCCGAGCAATTCCCCGGCCTCATTTACCGACTTGACGACCCCAAGGTGGTCTGTCTCATCTTCGGCTCCGGCAAGATGGTGATCACCGGCGCACGGCACAAGGACGAAATCCTCGAAGCCGTTGAAATCATCAAGGATGAACTTGCAGACTTGCTCTGAAGCGGCAACGCCTTCGGCTTCTGCCTGCAAACCTCACCTCGTTGAGGAGAAGTCTTGATGTTCTCCCCATGACCTGTCTGTCCCATGGGACGCCCCAGATTGCGAGTTGCTCCCCTCGCGCTGGTGCTGCTGATGATGTGCAGCCTGATTCCTGTCAGCCATCCCATCCTCTCTGCAACAACGGTCGTTCATCGCTCCCAAGGCGAGGACCCAGGCGTGTCCGACGTCCCTGTTTGGCGGGTGGGGGACCGCTGGATTTACTCCGGCACCTTCGACCCCTCCATTCTCGTAACAAACACCGGTGTGGACGCCACCGTGGGGGAAATTCAGGGCGACACCACCTCTGAAGTGACCGCCATCACGACGCAAACGGTCGACAACATGTCGGTCCTCGCCTACACCTTGCGTTCGTCAGCGAATTTTGACAAATCCGGTGTCTCGTTGGAGGGCTACACCGGGAACGTCTACATCCAATACACGCAAACTGAATACCTCCGTGTCTCGGATTTGGCATCCATCCGCAGCGAACTTGACATGTACATTCGTTTCGTCCCCAGCGGTATTTCCTTCCTTGAGCAAGTGCTGGGCGACATCACCATCACCACCACCTACTCCCCGGTCAGCGAGTCCTACGATTTCCCGCTGCGAGCCAACGAGCGATGGACCACGTTGACCACCTCCTCGGTGCAATGGTCGGGACAAAGCGACTACATCACGCCCTTCCCACCTCCTGAAACGGACACAAATACCACCACGTGGGTCGTCACCGATACAGGCAAGCCCACCAATTCCATCGGCCAAAGCACCGATTACGGCGGCTGCAATGCCTCCTATGAGATGACGTCGTACAATAGCGACGGCATCTCGGAAGGGTACCGGTGGTACTGCCCCGAAGTGCGAAACTACGCCTGGCTGCACACGGAGGACGATATCGGTTTGACCATCGATTTCCGACTCAAGCGCTACGACCCGGTCGGCGCCAGCGGCGTTCAACCCTACACCAACCCGGGTCTTCGCCCCGATTGCCTCGAGGTGCAACCCGAGCGAAGGGTGACCGCCCTGAATTCCCCGCTCGATGTCTGGGTCAACGCCTCGTCCTCCTGCTTTGCCTCAACCTCCGGCCTTTCCGTGGCGCTCCATCACGAACACGAAGGCGTGGTGCAGTCGCTGGTGACAGCGGCCAACGGCAGTGCGTGGACGACCATCGACACCGGAAACGCTCGGGATTCCTCCTCAACGCAACTCGATTACGCCAGCCATGGATTGGTCGCCGTGGCCAACAACAAGGTGGGAGCCGTCACCATCACCCTTGATGATAACTTGGTGGGCCTTGACGTGTTTGCCGATGAAGACGCCGCCGTCATCCTTCGCAACCGTAGCGGCGAGATAACCCCGCTCAACGCCCTTTCGGGGTACAATGTGCTGCCGGGCGACGAGCTTGACATGGAAGTTTCCTTCAACAACCGCGGCATCACCACCAGCACCCCAACCAACGCCGTCGTCACCCTGCCCAACGGACAGACGACCGAACTTGACTTGCCAGCCCTGCAAACCTACGAGGTGCACAAGGTCAACCTCAACTGGACGGTCCCGCTTAACGCCGCTATTGGCACACTCCCGCTGATGTGGGAAGCCGACACCGACGGCCTGAACACGGCGGATGCCGATCTGGACAACAACCTCGCCGTCATCGACCTGTTCGTGGGCCGAGCGCCCAGGCCTTCTGCCGAACCCGCCACCGGCCCTACCAACCAAGCGATTGTGTTGGACGCCTCGGGTAGCACCGATGAGGATGGCGGCGAGATAACGTGCGAGTTTCACGTTCCGTTCGATGACGGCACCCGAACGTGGGCGTGGGAGCGCATCATGGCTCCTTCGTGCCTGCTCAATTACACCTGGACCGACGACGGGGTCTACCCGGTTCTCATCACGGTCGAAGACGAAGAACGGGACCGAGCGAACATGACCCTCGACGTTCATGTCCTCAACCGCGCACCTCAACTGGATGTCCGAAGCGCACGGAGCGAAGCGATGGTTGAACACCCCATCACGCTCTACGCCTACGCCAACGATTCGGATTCCGAAAAAGTATGGCCGGGCGTGGTTGATGTGCATTGGCCTGGCGCGAATTGCGACGAAGGGTATTACACACGCACCTGTACCACGACCTCTATCACCGAGGGGTGGAAGACCTTCACTGCGGTGGGTACCGACGATGACGGGAGCCAAGCCACTGCGACCTTTGATGTCCGATTTACCAATATTCAACCCCACAGCATCAACATTCAGATGGTTACGCCAGAGGGACCAGCGTACATGGACGCTCAAAGCATGTGGCACGTGGACGAAGACCAAACGGTCACCGTTCGTGGTCAGGCTCAAGATTCCATTGACGACATGGACGACTTGACCCATACATGGTGGCCCGACGATGCTCAACCATCCTTGATTCGGGTGTTTGACGGCCGAACCTCGGAGTACGCCATGACGTGGTACGAAGCAGGTCTGCACAAAATGCGCTTGGAGGTCGCTGATTCCGAAGGGGCCTCAAGCGGCGTGGAAGAGCGTTGGGTGAACGTCCGCAACGTGCCCCCGGTCATCATGCCCATCGATTCGGTCCTGCCCATCGCTGAAGGACAATCCATCTCAGTGAGCGGTCAAGCCAGCGACACACCCTCGGACCTCAACGGTCTGGTCAGGTGTTGGGACATTGACCCGAGCATGGACTCGGACGATATGGGCAGCGCTGACGATGATTGCGACGTGATCGGCGACAACCTCACCGTGTCGTGGAACCGTAGTGGGACGCACAAACTGGTGTACCACGTCACCGACGACGACGGCGCACACACCAGTCACGTGCTCGAAGTGCAGGTCCTCAACACCCCGCCCATCGTTCGGACCGCCAGCGTTTCGTGCGTGGCCTACCAACCTTGTGTGTTTGATGCGAGCGCCACCGTTGATGCACTCAACGACTTGGAGAGCCTCATGGTGGTATGGGATTTGGACATCCTCGTCGACAGCAACGAAGACGGTGTACCGGACAACGACGCCGACCTGCAGGGCCAAGTCGCCACCCACACCTTCCGCAACCCCGGCTTGAGGACGGTCAAGGTGATCGCCTGGGACGAAGACCCCGAACGCCCAGGAACCAAACTCATCAGCGTCAACGTGCTTCCGGCTGAGCGGAACGCCGTCGAGCAACTCGGCGCCGCCTTGGTGGGCGAAGAGGCCAAACCCTTGGCACAACTCGGCCTGCTGACCGGCTTGTTGCTCCTGTTTGTGCTGGTGACTCGACGACAACGGCGAGCACGGGCTGTGAGCGTGTGGGACGAGGTGCAACACGGGCTCTCGATGGACCAAGCGGCAGACCAAGCGTTCGCCCTCGCCCAGCGACGCCCCGAGGGACCCCCGCCGGATTACCTGTTTGAACAGAGCGCCGGTGCGGCACAGACCACCGACAGTGATGTCAGCGCTGGCCCCCCACTCCCGCCAGAAGGGTTGCCGGAGGGTTGGACACGTGAGCAGTGGAACTACTACGGTCAACAGTGGTTGGATTCACAGGGACGGTCGTGAGAAGAAGGACACGCCCTTTTGTACGAGAACGGCGAGCATCAACCATGAACGGCAGGGTCCTGAAGGCCACGGTCTTGATGGCGCTGTTCCTGCTTTCAACCTCAGTCAGCATGGTGAACACAGGTTCGCTGCACGAGTCAACAGGCATCGCCACCACACAGGCCAACGCCGTTGGCGTGGTTGACGTGCCCAGTTACCGAGTGAACGACAAATGGGTGTACGAGACACAATTTGACGTGGCGCAATTGTTAGCGCAAGCCAATGTCTCGGCCTCCCTGAACACCCTCACCGGCGACACAACGAACACCATCACCGACATCGTCTACACCACCGACAGCGATGGCAGCACGGTGTTGGCCTACGAGATGGACATCGACGGTTCCTTCACCTCCGGGAACAGCGGAGCCACCCTTGAGGGCGTCTCTGGCCGCCTAAACATCGACTACACCGGCACCGATACCATACGGGCTCGCGACCTCGCCCTGTTGAACAGTGAATTTACACTCGACGTGGAGTTTCTTCCGTTCAACCTTGGCTTCCTTCGCCAAAACCTAGGCGTGGTCACCTTTGACAACACCTACGAACCCGCAAAGGAACGTCATGATTTCCCTCTGCGGAACGGCGATCAGTGGTACATGCCGTTTAACGCCACCACCGAGGTAACGGGTTCGTCCGATTACTTCGACCCGTCCGATTTTGACCAAGATGTCGAAGAAAACAATTCGTGGCAGGTCGTCAAAAATCAAGCCCCTCAAGAGGGCCAAACCACCCCTCAGTACACAGGGTGTGCCAATTCGTACAAAATTTCCGAATGGAACGCTACCGGCGTCAATTTGGGCTTCAACTGGTATTGCCCTGCGGTTCGCGGGCCGGTGTGGACTCAAGTCACGAACCCGGCCGGTTTCACCATTGACTGGTTGCTCAAGACCTACACCCCGGCCGACTCCAACAGCGTCACCCCCTCCAGTTCCCCCGGCGGGCGAAACACCCTCCTTGACGTGTACACGGCGTATTCAGCCACGTTGCCCGATTCTGTGGAGCAAATCAGCATCGAATACGCCATCGCTGGCTTCCCGTCCATTCCGGTGAAGAACACCAATCTGCAGCTCCGCTACGAGATTGCCGGCACCATCCACAACCCGACCACCGACAACAGCGGAACGGCTCAGGTAGCCCTCAATGTCTCCGATGAGGTGGACGACACGCCCAGCAGCGACGACCACACGAGCAACGGCGTTGTCGTGTACGACCCGGTCAACAAAATCGTCGGCGTTACCACCGTGGTGCAAGATTTGAGCGTGGTCGGTGTTGACCTCATCGCGCAGTCCAGTTCGGTCATCGTGGAACGAACACGCGACGGGGTGACCTCCACCTTGGGCGCTTCCATCGGATACAACGCGCTGCCCGGCGACACCCTGCATTTCTCACTGCCTGCCCAAAACCGAGGGGTGTTGTCTGCACCGTCCACCTCCATGGAGGTCACCACCCCCGACAATGTCACCTTCCGCCGCTCCCTGCCCAGCATCGCGCCCTACGCCGAAGAACGAACCGAGGTGGAGTGGACCGTTCCTACCGACATGGCCATCGGTACAGCCTCCCTTCGCTTCACGGTCGACCCTGACAACAACGTCACGGCCGATGCCAACCTCAGCAACAACGATGCTTTTGTTGACGTCTTTATCGGCCGAGCCCCTGTTGGCAACCTCACGGGCGACGCTGGAAAATACACCTTTGAGAACGTCACCTTGAACGCCTCAGCCTCGCTTGACCCCGACGGTGGAACGGTGGATTGTCGGTTTGAAATCGAGTCCCGGTTCGGGCTCATCGAGGTCATCGAGGCCCCCGATTGCGTGACCCACTGGAACTGGTCCAATAGCGGCTCTTGGAACGTTCGTGTTCTGGTCATCGACCAAGAACTCGACACCGACAGCGTGGAGATGGACATCGAGATTCTCAACCGCCCCCCGTCGTTCAATCTCTCCCACCCTGCTGAGGTCGCCGTTGAAGCATCCATCACCATCGAAGCGGTTGATATCACTGACATCGATACCACCTCGCCTCCAGGACAGCAGGTGTCCATTTCTTGGCCCGGGCTTGATTGCGCCGAAGGCCTGACCCAACCCACGTGCACGTTCATTCCCATGCTTGAGGGGCCGATGGCCATTACCGCCGTCGCCACCGACGACGACGGAGCGCAGACGACGAAAACCAGCGAAGTTGTGGTCCTCAACGTCCCGCCGACCCTGAGTGCGCCCGAACTGTGGAAGGGAGGTGAACAGATGATGCCTGACGCCAACGGCTCGTGGCACCTCAACGAAGACGAAGTCGCCCTGCTACGGGCGACGGCAACGGATTCGACCAACGACCAAGGCACACTCATCGTTCAGTGGCACCCTTCCCTCGCAACCCCCGAATGGAACATCACGAGCATCGGCGTTTCGTCCTCGGAGCCCGTGAGTTGGACGACGGCGGGACAGCACATCATCAACGTCCGAGCCCTTGATGCCGATGGAGCCTCTTCGCAGGTGATGGAAGCCTTCGTCACGATTCACAACGTCGCGCCAACCGTCACGGGCCTGCCCGGCAACACGGTTGAGTACGAAGACGGTGCGGTCAACCTCAACGTGACCGCAACCGACACCCCATCGGACATGGCTAACTTGGTGGTGTGCTGGGACTTTGACGCCAACATCGACCTTGATGAGGATGGAGTAGGCGACAACGATTGCGAACAAAACGGAACGTCGGCATCCCCCTCTTGGCCCACCCGTGGCCTTCGCATGATCACCGTCACCGTCACCGACGACGACGGTGCAACGGCGCAGCAACAGATGAACGTCAGCGTCCTCAACTATGCGCCCACCGCGGTCATCACGCCGCCCGAGACCGTTGAGGGGCTGACCGAAGGCGATAACATCACGTTGAGCGGTCTGGCTTCGGCTTCGTTGGAAACTGAAAGCGACAGAGCCAGTCTGGCGTACCAGTGGGACAGTTCCCATCTGGACACCGACCTCGACGGCTCCAAGGTTGGAGATGTGGATTTCAGCGGACCGGTCTGGACCATCGACAACTTGCCGGCTGGAACGTGGACCGTGGTTCTCACCGTGACCGACGACGACGGCGAGTCGCGGCAATCGGAATTCACCTTCTTCGTCGCCAACGCCCCGCCAGAAGGGGTCGTGGACCGACTGACCAGTGCGGTGGGAACGACCGGGGCTCTCGTCATCGGCTTGCTCGGCATCATCATCGTGGCTCTTCTCGCCTTTTTGGCCCTCACACGGCGCCCGGCACCCCTCGATGAGTACAGCATGTTCGTGCAGCAAAATGATGCATTCACGGCGCCCCCTCAGGTAGCACCGCCCGCTGAAGCCGTGAAGATCGATGCCTTTGCCATCCCACCGAGCATGCCGACCATGGAAGCGCCTGCGCCTGCCCCCGCTCCCGCACCTCCTGCCGCTGGCCCTCCGTTGCCGACCACCGGGTTGCCCCAAGGTTGGACCATGGAACAATGGCACCATTACGGCGACCAATGGTTGGCCGCCAATCAGCCCGTTGCAGCCCCCGTTGAACCCATACGTTCACAACCCCCACCCACCCCTGCTTCAGCCGAGTTGCAGTCGTTGCTTGACGACTTGGACTTCTGAGGCGTGTGCATGGTCAATCTCTGGCAATTTTTTGGTCTTCCCGACCCTGAAGGCAATCCTCCACCTCGACCGAGAGCGGCTGCTTCCCCCCCACCGGACGACGAGGAGCACACCACTCCCACCATGTCAACTTCAACCGCTCCAAGTATAGACGCTCCAAGTTCAAACGAACCACAGTCAACCCAATCACCGCAGAATTCAACCTCCGCAGAGTTCGAACCGTCTGCCCTCACATCTGAATCGACCCGAATCACCCGAGCACCGGAAGGGTGGAGCGGCCCTGTCACGCCCGACGGAGAGCCGTTTCACGATCTCGGTGTCGTCCATCCCCGTCCCGCACAGCACCCGACCAAGGCCCTGCGGTATATCGCTCCGGATGAGATGAAACGTATCCCCACCAGGGCGATGTTGCGCCGTGTCATTGAGGGCGATACGGCCATCGTGGACCTTCGCTCGCTGGTTCACATGGAAAGCCATCAGATGGCCTGCCGGCGTGAGATCAAGCACATGGCCGATGAAGCGAGAGTCAGCGTGTTTTCCCTGGATGCCGAGGACAAATTGCTGATGATACCCGGGTTGAACGTCGTGGTCGACATGCAAAAACACGAGCTCGGCTTGACCCCGCTGTTGTCTCACTGAAGCGAAGCCAAGGCTTCCAGATGCTCCCAGGCTTGCCCGGCGAGGCCCAACACGGTCGCTTCCTCCCCTTCGACCAGCGATGCGTATTGTCCCATTGCTCCGTGCAAGTCGTACGCACCGGCTTTGCCAACCCACGATTCGTTGTCGAGCAACTCGGCGAGGATGTCGTCATCAAGGTCGGGAATGGAGACGATGGCAGATTCGCACCAGAATCGCCACTGTCCACCCCATCGAACACCCGTAGCGGTCCAGACTTGGTGATGGCGACCGATGATTCGATGGAGCATGGTTGCGGCATGAACCTTGTCGCGTGGTTTGCCCAGACTCAGCGAATGATCGTCGGGGTCGCTGAGCATGGTGTCAGCCACAATCACCAGGCGGCCATCATCTGGAACAGCCTTCGCTTTGCGCTTGCAAATGGTCAAGACCTGATGTTCAACGGTTCCCGATGGTGGGGTTTCGTCCACATGAGCCAACCCAGACTGCTCAAGATTTGGGAAAAGCGGTGAAAGAAGGGCCAACCGTCGAGGAGACTGCGAGGCCAACCACACGTCCATGTTCGTCTCAACCCCGCCAGGGTGAAGGAGATTGCTCAAGAATGTCAAGGGTGAGGTTGAAGAGTCGGGAGACCTACCGGGTTACAGGTGAGCCGAATGTCTGCGCTGGAACGAATCCCCACCAACATCGAAGGCCTGGACGAAAACATGCAGGGCGGCATTCCGCAAGGCCACATTTGCATTGTCGCAGGGGCCTCAGGTGCCATGAAGTCAAGCCTGACGTTCTCCATGCTGTACAACGCCGTGATGTACGGCGAAACAAGCGGAATCTACGTCACGCTCGAGCAGGGCAAGGATTCCCTTCGCTCCCACATGGCTAACATGGGCATGGATGTTGACGACAAGCGAGTTCGCAACCGAATTGCCATCATCGACCTCGCTGATTTGCGCGTCCAACTTGACGAGCAGGGCATGAGCAGTCGAGTGGACTGGATGGGGCAACTGATCAAGCAATTGACCTCTTACCGTCAATCCATCGGGTTTGAACTCCTCGTGTTTGATTCCTTGGGTGCCTTCTTCACCCTGACGAAGATGGAAAACCCTCGCGATGAGATTTTCCGCCTCTTCGAGGCCGTTCGAAGGTTGGAACTGACCTCGTTCTTCATCTGTGAAATGACTGGTGAGGATCACAAGCAATTCGGTGAGTACGGTGTGGAAGACTACCTCTCCGACGGTGTGGTCCACTTGGTCATGGAGCGTGAGGGCGATGACGTCAAGCGAAAAATCGGCATCGTGAAGATGCGCCACACCAACCACATGTTGGGTTACAAGCCGTTCAATTGGAAACCCGAAGAACAGCGTTTCACCATCAAGTGAGCCCCCTCACTCGACCGTCACCGACTTTGCCAAATTGCGAGGGCGGTCCACGTCACGTCCCAAACGGAGGGCGGTGTGATAGGCCAACAACTGAAGTGGCAGCACCGTCAACAACGGCGTGAGGTAAGGGTGGTTTGCGGGCACAGCGATGGAGACGTCGCCTTCTTCAGCGATGGAATCCCCTTCTTCGTGAATCAGGATGATCTTCGCCCCACGCGCTTTGCACTCGTGGAGGGCCGAGAGGGTCTTCTCTTTGAGGTGGTCGTTTGGCGCAATCACCACGACCGGGCTCCCCTTCTCAAGCAAAGCGATGGGGCCGTGCTTCATTTCGCCCGCCGGATAGGCCAGACAGGGAATGTACGCGAGTTCCATCAACTTCAGCGCCCCTTCCCTGGCCACGGAAGCCGAGAGGCCTCGACCGAGGAAGAGGACGGATTTCGCAGCAGCCAGCAAATCCACGGCCTCGTGGAGAGGGCCTTCGTTTTCGAAGTACTTCTCCATCAAATGCGGCGTCTGTTGGAGGTGGTCGATGATGTCCCGTCCTTGTTCCTTTGACAGATGACGGGTTCGCCCGAGTTGGGTTGCAAAGACCGTGAGGGCTGCAACCATGTTGGTGAAGGCTTTGGTGGACGCCACCGATTGTTCCGGTCCCGAGTGGATGTACACGCCTTGACCGCACAATCGGGCAATGGTTGAACCCACGACGTTGACCACGCCAAAGACTTGGCCACCCTTGAGCTTGATTTCCTTCACCGCCGAGATGGTATCGGCCGTTTCTCCGGATTGCGATACGGCGAGGTAGAGGGCCTTGGGGTTGATGACGGGGTCGTTGTTCCGGAATTCGCTCGAGATGTGGGTGACGGCGGGAATGCGCGCCATCTTCTCGATGAGCATCTGCCCGATTTCAGCAGCGATGTTGGCCGTTCCGCAACCAAGCAAACGGACGTGTGGCGCTTGCATCAGGGTCTCGTGGCCCAATCGCATACCGCCCAAACGCCCCGTTCCCATCTCCCTGTCCACGCGACCAGCAATGCATTGGCGAAGGGCGTCGGGCTGTTCGTAGATCTCCTTGTGCATGTAGTGGGGTGCATCGCCAAGCTCGGATTCGCTCCAAGCCTCTTCCAGCACCGTCACGTTGGGCTCGACCGGCCGACCCTTCACCGAGGAGGTCATGTTGATCGAGGTGGGGGTGAGAACAGCGATGTCGCCGTCATCGAGGTAGATCACGCGCTGCGTGTGCGAGGTCAGCGGATGGGGGTCGCTTGAAACGAACATTTCGTTTTGGCCTTGCCCGATGATCAGCGGTGAGCCGTTGCGGGCGCAGATCAACTCGTCATGGTCCCTGAACATGATGCACAAGCCCCATGTCCCGCGAACACGTTTGAGGGTGGTTTGCACGGATTGCAGCGGGGTGGACCCCGACGCCAGTTCTTGGGCGATGAGTTGAACCAAGACCTCTGAATCTGTTTCGCTCACGCATTCAATGCCGCTGGTGCTTAAGTGACGGCGAAGATGTCTGAAATTTTCGATGATGCCGTTGTGAACCAAGTGCACGGCCCCGTCCGACGACGCGTGAGGGTGGGTGTTCACCTGTGTGACTCCACCGTGCGTGGCCCAGCGGGTATGGGCAATGCCGGTGGTACCCTCGATGTGGTCGGGCAAGATCTCCTTGAGGTCGGTGACCTTGCCCACGGTTTTGTGCGTCACAATGCCTTCGCCATTGTTGATCGCAACACCGGTTGAGTCGTAGCCTCGGTATTCCAAACGGCGCAAACCTTCCACCAACAGAGGGAGCGCGTTTTTTGGCCCCATGTATCCAAAAATACCACACATGGTCTCATCTCACAACTCAAATGCCGTTTGACACACCGGACACGAAGTTCGCTTCAACATCAGGTCCTTGATGGCAAACGTGGCTTGGCAGGAAGGGCATTGCGCTTGCCGTTTCAAATCCGGAAGCGGCAGGGGGGCCGGTGTGGGCAGCGGAAGTGGAATCGGTGCCGGGGAACCCTCGGGAAGAGGCGGGAGACCGGCGAGCGGGGGCAAACCGTTGTGTTGCAAGGATTGAGCCATGGTCTCAAATTCGCGCTGTTGCTTGCGCTTCATGCGCCGTTCAAGGCGAGCGTTGCCCTCACCGCCTTCCATCTTTCGTTCGAGTTCATCACTGAGGGTCGGAGATTCCTCCTCAAGGACCACCGTTCCGAAGGATTCGCTAACGGTCAGCACCTCCTCGTCCTCGTCTTCAACCGAGAGGAGCGGCCCCTCATCAACCTCGATGTTCACCATCACCTCGACGGCATCTGCCTCGCTGTCTTCGTCGTCCCAAGCCTCCAATTCGGTGTGGGACCGTCGGACCAAGACCACCACGGCCCCGAGGAAGGCGATGAGCAACAGAACACTTGCACCGAGGATGCGCAGTTTCGTTTCGTCCGAGCCACCAGGCAGGTAGTCAAGCAGCGTATCGAGGATACTTGGAGCCCCAGCGTCGCTTGATGAGCCAGCCAAGGACACGACCTTGGTCATGCTGTACGACCCAGTGGGTGTGACGGTACACACCAACGTGTCTTCTTTCATCGGACCCAACCCGAAGACATAGCCTTCGAACAGCATGTTGGAGAGGCCGTGTATTGGCCGACCTTCATCATCAGCGACCATGCCCATTCGGGTGACAGGACCGTAGACATTGACTTCGTCGTGATAGAGGTAAATCCCTTCGTCGCGCATCACCATCTCGACTCGCGTGACCCCGGGCGCCAATTGTCTCGTGAGATCCTCGCCCGACCAGAACGCGTCGGTGGTCACAGTCACAACATTCGCGGTCTTGCCCTGACCTTCAATCCACGAGGCGATGAGGTTGTCTTCCTCATCCTCCACCACAACTTCGAGTTGAGGGTAAGCGGCTTCATCGCCCACGGAGAATTGGTAACTCCACGAAGGGGACGAGAAGGAGCCGTGGGTGTACATCATCCCCACCCTCTCAACACCCGTCACATCCTCACGGTACTCCTGATACAGGATATGCAGGTATTCGTCGCCCAACCCGACAGCCACCGGTTGAGCGTCACCGGGTCGAATATCTATGTCGGACAGGACATTGATCGGATTGCCCCACGATGCCCCTTTGTCAGGGGTGGACGACGAGAGAACGAACAGCGACGTGATGTCCTGCCACGAACCGCTGGTGGACAGGTCCCGGTGATACCCCGCCAGCACCATTGTCCCATCGTGCTGGTCAAAAGTGAAGCCGTAATAGGACCCCTCGGAGAGTTTGAGTGCCGGCATGTGGTAGTGTTTCGGCGTGGTTTTGCCATCGGCTGAAATGGACGTCATGGCGATGTCGCTGAGCACATAGCCCTCGGCACTTTGGCTGCGCCGTGACCAGGCTGCTTGAACCAAGCCGTCGTCCCGCTGGTACACGGCAAGTTCCCCACCCCACAGTTCCTCGAGCACAACGCCACCGGGCATGGACAAACTGGAGGTGACGGTTCGAACGTGCAATTCCCCATCGAGAGTGGTGAACAACAGACCCCCTTTCTCGAGGCCAACGAAGTCCACTGGTACCTCACGTGGGGCCAGTGAAACACCGACTTTTGAGCCGATGGAGAGGTCGCTAATGGTGACGTTGAATCGAAGTTCGTTGTGAGCCATCTCAACGCCCGTGCCGCTGAGCACGGCCCGGTAGGAGACGCTGCCGACCTCGTCAGCAATGTCGGCGAAGCGAACGAATCCGTACCCTGAGGTGGTTGATGAACCGGGTACCAAATTGATGCCTCGGTCGTCGAGTCGCTGCCAACCGACGCTGTCAACCCAACG
>JAYQVP010000018.1:0-23713 GCA_038148515.1 Candidatus Poseidonia sp. | reverse complement strand
AGGCCACTCATCGTCCTTTTTCAGTGGTGGTGAGCCCGTTCTTCAGGCGTCAGCAAAATCGCTCCTGCGAGCATGGTGAAAGTGCCAAACAACGCAAACGACGCTGTGATGTAGGCCTCCTCGTACAGCGCCGTGCCAAGCTCGACGATGTGAAGTGCGCCATGAAGGCCCAGTGAGAGTTTGACGATTTGAACAACAAGGCGACGCACCATGCTCCGCCCTTGTTCATGGCCCTACAAATCCTTGTTGTTGGATTACGTGCCAATTCGCTCCAAATGACGCAGGCCGTGTTCGACGGACCACTGTGGGCAGCGGCGAAACCACACTGCGCTTGTAACCCCCGCCAGCATGGCGTAAACCACGGCTGCTAAACCAGCCTGATTCAACCCCCACGCGTACGTGACTTCGAGGTGTTGGAAAGCAGTAAGGGGAACGAAATGCACCACATACACCGTTAACGAAAGACGGCCCACGCTGGCCAACCGCTCTGCCTTCGTGAACGCCTGCACGGCAACGCGCCAAAGGAGCGCTACCCCGGTCAATGCTGCGAACAGAAACGGAATGTTAGCAGGGAAAAACGTCAGCGTGGCTTCCCCGGTCGGCAGAGCCCAAACCGCCTGCGTCCGCCAACTTTGCCAGAGAAACCATGACGAGACAAGAAACCCAACCACAACGGTTCGATTCAGCCCTTTGACGAGGGCTTCGGGATCGGTTTGTGCGATAACGCCACCGAATAAAGCAAACAGCACCCACGGGACAAGGGGGTATATTCCGGTCAAAAGTGCATGGCTTGACAGGGTTGCGAAGTCGGGAGCCGCAACTCGAACGGCCCACGAAGAGGAGCCTTGGAGGTTGGGGAGCAGTCCTATGAGTAACCCGATGCCCAGACACGCTCCGAAGAAGATCCGCACAGGAGAGTTCGTTTCCCTAAGGGGTTTGGTCCACAACGGCTGGAGCAACACGAGCAAAGCAAACAGAGAAAGTACCCCGGGTGTGAACGGACGAAACAAGTGCGGTGAGGTCAAATTCACCACCACTTGGCACACCAAGAGGACGCCCGCCCGAATCCATCGCTGGCGAGGTGTTGAGTGACCGCGCAGCACGCCCCACCCAAACACCGTGATGAAAAGAGGAGCGGCCAATCCGCCAAGTCCTGAAACGACCAAAGCGCCAAGCGACGGTGAAGCATTGGTGGATGGTGCCCAGGTCGCTGCTGCGTGGACCATCACCATGAGCAACACAGCGAGTCCTCGTAAGGCGTCAATATGGGTGAGGCGTTCGTTCGCCATTCTCACCCTCACCGCTTTGACATCACGTATTCGACGGCGTTGCGAAAGAGTTGGAGGCCTTCACCCTCCCACCCGTCCAAGGCTTCGCCAACCACGGCTGCTTCGCCACGGGTGTGACCTGGATGCAACCAACGCGCGTAAACGGCTTCGGGATGAGGCATCAACCCAAACACCAATCCCGTGGTATCGCAAATGCCGGCAATGTTTCGCATGCTTCCGTTGGGGCTTAGCGGGTAGGGCAGCGGTTCGTCTGTTATCGCCGCTCCCGCAGGTAGTGTCGGGTCAACGTAGCGAACGGGGACCTGATGGTGTTCGATCAATCGGTCCAAATCGGACGATGAAGGCATGACAAACTTGCCTTCACCGTGGCGAACCGGGCAGGCCATTCGCTGGATGCCTTTGGTCCAAATGCATGGACTTTCAGGGTCAAATTCCAAGGTCACCCATCGGTCTTCGTACTGACCGCTGTCGTTGAGCGTGAGGCTGCCGCGTTGAAGAAAATCGGGGCGTTCGCCTGCTTCGGGGCCCGGGAGCAAACCTGTTTTCACCAGAGCCTGAAAGCCGTTACAAATTCCAATGACGGGTTTACCTGCTTCAACGAAGTTTGAAAGGGCCTCACGCATGGTAAAGCGAAGTCGATTGCCCAACAGTCGGCCGCTGCCCAAGTGGTCGCCAAACGAAAAACCTCCTGGGACGGCCAAGATGTCGAAGTGTTCCAAAAACGCTTGTCCGTGGAGAAATTGGTTGACGTGGACGCGTTGCGCGGTTGCGCCAACCAGTTCGAACACCGCTTTCGTCTCGTGATCGCAATTGATGCCAAAGCCGTACAAGACAGCGACGTGGGGCGGCTTCATGCGAGACCCCCTGTCATGTCCAACGTTCCCTTCCAGGCGGCAACCATGGGTTCAATCTCAACCTTCAGCACGTCATCCGGTCCATCGGTAATGGACAGATGGGGTTGGTCGGTGACCTCCCCCAGCACCGTGAGGGCGTGTCCTTTCATGGCTTGGAGGAAACCCGATTCGTGTTCGGGAAGAACGCCGACCACGAAGCGACCGAGGGATTCTCCCCAAAGTCGGCCCCACACATCGCCGTCGCCCGTCCCGTCGATGTCCACGTGAGCGCCGATCCGTCCACCGATGCACATTTCTGCAAGAGCGACCGCCAGACCGCCTTCGCTGCAATCGTGCGCTGTTCGTACCCATCCCGAACGAATCGCACCGGATAGTGCCCGATAGGTTGCAAGATTTTGCTCGGGAGCGGGCAGACGAGGTACATCACCACCAACGCCCGCCGCGCGGTCGGTTTCATGGAGCATGAACGCCAGTTCGCTTGCACCCAATTCTTGGTGGGAGCGTCCCACGAGGTACAATCGCTCGCCTGCTTCTTTCAGGTCGCTGGTTGCACTCGCCCGTACATCGGGATGGTCCCCAAACAAGGAGAACAACAGGGTGGGAGGGATGGAAATTTTGTCGGGGCCTGTCCCGTAATCGTTCTTCATCGAATCCTTTCCACTCACGCACGGCAGGCGGTAGGCGCGACAGACCCGGTCCAATTCTCGGTTCGCGCGAACCAATTGGGCGAGTTTGAAGCGGCCGTCCGGAGTCTTGGCAGACTCGATGGGGTCTGGCCAGCAGAAATTGTCCAACCCCGCCATCTTGTCAACATCGAGGCCGACGCACACAGCGTTGCGCACCGCTTCGTCAATGGCCGCAGCAGCCATGGCACCGGCATCAATGTCGGCGTAACGAGGGGCAATGCCGCAAGAAATGACCAAACCGTGGGGGTTGCCGTGAATCGGCGCAATCACGCCCGCGTCGCCCGGTCCGTCTCGCTGAACGCCAACAAAGGGTTTGATGGCGGTTTGAGCTATCACTTCGTGATCGTACTGACGCACCCATGTCTCTTTGCTGGCGATATTTGGTCGCGCCAACATCTCAAGCAGTAGTTCGCCGTGGTCGCTGCCCTCGTCGGGGACGAACGGCGTCAACACGGGAGGGGACCACTCGGACTCCAACTCCAATTGTGGGACGCCATCATGAAGGAACGTGATAGGCAAATACGCAACGGTGGATTCGCCGTGCTTCACGTGAAACATACCGGTGGACGTGAACGTGGCCACGGGGGTCGCTTCCACTTCATGCAGGGCTGCCAGAGCCTCAAAGGCGGCTTGGTCCTTTGGTTGAACAGCGATGGTCATGCGTTCTTGACTTTCAGAGACGAGAATTTCCCACGGGGAAAGGCCTGCTTGCTTCAATGGAACGTTGGCCAAATCGATTTCGCACCCGTTCGTGTATTCTGCCATCTCACCGATGGACGAAGAGAGGCCGCCCGCACCGTTGTCGGTGATGCAGCTGATGAGGCCTTGGTCGCGTGCTTGCAGCACCATGTCCAGCATCTTCTTCTGGGTGATGGGGTCGCCGATTTGAACGGCGCTTGAAGGGGATTCCTCGGTCAATTCAAGGGAAGAAAACGTGGCGCCATGGATGCCATCGTAACCCACCCGGCCGCCCACCATGTACACGATGTCGCCGGCCACGGGGGTCTTGATGTGCGAGGGGCGGCCGTCGGACAAGGTCCGTGGCATCAGCCCGACCGTGCCACAATACACGAGCGGTTTGCCAATGTACCGGTCGTCGAACACGATGGCTCCGTTCACGGTGGGAATCCCTGATTCGTTGCCACCCACGCGAACACCCGCATGGACGCCGCGCAACACCCGTGATGGGTGGAACAAATTCTCGGGCAAGTCGCCTTCCCAATCTGGGGGCCCAAAGCAAAAGACGTCAGTGTTCGCAATCGGTCGGGCGCCAAGTCCGGTGCCCAAAATGTCACGGTTCACCCCGACGATGCCGGTCATGGCACCACCGTACGGGTCCAAGGCCGAAGGGGAATTGTGCGTTTCCGCTTTCATGCACACGCTCCAGTCGTCGTCCCATGCGATCACGCCCGAATTATCGTGGAACACCGATAGCAACCAATCCACTTCGCCTTGCATGTCGTGCGTGGGCGCCATGATGTGGGTTTTGAACAAGGAATCGATGACGGTGTCTTCGCCCGTTTCGTGGTCAATATGGTGGATTTTTGATGCGAAGATTTTGTGCTTGCAGTGTTCGCTCCACGTTTGCGCCAAACACTCCAATTCAACATCTGTTGGGGCGTTGGCGACGATGCCGATGGCGGTTCGCTGAGCCTGAACATCGGGACGGCGATAGTGCGCCTGAATAGCGTGCATCTCGTTAAGGTTCAAGGCGAGGAGACCATTATTGGAGATCTCAAGGAGGGTTTCATCAGAGCATTCCAAATCAACGGGCTGCGGTGAAATGAACGTTTGAGGAGGGGGCGTAGGGAATTCGATGGACGGCCACCGGCCTTGCTGACAATCATCTGTGTTCGCTACCAACGCCCGCTCAATGAGCGTGTTGTGCAAGGTGGAGGCCAACCACGTCAAATCACAATCCGTTGGAAGTCCAAAAAATGCGTAGGTGATGTATGTGGCAATTTGAGCGGTGGTATCATCGGGAAACAAGGTCACGAAGCCATCCGTTGCCGCCTTTCCAGGGTTGTCCGTCACCCCGGGTTTGAACCCGATGGTGATGGCGGCGTCGGGTGTTTGGGCGAAGTGCGGCGTGCTGAGCAGCAGTGTGTTAGCAGCACCTGTTTCGATGATGGGGTCGGCGAATAAATCGTCAATTCTTTCGGCGATGCGTTCAGACGGGGTCGAGCCTTGGACCAAATAGCCGCAAATGGAGCGTACATCACCGACCTGAATGCGGTGGTCGGCGAACAATTGCCGGCGTACCACGTCGCCTCGGACATCGCGCATGCCCTCGCCCTTGAGGGGAGAAACTTCCACCCGAGTGACCTGCATGAAGCACACCGCCCTGCTTGGGCACATGGAGGTCATCGCATGCGCTCTTTGTAGTCTGCGCTTTCATTGGTTCAACATCTTGGCCAGGAAGTGCCCCGTGGCGCTTTCCTTGTTCTTCGCTAAGGCTTCGGGTGTCCCTACGCCAATCACTTGCCCGCCGCGTTCGCCACCTTCAGGGCCCAAATCGATCACCCAATCACAGGATTTGACCACATCGAGATGGTGCTCAATGACGATGATGGTGTGCCCTTTGTCACGGAGTTGGTGCAGGACGTTGATGAGTTTCGCCACGTCGCTGAACGACAAACCGGTGGTGGGCTCGTCGAGGATGTAGACCGTGTGCTTGGTGGGCATACGGCGCAACTCGCTGGCGAGTTTGACGCGCTGTGCTTCTCCGCCCGAGAGCGTGGTCGCTGGCTGGCCGAGACGAATGTACCCCAAGCCAACGGAATGCAATGTTTCGAGGGTTCTGAAGATTTTCTTGTGATGTTTGAAAAATTCGACGGCGTCAGCAACCGGCATTTCCAGCACGTCGTGAATTGTCCGTCCTTTCCAGGTGACTTCGAGGCATTCGCGTGTGTACCGCTTGCCTTCGCAAATGTCGCAGGTGATCCAAACATCTGGCAGGAAATTCATTTCCAATTTGATGGACCCTCCGCCCGAACAGGCTTCACAGCGTCCGCCCTTCACGTTGAAACTGAAATGCCCAGGTTTGTAGCCGCGCTCCTTGGCCAATTTGGTATCGGCGAACAACTGTCGGATTTCGTCGAAGACTTTGGTGTACGTTGCTGGGTTTGAACGCGGGGTTCGCCCGATGGGAGACTGGTCGATGATGATGGTCTTGTCCACGTGTTCTACGCCCTCCAAGGCCCGGTGGGCCCCGGGAATGGTCTCGGCACGGTGAACCTCGCGGAGCAGGGCGGGGGCAAGAATTCCCGATACCAAGGAGGATTTCCCCGAACCCGATACGCCGGTGACGGCCGTCATGCAACCAATAGGGAACTCTGCGTCGATACTCTGCAGGTTGTTGTGGCGAGCCCCTCGAACGGCCAAGATGTGTTTGGAGGGTTTTGTTCGTTGGGCCGGCCACGGAATGGAACGGCGGCCGGAAAGGTACGCGCCGGTGACCGAGGCTTCGTTGTTCATGACCGCTTCGGGAGGGCCGTTAGCGACCACCTGTCCGCCCTCCAAACCTGCACCTGGCCCCAAATCACACAACCAGTCAGCCTGTCGCAGGGTATCTTCGTCGTGCTCGACCACGAGGAGGGTGTTACCTAAATCGCTGAGCTCCCGCAGCGTGGTCAGCAATCGGTCGTTGTCACGTTGATGAAGGCCTATTGAAGGCTCGTCCAACACATACATCACGCCCGTGAGGCGGCTTCCGATTTGGGTGGCCAGACGGATGCGCTGGCTCTCGCCGCCCGAAAGGGTGTTGGCCTTGCGGTCGAGGGTCAAGTAATCCAAACCGACGCTGTCAAGGAACCCGAGGCGATTTTCAATCTCCTTCAAGATCTCCTGCCCGATGAACATGCTTCGTTCGTCCAAGGCCTCCAGCACGTCCTGAAACGCTTCGGGCGGCCCGTCACCGTCGGGATTCCAGGCCCGCACCAAGCCCAATGCATCGTGCACGGAACACTGGCTGACCTCTGGGAGGCGAATGCCCCCGACCGTTACGTATCGTGCGGCTTGGTTGAGTTTTTCACCCCGGCATGTGTGACAATCCAAATCCGTCATGCAGGCGATCAAACGATTTCGAGTGCGTTCTGAAGTCGTTTCCGCGTAGGTTTTTTCCAGACGGGGAATGATGCCTTCCCACGGTTTGCTGTACTTGTACTCCGAACCGTTTTCAGAGATAAATTCGAAGTTGATGATGGTGGACCCGGAACCGTAGAGCAGAATGTCTTGCTCGTCTTCATCCAACATGCCGAATGGAAGGGTGGTTGAGATGTTGTAGTGTTCGCAGGTGCATTCCAACAATTTTCGATACCATGCTGGCGACATGGATTGACGCCATGGCACAACACACCCGGAGGAAACGCTGAGGTTTTCGTCCATGATGAGGTCGCGATTGAACTGACGTTGCACACCCAAGCCTTGGCAGGTTCCACAGGCCCCAAGTGGTGAGTTGAACGAAAAGACGCGAGGGGAAAGTTCGGGCATGAAGGCCCCGTGGTCAGGACAGGCGAAATCTTCCGACCAAGCGATGGTTTCACCTTCTTCGGTTTGCCGTGATTTGGAGGCCGCGCTCAATTGAACACCCTCGGCGGGGGCTTCAAGGCTCTCCACCGCCAACGTACCGCCGCCGAGGCGGAGTGCGGATTCAACCGCTTCGGTCAGACGTTGTTTTCGGTCGCGTGTGCACCGCAACCGGTCAATGCGTACATCGATATCGTGACGGAAATTTTTGTCAAGGGTAGGTGGCGATTCAAACGAGGTGTCGTGACCGTTCACTCGTCCATGCAAGTAGCCCTGTTCGACGAGTTGGCGAAACAACTCCACATGGGTGCCCTTGCGCGCCCGAACGACCGGACTCCACACGGCCACAGCGTGGGCTTCCAATCGCCAGAACACATCATCCACGATTTCCTGCACCGTTCGACGAGCAACTTCTTGACCGCAGGTAGGGCAGTGTGGCTTGCCGATGCGCGCCCACAGCAGGCGAAGATAATCCTGTATTTCCGTGACCGTCGCTACCGTGGAACGTGGGTTATGGCTGCCTTGTTTTTGGTCGATTGATATCGCTGGCGAGAGGCCCTCGATGGAGTCGCAATCGGCCTTTTTCATCTGCCCGATGAATTGACGGGCGTACGATGAGAGGCTCTCGACATAACGGCGTTGGCCTTCAGCGTAGAGGGTGTCAAAGGCCAAACTCGATTTTCCCGAGCCTGAAACGCCTGAGATGACGACGAATTTGCCCTTCGGGAGGTTCACCGAGATGTCCTGCAGGTTGTGGGTTCGAGCCCCCTTTACCTCAATCCAGCCCTCGGTGAATTCGTCGGACAATCAAGGCATCCTCCAACGGTTCCGGCGCGTCTACAGTTCTTCAAGTCCTGCTTCGCAGTCAACAACACGCCAGCACTGTTTTCAGAAGCCACGGGGCGGGGGCGATTCAAATCGCACGGGGTCATCGTTGGACGGGTGGAGAAGTTCGAGAGCGAAGGCGTGAAGCATGATGCGCTTCTCGGGATTGGTGGTGGCGCCGTGACGCTCATCACCCACGATAGGGGTGCCCAGATGCTGCATCGCCATGCGGATTTGGTGCCGCCGGCCCGTCTCGATCTCCACCTCAATCAGGGCCGTTGAACCGTCGCTGGCGAGAGTATGGTAGTGCGATATGGCCTCTTTTCCTTTCGGATGGTTCGCATTCACCGCCTTCACGTTGAGGTGTTTGTCCTCCATCAACCAAGTTCGCACCGTCCCTTGAGGCGGTTGTGGTTGACCTTCCACTCGCGCACGGTACAGGCGATGAACGGCGCGTTCACTGAACTGTTCCTGAAGATGGTCCTTGCTGCGTTTGTCCTTTGCAAGGATAAGAATGCCTGATGTCTCTCGGTCCAAGCGATGAACGATGTAGCACCAAGCAGACGGGTCACTTTGACGAACGTGGTCAACGCATCGGCTGTGCAAGGTATCCGTTTCGAGTCGGTCGGTGGCAACCGTGAGTTGGTGGGGGGGTTTGGTCACGACAAGGATGTGTTCGTCCTCATACACGATGTCAATGTCGACCTGCAGGGTTTTTTCCGGTGGAGGTGTGCGTTCCGCTGCTTGTTGATGGGGCAAGACCATGACGGTGTCGCCGATATGAAGTTCTTCTCGAGAACGATGAACCACCGCATCGTTGACCAGCACCCTGCCTTGAGTCAACATTTTTCGCAACGTCGTCGTACTTGATTGAGGAAACACCTGTTTGAGCACCTCCAACAAGGTGGTTGGCTCACCGACAACATGAGCGTTGTTGGACATCTACAACACCAACACGTCGATCCATGCCCCGACTTCACCAACTTCACCAGGCTGAAGCACGGTCAACGCATCGGCGCTTGCGAGGCTTTCCAAATTTCCTGAACCTTGATGGCGGGGTTGGTAGGCTACCATGCCTTCATCGGTAGAAACAAGGGTCACACGACGCATGGTCAAACAATCCTCCGTGGACTTGACCCTGTCTGCCAACTTTGCCCGGACGCGCCATTCTTGCGGAGCGTCGGTTCCAAAGAGGTGGCGAATGTACGGCGCTACCAGCATACGGAACACGACATGGCTCGACACCGGATTGCCCGGCAAACCGAACAACGGGGTGCCGTTCCATGTCCCAAACAGGGGAGGTGAGCCGGGTCGAAGTTTCACCCGCCAAAAGTGGATGTCGCCTTCCGCCTCCATTAACCGGCGAACGTAATCGAACTCTCCCATGGACACGCCGCCGGATGTCATCACCACATCGCATTCATCGGTCGCTCGATTCAATGCTGCTCGCAGGGACTCCATGGAGTCGGCAACGGCCGAATACCGAACCGCTTCTTGTCCGGCCCATTGCACCAAACCTACCAACCCGTAGGAATTGGACTCGTAAATTTCCCCATGCTTCAACTCATCCCCCGGAGAGCGCAACTCGTCCCCGGTAGACAATATTCCAATGCGCAGGCGCTTGAAAACCGGAACGGAAGCGTGGCCCATCGTTGCGCACAGCCCGACCCTTGATGGCGTCATGAAGGAGCCTTGGCTCAACCCGGTCTCGCCTTGGCGTAGGTTCTCGCCCAAATGGCGTACAAAATGGGGTTTGGGCGCTTCGAGAAGTTGAACGCTGCTTTCATCCGATGAGAGTTCGCATCGCTCGATGGGAAGAATGGCGTTCGCGCCCGGAGGCATCGGTGCGCCGGTCATGATGCGGACGGCCTCCCCGGGCCGAACGGTGATCCGTTGTTCGTCGCCAGCCGCAGCCACAACTCCAACCACCCGAAGCGAACAGGGATACGTTGCCTGTTCGTCGTAAGCGCAGGCAAACCCGTCCATCGCTGAATTATCAAACGGAGGGTCATTGACCAAACTGACAAGATCCTCGGCGAGCAATCGACCATGAGCTTCGTCGAGGGGTACGTATTCTGTCTGTCGCGCCGGCAAGGTCCGCTGGGACAACGCCCTCGCTTCGTCGAGCGTGACGAAATACGGTGCATCCACCATGGGGTGGCGAGTGGTTGGTGGCGTTTGAGTGTATGGCTCAACGGTAGAATCATGGAGGGGTGTTCAATGCACCACCATGGTGGATGGGGCAGCGTTGCAAAGCGTCATCCAGACGACATTCATCACCAGCGGTACGGCCACTCTGCTCGCCACCCTGCTCGGCGTCCCGTTGGGGGCGTGGTGTGCGCGGCAACGAGGTGTCGTTTTCACCCGGTTACGCACCCTCATCACGGCTCTCTACGGATTGCCACCGGTGGTGGTCGGCGTGTTTGTCTATTCCCTTTTCTCGCGAACTGGGGCGTTGGGGGGGCTCGACCTCTTGTTCACGGTCAACGCTATGATCGTCGCACAAACGATTCTCATTCTCCCGTTAGTTTGGGGTGGTGCCTGGACCGCCTTTGACAGCGTGAACGCTGATTATCGCGACACGTTGGCCACCCTCGGCATCACGCCCAGACAACGAACAGCGTTGGAGATTCGTCTGGCTCGCAACGGTATCTATCATGCAATTGTCATCGGATTTGGCCGTGCTGTCGCCGAGGTAGGAGCGGTGATTATGGTGGGCGGTAACATCTCTGGAAAAACCAGGGTGATGACCACGACCATCGTGCTGGAGACGTCCAAAGGAAACATGGAGCAGGCCTCGGCGTTGGGAGTTTTGTTGCTAGCGATGTCCCTGCTCTTGGTCGCTTTGTCCGGCTTTGTTCAGCACCACCGCCGCCATTCACGCGTCGAACTGGCTGGTGCTGTGCTTCCGGAGCCAAATCGTCTCGACGGTCCACTTCACCGAACCATTACGGTCAAGCGAGGTGACGCCGTTTTGTTGGACGATGTGGTCGTCGACGTTGAACCTGGTAGCATCACGGCGGTGGTGGGCGAATCCGGGGCAGGAAAAACCACCCTGCTTCGGGCACTTGCTGGACTGGAACAACATCCCACGGTGTGCGGGCCTGGTGCGTGCATTTACCTTCCTCAAGAAGCCAAAATGTTGACATCTCACGCCGCTCATGAATTGATGCTTCCGTCAATGCTGTTCGAGGACTTGGAGCCTTACGGGTTGGCTTACGCAGACTTGTTTCAACTCACAGGAGTGTTGGGTCACGACCGTGTTCTTTCAGGCGGTGAGCGCCAACGTGTGGTGCTCGCACGCCAACTTTCCTTGCGCCCTGCCCTGTTGCTTCTCGATGAGTGCACGTCAAATCTTGGCTGGCTCAACATTCAAACCATTGAGCGCGAGTTGTTGCGGTTGAAAGCAGGCGGAACTGCGGTGGTCTTGGTCACCCATGACGTGCAGCAAGCACAGCGGCTGGCCGACCGCATCATGATTCTACGCAATGGGCGGCTCATCGACAACAGCGACCCGTTCGCCCTGTCCTTGCTGGAAGGACGCTACCTCGATTCGTGAACAAAAAAGGCGGCTTCGCCGTTGATGGCATAGGACCGTATCAGATCTTGACCTTCATTGAGCAAAAAGGCGCGAAAGACTGTGTTCAGTGGATGCGGCTGGCTGGTGACATCGATGAGTGAATACGGGTTGTGCACCTCTTCGTTTTCGAATTCGTAGCGGTGAAGATCGATGCGGTCTTGGAATTGAAGGGCTGTACCACGATCTGAAAGAGTCACGCATCGCTTTTCATACGCCATGTTGATGGTGGCGCCCATCCCTTGGCCAATGGACATGTACCAGTCTCCTGCAGGATGAAGCCCGTCAGCATCGGTCACGATGGGTAGGTTCGTCGTGGCGTTGAGGTGCTGCCAAATGGCTTGTTCCTTCTCGTGCGTGCCTGAACCATCGCCGCGTGAAACAAAGCACTGTTCTCGTTCTGCCACCTCGGCGAATGCCTCATGAATGTCGGAAGGGAGGGTGATTGGCGAAAGCACGACAAAGGAATTCCAAGCGATTTCGGTCCGATTGGTGCCAAAGCCGGCCTCGATAAATGCCTCTTCGCGTTCGGGTGCGTGAACGATCAGAGCGTGGACGTCGCCCGCTTCCCCCAGTCGAAGGGCGGCTCCGGTGCCGACGGCGACATACTCGATGTCGACTCCATGAATGGTTTGGAATTCGGCCACCAGCACATCCATGAGGCCTGAATCCCGCATGGAGGTCGTCGTTGCCACTCGGAACACGTTTTCAGAGGATTCCTCGGGAGCATAACATCCTGCCAGCGGAACGAGAAGGGCGATCAGCACCAACGTGCGAATCGACATCTCAATCGAAATTCATGACGTGACCGCACTCAGGATAGGTGCAACTCACGCTATATTTGGAACGTTTTGGCTTTGGAATTTTAAGCATCGAACCGCACATTTCGCACTGTACTTTGAGCGTCTCCGGCCCCTTGGGTGCTTCGGGTTCGTTCAGCGTGCGACCCACATCCTGCGACCAACCCAGCGAATCGCTGTATTTGTCAGCCGTCGTGTTCATCTTCGACTGCTTCAACGAGAGGCGCATCTTGCGCTTCTTCTTGCCTTTCTTGTTGCCGGAGGGTGCTTTGGCAGCCATGGGACTCAACACCCCCTAAGCGTTGTTCTATTCAATCGCTTCGCCCCCACACATCATTCGATGACGTACGAAACACCGTTTTTCGGCTCATGAACGGTATGGCCTTGTTCTTCAAGCGCCGCCACCAGAGGCGGGCGAGCATGGTTGGGGTCGGTGTGATAAACGACCACATGTTTGGCTTCGCATGCCTTTGCAAAATCTACAATTTCTTGATGGCCAGCATGGGTCGAAAACGAGAATTGTTCAATGTCAAGATCGATGACGACCCGCTGTCCGTAGATGTCAATTGAACGCGTGTCCAACAAGCCCCGGCCTCCGGTATCCCGGGCTTGATATCCGGTAAAAAACACGGCATTCTTGGCGTCGTGTCGTAGGCGATTGAGGTACCATACAGCCGGTCCACCGTCCAACATGCCCGATGTGGTGACAATCACATCTCCATTCAACGCTTTTTTCTTGTCGGATTTGCTTGAGACTTGTTTTGCCCATCGCCATGCCCGTTCCAATGCACTTGCATCCTTCAAAGCTGAACGGTGTTCGAGATGTACCTTGGCCACTCGTTTTCCCATGCCGTCAACATGGACATCCAGACCTGGAAGATAGCGATGCAGGAGCATGACAACGTCTTGGGTTCGTCCGTTTGCAAAGGCTGGAATCAACACCTTCCCGCCTTGACGTACCCGTTGTTCAACGGCTTGGATAAATCGGTCGATTTCCTCTTGCTTAGGAGGATGGTCGCGACCGCCATACGTGCCTTCGACAAACAAAATGTCGGCTTTCACGGGTTGAGCACCTGCCACTAAGGGTGAATCTCGTGTGTCAAAATCGCCCGAAAACAAAACGCTTGTTGAAGGCGTTTGAACATGCAGCATTGCTGCTCCTGGAATATGGCCTGCAGGATAAAGGGTGAGATTCCAATCATGATGTTTCCAAGGAGTGCCAAACTCATGAACAATCCATGAATCAAGAGCGGTTTCAATGTCTCGCTTGTCCCATGCGAGTGGGTATTTTTCGATAGAACTAACTTTGTAGCAATCGTTCCACATCATATCTGATAACTCAGCCGTGACGGCTGTTCCATGAAGTCGTGTTCGATGATGCGTGCACAACCAGGGGGCCATGCCCAGATGGTCAATGTGTGAATGGGTGATCACTGCATCATGAACAATTGGAGCTTCGTTGGGGTATCGAGGTGGTTTGGTAGGAGCCAATCCATAATCCAACAACAAACGAGTACCTTTCGTGTCTTCGATGATGATCCCGACGTTTCCAACTTCATCTCCACCTCCTAAGTAATGGAATCGAAGTCCAATTTCTGGGGGTTCATCGGGATAAGTCGATGTTCGCCCTGGTGCATAGAAGACCATGTGTTAGCGAACGAGTCACAGAAAAAGAAGATGTGGGTAGGACCCCTACATTTCCACTGGAAGGAAAAAAGGATAGGTTGTTCAGAAAAAACGATCGATTCTTTAACCCAATATTGATGAACTTCTCGCGACCATATCCAACGGGTTTTTCTTTCGTTGAATTCTTCCTTCTCCTTCTTTCGTTGAATGTTGGTATGTTCAATTGTTCCATTGGAAATATAGGGGTCAGTGGTCGGTGTTTCATTTTCCTCTTCTTACCGTAGTTGTTCTATCCACTGGATGACGAAGAGTCCATGAAGAAGCCAGATTTCCAAGCGTCATGGCGAAAATTCCTCACCACGAATTTGTGGTTGACGAAGATCGATGCTTCGGATGTGGAGCCTGCATTGCTCTGTGTCCGGTGGAAGCACTCACTCTTCGACAACGGATGGTGTATGTGCAAGAATCCACCTGCACGCATTGCACGTTGTGCATTCCATCATGCCCTGTTTTCGCTCTCTCGATACAGGAGAGTGATTGATCTGCGTGTAGCACTCGTTGGGAGTAATCTGGATACGGTTCTTCTTGCTCTTATGTTACGGCACCGTCACGATATTACAATCATTGAGCAAGAGGCGGAAATGGGTTTACCTGCTATGCACCCGGGTAGGATTCTTGACCCGACCCAATTGGAAGAATGGCTCTCTCCCGCTCAAATTGAATTCCTTTCATTGCGTGAAGGTCTTCATGGATTTGGATGCCGTTGGGAATGGATGGTCAAATTCTTTGCTGCCTTGGCTGCCACCAACGGCATCCACTGCCGAACCCGAACCCGAATCACTGCGATTGAACCCGATGATGAAGGGTTCCTTTTGCAGTTCTCTTCTCGAGAACGAGAGGAAATAGAATCCCTTCACGTGCACCGACTGGTGAACACTACGGCCATCTCTCAACCCGGTCCTGGGCTACGGCACCATGAATCGTTGCTCGAACACGCTGAAATCTATCTCCAACCTGAACATTCATGCCGTTGGAAGGGAGGAACCGTGGTCACTGCGACGCAGTCTGATTGGCCAAAGGATGTTCGTTTGAATCTACCTCGAGGCGACGGCACGACCGAATTGTGGTGGGACATGCCCACGACATGGACGCCGCAACAAGGGTTCATTGAGCAATGTGAAGTGACGCTAGCGGCCGATGTAGACGCACTGTCTTTTGATGCTATGTTGCGAAAAGCCTCGCGTTTTGTAGAATGTTTCGAATCGTGAAACTTGGTGTGATTTCCAACACCACGTTGATAGGGTCCACATGGTCCCAAAGGTTCGTTGCACTTCGGTGCGCGGGTGATGAAGATGGGAGCACATCCGATGGCTGACCTTCGCAAAAAACTGCAGGAAAAGGGATTGCTGGACAAACCAACGGGCAAATCGTGGTTCAAACTTCTTTCCTTGTTCGCCGTTCTCGGCTTCCTTTACGCTGCTCATATTGCCTTGCCGTTCAAGTGGGGGCTTCTGTTGCTCCCGTTGACGGGACTGGTTACAACAACGGTCGCCATGATTGGCCACGAGGGTGTCCATTCGTCAGCGTGCAAATCAAAGGCGGGCAACCTGAGTTTGGCTTCCTTGGCTTTTCCATTGTTTTCCGGTCTATCCATGAACTATTGGCGAGAAAAGCACAACGTTCAGCACCACGCCCATCCGAACGTGATCGACAAAGATCCGGACATCTACTCGTGGCCGCTGACGTTTTCGCAAGAAGAATACGAAACGAGCGGACGTCTCCGCCAATTCTTTCAAAAGTACCTCCAGGCCTACATTTTCTGGCCCATCATCACTCCCCTTGTCGGCCATCTCATGCGATACGACGGTCTGAAATACATCGTCACCGCACCTTTCAAAGCCAAGAAAAATCGTTTTTCCAAGATGTGGTTGCTCGACGTTTCCCTCCTTGTGTGCCATTTCTTCCTCTGGCTGGTTCTTCCCGTCATGTTGGGTCTTTCTTGGCAAATCGTGGTTGGATTTTACGTCCTGTTGTGGGCCGCCGTGGGCGTCTACCTCACGGCTATTTTCATCGTTGGCCACGCCGGGCGACCGATTGTGATGGAATATGATGAGAACTGGCGCTTGCAAATCGAAACGGGCCGCCGAATCAAACTCGGGCGTATCGGCTCGTTCTTTTTCGTCGGCCTCGACTATCAAATCGAACACCACCTCCTCCCCGCCCTTTCACACTTCAATCTTCCAAAAGCAGCGCCTATTGTCAAGGAATACGCCGAGGAGCGCGGGTGGGACTACGAAGAAGTGGGTTTCATCCGAGCGCTTTGGGACTCCACGGTGGCGCTGGCCGTTGCCTGGAAAACTCCTGCCATCGTGATCGACGCCAACGCCCAAGAGAACGCCGGCCTGATCGAAGACTTCCTTCCTGAAGCAAGGCCGGCTTGAAGGGACAACATCTTCAAGGTGGGAACAGTGGTTCTGACATGACCGAAAAACTGTACCTCCGCTCACTCGAAGACGGCTATTTTCACCGGTTTGATGCCACTGTGACCGATGTGCATGACGAAGGCGTGGTCCTCGATCGAACGCTGTTCTATCCGCTTGGTGGCGGCCAACACTGGGACACGGGCACCATCGAGGGCCCAAACGGTAACTTGGCAGTCACGGAAGTCCGAGGTCGCGGTGAAGTGGTGCACCATGTCGGACCCGACCATCAATTGGCGAAGGGCGACGTCGTCCGCGGGAGCATCGATTGGGAGACGCGCTATGCGCACATGCGCATGCACACCGCACAACATTTGGTCAGTGGACTGGCGTATGAGCTGTTTGACGGCGTGCGAACAGTGGGCAATCAAATCCACGCCGACCGCTCTCGCATTGATTTCAACCCGATTGCGTTTGATGAAACCATGCTCGCAACATTGCTGGAAGCGGTGAACCAACGCATCGATGAAGCCGTCCCCGTCACCGACCACGTCATGACCCGTGAAGCGATGAATCAGGTCATGCCACCAGAGCGAACAAACATGGATCTGCTACCGCCACATGTTCGGGAACTTCGTGTGATTCAGATCGGAGACCGCATCGACATGTGCCCGTGCGCAGGTACCCACGTGACCAATCTTGCGGAGTTGGGGCATGTGGAATGGACGGGCAAGAAATCAAAAGGCAAAGGCACCCAACGCCTGACCTATATCCTGGGCGAACCCGTCCACACCCGAACCGCTTCCAACGATGTCGTGTGATCACTCAAAATCCAAGTCGTCGTCAACGAGTTCTTTGGCATCCTGAAGGGCCTTGTTCAGTTCCGCCCGTTGCCGCTGCCGCCGTTGGAAATCGATTTCCTCGAAAATGGCTTGGGCTTCCTCATCCTTCTCGGCGATGGTGGACGCGGCATGGATGCGGTCGGTAAGGGCGGTATCCTCTCCCAATCGGTCACTCCTGTCAACGGCAGCGATGGGCCGACTTGGCACGGTTCGAGCGCCGTAATGGGCCGTGTCTACACCCTGCGCCGATGCAAAGTAGCGTTCGCTCATGTCGCTCAGAATCGGTCGAGCGTTTTCGTTGCCTTGGGCATTGGGGTTGTCTTCGGGGCGCAAAGGACTGACCTTTTTTCTCGCCCGCTGCTCTTCAAAAACACCCAACACATCCTCCTCGGTTAAGGGTGCCACCGTTCCCACCAGCGCTGTTGCCAGTCGTTGCTGTTCGCGCAAGGACGCTCCATGAACCTCGTCGTGGTCGTATCGATGTGGAGCGGCAGCCATCGCCATGAGTTCCTTGGCCAACTGAAACAGAGGGTCGTCGGGGGAGGCAGAAGCGACGGTTTCGCGAACGGTTCGGTGATGGTCAATGCAGGTGGTGCATCGGCGTTCTGAGCCACCATCAGGGGCATCACACCGCAAACAACACGCCTGGAAACCCAAGGCATGCATGGCTTTCCTCGGCATGGACATGGGAACGCAGACCGCCCATCCGTTTCCCCACCATGAACCCTCGGACACGAGGATTCAAAGTGAACGCTACCCCACATCTCCTGCATGGGACGGAGGGATTCGCGGGCCGACCTCATTGACGACGACCCGTTCAATCGCCGCCAATCCCCCCCACGCGTGCACCGCATCCATCAACGCACGGGTCCGGACGGAACCATCCACGTTGACTCGTCTCCACTTCCTTCTGCCTTTGCTCAATTTTTCGGTGGCGATGCGTGGGAGCAGCCAAAGCATCACTCTGGACGGTTGTGGCATTTTAGCCAAGTTGAGAAAGACCATCTGAAACTGGCCATGGGCGCCTTTACATTGGCGCTTGGCTTCATGTCGGTCGGCGGCATTTCCGGACTTGGGTACTACGGCACGTCCACATGGTTGCTCGTTCTTGTGCTGTCGATGCCCGTCATGTTCGTTGCGATAGGGCCGGCTTTTTTGTTCCACGAAATCGGTCACAAATTGGTAGCGAAGCGAAACGGGTGTTGGGCCGAATTCCGTGCCGACCCCAAGGGATTGCAATTTGGGATTGTTATTTCCCTCTTGACGGGATTTTTGTTCATGGCGCCCGGCGCCGTCATGGTTGCTGGGTTGGTGACGCGTCGCCAAAACGGACACATCGCCATTGCGGGGCCGTTAACCAACATGGGCTTGTTCCTGATTGGAATTCCTCTGTGGGGCACGGTGTTGGGCTTGTCGGGCGCCTTTGACGGCTTGGACGCCGGTGAGGGTCTGTTCGGCCGGATGTACCTTCAGGACGGGGCTCTTGTGTGGCAAGCCATGCTCATCGACATCGGCGTGTACTGGTTGGGCGCCAATTTGATTCTTGGTCTGTTCAACATGCTGCCGTTCGGACCGCTGGACGGCTTGAAGGTCAAGGATTGGAACGAGGGAGCCTACATGGCGACGTTGCTGATGTTTGGCCTTCTTGTGTTCACAATGTTCGTTGGTGTATGGAACCCTACCACCTTGTTGATGGCGGTAGCGGACCCGGTGTCTGCACTGGTGCGCTGATCACAGGTAGGCGTTCAAGACCGGCTTTTCGTCGAGGTGGAAGAAGGAGTACGAAGCCCACCAGACAATCATGTCGAGGCTGTTGACCAGATTCGAGACCCCTGAATGTTCTTCACCGTAATCCTTGCCGGTGGTGTCCATCCACGCCTCCATTTCGTCCAGCGTGTCGCAGGTTTGGTGGTAGCACCAGTAGCCGTCAACAAGGCCACCAAAGCCCATGGTCACGGTGCCAAGGTTGGCTTGGAAGCTGGCGTGGTCGGAACGCGCCGTCGTGTCTTCGTAGACGATGATTTCAGGACGGTCCCTGGCCAACCAATCATCGACCTTCCAGGTCGATGCCTCAAATCCAGTGCCGAGAAGAATCGATTGCTGTTCTTCAACGCCGATGGCGTCTGCACCGATCCAAAGCGCGAGGCCAACCATCTCGGGCTGGTTCATGACGTCGTGGTCGAGTGACGGCCCGATGTACACCCGCATGGGCCAGACCTCCTCGTCCTTTGGATACCCGTCCGGGTCGATTTCAGGCGCAGGGTCGTTGTGCGGCGCCCCACCACCACCGGGCCAGTTGACGCCCGCCATGTCCAGGTTGACGTAGTTTGTGACGACAACGTCCGGATTGTCTTCCATGACGTAGTACTCCGTCCAATAGTCGCTACCGCGCTTTCCACCTTCTTCACCCGACCAGAAACAGAAGACCATGGTCCGTCGCGTGTTGAAGTCCGCCATGGCTTCTGCTACGGTGAGCACCATACTGGTCCCCGCCGTGTTGTCGTAGGCGCCGACACGTGTGCCGTAGGTGCGTGTACCCGTAATGTGGGGGTCGTCGAGGATGGCGTTGGCGGGAGGCGCGATGTCGAAGTGAGCACCGAACACCATCCATTCGTTGGGCAATTCCTTGCCGTAGCGGAACCCGCAGATGTTGTAAGATTCCGGGTTTTGGTTGTCAAACACATCAACAAAGGCGTAACGTTGCACCACAACATCAAGGCCAAACTCCTCGAGTTTGCCCATCAGGTATTGCGCACCCGCTTCGTAGGCGGGGTTGGCCTGGCCCGCCCACCGCTGAAGGTAGCCAGCAGCAAAATCGCTGGTATCGAAGGGATCGGCTGATTCATCGGTCAGCAAAGACAGGTAGTTGTAGGTCGTCCGTCCATCCACAACGCCGGTCGAATGTCGCCCTCCTTCCTCTTCGCTAAAGGCTGGAGCCATGGGTCGTACGATGGCAGCGGTGGCAACGTTCACCGGCCCCCCCGTGCTTTGGCTGGCGTTGAACAGCCCCGTCCCGTTCCCAGTTCTTACGACGCCTGCACCGCTGGCGGCGAGATGGTCCCCATCGGAATACCAACTCGCCCAGGATTCATTGGCGTCTCGGATGGGCCAGTTGTCACGCCCGTATTCTCCCAGAAGTGCAACGGCTAGCCCAGCCCGAGGAGGGGCGAGAAGGGAAACCTGAGCCGATTGACCCGCCCGCAAATCCAGCACGGTGGAATTGAACACGTACCCCGTGTTCGGGTCCTGAATGAGGTAGGGCAGGAACACTGACATGTCCACATCTGCCGTGACCGTAAACGGTTGAAACACTCCCCCGTCAAGGACGCTTGGGGCCAACATCACGTCTTTCACATCGATAAGCCCCGCATTGTCGTCTTCCCCAAAACACCCCGAGAGCGGCGCGGTGAACATCAAGAGGACCAAAGCAGCCGCTTGCGCGTAGCGTTGGCTGACCATGCTGTGGCGTGGAGGTTCACCTTCTCAAGGTCTGCCCTCAGAGCACCGATTCTTTGAAGAAGGAACAGGTCCAATGTCGTAGCGTGAAAGCCACGTGTGCAAGAAGGAAGCGCCGACCACCACAACGCTCTGTGTTTTCCTTCGGAGCACATCGAATTGAAACGATTGACGACCACCGATGTCCGTTGATTGAAGGCTGATCACTCTTCTTCAAGGATTTTTGTGGTCTGCCGCTCCTTGAGGATGGACATGGTGGTGAAGAAGGCCCCTAATGCGGCAACGATGAGCAGCAAGGTCAGCACGCTGTCCCGCGTGGATGCATCATCAGCTTCGCCAGAGGCCGCAGCATCACCGTCCGTGCAAGGGGGCGCTTCGCACGCCGTCCCCTGTTCGGTTTCGTTGCCTTCGTGGTCATCGGCGTGCTCGTCACCGTGAACGATGACCCAATGCTGCACCGTCGTCGCTGTTCCATTCGTTGTACGTATCACCCAATACGTGTGGTTTCCAGCGGTGGTGGTGTTGTCAAATGAAAAGGTGTAGGACACAGCACAGTCGGGGTCAACCAAACTTCCGTTCTCGTCCAGTTCACACGATTCAACCAATTCCCCCGATGATGCGTCGGTACCGGTTTCGTACAGTCCGTCACCATCGAGGTCGATATGGACACGGGCGGTGGTGTTGTTGGTTGTGTCTTTCATCAGAAACTTGAGCGCATTGCCGTGAAGAAAACTCGGGTCGCTGATGTTTCCCGGGGCGACCCCTTCATCAGTGATCACCACCACCATGGTCGCTTGTTCGTGAGCCGCGGACATCGGTGCCAGAAGAAGGCACACCGTCAAAGCGCAGAGAAGACCGTGATGCGCCGTGCGGACCATGGATACGGCTTCGTGCGGGCTCATAAAGACCATACGGAGAAACGAGATGAGAGCAACATGGGCGGAAAGCAAGCGCTGTTGGCCGTCTTTCTCGCCCTCTTGGTGACATCTTCCGTCCTCTTGCTCCTGCCCAGCGACGAAGATGACGGTGCCGAGGCTTCACCGGTGATGCAAAGCGGCGACCCGCTGTTCCAAGGCGAGGGTCACGACCACAAGAACGCAAGTCAACACGAGGCCGGGACACCGAACATGGAACTCATCGATTTCAATCCACTCAGCACACCCGGCAACGCCGAGGTTCAGGTCGCCACCACGCCCGACGGAGAAACCTACGCGTACCTTGCCGGTTGGAACGATATGCACATCGTCGACGTCACGGACCCCACGAACACAGAAGTGGTCGGCGTGTTCAACGACCCGAACACCCAGGTACTCGACGTCAAATACCTCGAATACAACGGGCGGGAGTACATCGTTCAGCAAAATCAACTCATCGACCCGGGTAACGCTGATCCGAATGTCGGAGAATGGAACGACCCTACTCAAGTTTCGGTTCTGCTCATCGACGTGACGGACAAAACCAACCCCACCCTCATCGACAGTTGGTACGACATCGACCACCCCAGTGGCCCCCACAACCTCTACACCCACATGATCGACGGCGAGTGGTATATCTTCGTCGCCAACCCCGATTACAACAACTGCAACGATGCCATCGGCGAAGCCTGCGGAGGCGTGACCATTGCGCACCTCAATCTCGACGGCTCGGCTGCACGAAATTTGCCCGGCGTCCCCCTTGCGGGAGAAGGCCACACCATCATCAAGGTGGGCGAATACGAGGTGGCTTGGGAAACCACCCGGGGCGGCTGGATTTACATTCACGACATGACGGTACAAACCTGGCCAGGCGACGACCCGACGGACCCCCGATTTGGCCGAACCTTCGTTTACGGCAGCTACTGGGAGGCAGGCTTACGCATCGGTGATGTGACGGATGTGCCCCACCCGGTGAATTCACCGGAGGCCTACACCGTCCACGCCACCTTGTGCAAATCAGGTCAGGGCAATCCGCTTCTGTGCCGTTGGCGCGCTCCCGAGGTGGGGTTGTGGATGGATTTCCTTGACTTGGACGACGACGGGCAGCCTGACAGCGGCACGACCGGCAACGAAAACGGCGGGCGCGTTTCCTACATTCACTACGCTGAACCGTTCCCCGAGATGGTCGATCTGTCCCACGTGGGGTATTCGGACGAACCCGTGCATTTGGTCACGGCAGCCGTTGAAGTGCTCAGCACCTCCGTGGGCACCGGCATCATCTACCTGATCGACACCACGGACTACACCATGGAAGACGGGCAGTTCAAATTCCAGCCGAAACTGATTCGCGATTGGGAAATTCCGTACGCAGAAGACCATTGTTACGGCGGGGATTGCGCAGCCCACCCCAACGGAGACGAGTGGTTGTTGTTTTCACCTCACAACCTCGACAGCACCTACTTTGAGACCGATGAAAGTACGGACCAAAGCCACGGCGGTGGTTGGGACGGACGTCTGTACATCTCACACTACCACGCCGGTCTCTGGGTGGTGGATGTTGAAACGCTGGTTGCCCCGCAATCTCCCGAGGACCGTGTTGCCGTTCACGAAGAAGCGACGGTCGCCTACTACCTTCCTCATGGCGAAGACGGTACGCCGCTCGATTCGAGCTTCTACGACTTCGGGTGGGTGCCGTTTTTGTGGGCGGTGGAACATCACGATGGCATCACTTATGCCTCGTGCATATCGACTGGGTTGTATCTCGTTCAGTTGGACATTGACATGCCGTATCGTGTATAATCCGAATACAAATCAAAGGGTAGCGAGTGTACTGGGGGACTCAACACCCATTGTACTTCTCCATAATGTCTTGAGGGGTTTCCACATACCCTTCGGA
>JAYQVP010000017.1:3426-23924 GCA_038148515.1 Candidatus Poseidonia sp. | reverse complement strand
CAACCCAACGCTCCAACCCCACATTCAGGTTGGCAGCGTCGCCCTGACCGAGGTTGTCGACGCGGATTTGGAGGTCATAGGGAGTCCCAGGTGCTGGAATTTCGGGTTGGGAGCGGGCTGCACCGGGCTGGAACCGCAACATGGGTTCGAGCGGTCGCTCGTCGACCCTGAACGAAAAGGTGTACACGTTGTTGCTGCGGTCCGGGTCCTCGTATTGTTCGGTTGGGTCAAGCGAGAGGGTGACGTCGTGGGTGCCCGGAACGGTCGCCCACCAGTACAGCGTCACAGAAACGCTCTCTCCTTTTTCGAGGGATGATACCTTGCCCACGTTGGGGTACGTGGTTGAATCGCTGCCCTCACCTTCGAGGGTCAAATACACCTCGCCCGCATCGAGGTCACCGATGTTGCGCAGACCAAATCGGACTTCAAGCACGGTCCCGGCGACGGCTTCGTTGACGATGATCCCACCATCATACACTGCGACCGAACCGGTGAAGGCAAAATCAGGGGCGGCAGGAAGGTTGTCAATTTCATAGGTCCGTTTCACTGCGTCGCTGATGACACCGCTGGTGTTGACCATTCGGATGCTGAAACGGTGAGAACCATCGGCAACCTGCGTTGAATCCCAATTGAACGACCACGATTGCACGCCTTCTTCTTGCTCCGAGAGTTGGTCGCCGAGTTCCCAATTCCCGTTGTCCACTTTGTATTCCAACCGGTCATGGTCTGTCCCTTCGACCGTGCCAGTGAACTCGACCAAGCCCGCCAACGGTGTACCGATGGCAGGCTCGGCAAAGATGGCGGTCATACGAGCCAAGTGAATGATGCGAAGGTCGACCATCGATGCCTCGCCAGATTCGGTCAGCGCTCGGGCATAAACCAGCGTGTACTGCTCGTCGTCAATCACCCAACCGTCGTCAATCGTGATGTCGGCGTACCAATTTTCAACCGTACCGTCGGCTCCAAACCACGTGGTCAATTCCTCGCTGTCGCCTTCCTCGTTGAACTGTTCGAGTTTGATTTGCACCTCGAGGTAGTCGTTCTCGGAAACGTCCGTCGTTCCTTCGACGGACAGCGTCTTGCCCGACAGGTACATCGAGCGATTTACGGGCGTGGACATCTCCACATCATGGCCCAATCCGTCGCCGCCGGGAGGTGGGTCAACGATGACGCCACCGTTGTCTTCAAAGGGCGTACAAATCCGGTCGAGAACGGTATCGAGGGCGCAGGATGCGTCAACCAACCCGAAGCCCCACTTGTCATTCCAGCGGTTGGACACACTGGGTTCGGAAGCCGAACCGCGGGCTTCGGACGAGTTCCGCAAAATGTTGCGGATGTCTTCCGGCTCCAACGTGTCGTCGGCTTGGAGAAGGATAGCAGCGATGCCAGATACGACGGGCGTGGCCATGCTGGTGCCGTCTTTGGAATCGTATTCATTGTCGGCGAGGGGTCGTTCGGGTTGACCGGGGAAGGAAGGACCAGTCGCGGCGGTGGCTGAAAGGATTCCCGTGCCGTACGCCGTGATGTCGGGTTTCAGTTCATCCCACTCGTCGTCATCTCCATCGTCAAGCCGTGGACCAAAATTGGAGTATGAGGCCATCACGTCATCGGTGCGGTTCACCGAATTGCGGTCGTTGGCCGCACCGATGGAGATCGCACCGTCAGCGCTGGCGGGGGATGGCACTCGCTTGTTACCGTCGTTGCCCATCGCCACGATGCAAACAATGCCAGCGTCTCTGGCATCGTTGACCAATCGTGCTTCAGCCCCGGAACCGTTGTCGCCTTCGTCGTTCGGATTCAGCGGACTGCTGACGGACCCAAAGGACATCGATGCGACATCAATACCGCGGCTGGAATCGTTGTTGCCCCAGTCGGTGTTTTTGTTGTTGATCATCCATTGGATGCCGTTGAGCGATGCTTGCGAATTGGTACCGCCCGAATCGGTCAGCACCTTGATGTCGACCAAGTAGGCGCCCATGCCTGTACCGGTGTGCACCCGTTGAGAGCCCCCGGTGCCCAAGGCGGTGGCGGCAACGTGCGTGCCGTGACCTTGGCCGTCATCGGGGTCCACCGAACCGTCAGGATTCGAGGCGGTGGAGGTGGCGTCGAAGCCAGCGACCCACTTTTGGTCGTCATAGCTCGTGGCGTCGCTGTCGGGTTCGTCGTTGATGTCGTCAAAATCGTTCAGCGCTCTGTGCTCGTTGTCCACACCGGTATCCAACACGGCAATGACCACCCCTTCGCCGGTGTAGCCTCGCCCGTAGGCGCTGGCGGTGTAAACATCGGAAGGCATGGCTCGTGTCGCTTGGGAAGCCACACCATTGAAGGGAACCATGACGTTTTGCATCTCAACCACCACCACACCCTCGAGGGCATGGATGTCCAACAGCGAACTGACCGGGACCTTGTCCAAAACGATCGAATCAATGTCGTTCATCACTTGGTACCAGGCGCCCCCTTCAGCCCCCACCCAGCCGTGCTGGTTGAGGACAGCGATGAGCGCAGATTCCTCTGTGGGGGTCGGCGCCCATGCATAATCGACCACGATGGCCACCGTGAGTCGACCATCGGGTCCGGTGATGGCGGTGGGGGAAACGGAGGGTTGCCCTGCCAGAACCCGTTGGAGGCGGTCGTCCATGCCGTTCCAATCGAGATCGGGGCCGTAGGACAACCACCACATATCGGGCTCGGAGGAGGCTCGGTCGCCGCGCTCCACCAAGCGGGTGGGCCGTTCACACAGGACTTCGTCACACATCAACGGAGGTAGGCCGTCGATGAGAATGGGGGGGGCTGTATCGGGTATTGAAGGCGGAGTGGCCTTGGCTTGAAGGGCCATCCCGCTCATGTCGGCCATCAAAAGCACGAGGGCGAAGAGAAAGGTAGCCCGTCGGGATGTTTGTTGGTCCAGCAACAGCACAGCAACGCCTCGCAGTGTTGTGGAATGCCTGCCCACCTTTCATTCTATCCACCATTCGCCCGTGCACGTCGTCGTTCAAGGCGAAGGGGTCGTTGGCGGCCATTCGAGATGGAGGGCGTCAGCCGAGCATTGCAAATGAGGGCCGGATGAGCGTTCGACCAAACCCAAGGGCGACTCGCAGACGGGGCATGTGCCGCCGTGGGCAATGTGTTCCATCCAAGCGGCTCTCGTTTCCGGTTCATCACCGGCTTGAAGGAGGTTCTTCAGCGGCTCGCGAAGATGTTTGGGGACCTCCAATCCCGCTTGGGTCCACGGGTCTTCCATCGAGGAGAGGTCGGCCATCCGTGCTTTGACCTGACGCCGTTGGGCGTTCAATGCGTCGCCGGCACTCGGCCCGCCGTCAACGATGCCGAGTTCAACCGGCCCACCTCGTGCGACCAGAGGCAAGAGAGCATACGCTGCAATGAAGCCTCCGATATGCGCCATGTGAGCGATGCCGCTGGAAACCCCCGATTCCATAGTCGCCAGCGCGCGAACCAATTCCAAGCCAAAATACAGGAGAGCGATGAGCACGACTGGCCAAGGTCGAATCAGCAACAACGGAAAGGGAATTTCGTCACGCGGCCACCCAGCCAAGTACGCTCCCAGCAAGCCAAAAGCAGCACCAGACGCGCCCAACGCAGGACGCATCGAGTCGGCGTTGAAGGCTACCCAACCCAAGGAACCACCGAGCAACCCGATGAGGTAGACGATGGTGAAACGCTTCGCCCCCAAGCGTTGCTCGAGCGGAACACCGACCAGCGCTAAAATCACGACATTGCCCAACACGTGCATCAGGTCTCCTTGACTGTGGAGGAAGCCCGCGCTGAGCAGGGTGTGCCAAAACATGGGCTCACTGCTTCTCGCCGGTACGAGCACAAAATCAGCCCACACCCAATACTCAACCAGCGACCACGAATACAACAGCGACCACAACACTTGCACCACGGACCCAAGTAGGACGCTCACGGTGACGCCCATGGCCACGGAGGTGCGGGTCCGCCATGCATAGACCAACGGAGCAGCGATGGCGACCAGCCAAAGACCGACGAGCGCCTGCTCGACGAGACTCAGCCACCCGAAGGCATAGCCCATGGAGGTGGCTCTCCGTTGGCCCCCTTTTGAGTTGCGCACCCCGCCTGTCGTGACAGGAGGGTTCTTGCTGACCAGCAGGTTCGCTGAAGCATGGCCCCTGCGCTGCTGTCGTTGACGGGGATTGGGGTTCGCCGGGGGATGAACCACGTCCACACCGATGTTGACCTCGTTGTCAACGGGGGCGACATGATCGTTCTGTCGGGAGCCAACGGGGCTGGTAAGTCAACGCTGTTGGAGGTCGCAGCCGGCTTGCTGCCCATTGAACAGGGTACGGTCAAGCACGCCGATACCGTCGTGCTCGACGCTGAAGGGCGACGAAAACGAAGTCCACTCACCGTCGGATTGACGTTGCAGAAGAATGGCGTGTTGGGCAGCGAGACCGTTGAGGAACACCTGCAGGTCGCTATGTCAATGAGCGGCTTTCAGACCGAAACAGCTCCTTTCCTCAAGGCGTTCAACCTCGACCATCGGGCTCATGACCTTGTGATGCACCTCTCGCAAGGGCAGGTGCGAAAAGTAGCCGTGCTCGCCGGCATCCTCCCTGCATTTGTTTCACCACAACCGAGTTTGGTGTTGATGGACGAACCTGCGTCCGGGCTGGACGATGCTTCGGTAGAGGTGCTGCTGGGATGGTTGGCAGCCCTCACACAGCGGGGTCACGGCCTTGTGGTGTGCACCCACGATGAGCGGGTTCGCGACCAGGCCACCCGAGTGGTGGACCTGCACGGGAGCGCCACAACGGAACAAATGCCGGCCCGGTCGGCCAGCGACGTCACCTTCACAACCTCCACCTCACGGACCGTAAGTGCACAACGATTCGGAATACGCATGCATAGAAGGACGATGGCGTGGTTGAACCACAACGGTATGGCGGCGCTGCTCACCCTTGGCATCCTGTTGGTGCTCGGCGACGTCATGACCCAACTCGATGCCTTTCAGCAGGCGGGTTTCATCTTGGCCCCCTCTCTTGCTGCGGGGCTGTGCGGGGAAGCCATGGTGACGATGTGCCGAGAGGAACGAGTCGGTGCGTGGTGGCGCGGCGTGGCCGGCTCCACGCCGCATGCCGGCGGGCTGCCGCTGCTGATAGGTGGCGCCATTACGTTGCTGACCGAAGCCAGTTTGATGGCGACCATCACCCCCGTTCACGTGGTGGTGGGTGCGGTCTTGTGCGCCGTTGCCTGGCACGGCGTTGGTTTCGCACAACGGTCCACCGAACGGTTGGCACGACCGCAGGCTGTGTTCATTGGACTGCTAACCCCTGTTCTGATTTTACCCTACGCCTTGGTGCTGGATTGGCTCACACGCTGACAGCACCAAGTTCAAGGAGGTCGCCATGGCCCACAGCCCATGAAGTCGGTTCAACCCGTGTTGTTCCTCGGCTTCTTCGGCTTGGGCGCCACCCTTATCCTAGCGCTGATGTGGGCGCCAAGCGTATCGATTGATGCCTTCGAGTCGCCTGCTGCTCAGCGCATCTTCTACTGGCATGTTCCCGCTGCATGGGCAGCCTTCATCGCCTTTGGAGCCTTGTTCATCGGTTCAGCAGGATGGTTGTTCAAACGCTCGGAACGAATGTGGAGACTCCATGTTGCAGGTTCGGAAGCGGGGCTGGCCACTGGCCTGATGACCGTGTGGTCCGGCTGTGTATGGGGTGCGGCAGAGTGGGGAACTCCGTGGGATTGGACCGATGTGCGTCTCAACACCTTTGGGCTGCTCACCCTCTTGGCGGTCTATGTGGTGCTCGGACGAAACAGTCAGCCCGACGGCGTGGAGTCAAGGGACACGTTTGCCGCCTTCGGACTCTACGGTTTTGTCTTGGTTCCACTCACGTACATCGCCACCCGAATTTGGACCATCCGACACCCCGGCCCCGTGGTGGGTCCCGGTGAGGACAGTTCCATCAACGGTGACATGGGCCTGGTTCTGCTCGTGGGAGCCGTGTCCTTCACCATCTTCATCGTCGGCCACATCATCGCTTCGATGCAACTGACCGTGATGGAACAACGCTTGGAGCAACTTCAACATCAACTGGATGCAGGGGGGCATTGAATGGAAGGCATGACGTATTTGGCCGTGGCCTACCTCGGCATGTTGGTGGCCCTTGGCCTCTGGACCTACACCGTCATGCATCGGAGCCGTCGACTGGAACAACGGCTACAGGCGATGGAAATCGCCGCCGCTGCCGACTCAGATGCACCCGTTGAACACGACCCATGAGCGGTTCAGGAAGGCGCATCTTTTCAAGCACCGTTCGTTGAGGCCAAGTGAGGGCGTTCGATGTCAAGTCACTTGGGGGGTGAATTTTGCCTCGTGTGTGGGTCTGAGCCACCCTTGTTCGGGGACCGCATGTGCGAACCGTGTTTGCGTGCTCGCACCGTTCTTGCCCGAATGCCCGAAAACGTGCCATGGGTCCGTTGCGCCCGTTGTGGCATCGTTGAAATTGAAGGAAAGTGGGAAAACACCAACGAACAGGACGTCTGGGACGAGTTGATGCATCGCCATCTGGCGGTTCACGAACGCGCCGAGGACATTCAACTCGCGATGGAAGCGGTCAAGGTGTCGGATCGACACACCTTGCTTCACGTTCAGATCGAGGGCGTGATCGACGACCTGCTGTTCCAAGAAGAGCACACGATGCGGGCCAGAATGGCCAATGGAGTGTGCCTGACCTGCACCCGAAGGGCGGGAAATTATTTCGAAGCCACCGTCCAACTGCGTTCCAGCGCACGGCGATTGTCGGAGGACGAATTCGTTCGTTTGCGCGCCACGCTCGACGATGTGCTCGACAAACTCGCTGACGACCCGATGTTTTTCATCACCAGCGAAGGCCCAGTTACCGGAGGATACGATGTCGTTCTGGGCAGCAAAGGCTTGGCACGGGCATGGGGACGTCACCTGATTGGAGAGTATGGCGGAATGGTGTTGGAAACGAATTCCACGGTCGGCCGTAAAGACGGGGTCGATGTGACCCGCCTAACCTTGTTGTACCGCAAGCCGGGATACGAACTTGGGGATGTCGTGCTGTGGCGTAACCACCTCTGGCGGCCCTCGTCATGGACCAAAGAAGGCGCGATTGTGGAACGGGTTGACCGCCATGAACGAACCGGAGCGACTTGGCGGGACCTTGAATCGGCCCAAGTGGTTGAGCAACGACCCGCCTTCCTCGAGGTGGATTTCATCAACGAAGACGCATCCGTAGGCGAATTTCTTGACCCATCAACATGGACCATGGCCTCGGTTCGCCTGCCCTACGACCATACCGCAGGACGCAAGGGGCTGTTGGTGAAACACGACGACGAATGGACGGCATTGCCGCACATCGGGCTGGACCAACCGGGGGCAGCATGATGGAGGAACCCTCGGCACCCGAAGAGGACCTCAGTGTCGTCCAACTCATCGAACGGTTCGACAGTCAAGACCTCCTTGGCCTGCTACGACGATGGGTTGATGACCTTCGCTCGGGCTTTGCTTCGGTGAACGAGGAGCGATTTCCTTGGCTCGCGACGCTTCGGCGAGCGTCGTGGAGCGGTGTGCTCTGCTTGGGCATGGGTGGCAGCGGAGCAGGCGGTGATTTCTTGGCGGCACTGAACGCTCAGCACGGACCGTGCCCCGTCATGGTTCACCGAGACTATACCCTCCCTGCTTGGTTCGACCCCACCTGGTTGGTCCTTGCAACCAGCCACAGCGGCAACACCGAGGAAACCGTGTCGGCCGCTGAAGCAGCGCTCAAGCAAGGGGCGGTGGTCATCGTCATCTCTACGGGAGGTGTGCTGGCCGGTTTGACCGAGTTGTACCCCCATTGCTACCTGATTCCGACCGTCGGAGGCCAACCGCCTCGGACGGCGTTTGGCCATCTGTTCAGCCGCCAACTCGCATGCCTCGAACACTTGGGTTTGGCTGCTGAGCCCGTTCCTGCTGCTCGGGAAGCCATGCTGCAACGCTTGCAACAGGCCAACGAGCAATTCGATGTAGCACGGGACCCTGAGGGCGACATCGCCTTGCTTGCCACCTCCTTGCTCGACCAACCGATCGCTGCACTCGGTCCCACGGAATTGACACCAGCGCTCGTGCGGTTCAAGAACCAGATGAACGAGAATGCAGCAAGATTTACTCGCATTGGTGTACTGCCGGAGATGAATCACAACGAAAGCGTGGCATGGGGCGGCGTGGGCTCCCATCACGACCCGAATTCAGCCGAACAAGGATTGTTGTTCTTGACGTGGAGCGGGATGCATCCACGGGTTCGTCAGCGCCTGGACTGGATGGTGGCTCACACCACAACCGAAACGGCTTGGAATCTCGTGGGCGAAGGCAGTTCGTTGTTGGAAAGTCTACTCTATCATTGCTTGGTGATGGATTGGCTCTCCATCACGTTGGCGTTGCTCCAAGGCAAGGACCCCTCGACGATTCAGCCGATTGATGCGATGAAGGCGCACCTCGATTCGGTTCAGTAAAGCGGCCCGCAAATCAGCCGCGGGTCGGGGTACTGTTCAAGGGCGGCTTGTCGATCCTCCGCCCTGACCACGCCGGGCAAATCCCCGTTTTCAGGAGGGTGCAACGACATCTGCACGTGAACGTGGGGCGGCCAGCCTCCGTTTTCCTCCGGCTCACCCAACCGAGCGATGACATCTCCACGGCCAAAGGTATCGCCCACCGACCAGTTCGAGATGCTCTCCCAGCTCAAGTGCCCATAGAGGACCCAGAACGTGACCGGCTCGCCCTCACAGGGGCCGCCCACAAGACTGGGCAGCGAACGACAATGTTGGGTGATGAGGGTAGGTCCGTAGGAGCCGTCCTCGTCGTTAACGGCGATGGCGAACACCGTCCCTCCGTCAAAGGCATGGACGGGCGTTTGGGCGGGAGCGCCGAGATCAAGTCCAACATGGTGGTCACGAACACCTTCGAACAACGGGGTGCTGTACATCCCCGGTCGCCGCTCGTCGTAACGGCCGACCGAGAAGGGATAAGGCGCTTGCCAGCCTTCGGGCCCCGGGTGTGAAAAGTCGTGAACCCAATACGGGCCGTCGAACACCACCGTTGGATGAAACGGGGTCGACGGTGTTGTGACCATGCCACGGCCACGCTCACAATCTTCTTGAGGTTTCGGCGAAGCATGAAGAAACGCCTTCAACGTGGGTCAGCCATGCTGGGAAGCATCGTGGTGCTGCTCGCGCCCAGCCTGCTTCCGGGTTGGGCGATGACCTCGGTGCTCGATGGTTCCAGTGACCGTTGGCGCAAAATGCTGCTCGCCCCTGCATTGGGCTTGCTTTTCCTGTATGGGGTTTCAGGTGTGCTCCTGCTCGCCGATGTTTGGTCAGCGCCCCTCCTTTGGCTGTGCCTCATCGCCATGAATGCAGTGGCGTACCGCATGATGACGGTTCGCCATGAAACGCTCGAAAAACGAAGCAGATGGCAACAACTCGAGGCAGCCATGCACGGTGAGGTTTCGCAAGAAACCGAAACGACGCTGGGCAAGGAGGCGGAGATTCAACTCGGTTTCCAACGCTCTCGCTCCACCGTTCTGCTGGTGCTGGGTGTCATTTTGGCGCTATCGGCCTTGGTCAGCCCGTTGCTGCAACCCTACCCCTTCGGTGTGGATTGGATTGGATTTGCGATGCTCACCCAACAACTCATGCTCGAAGGCAACCTCGCCCTCTCGGGCACCAACGAAGGATTCTGGACATACCCGCCGGCTTACCCGTCGTTGGCGGCGTGGTTAGCGCTGAGCAGCGGATTGGACGCAGGGGCTGCCGTCTTCCATTTGGGACACTACACCCTGTTCGTCTTGCTGCTCGGCTTGATGGGGGCCCTGGACCGTCACGGTTCTGGAGGTCAAGCGATGTTGGCGATGGGGCTGGGATTGGGGTTGTTTGCGAAAACCTTTGATTCAGGATATCCAAGCGTCGCAAGTCAGTTGGGTTTAGTCGTCGGCTTGCTGGTTCTGTTTCGTTCAAAGGAGCAACGTGAACGCCACCATACGTTGGGGTTCTGTTTGGCTTTGCTGTGTGTTTCGTTGATCCATCCCACCGGTGCCATGTACCTCGCATTGCTCCTTCTGAGCCACGTCCTCGTGGGGCTGCGCTTGTTGGAAGACGAGGAACGACAGAATGTGCGTCGCCTTGCCTACATCCTTTCCGCCTTTGTCACGGTTGGTTTTGCAGTGGCCCTGTTGGCCATCGCCCCACGATTGTTCGAAGAGGCGGTGTTTTCCGAATACGGATGGCAGGGTGGGCGACCGATGGTCGTCTACAACGCTGGCTTGCTGGTCATGGGCGTCGCGGCGGCTCTTTCGCTGTTCAAGACCCTTGAAGGACGCATCGGGATCACGTGGTTCGCCTTGCTGTGGGCCTTGAGTTGGATTCACCTCATCGATGGATTGCAACACGTCCCGGTCCTTTCATTGCTCTCCTACACCTTGTATTCGATGGCGCTGCACGCCTTCCACGTACCGCTGGCCGTGTTGGTGGCGCTGTGGTGGTCGCCTACCACCCAGCTCACACCGTTAGGCAACATGAGCCGACCTCCACATACCATGCCAGCCCCGCTGTCGACGGTATTGGTGGCTGTGGTGGTCGCAGGTGCTCTCTTCGCCAACGCCGTCGCGCTCTCCTTGGCGGACCATGATGAGTTGATGGCGGTCGCACCCGGTGATATCGCTCTTCGAGAGGCCCTGAAGGACGTGAGCGGACAGGTGTACACAGAAAACATGCATTGGGGCTACATCTGGAATGCACCTCCCGGTATGGAGACCACCTCCATCCCCACGCTTGGGCTGGTTCACATGACGAGCACGGAGCAACAACGAGCCACCCAAGCCCTGTACAACAACAACCACTCTTACATCCAAGAACGTGGCATGCTTCATGCCTTGACCTCACCCTTGGGCACCATGCAGTGGACCTTGGCTCAGTCGCCCTACTGGCAGCGCATCCACTTCAACGACGGTGCCGCGCTGTGGCAGTACAACGCCTCGGGCCAAGCCCCCGTTTCGGTGTTATCGGGTGTGACGATCGACGCTTGCGACGGCTGCGAGGAACGCCTCGACCCGTGGCGCAACCACAAATTCCGCGACCCGATGTCGCTGGGCCCAACTCGACCCTTCATCGTCGAGGGGGCGCAGGCCACCGTGACCGTTTCCCCGGTCCCTAACGCTAGAACGTGGTGTCTGGTCTACGAAGTCGTGGGTCAAACTGGAGGTCTCTACCTCCAGAGCAGCACCGGCTTGGAACGACCCTACAACGGCCTGCGGACCGACGCGGGCTACCATGAGGCATGTTTTGCCCTCGATGAAACGACCGCTCTCACCAATGTGACCTTGTCGTGGGCGAACAAGGAACCGACAACATGGGTCAACCCCCTGGGCCTCTCGGGAAGAGACGATGTGTTGCTGGACCGAACCGGTGTCAAACTCCAATGGATGGAATGGCGAACCTGAAAGGCAACAGAACCTCCTTCTATGGGACCCCATGTCGGCCCATGCGCCACCTCGTGGTCATGCTGCCCGTCCTCAACGAGGCGTTGGGGTTGGCTTGGGTGCTGGACCGCCTGCCACACGAGCGCATCAAACACATGGGCTACAGGCTCACGGTCATGGTGATGGACGGGCACAGCACCGATGCATCGAGGACGGTGGCCGAGGAGCACGGCGTCCTGTTTATTCCCCAAGAAGCACACGGGAAAGGCGCTGCAATCCGCCACGGTTTCAGGGAGGCACTGGCCCTCGGAGCCGATGTGGTTGTGATGTTGGATGCCGATGGCACCTACCGACCGGAAGACATGGTCCCCCTCGTCAAGGGTCTTGAGCACGTTGACGTGATGGTGGGTGACCGACTCAACGGATGCATCGACCCGGAAGCCATGACGCGACTCAACTTTGTGGGCAACCATCTCTTGACATGGACTGCAAGTGCCTTGTTTGGGGTCCAAACAAAGGATGTTTGTTCCGGGTACTGGGCGTTCAGCCGCCGCAGCATGGAGATGTTGGCCCTCAACAGCGTCTCGTTTGAAATCGAAGCAGAGTTGTTTGCAAGCATGGTCCATCGCCACCTGTCCTTTGCCTTCCATCCCATCCATTATTTGCCCCGAATCGGCGAGGCCAAACTCGGGTCCACCGCGGACGGTTGGCAAATCTTGCGCAAAATGGTCACGCGTCGCATCTTCCCCGAGCCAGCCGTGTGAACGACGGCGAGCCGGGCTGGGTCATGTGTGCAAGTCGGGTGTGTGAACGACTGCAAGCCGGGCGGATGGGTGAGGGACAGCAGGGCAAGTGGACAACGACGAGCTGGGCGGATTGGTGATGGACAGCAGGGCGAGTGGATGAAGACGAGCAAGCACTCAAAGCCCCATCTGCTGTGGAGCGGGCATGGAGCCTCGCAAGGTGGTGGTCTTGGGAGCGGGGGGTTTGGTCGCACAACGCTTGCAGCAGCGCCTTCACCATCATCCATGGTTCGAGTTGGTTGCCATCGCCGGTTCCGCCAACACGGCAGGTCAATCCATCGATTCCGTCCCTTGGGTGCTTGACGACCCTCGGCCCAGTCTCCCTGACCTCACGGTGATGAACGTTGCCGATCCTACAAGTGCAAAGCAGTGCAGGGAAGCGGGCGTCGTCGCCGCCTTTTGCGCTTTGCCTGCTGATGCCGCTGCGGTCGTTGAACCCATGTGGGCCGCTGCCGGCATCACCGTGTTTTCCAACGCCAGCGCTCACCGCCTTGCGGAAGGTGTGCCGTTGGTCGTGCCCGAAGTGAACCCGGACGCCATTCTCCAGTTGAACGGAGAACAACGTTTGGCATGTGCGACCAATTGCACCTTGGTCCCGCTGCTGCTCCCCCTGGCCGCCCTCCACGAGACATTTGGTTTAACCGCCTACACGATGCGCAGCGAACAAGGGCTTTCAGGTGGAGGGCACGGTTACATGGTGGCGGCCTTGGCGGCAGGCGAGGTTCACCCCGACATTCCGGGCGAGGCGGAGAAGACGGATGCTGAATTCCGTCGTGTGATGGGTTGGAACGGTATGTCCAAGGTCTCCTGCGCTCGCGTCATGCGACCTGAAGGCCACTTGGTCGTGGTTGAAGCCAGTTTTCGCCAACCGGTCACAGCATCACAAGCGGTGGAGTGCATGCAAGCATGGACCGGCCGACGACCGACAGAACATCTGCCAAGCGCACCCTATCGCCCGTTGGTCGTCGTGGAGCACGTTGACCCGAACTTGCACTTGATGGGCGACGGTGACGCCTTTTGGCCTCACGGACAGGCCGCAACCAGCCTCAAAGCAGGGATGGCGGTCGTGGTCGGTTCGGTCACCTCCTCCTCGCCAAACACCGTCCGTTTCGAAGGATACTCTCACAACGCCATCAGAGGGGCTGCGGGGGGCGTGGTATTTCTGGCCGAATGGGCGTGTGACAACGGCTTGCTTTGACCCAGCGGACGACGACCGCAGGCTAATAGGTTGGAACCGCCTCCTGCTGTACGGGTGCGCCAATGGGACTGACCGCGATGATTCCGGACATGACCATCGGCCAACTCACGACGGAAGCCGAACAACGCTGGGGAGAGATTTGGGACCCCATGGCGACTCGGATGACCATCCTCATGCTCTGTCCCCGCAAAGAGCGCAAAATGATGGAACTGCACGGCGACATGGTCGAGCACGGCCAACCGATCGTGTCGGTGTTTCATCGCCCCCGTGCCGAAGCCCATTTGCTCAGCGAACAGGGGTTTGACCCTCGTGAGGCATCCTTCCAGTTCGTGAGCATCGCGACCGCCGACCTCGGCATTTGGATGCAGCAACTCATCACTAACGAAGGATGGTTGCGCAACAGTGTGGAATTGGCCCCGACCCCGTTTTCCGTCGGCATCCCATCCCAACGTGCGTTCGAAGCAAGCCAGACCCTCTGTTTCCGCCACCCCTCGTTGCCGCCTCTCGAACGCTACTACCTCCCTTTCCCCGTGGACTCCATGCCCGGCAAGTGCTTCATCAGCCTCCCGCGACGCGCCGCCGCTGAAATGGCGCGCCAGCAAGCAGAAGTTCTCGGGGTAGGGCGCTTGGACAAACCAAAACCCGAACCAGCACCCGTACCTAAACCCGAATCACCCCCGGAACCCGAACCACCATCCCAACCAGCACCCGTGCCTGAACCCGAACCAGTATCGGAGGCCAACGACTCAGACATCCCTCCCGCCTCCGCCGCCGAGGAGATGACGACGGTCCCGTTGCCGCCGACTGTCTCCGAGGACGTCGAAACCGTTCCGCTGCCCGATGGAAGGAGCGACGAGACCGAGGTCGTCGAAGAAGCAACGGCTGTCCCCCTCCCATCGTCGGCCGATGAGGACGGTCAATCTGCAACGGCGCCTCCACCCACTACGGATCAGCCCGAGAGCGAGGCGACCAGCGAGGTTGAACTCCCCGACCCGGAACCCGAAACGGTGGACATGTCGGACCTTGAGGCCGAAATTCGTGCTTTTTTCCAAGAACTCATTGATGCTGGCGTCGAACCATCTGACTTCATGGAAGACCCCCGCTGGGAGGACCTGGCCGAGCGTGCCCTTGCAGAGGGGTTGGAGTCCTGGCCCATCCTGTTGGAAATGACGGCCATGGGTTGAGAAGGTTCAAATTCATCCAACACGAGGACCAAAGGAGGGACGACCATGGGATTTTGCGTGAATTGCGGCCAACAGCACCCTGACGGCACCCGCTTCTGTCGTTTTTGCGGCAACCAACAACCGGGTGAACAATTGCTCCAGCGTTTGCGCATCGAAGCCCAGCAAATCCACGCCATGCGCCTGCAGATGCAATCGCAACAACCCGGTTATCCCTATCAGCAACGACGCTGGTGAGGTGGATGCGTCCCAAGCACTTGGCGATCGCTCTCTCCAAGTTAGCACCCCATCCCTGCCAGCACCTTGACCTCGAACAGTACGCCACCGAAGGCGACCTCGCCGCCTATTGGATGCTGGGTGTGGACCAGCTTGACGGCATTGAAGGGAAGCGAGTCTTGGACATCGGTGCTGGAAACGGCATTTTGGGCATCGCTTGTTTGTTGCTCGGGGCCGAACATGTCACAATGGTCGAGGTGGACCCTGAGGTGGTCAAGGTCATCAACGCCAACGTGGCTTCGTTGCCCGTCGAGCTTCAATCCCGAACCACCGTGGTTCACGCCGATGTTCGCGAACACGACCTGCCAACGGAAGGTGTTGATTTGGTCGTCATGAACCCCCCTTGGGGCACGCAAGTGGCCCGAGCAGACCGTCCATTTCTCGACCAAGCCTTCGCCACCGATGCCACCGCCGTCCACCTTCTGCACCACGCCAACGCCGCCCACCTCGAAGCGGTCGGTGAAGGTGCGGGATGGCGTGCGGAAGTCGTGCTGCAAACAGAATTCCGACTCCCACCCACCTATCACCACCACGCCCAACGAAAAGGCTTCACCGACGTGAAGTGTTGGCGATTTTTCCGCCCAGGCGACGCCCGTTTGGATGAAGTTGAGGCATGATACCCGTATGGGGGGTTGAAAAGGAAGGAGCCACCGCCCTTCATTGGCGAACGGCGTGCGACCCACCTCGGGCCACGCTTGCCAAGGGAATGAGAAACATGACGGCGAGCCTCGTCACACCAGGAAGCATCCTTGCCAAAGAAGGCGAGCACGAACACGGCGAAGGAACGGCCTTGACCAACGGCCACATCGTAGCGACGGTCGTCGGCACGGTGCACCACGATGGTGGCACCCTCCATGTCCTTCCTGCCAAGCACATCGTGGAACCAATCGTGGGCGATACCGTGCTGTGCGAGGTGGTCAAACTCAACGAAAAGAACGGCGAGGCAATGATCTTGACGGTTGAAGGCAAGCCGGGATCCATTCAGCCCCAACATCTCTACGGTCAATTCTTCGTGACCGGACTGGTTGACCGCTTCATGCACCAGACGTCCGACGCTCTTCGACGACGAGATGTGTGCCGGGCCGTCATCAAAGAGGTTGAACCCGTGGTTCGACTGGACTTCCGAGAGCGCGACGATTGCGGCGTCTTGCATGCGATTTGTCCACCCTGTGGCGACGTTCTTCAACCCGAATTGGACGGGGACTGGAACGTGAAGTGCCCGACCTGCGGCCACCAATCCTACCGGGCCCTGGCCGACAACTACGGGGCGGGTTGGGCTGAACTTGACCAAGGCGCCAGCGTCCTCAACAATGCAGGGAAGCGGTGGGGTGCTGCAGCAGAAGCCATGTTTGCCAAAGGCCCGGCCGGTCGGGCCACCTTTATCGCTGCAGATGTCCGTGAAGACGGACGAGAACGTACCTACTTCCGATTCGAAGGCCTAGGTTCTGGCGGACGGGGTCCTCCCAAAGCAGCGCCTGGTACCCGTTTGTTCGTCGGTGGTTTGCCGCGTGAAGTGGGCACCGAAGAATTGCGCGCCCTGTTCGCCCCACACGGTGAGATGACCGACTGCATCGTCTTGACCGACGACACCGGCGCCAACCGTGGCTTCGGATTCGTGACCTATGCCGAGAAATCCATGGCGGATGCTGCTGCGGCTGCTCTTGACGGTCATCGCGTTCACGGGCGTCGTATCGGTGTGCGAGACGCTGACGATGACAGCAAGAAAGGCAATAAAAAGGAGAAGCGCGAGCCAAAGGGACTGAAATTGTACGTTGGCAATCTTCCCTTTTCCGTCACCGAGGAGCAACTGGCCGCTCTGTTTGCCCCCCACGCCACCGTCACCGAAACCGTCATTGCTATGGGGCCTGGCGACAAACCCAAGGGCTTCGCGTTCGTGTTCATTCAAGAAAACGACAAGGGCGAGGAGGTCGTGAAGGCCCTCAACGGCCACCAACTCGATGGACGATCGCTCAAGGTCGATGTCGCCAACAGTGGGAAAAGCGGCGGTGGCGGTCAGCGTAAGAAAGGCCGTAACGCCGGTTCGGGAGACGACAACGGCAAATCAAGTCGAGAACTTCAAGCCCTCCGCGAGGAAGCCGAAGACGGAAAGAAGCGCCACCGTCGCCATCGACCAAAGAAGGATTGAAGGAGCGACAGGCCCGCCTTGAAGCATGGTTGAAACCGTTGACCCGGCTTGGCTGGTGTTGGACGGTTACGAAGACGAGCCGGCTGCCTTTGGCGTGCCCCCCTACATCGGATTTCATGTGAGGTATGTCTGCGGCGTCCTTGAATCGAAGGGCATACCGTACACCTACATGACCGTGGACCAGTTGCGCAGACAGCAAGGTCGAGACCCAGAAGCAACAGCAAGGGCCCTATCCACTCATCTGGGCGTCGTGTGCGTTGCGGGTGCCGTCGTTCCCGGCAAATACATCCGAGGAACACCGATTTCCCTCAACGAAACTCAACGCTTGCTCAGCACCCTACCACGAGGCATGCCTGTGTTGATGGGCGGATGGGCCATTCGCGGCTGGAGGCAACAAGGTTGGCAACCGGTTCGTCCAAACTTGTTCTTGGCCGTTCAAGACACCGATGCTACCCTTGCTCACTACCTTGAGACGGGTGAGTGGAAGCACCAGCGGCGAACGGCGGCGCAATGGACAGCATGGGCCCATGCAGGAGCGGGGAGTTTAGCCGTCGCCCATCACCCCGACCGAGGCACAGATGGACGACCAGGCCCCCTCACCTACGAGGTGGAGGTCTACCAAGGATGCGTTCGCTACAAACGCGGGTGCAAGTTTTGCATTGAACCGAAGAAGGGTGTTCCCTTGTGGCGCACACCCGAGGACATCATTGAGGAGGTTCGTTTGGCGCACGATGCAGGTGTTCGTCACGTTCGCTTGGGCGGTATGACCGACACCTACACCTACATGGCGGAGGGTGTGAAGGAACTCGAGTACCCGATTCCCAACCCCGAACCCTTGGCCGCCCTCCTTCACGGTTTGCGAGAGGATGAACGATTGGACCTGCTCCACACCGATAACGGCAACCCGTCCATCATCGCTGAACACCTTGAACCCGCCGAAGCCATCACCAAGACATTGGTCGAGACGCTTTCAGACGGTGCCGTTCTCTCCTTTGGTTTGGAATCGGCTGACCCCAGCGTTCACGAAGCCAACTGGCTGAATTGCGATCCGGGTCAACTCAAAGAGGCGATTCGCCTCATCAACAAACACGGGCGAGTACGCGGTGAGCGAGGCCTTCCGAAATTGTTGCCCGGACTCAACTTCATCGCCGGATTAAACGGAGAGACCGAAGCCACCTACAGGATGAACATGGACTTGTTACGGGACCTTCGAAATGAAGGCCTCTGGCTTCGCCGAATCAACATCCGTCAGGTCGAGGGCGAAGGATTTCAAGAGGTCCCCTCCGAGGCGTTTGCGGCCTTCAAGCATGGATGTCGTACCGATATCGACACGCCGCTTTTGCACGAACTCTTTCCGTTAGGCACCGTCCTAAGGCAGGTGCACTGGGAGACTCACGACGGGCGAACACGCTTGCCTGTTCACGAAACGGAGGCTCATACCTCGTCGTCGGTACACGGCCAAGGTGGCATTACCTTCGGGCGGCAATTGGGCGCCTACCCCATTTTGGTCGGTGTGGAATACAAGATTCCCCTTGAGACCCAATCCGATATCGTTGTGACTGGTCATGGGGCTCGGTCAATCACTGGCGTTGAGGTCGGCTTGGACCCGTTGAGCATCACGCAAAAACAACTCGAGGCCATCCCCGGTATCGGGAAGAAAACGGCGTGGCGTTTGGTCAGCGACCGGGCCAACATGCTCTCGAAAGGGAACGATTTGGACCTTGAACATTGGTTGGAGGGCGCCAACGTTCCTTCAACGGACACCGTATCTCACATTTTCGGGTGATTTTATATCGTCTTGAAAACTCCGAACCAACATGAACGCACGTGTTCTAACCCTGACCCTGATGCTCGTAATCTCGACGTTTTCGGCGGTGTTAGCCCCCGAACCAACCCGCATGTTGGACGAACCGAACGAACCTCAATTCGCTGGGAACACCGTGGATTGTGGCACGAACGCTTCGAACGTTTCCTTTGAGGTCGAATCCGATCAGCAAGTCTGGAACCGGCACGACACCGTCTCGGCTCATCTCGACACCTATTGCGGCGTGTGGTGGGAGATGTATCGCGTGGATTGGCTTCTGGTTTCCCAAGACACCAGTTCCGTCATCGACCAAGGGCAATCGTTCTTTGAGACCAACAACTCAAGCGTGAGTTACCACCCAAATCACACCGACCACTTCGATGAAGTTGACGTCCACTTCCATTACATGGACACCGGTAATTATACCATATCGGGCAACTTCTACGTTTTGGCGAACACCACATGGACCCATCTTGCCAACGTTTCGAACACCTTCCAGGTCAACGGCACCAACAGCACCACGGCTTGTGGCTACAACGATACGCTTGTTTCGATGGATGTGCCCGTTGCAGGGTTTCACTACTACGAAGGTGATTCCGTCTATCCTTACGCTGACATTGAGTGCCCGGTCCTCGGTCAATCTTACATCTTCGGATGGGGACTCCACGAACAGAACTCCTCCACCTTGGTCCAGACGGGTTGGAACAATTTCACCGCCACCTGGCAGAACGTCCAACTCTTCAACGACGGTTCAGGCTTCTTCCACGATATCAACCTCGCCTTCCACAACCTCACAGGGGGCAATTACACCTGGTCGACCATGTTGACCCTCAGCAACGGTTCGTACGTGGATTCGGCGAACGTCACGTTCGAAGTCTGGTCCAACGCAACCAACGGCACGGGCTGCGGATACGATAGCACGTACACCACCATTTACGCATATTCTTGGTACGGAATTTTCTTGGAGGGCGACACGTTTGACAGCACCGTCAACAGCTATTGCAACCTGATCAATTCCACAACGATGATCGAGTGGACGGTGGCCTACGCCTCCAATTCCACCATCGTCGCTCAGCAGAACCAATCATGGTATGTGAACTCGACCTCTTCCACATGGAGCTGGAGCATCACCCAAAATCCCTTGCTCGTCGGGAATTACACGTTCACGGCGAAGTTGTCCGTGTGGAACAACACGGCCCAAGGATGGGACTTCATTGAAGAAGACTCCTACAATTTTGCCTACGTGGCCAACACCGCCACGCCCGGCGGAAGCATCGACATTGACACCAACGGCTACAACTACACCTATGGCGACACCGTATCGGCCACCTACGAAAGTTACAACCTCACCCAAGGCGAGATGTACAGTTTGGTCTGGGCCGTGGTTGACGCCAACTCAAACGTTGTCGACCAAGGCAACTGGACCTGGATGGCGTACAACCATTTCTCCGTTGAATGGACGAACTACACCGTGGACGGCGCACCCCTTCAGTCAGGAGCGTATTGCTTCTACGGGGAGTTGTATCACGTGGAGGCAAATTATTCCCTGACCTCGCTGGACAACGACGACACCTGCATCATGATTCTCGGTGGAAACAACACCGGCGGCAACGGAACCGGAGGCAACA
>JAYQVP010000017.1:0-3326 GCA_038148515.1 Candidatus Poseidonia sp. | reverse complement strand
GTGGTTTCCTCCGTGACCATCATGCCCGTGCTGCCCACGGACGCTGACACCTTGACGTGCACCTACACCACCTACGACGCCGACGGCGACGCCGTCACCGCTACCGTTGAGTGGAAGGTCAACGGCAACGTCATCCTTGCAGGTAGCGACACCTTGAGTTCAGGCTTTGCCGTTGGCGATACCGTGGAATGCATTGTTCTCGGGTACGACGGACAAATTTCGGGCAACACCGACAGCGATGTCGCAACGATCCTGCCCAGCACGGTGGACGATGCCATCGACGCCGGCAACGGCTTGCCCGCCCTCAGCACCGCAGGTACCCTCCTGGCCATCGCCCTGGGCGTGGGCATGTCACGCCGCAAGGACGATTGAGCCTGCGAATCACTATCAAGGCCGACCTCGAGGGTCGAGCGTGAGCGTCACAGAGGCCCTGAAGGCGGCAGCGCAACGCTTGTCACAGCGATGCGACGAAGCCATTGCGTTGCTCGAATCCGAAGGCGGCGTGGCGCACGCCACCAATCCACTCGACTATGCGTGGGTGCACCACGAACAATACATCGAACAGTGGGGCGGCTTGGGGGCGACGACCCTGCTGTTGGGCATGAATCCTGGACCGTGGGGCATGGCGCAATCGGGGGTCCCCTTCGGCGCCACCGACGTGGCGAAATCCTTTCTCCGCATCCAACCACGCGCATTGGCCACGCCCAAAAACGCCCATCCAAAACGGCCCGTTGAAGGGCTGAACCTTGAACGGCAGGAAGTGTCAGGCACCCGTCTCTGGTCCTTGATGGACGAGGTGTACGGCGGTGCCGAGAACACCTTCGCCAACCTGTTCGTGGTGAACCACTGCCCGTTGTTGCTGCTGGGGGAACGGGGGCAGAACATCACGCCCGACAAGGTGCCCAGAGCCATCATTGAACCCATCTTGGAGGCTTGCGACCGTCACGTGCTGGAGGTGGTGGACATCATGGGCATCACCCGCGTGGTCGGCGTGGGGAAGTACGCCGAGGAGCGTGCAAGAAAGGCGCTTGGGGCTGGAAAAAAGGGGCCTGGACGAGCCAGTGACGGCCGGGAGGTCGCCATCACCACCTGCTGGCACCCCAGCCCCGCCAGCCCCTTGGCCAACCGAAACGATGGTGCTGACTGGCGCGAACAGGTTCGAAAGGTGCTCATTGGGTGACGGGGTGATATTCAAATGCCCAATCATGCACTCACGCATCATGGAACCCTTTGAACTCGCATGGGAGCGCCAGCCGAACGACCGCCAATGGGAAAAGCCGGAGGGTGATGACCCGAGGACACTTTACCAGATGTTGATGACAAGCGTGGGGCGTTTCGGGAACTTGCCGTGCTTTGGCTACATTCCTGCCAAAGGCATGCCCCGCACTCACCTCTCCTACGACCAGTTCGGTGAACTGGCGACCTCCGTGGGCAAGCAGTTGGCAGCCCTCGGCGTGCAGGCAGGTGACCGTGTGGCGCTCATCCTCGATAACTCGGTAGAATGGGCCGCCATGTCCTACGGTGCCAACGGCATCGGTGCTGCGTACACCGCCATGTACACCCATCAGCACGGTCAGGAATGGGCCTTCATTTTGGGCGATTCAACCCCGTCAATTTTGGCCGTTCAGAACACCGCCGTCCTCGATAAATTGGTGGCCAATATGCCCGCTGACGCCTCCGGATGGCCTTCCAGCGGCGTTGTGTTGTTGGGCGAGGAACCCGCTAACGAACTTCCTCCCGAAGGGGTGACCGTTCATCCATGGGCAGACTTTGTCGCCGCTGGTCGCGCTGCCGAGATGTTCGAGGTGGCTGACGACCCGTTCGCCCTCAACACCCTCATCTACACATCCGGTACCACCGGCAACCCGAAGGGTGTGATGCTGTCCAATTGGAACACGCTGTCCAACATCCTCTGCGTTCAATCCGCCTTTACCATCTACGTGGGCGACAAGAACGCTGCCTTCCTGCCGTGGGCCCACTCCTTCGGTTCCACCTTTGACCTGCACTGGATGATTCGCTGCGGCGTTCACATCAACTTGATTTCCGACCTGACGAAAATCGCCGACGAGTGCATCGAGATCAAGCCCGCTGTGCTGCTGGCCGTGCCCCGTGTTTGGAACAAGTTCTACGACCGCGTCAACGCTCAATTCGAGTCTGCAACCGGCTTGAAGAAAGTCTTCGTCGGCAAGGCACAGAAGTCCGCCGCCAAGCGCATCGCCAAAGCCGGTGTTGAGTGCGACGCCGTGCCTCCAAGCGGCTTCTTCGATAAGTTGTGGGACAAACTCGTGTGGGCCAAAGTACGGGCCCGATTCGGTGGAAACATCCGCTTCTGCATGTCCGGTGCTGCTGCGCTTTCCCCCGATGTCGCCGCCTTCATTCAAATGGTCGGCTTCAACTGCTACGAAGGCTACGGCTTGACCGAAACTTCACCGTTGGTCTCCGCCAACGGCTGGTCCGGACCAGGCACGAGCAAACTCAACACCGTCGGTTTGGTCGCCAACGGCGTCAAGGTCACCATCGACACCGATGCGTGGGATGACCCAGACCGACCCGACGAAGGTGAAATCGTCGTCACCGGCCCCAACGTGATGATGGGGTACTGGAACAACGAGGAAGCGACCAAGGAAGTCATCATCGAACCGGGTACCTTCCGCACAGGCGACTTGGGCAAGTTGTCCAAGGACGGCTACCTCTCCATCACCGGCCGCGTGAAGTCGCAGTTCAAGTTGGAAAACGGCAAGTACGTCTCGCCCTCCTCCCTTGAGGAAACGGTCAAGCTCAACCCGCTGATCGAGCAGTGCGTGCTGGACGGACGCAACATGCTGAACACCTTCCTCATCGCTCACCCGAACATGGAAGCCCTCCGCCCCGCCCTCGCCAGCGCTGGCATTGACACCTCGGGCGACGACGCAGCCCTGTGCTCCAGCGCCGACGTGCGAGCCTTTGTCCTGGCCGACCTTACGGCGAAGAACATGGTGGCCCCCGACTGGAAGGGATACGAAGTGGCGAAGACGCTGATCCTCGACCCTGTGGAATGGACAACGGACAACGACATGATGACCCCGTCGATGAAGGTCAAGTTGCGAAACTTGCTGGCCAAGCATGACGAGGAAATCAAGGCCATCGCTTGAGGCGTTTCACATGGATTCAACATTGGAAGACATCGCCGACCTGATTTTCAAAATGGCATGTGATGTTAATGAGGCTTGTTTCTATCTGGCCGACAGTTCGGTTGAGAAACAGTATCAAGCCTGCATGGCGTTTGAAATGAATAAAGCCAACCTCAACTACCATTCTGAGACCACCATTGAATTGCTGTACAAGGA
>JAYQVP010000016.1:24048-28682 GCA_038148515.1 Candidatus Poseidonia sp. | reverse complement strand
GACGGTCTTGGCTCGCTCTTTGGTTGAGCAAGGTCCGATCGCTGCCGATTCGCACACCGGTTGATACCGGTCTTCGTGTGAGCGCGGCCTGTCCATCGGTCCTTGTCCACGGGAACACCTCGCCCTCATGGGCGACGACCGTGAAAGCGCCGCCATCGCACGCACGCTATCTTCGCGCAAACCATTGAGCGAAAGCTAGGCGACGAAAGGGTTCATCCCTCGCCCCCGCCTGCATCGTTCATGGTGAAACGCGCCTCGCTCGACCTCGAGGTCAGCGTCTCGTCCATCCAATGCATTCGCGTGTTTCGCGAACTGGCTGAAGAGGCCGGCTGGTCGCTCGAACGTCACGAAGGGTCACGCCTCGTTGACCGATTCGCCATCATCATGCCCATGGCCCAGTCGGCTCGCACACTCGGCTTGAGGGTGCTCGACGGGCCAATGCGAGGGACGGAGTTGACGTGCTGGTCCGAAACGCGAGGCTCTGCGGGCGGGCTCAACATCGCTTCGTGGCTCATTCCTGGCGGCCCCGATCAGCCCGTCGCCAAGGCGCTGCTCGACCATTGGGTTGTTCGCATGGACCGTTGCCCTTGGCGTTGGACCTTTGGTGAACGTTCCAAGGTCGGGTACTTGTTGCCTGTCTGGCGTCAATCTCGCCGTCGTTTCGCCGACCTTGGTTTCAGCACCAAAAAGAGCGCTTGGCCGCACGAGAGCACCACCGTTTGGCCTCCTCAAAACGGAGGGTCGTCCGCACCAAAAAGGGATGATTTGGCCTCCAACGACGAGGAAGAATGAGTGGCTGCTGTTGATTCCAAACCGTAGCCGAACGTCCTCAGCCCTGCCTTTGCTCTCTCGTCGGCAATCACCTCGGCGCAACGACCCAACAATTCGGAGGATTGAGTCGCAGGAATGGATGAAAACCGATGATAATAGGAGAGGGTATAAGGCGATACAAATCGTGCGTGGGAATGGGCGAAGCCATGCACGTTGAGCGACATCCAAACACGGTTCGTTCGGTGTTGTTGTCGCTGCTGATGGTGTCGCTGGCTCAAACCGCCTACATCGGGGCGCTGCAAGGGTGGACCTATCCGGTGCTTGAAGACACCAAAAGAGGTGTGCGCCCCGCCGGAGGCGTGAGTGAAGCGAGTTCGGGTGGCGATGTTCGTTTGCTTCTCGACCCTACCAACACCACCTCCTACGGAGGTAGCGGAACCAACTTCGCCGACCTGTCCGGCTACAACAACAACGGTACCATCTCTGGAGCGACCTGGGACGGGTCGCGATACAGGTTCGAAATGGACGGGTGTACGGGCTCTTCAGCGCCCTACACGTGCGACGATATCAAGATTCCAAATTCGCAGAGCCTCCGCCCCGGTCCCACCGATGAGGATCTTGCGGTCACGCTGATGACGACAGGGTCCTCCACGGCGACCTACCTCCTCGGCCCGAACACCGCAGCGGGGCATGATTTGGGCAAGGTCTCCACTTCGTTCACCATTTCGGCTTGGGTGAAGCCGACCGACTGCGATGAGACGACCAATTGGCGGCATGTGATTCGAAGGGAGAACTCCTACGCGATCGGATGCAAGTCCGACCAGTGGACCGTGGCGTTGGGATTAGCCTCCGGCTTTACTTGGGACGACACGGGCGTTCCAGCAGAAAACGATGTCTGGCAACACATCGCCTTGACTCGAGCAAGCAGTGGAAGCGGAGTGAAATTTTTCCTCAACGGTGTGGAGCAGTACAGCGTAGCTTCGTACGAAGGCAACCTTGGCACCACCGATCAAATTCTGCAACTCGGAACACAAAGCAGTCAAGGGGCTACGTACACCTGGCGGGGCGAAATTGACGATGTTCGTATCTACACGTCGGACCGTTCATCCACCATTGCCACCGACATGAACGAATACCCGGATGTCACCGATGCCAACCTCAACGCCTTTTTCGATTTCAATCAAGGCCGCCATGGCGAGACCTTGGCCAACGACGTTGGAGCCCTCAACCTTGCTGCTGGAGCGGGAGCGAGCAGCGCTGACCTTTCAAGCGTGACCGGTTCGCCCACCGTCAATCGCGTGTGGGATGTTTCCACATCTGGAAGCGATACCGTTCTCACGTTCGAACGCACAGTCTTGACCGCATCTGGCGGTTGGAAGGTACCCAGCGGCGTGACCGAAGTGGACTACCTTGTGTTGGCAGGCGGCGGTGGCGGTGGAGCCCACGTCGGCGGTGGTGGCGGTGGTGGCGGAATGCTCACCGGTACCAATTCCAGCGTATCCGGTACGGTTGTTCCGGTTCAAGTCGGCCATGGCGGACGAGGCGGTGCCTTGCTTTCTCCGGGTTCCTGCGGTGGTTCATGTGCGAGCGTTAGCCGTCAAGCGGCAGTCGGTGGAAATTCCGTCTTCGCTGACGTTGAAACAACCGGTGGTGGTTCAGGTGGGCATTGGAGTTATTTTTCGCCAAGTTCAGGTGGTTCAGGTGGTGGTGGCGGTTCCACCACATACGGGTCCGGAACAGGAACCGGTGCTTCGCGACAGGGCTATGACGGTGGCAAGGGCGATGGCATTTCCACCAACGGGTACCTCACTGGAGGTGGCGGTGGCGCAGGTCAATGGGGCGAGAATTACTCGACCGGTAGCACCTCCGGCGACGGTGGGCCAGGTCGAGCCTCCAGCATCACAGGCACCTCGGTGACCTACGGTGGCGGTGGAGGCGGTGGCGTTCACGAATCGGGCGGAACCGCTGGTTCAGGTGGTTCAGGTGGCGGTGGCAACGGGGTTGTCGCTACAGCCACGCAAGCGGGCAGCGGCACCCACGGTCTTGGAGGTGGTGGCGGTGGAAGCGGAGGGACCTCAGGCACCATCGCTTCAAAGGGAGGCGACGGAGGATTCGGTGTCGTCATCGTGCGTTACGAGTCCGTTCGGGAACACGACTGGACCGTCGAAGTTTGGTTCAACGCTTCTTCGCAGCATACGGCAAACACCCAAACCATCTTTGGAACATTCGCTACGGGTGGTCTCGCAGCAGACAATCGGTATTCAGCCCGCTTGAAAACCAACAACAGCGTGTCGCTTAACTACCGAACGGACGGTTCATCGTCGCTCTACGACATCACCACCCAGCCTTTGGACGATGACCGCTGGTACCATCTCGTAGCGGTGTTCCGAGACGACACCAACCTGTCGCTCTACCTCGACGGGCAGTTCGTCGGCGATACCAGTGTGAGCGGCTCGCTTTTGGTCTCGCCCAACGACCTGTTCATCGGGTCGTACAGCAACGCAGCAGGTGGGCAATACAGCCAAGGGTTTGACGGGCAAATAGGGCTGACGCGAATCTACGGCGGAGCCCTCAACGGTACCGAAGTTTCCAGCAATTACAACGCAACCAAAGGAGTGTACGACAACACCACGGAGATCAGTTATTCCACCACAACGCACGAGTTCACCATCAGCAAGAGCATCACCAGTTTCACGCCAAACGTGGCGAACGGTAGCGTGGTCTCCTACGCGATTTCACCCAGCCTGCCTGCAGGTTTGAATTTCGGAACCAGCAACGGCACCGTTTGGGGAACGCCAACGGCCCTTTCGTCCGCTGCAGACTACATTGTGTACGGTAACAACTCGGCGGATACCTCCACCGTGACGTTGAACCTTAGCGTTCTAACCGTCCTCGATAGTTTGACCTTCTCGCCGATGACGTGCAACTACACCACGATGTACGATGTCCAAGGCGATAACGGGAACAACGCTGCTCTCGATATTGTTGGTAACTCGACCTATCCAGCCGTCCAAACAGCCTCAAACGCAACCCACCTCTTTGTCCAGATGAGACTTGACGGTACGCCAACGAATTCCCAAGGCACCAGTCTCCAGTCGTTCATGTGGGGAATGCAATTGGATACGAACGGAAACAAGTCAGATTACGAACATCTCGTTTCGTATTACGGGTCTGGTTCTGATTCTCTCAAAATTTACAACAACACCGTCACGAGTTCCTACGATGACCCGACGGATTCTGCTGAATCGGTGTCCGAAGAGTTGACGCCAGCATCTGATTACTGGAATTCCACACTCGCCTCCTCTTCGTTTGGTGACGACGATGATTACCTTTTCACGATGATTCTTCCGTGGGTGGCTCTCGAAAACCACAGCGTGTACCGAAACGGCACACCGTCGTTCAACTGGTTCGGGACATCGACCAGCAATCAGAACTTGAACGGTGATTTCGTTTGTCACGATGGAGTGAACGACGGTTCTCCCCAACTCTCGACCACAGCCAGTGACCCCGTCCCCCTCGACGCGGCGCTTCGATTCACGTATGCAAACGGAACGGCAACGGATGCGGGAGTCGTCTATTTCCTCAACGAAACGGTCAATGTCGCTATGACGACCTTCACGCCAACGACTTCACCCGATGGAGCAACCTATGCCGTTCATCCATCGTTGCCCACCGGTTTGAGCGTCAATTCAACCGGTGTCATCTCAGGGACACCAACCCAAATCACCAACGGGGCAAACTACACGGTGTACGCCAATTCGACGGTTGACGGCGTTGATTTTTCAGCGACGGCCGTGTTGAACATCAGCATCAACGACGTTGTTCCCAATGCATTGGGTTACACACCCGAAAACATGACCCTC
>JAYQVP010000016.1:15869-23948 GCA_038148515.1 Candidatus Poseidonia sp. | reverse complement strand
CGACCAACACGCCAAGCGTCAGCGGTGGAACCGTCACCAGTTGGGAAATCAGCCCGAGCCTGCCAACCGGTCTTTCCTTCAGCGCCTCAACGGGCGCCATCAGTGGAACACCATCCGTGCTGCAGACCACAGCGACGACGTACACGATTTGGGCCAACAATTCCGGCGGTTCGGCGTCTGCACAAATCAACATCACCATCAACGACGTTGTTCCCAATGCATTGGGTTACACACCCGAAAACATGACCCTCGCAAAGGGCTCAGCGATGACGACCAACACGCCAAGCGTCAGCGGTGGAACCGTCACCAGTTGGGAAATCAGCCCTGCACTGCCAAGCGGTCTTTCCTTTGGAACAAGCAACGGAACGATTTGGGGAATCCCAACGGTCTTGCAGACGACGGCAGTGACCTACACGATTTGGGCCAACAACAGCGGTGGCTCAGTCAATGCAACGGTCAACATCACGGTGAACGATGAAGCTCCTGATATCTCTTACAATCCAGACTGGTTTGTCTTGACTAACAATACAGCCATGTCACCAACCGCTACACCGACCAATGCTGGTGGTGCAATTCCGTCTGGAATAATTGCTGAACCGTCGCAAGTTGGCGCTTCTTATGGTGAAGGGATGTACAATTCTATTGCTGTTGATTCGAATGGCGTCGCACATGTTGTCTACTTTGGCGGCTGGTCACATCAGCAGCTGTATTATGCAACCAATACCAATGGTTCCTGGGTTACGACTATGATTAAGAATCAGCAAGGTCTTACCAGCGGAGCTTCAATTGTCATTGACGCTAACGATACCATTCACATCAGTTATGGACACAGGAATGGCCAATACAGTATGGCGAATAGTCTCTTTTACTCGACTTGCTCTGCATCTTGTTCATCTGTATCATCATGGAGTGAAACTTCGGTAGTTGCAGGTGGTTATGACAACGATATTGCGATCGATACCAACGGTACACTGCACATTTCTCACTATTACGGCAGCTCACTTCTGCATTCGACCTGTTCCTCTTCTTGTTCAACAACATCGTCTTGGACCACAACCTCGATTACCTCGGTGTCGTATTATTCTATGACATCAATTACAACTGATTCCAACAACAGTATACACATCCTTTACTCGGACTCAGGTTTGCCCGACATCAAATATGCGACCTGCTCTTCTGGATGCACATCGACATCATCGTGGTCTACAGTTGTAATTAATGCCTCCAGTACTACTGCTTCTTACATGTCTACACAGTCCATTGCTGTTGACTCAAATAACGGTATTCACATAACCTATGGGTTCAACGGTGATCTGATCTATGCGACCTGTTCTTCTTCATGTACATCAGCATCATCATGGACCAACACCACGGTTGACACAGGAAGTCCATACGTAACGGGAGAAATCGCTCTTGATTCCAACCACCATCTGTATATTTCGTATAACAAGGGTTCCTCCCATGCAGCCACAAAACTTGCTTATGCGACCTGTTCTTCTTCATGTACATCATCATCGTCTTGGACCAACACCACGTTTGACACAAATGGGGGTATTTGGCGGGGACTGGCTCTTGATTCCAACGATCGTGTGCACATCTCCTATTACACAGGTGCTACGGACAAATCCCTTAGGTATCTCGCGATTGAACCGTCATCGATTGTTTATGCTTACTCCATCAGTCCAGCCTTGCCTGCAGGGTTAAGTTTGGAAATCAGCACGGGTGAAATCTCAGGAACGCCAACTGAGTTGTCGGCTAATACAACCTACACCATTACGGCAAGGAACAGCGGTGGCGTGAACACCACGACCATCACCATCGAAGTCATTGACCAAGTGCCGACCGTCGCCTACTCCCCAGCCGATGTGACGCTCACGAACAACACCGTGAGCAGCGACCTCCCGCTCGTCCCAACCATCACGGGTTCCGGTGAAATCACCTCGTGGGAAATCAACGCCAGCCTGCCGAGCGGTTTGACCTTCGAAACGAGCAACGGTACGATTTGGGGCACACCGACCGAGTTGTGGAACACCACTGCCTACGTGGTGTGGGCCAACAACAGCGGTGGCTCAGCCGTGGCCTACCTCAACCTCACCGTGGTCGATGAGTTGCCAGGTAGCATCACGTACACACCGGAAACCGTCACGCTCACGAACAACACCGTGAGCAGCGACCTCCCGCTCGTCCCAACCATCACGGGTTCGGGTGAGATCACCTCGTGGGAAATCAACGCCTCTCTGCCGAGCGGTTTGACCTTTGAAACGAGCAACGGTACGATTTGGGGAACGGCGACCGAGTTGTGGACCACCACGCCCTACACGGTGTGGGCGAACAACAGCGGTGGTTCGGTTGTTGCCTATCTCAACATCACGGTGAACGACCAGGTGCCCACCAGCGTGACCTACACGCCTGAGAATTTGTCCTTGGTTCGCGGCGAAACCAGCACCGACCTCCCGTTGGTGCCCACCATCACCGGACCGGGCGACATCACGTCCTGGGCCATCAACACCAGCCTGCCCTCCGGCCTCTCCTTCGGCACCAACAACGGTACGATTTGGGGCGTGCCGCTGGTCAACATGACCACCGCCGCCTACACCGTTTGGGCCAACAATTCGGGCGGAAGCGTCAGCACCACCCTCAACATCACCGTGCTGGAGCCCGTCGTGATGCTCGATTACACCCCCGAGAACCTCACGCTGATTCGCGGCGTGCAGATGGCCACCCTCTCCCCGTCGGTTTCGGGCGGTAATGTCGCACAATGGGCCATCTCGCCGGCTCTGCCTGCTGGTCTGAACTTCAGCAACGGTGTCATCAGCGGGACGCCAACCGTCAACATGACCGTCAGCATGTACACCGTTTGGGCGAACACCTCGGGAGGTTCAACCAGCCACACGCTCAACATCACGATTTTGGAGCCGTCGGGCAACCTCTCCTACTCACCCGAAAACATCACCCTCACCCGCGGGGTGGCCATGTCCGACCTCCATCCAACCTACAACGGCGGTTCGATTGAGAACTGGTCCATCCATCCTGCTCTCCCTGCTGGCCTGAACTTCAGCAACGGCGTCATCAGCGGAACGCCAACGGTTAACATGACGACCATGATGTTCACGGTGTACGCCAACAACTCGGGCGGCTCGGCGGCGGCGACCATCAACATCACCGTCCTTGAGCCGGCGGTTGACCTGTCCTACTCGCCCGCCAACCTCACGCTGATTCGGGGCACGACGATGATGCCACTGCTGCCAACCGTCTCGGGAGGCAACGCCAGCGAGTGGGGCTTGGTGGGCGTGCTGCCTGCAGGACTGAACTTCTCCAACGGTGTGTTCAGCGGCACGCCGCTCGTGAACATGACCCAGACGCAATACCTCGTCTACGCCAACACTTCGGGAGGCAGCACGATGGCTTGGGTCAACATCACGGTGCTTGAGCCGGCGTTGGACTTGGCGTACAATCCCAACAACCTCACGCTCACTCGCAACGTCACGATGAACCCGCTCGTGCCCTCAGTCAGCGGAGGCAATGCAAGCAGTTGGGCGATTTTCCCAGCGCTCCCTGCGGGCCTGAACTTCACGAACGGCACGATTTCAGGCACGCCCGAAGTCAACATGACGACCACGATGTTCACCGTGTGGGCCAACACCTCGGGCGGTGCGGCCTCGGCCACCATCAACATCACCATTCTCGAGCCCATCGTGGACTTCCTTTACTCACCCAATGCCATCGTGTTGACCCGATACGAGACGATGAACGCCACCTCGCCCGTGTTCGGCAACGACGCCATGCCGGAAACTTGGGCGATTCATCCCGCCCTCCCCGCAGGCCTGAACTTCACGAACGGTACGATTTCCGGCACGCCGCTGGTCAACATGTCGGCCACGGTCTTCACCGTGTACGCCAACAACAGCGGTGGTTCGGCGGCGGCCTACCTCACCATCACCATCCTCGAGCCGGTGGCGACCGTGATCTACGTGCCCGAGAACATCACGATGACCCGTGGCGAGGACAATGCCAGCATCGTGCCGATCCTCGGCGGGGGAATGGTCGCTTCGTGGTCCATCAGTCCTGAACTGCCTGAAGGGCTGGTCTTTGACAACGGCACCATCACGGGCGTGCCGCTGGTGAACATGACGAACACGACCTTCACTGTCGTGGCGCTCAACAGCGGCGGCATGGCCTTCGCCTTCCTCAACATCACCGTCTTGGAGCCCGTGGCCGTCCTCGCCTTCAACGAGAGCTTCGTGGTGACTCGGGGTGAGGATTTGCTCAACCACTCGGTCAACAACACGGGCGGCATGGTGGCCACGTGGGCGATTGAGCCCGCCCTCCCCGCAGGGGTGTCCTTCGTCAACGGGCTGCTCTACGGCGTACCAAGCGTCAACTTGACCGAAACGACGTTCACCGTGTGGGCCAACAACAGCGGCGGTTCGGCCAACCTGACGTTCACGCTTGAGGTGCTTGAACCGATGGTGCAGGTTACCTATCCTCAGTCCAACATCACCTTCATCAGCGGCATGAATCGCGCCCTCATCATCCCCGAAATTGAAGGCGGTGTGCCCGAGACGTGGGCCATTTCGCCCGACCTCCCCGAAGGCCTGACCTTCGTGAACGGCTACATCGTTGGCCTCCCAACCGAGCCGATGGAAACGACCACCTTCACGGTCTGGGCCAACAACAGCGGCGGTTCGTCAACGGCCGAGGTCACCTTCACGGTGGACAGGCCGGTCTTCTACGCTCGCTATCCCGTGACCCGCATCGTGCTCGATGTGAACGAGACGCTTGAGCCGATGTCACCGATTATCTCCTTCAGCGGGGATCAACAGACCTCATGGACCATCGGTCCTGCCCTGCCCGCCGGTTTGGTGTTTGACAACGGCACGCTGTCAGGGACGCCGACCGAGCCGTCAAACCTCACCAACTACACCGTGATGGTGACCGGCGAAATGGTGCCCATTGAGTTCTACGTGCTCATCGAGGTGCGCGGCGAGGTCAACGTGACCGTGCCGTCCATCCGAAACAACACCACGGAACAAGTCTTCAGCCTCCCCGAGCCCGAAGTCAACGAAGATTCCTTTGACATGTATTACATCTGCTTCCCGATGTTGCTGCTCGTGCTCTTGCTGGGCGTGGCGGCCATCAACAACTTCCTCGCCTTGGCGAAGAATGACGAGGACGATCTCGAAAACGAAGCGAAGGACGATGGTGGCGGCGAAGGCGGCGAAGGCGGCGAAGGCGGCGAAGACGGCGAAGATTGAGCCGTTGTTTGGCCGCTTTCGCACCGAAAGCCATAGAGAACATAACCTCCTCGCCGAACACGAAGGGAGCGCCATGTACACGCTGGAAGATCTCAAAACCAACCGTGATGCACAAATCACGGTCGGCAGCATTGTGTTCTTTTTGTTGGCGTTCCCGATCTACTTCGGCATGGCAGCAGGCGACGCTGACGGGAGTCTTGGTGGTGGCGTGGCCGACTACCAGGTGAACGGAGAAATCACCTACGTGGAGTTGGCGAGCGGTTCGCAGTACATCGACGACGGAGGCTCTTGGAGCGAGATTTTCAACACCGAAACAGTGAACAACGCCGACGACCTCAACATCGTGGGTGTGCGGATCAGCATGTCCTACAACGAAGACGAATCTTCCTCAGCAGCATGTACTGGTGGGGACGGCGCTGACACCATCACAGGTACTGCCTCCCATCTCGAGTTTAGTGAGACCGGAGAAGGGCAAAACAACGGCGGTTCAGGCTCACATGATGTGAGCGCTATTTGGTACAATGAATCCATGGTAGGGCAGGTTGTTTCCGGACTTTCGATGGACGAAATCAAATCACAAATTGACTCCATGGGAGCGGGCTTGGGCGACCACAGTGTGAGCATCGCAGTGAATGCAGAGACCGGAGGACAGTTCCCACCTGCTTTCTGCCAGCGCTCTGACGACGGAGAACAAGTGGATTACGTGGTGGAATTGATGGTGCTCGACTACACCATTGCGCCTTACATCGACACCAGCGATGTTTGAGCACGTCCACGCTGAACCGCTCAAGCGTTGAGCAATTTCTCGATGTTGATGACCGGCGACACGCGCTCGTCCGCCATCGCCTTCATGCGTTGAAGATGGTCTTCGCTTATCGCTTCCATCCGCATCACGAGCACGGGCTCGGTGTTGGACTGTCGGGCCAGGTACCAGCCCACGTAATGGCCGTCCTCGTCGTTGAAACGAACCCGCACCCCGTCCACCGTTGAGGCTTCGTGGTCCTCAAAGGCTGTCGTGATGGCGGCGACCACTCGCTTTTTGTCGCCTTCGTCGCACGGCACTTTCACTTCGCCCGTGGTCGGCAGGGACGGAGCGAGACGGTCAAGTTCGCTCGAGAAGGACGGTCCTCCCTCGTCGGGGAGCGCGTGGCGGGACCACCGTTCGATGAGACGAGCCGCGTTGTACAACGAACAGTCAAAGCCGTACCATCCGCGGTCGGCGAGGAAGATATGGCCGCTCATTTCCGCCGCCATCTTGCACTCGGGCATGCTCGCCAGCACCCGCTTCATGAACGAGTGACCGGTTCGTGCCATCACCGGGCGTCCTCCGGCTTCGAGGATGGCTTGCTCCACGCTCATCGAGCACTTGACGTCGTAGACGATGCGGAGGTGCTCGTCGTCGGCTGCGTCCTCGGGCAGTCGCTCTTCGTCCTTGAGGAGGTCGTCCGCCAGCAGGGCGATCAGTCGGTCGGGGTAGACGAAACGGCCCTGCTCATCCACCGCGCCAATCCGGTCGCCGTCCCCATCGGCACCCAAGCCGAATTCGCAGCCGTGCTCCACCACCGCCGCTGCGAGGTCAACCATGTTCTTCGGTCGGGTCGGGTCAGCGCCGTGGTTCGGTTCGTTGGCGTCCCAGTCGCAGAAGAGGTCCACGTGGTCCACGCCCATCATATCGAGCAGTTGGCTCATGAACGGGCCGGGAACGGCGTTGCCGCAATCCACGGCGACCTTGACCGAACGAGCGACCGGGCCGGTGGAGGCGATGATGGCCTCGAGGTAGGTCGCCATGTGAGGTGTGTCGATGACGTCGCCCTTCCCTTCGGTGAATTCACCGGCGAGGAAGACGTCTTTGAGGGCTTGAATTTCCTCTCCGGCCAGCGGGAGCGTCCCACGGCACATCTTGAAACCGTTGTGCGTAGGCATGGGCAAATGACTGGCGGTGACCATCACGCCACCGTCCACGGGTAGCGTCCAGCAGGCGTGGTAAACACATCCGGTGGACACGATGCCGACATCGAGCACCCGAACACCGCTGTCGGTCAGGCCTCGCATCAGTTCGGCGGCGAGGGCGGGCGAGGAATGGCGGATGTCTCGGCCCACGGCAAAGGACTCGACACCGAGGTAGGTGGCGATGGCCCGGCCCAATCGGTAGGCGAAAGCGGGGGTGAGTTCGCCCGAACCGTCACCGTTGGCCAATCCACGAATGTCGTAGGCCTTGAAACAGGCTTCAGGCCACGAGTCCATGGTGGTGGCGAGCGGTTGGGTGCTTTCAAGCCTCCCGCTTTAATTCGCCCGTAGCACCATCACCAAAACGGTGACCGTCACGATGGCCATGGCTTCCACCAACACGCCCACGTACCACGCTGCGCCAAAGAAGACGAGAGCGGTCGGTCCTGCCAAGCGCAGCAGTTTGGGCCACGTCAACAGGCCCTTTGGGGGCTCGTCAAGGTAAGGAGAGCCGGGCATGTTACTCGCTCTTGACGGCTTGAACGACAATTTCCACCAGCGCATCGGCGGGCAAGGCGTCCACGGCGAAGGCGGCGCGGGTCGGTTTGACCTCCACGCCTTCGAGCCACTCACCGTACACCTCGTTCATGGGGGCGTAGAACTCCATCGTCTTGAGCAGCACTTGCACGAACACGAGGTCGTGCTTGGAGGTGCCCGCTTCGGCGAGCAGGGCGTCGATTTTCTCAAGCGTGCCTCGCGTTTGCGAAACGATGTCGTCGCCCGCATCCACGTTTATTTGACCCGAAAGCCACACGTGTTGGCCAACGACCACGGCGGGGGTGTAGGGGGCGTAGGTTTTGGTTCCCGGAGGGCTGAT
>JAYQVP010000016.1:0-15769 GCA_038148515.1 Candidatus Poseidonia sp. | reverse complement strand
CGATGCCTTGAGAGGGCGCACGCCTTCCCATCGTCATGCGCACCTGCTGGGTTCTGGATCATCCAGCGCACGTGCGCTTGTTGGCGCCCCTATTGCGCGAGAGCAACACCGCCGACCTCATCGTGGCGTGTGAACGGCCCGAGGTTCGGGCCATGATCGAATCGGGCGAGGGTCGTCTGCCCCGCCGCCAAACGCTCTGGGTGCCTCGGCCCGTGGGTGAAGGACGGTACCGAAAGGCGCTGTACCGCCTGCGAGCCGTCCAGCGATTGGTCAAGTCTGCCAGCAAGGACGGGCAAGGCCCCGTGCAGCGGGTCGTGGGCGTGGGGGCTGGCTTGGAGATGGTGGCGCTCAAACCGAGATGGTGGCTTCGTTCAACCGTCAAGGAACGCTGGTACATCACGGATACCGAAGTGAATCACACCGCCCATCGTCTCGCACGGCGGGGGGCCACCCACGCCGTGGTGCCTACCCACTGGTTGGCGTCGCTTGACGGCGGCTTTGTCAAGGCGTTTCGAGGAAACGTGCATCGCCTTGACGGGCTTCACGGTCACGTGCATTTGGCGCCGCATCGCCGACCCAGCAACGTCAGCAATCCGCCTCGGGTGCTGGTGCGTCGCCTGGTGGGGGACGGAGCTCACGACGCAGACGAGGTCGTTGCGTTGCCCGAGCAGGCGCTGGACGGTTTGTCGCTGACCCTTGCCGATGAGAACGCTTACGAAGGCTCGCCGTGGGACCTTGACCGGGTCGTGGCGGCGCACGATGGGGTGGTGACGCAGTCGGTCACGTTGGCCAGCGAGGCGGCCTTGCTGGGCACGCCGGTGCTGTTGGTTTCCGCAGCCCAACGCGGGTTTCTCAATCGTTTGGAAGAGGAGGGTGCGCCCCTGTTTCGCTGGCGTGGGCCGGAGGACGGACGGGCGTTTGAGGAGGTGCAAGCGCAATTTTTGGCCGGTCTTCACCTGACCGACGCCTTGGAAGCGGCTCAGTGGCCCGATGCCAAAGGGCAACTGGAAGGGTGGCTGAAGGTTTAGGCTTCGTCGAGGATGTCGACCGTCACGTTCAGGGCAGAAGCGAGTTGGTTCACCACCTCGGTGCTCGACAACGCCTCGATGGTCCCGACCCGCTCACCGTCTTTGTTGGCAAAAACCACCGTGTAACTCACATGATGACTGGACCCCTCACTCGCCGAGGCTTGAACGACCTTGTTGGCTTTCATGCGGGCGATGCGCTCCCTTGGAATGTTGCGAACATGGGGCGCCCCGGTCAGGAGCATGGCACTTGCACGTCGCACTTCGATGCCGTTTGCCTCCACGATGAGTTTCACAGGCGTTTTGACCAGCGTCAAGATCAACATGACGCTGGACAAACTCATCAAAACGAGGATCATACCCTCAAGGTAGGCGCCCATGGGAACGTTCGTCAGCACCAGGGCGTCGTACACACCGGCAGCAGCGAGGGCGATGACGGCGAGACCCAGCACGAGGCCCGGTCCAACGACGAGGGCCAAAATCAGTGTTGGTTGAAAATTGGTGATGACGACGGGTGCGGGTGCTTCGGCATCGTTGGCCATGCCTCGCACTTGCCTCGTTGCTTGAAAGAGGTTTTCTCATCCTCGAGCCCTTCAAGGCTCAACAACACCCTTCCTCACGCATCGGGGCAGCGATGAACGTCACCTTGTCGATGTTGGGCGTGTTGTGCAAGAGTTCGGTGGCTTTTCGGAAATTGGCAGCCTTGCCCACGGCGTGCAACACGTCCACGCATGTGTGGCTGTGCGTGAGGCAACTGTGGTTGTAGGAGGAGATATCGAGGTCGTGGGAATGACGGATATCGAGCAATTTGTGTTCCACGCCGTGCTGATAATAAACAACGAGGTGGCCCTCCACCAGTTCATCATCGGCCATCGTGTGCAGGTCACCACGCCGCTTGAATTCCGAGAAGTGCAAAGCGGCGTCACGAAGGAACATGCTGCGGTTGGTGTAGCCGGCTTCGGTCATCAAATGACCGAGTTCGTCGGCAAACTGGTTTTCCACACTGATGGAGAGGATGCGTGTCATGGTACTCCCACGGCGGCTAAATTAATAGCATTTCTTAAGTATCTATTAACGAACCCAACAACATGCTGGAAACAGCCGTTGCGTATGCCACCTTGACCCTCGTGATCGCTCTCGTTTGCGGGTTGTGGCCCGTGTATTCTTCGTCCAACGACGACCCGTCGGCCCTTCGGGTGTTGACGTACGCAGCCTCGGGTATCATTCTGGCTTCGGCCTTGCTCGTGGTTGTTCCCGAAGGGTACGAATTGGCGACGGGGGGTCACGACGACCACGACGAGCACGCTGAGGAGGACGCTCTGGCCGGTTCCTTGGCGCTCGTGGTCTTGGAAGTTCAGCGCGGCGACATCAACGCGACCACAGCCATCGAGGAGATGGAGGCCTTGTTGGGTGGACACGAAGCCCATGGGGAGGAAACGGACGCTGATGCCGATGAGGCCGACCACGCCGAGGAATCGTTGAGCGTTGCCGTTGTTGAGGTCATCGAGGCCTATGAGAACGGTTCCATCAACGCCACTGCGGCGGTGGACGACATCGATGCGCTGTTGGCTGGACTTGAGCATGACGAAGAAGCACACGCCGAGGACGATGCAGCGTTGGAATTCTGGATTATTGGCGCCGCCATGCTCGCTGGTTTCCTGCTGATGCTCGTGCTTGAGGGCTCCGGCATCGGGCACGCCGTTCACGAAGAACACCACGACCACGCCGAGCATCACGACCACGACCACGTCCACCACACCTCATCGGGCTGGTTGTTGCTGTTTGGCCTGACCTTGCATTCCGCCACCGACGGTTTGGCCATTGGTGCCGCCCTTGCTTCGGGCAGTCTGGCGATTTCAGCCGCCGTTGTGGCGGCCGTCCTGATTCACAAAGGTCCGGCCGCGTTCAGCCTCGGCGTCTTTTCGATGCACGAGCGAACCACGCAGAAGGAGAGCGCTCGCGATGTGGTCATCTTTGCTTTGGCGACACCGGTGATGATCGCGTTGGCATTCCTCGGCCTGCAAGACGTGGCGACGCAGTGGATCGGCATGGCGATGCTGTTCTCGGCTGGGACCTTCCTGTACGTGGCCACGGTTGATACCCTGCCCGACATGCACAACCCTGAAACAGGGCGAAACGCCATGATGTACGTGCTCCTCGGTGCTGCTTTGTTCGCCCTTGCCCTGTGGGGGTTGGACGCTCTGGGGCTCATGGAACACGGTCACTGATGCTCAGGACGGTCGAAGCCAATTGGTGAGGATTTGCAAATGGTCGCCCGCCAGTTCCAGTTGCCCTGAAAAGACCGTTTTGATGGGCCAAAAGCGAGCATCGGCTGCATCATCGCCCGCCACGGGCGTTTGCTCTTCGCTCACAGTGATCTCGTAGACGATGCTGACGATGTGTTTGCGCGGGTCCCGTTGCGGGTCGCCCATCACCATGAGCAGAGTTGGGTTCGTGCCTTCCAATCCCGCTTCTTCCTTCAGTTCACGAACCGCAGCGTGAGCGGGTTCCTCACCCTGGTCAACAAAGCCGCCGGGCAACGCCCACGCCCCTTTCATTGGCGGGTGGCCGCGTTGAATCAGCAGGACGCTGTCTCCTCGGCGAACCGCAGCGTCGGCGGCGAGCGCCGGGTTCAACCAGCCGTTGCATGCGTCGCAGGTCGCCATCTCACTCACCGTACCTTCGTCCCCGTTCCTGATAGGTTCGGATTGCTTTGAGCAAATCCTTCTTGGCAAAGGACGGCCAAAACACGTCTGTAAAGTAGAGTTCGGAATACGCCATCTGCCACAACAGGAAATTGGAGATACGCTCCTCACCGCTGGTTCGAATCACCAAGTCCGGGTCGGGCATGTCGGCGGTGTAGAGGCGTTTTGACACGGCCTCCTGGTCGATATCCTCCAGGCTTAAGTCACCCGAAGCGTGGTCGGCGGCGATGGACTGGATGGCGGAGATCATCTCCTCTCGGCTGCCGTAGGCCAAGCACACCGTGAAGACGAAGTCGTCGTAATCCTCCGTTTTGGATTCGGCATAGTCGATGGCGTCCCGTACCCGCTGGGGCAGGAGTTCGCGGCGGCCGATAACGTGAACGCGCACCTTGTTGTCGTGAATGCGTTCATCGTCGGCGATGTCCTTGAGGCCCTCCACATAGAGGTCAAAAAGCACGTCCAGCTCGTTTGCGGGTCGGCTGAGGTTTTCAGTGGACAGGGCGTAGACGGTGAACCAAGGAATGTTCAGTTCCAATACCCAATCCAACACACGCTCCAGTTTCTCCTTCCCTATTCGGTGGCCCAAGCCCGTGGCGAGGTTGCTGCGCCAAGCAAAACGACGGTTGCCGTCCATGATGATGGCCAGGTGATTGACCTTGAGCGGATGCTCCAACACCTCGCGCAGAAGTTTGGCTTCGACCGCTTGGCCGAGCACGTCCCCCATGCGTTCCGAGATTCCCACGATGGCCCCCGTGAGCCTGTGGGTGCATTCGGTGTTTGATTGCTCCCCTCGGTGGGTGAAGAGGACCCGTCATGTTTGAAGGGGCGCAAGCCTTGGACATCGCATGGCAGCATCGGGCATCACCAGCACCGATGCGTCTACCTCTCCGCGTTGGTTTCCATCCGCCTTGGTACGCTCCTCGTTGGAGGAGACACGGATGGCTGAGGGCGTGCCCACCTCGTGGGGTCGTCTTCAGGGCTGGGATTGGGGCGCAGCCCTCGAACCTTCGTGGTGGTCAAGCCAGCAAGAGAAGCGATGGGGCACGTGGCCCGACGCTGTTCGTACCGTCACCGTTCTTGCCCAAACGCGCCACGCCGTGGTGGTCTCGCTGGACGACGTCTGGACCGCTTACCTCTACCCGTTCACCACCGGTCATGACGTATCTGTCCTGGCTCGCCATGCCCCTTGGGCGGTTTCCTTGGCCTCGGCTCCCGTTCTGCTTCCCGTTGGAGGCGCCTTCAACGGGAACGGCGACACCGCTGTTGTCTTCCCTCATCACCGACCCGAATCAGCGTACCCCGAAGAGGGCCTGTCCTCTTCCAACCACACGACCACGTTGGCCATCGCCGACTCGGTGGGTTTGCTTCACGCCGCCTTGGTTCCGCACGCGACACCGAACGCCGAGAGGCGCTGGAACGACCGCCTCAAATCGATGGAAGACACCCTGAAAACAACGACGCTTTGGCGGGCGCCGCACACCCGATACGTCCAAGGCTTGCCCCCAGTGCATCTCGACCTTGATACGGTTGTCAACGAGGACGGCACGGTTCGATGGGTGCCCCAACCTCGCCCGCTGATGGATACCGTGTTGGCTTCGGGCGAACGCTGTCCTGGGGTGGCGACGATGGCAGCGTTGGAGCAACGTCTTGCGCTCAGAGGTGCGTTTTCGGGTGAGGAGGAACGCCGCGCTTTCTACGGGGCGTGGCTGGCGCATGTGCCCGAAGGTTGGTCTTCGCCCAGTACCCTGTCATCGGTGAACGGCGGCATCTGGATTTGGCGCTACGAAACCATTCTTCTCATGCTCGCCGAGGCGAGGGCCTACGGCTTGACCCAACAGGCGAAGCAGTGCGATGCTTGGTTGCTTGACGTGTCTCGTTTACAGGCTCGACTAGGCGAATTGCGAACGGTGTTGGCGGTGCGTAAGATGGCTCTGTATGCTGGTGTCGCAGCGGCCTTCATCGGCAGCGGCCCCTTTCATCTCCCCGCAGTTGCGGGTTGTGCGCTCACGATGGGCATCGCGCATGCGGTCTACAGGCGACGCCTGCCTTCACCGTATTGAGGCATCATGTCAGCGTCCACGCGCAATGTCCTTCAGCACGGCAGGAGGGCTTGGCCGGCTCGGATGAAGGTTCAGCGGTGGTGATACACGGTTCAACTGTAAGGCCCACGATTCGTAGGTCGGAGCACACGTTCAGCGGGCACGACAAACGGTTCAACGGTCGGAATACACGCCTCAGCGCTGCTGACGCACACGGCCGTCGTAAAAGGCCAAGCCGAGTTCTTCGGCGATGGTCTTGATCTCAATGATGAACTTGGCACGCTCTTCTCGCTCCTCCACCCCGCCGGAAACATCCCAGTACAGGTTGAGGTCCACGTCCAAGGAGGTGGCGGAAATCATGCTCACCTGGCAAAACGAAGCATCTTCTTTGAGGGTCTTGGGGTTGGCCGTGATGGCCTCCATGACTCGCTCACAAAAGCGTTGCACAGCGTCACCATCGGCGTTGATGTCAAGGTGAAGTTGGGATTGCCAACGGCGCCATCGCCGCTTTCCGAAGTTTTCGACCGCAGTGTTCACCAAATTGGCGTTGGGCATCGTGATGATGGTGTCGGCCGAGGTGCGTATCAAGGTCGTTCTCAGGTTGATTTCGATGACTTCCCCTTCGGACGACCCAACACGAATCCAATCGCCGACCTTGAACGGTCGGTCAAGCAAGACGGTGATGGCACCGAAGAAGTTCGAGATCGAATCCTTCGCCGCTAGCGCCAAGGCCAAACCGGAGATGCCTAAACCGGCGATCAGCGATGTGAGGTCAAAGCCCATCGAATCGGCGATGAACACCGAACCGACGAAGATGATGGCGAAGCGGAGGGCGCTTTGCAAAGCGGAGATCAGCGTTTTTTCCGTGCCGTCCACCTCGTCGTCGTCGTCGAACAGCATGACGATATCGTGCACGATGTTCACCAGCCGGAAGGCCCAGACCACCAAGGCCACGGCGACCACGAACTGCAGGATACCGGGCAGCACGTTCGCCACCACCTCCGGCATTAACACGGGGGTGAGCGGTTCACCCATGTCGTCGATGAGCAGGTTGAGGATGTAGAAGGCCAGTCCAACGCCCACGGCCGTGCCGAGCGCTTTGTCCGAATCCTGAATCGTTTTGCTCTTGATGGCCTCGGAGCGGATGATGGTTCGAAGCACTCGAGGGGCGAGTTTCATCGTCGTGAAACGGACCACGAACACCATCACCAGCAGTCCGAACAACGCCAGCAAGGTGTAATGGGTGAATCCAAGTGATTGGTCGTAGAGAGCCGAGCCTTGGTCGGGTCGCCAAAGGGAGGTCATGGTTCATCGGCGCGGGCCGCCGAACAAGAGGCTTCCCGTTCACGAGGCCTTCCAAGGTCACGAACGCTTGAAGAGGTGAGGCGGGTTCGGATTGCTGATAGCATGACGTCAACCACCCCCGTTGCCGCTCGCCACCTTCCTCCTCGCCCTTCCTTGGGCTTCCTGATTTGCTTGCCGTTGCTTCTTTCCATCGCTGGGCCGGTCGCTGGGAGCACCTACGTACAGGAACCTGCGGCTGGTGACGCCCCCGAGGACATTTGGTCCGACGAATACGTTGCCTACGAATTCCCATGGGGCGGCGACGATGCGGTCCAGTTCAAGGAATATCACACCTACGAAACCATGCGAACTCGCATGATGCGCTTGGCCGAGGACAATTCGGAGTTCGTCAATTTCCACGAAGGCCTCAACGGTGGCACGAACGCCCGAGGCCAAGAGACGACAGAAGACACCTACAAGGGCTGGTTCTACGGTCACCCCTCGCCGTGGTTGAAGATCACCGGTGACATTGACAACGGCGAATACAACGCCTTCAACGGCGACTCGGGCAACTATGTCGATCGCGAAGACATTCTCATCGTGGGCAACCACCACGCTCGCGAGTGGATGTCATACGAAGTGCCGATGTTCATGATCGAAACTCTCGTGTGGTCGTACAGCAACATCGGCTACGACAACGATGGCGATGGTCTCGTGGACGAAGACCCTTGGGGCGACGCTGACGGCGACGGCATCCTCGACGACGACGGCGACTGTTTGCGTCTCGACCCCTCCTTCCAAGATTCCGACGGCGACGGGACACCCTGCGGCCCCGGCGACCTCGGCGTGGACGAGGATTTTTCGGAGCAGAAACTCCACGACCTCATCAACGCCCGTGAAATCTACATCGTCCCCATGCTCAACGTTGACGGCAACCGCTACGACCGCGAAGTCTTCTGCGGTGAAACCGCTTGGGAAAACTGCGCCACCTCCGGTTGGCGAAAGAACCTCCGCGACAACACCGTGACCGGCATCACGCCGCTTCCCGACCTCGATGAAGAGGTGGACGAGAGTTGCGATGGTGTGGACTTGAACCGAAACTACCAGTTCGAGTGGGGCGCACCACTCGGAGCCACCGGGCCGCTGGTTCCCGGCATGTGTTACGCCTCCGGGCCCAACAACGATGTCTACAACGGACCGGTTGACACCGTCGACCAAGACGGCGACGGGCGCCTCAACGAAGACGGCGTGGACGGCAAGGACGACGACAGCGACGGCCTGGTTGACGAAGACTGGCTGGGCGGTAACAGCGAACCCGAGACCAAGTTCATTCAGGACCTCACCGAGATGAACGACGAGCGCAACAACGGTGGTTCCGACTTCCCCGCCGTGCTGACCTGGCACTCCTTCTCCGAACTTATCCTCTACCCCTGGGGTCACTGCCAAGGCTGCACCAACCCCGACCAAGAGCAGCTCAAGTACCACGGGGACGTGATGGCGACGATGTCGAATTACGAGAACATGCAATCCTCCTCCCTCTACCCCACGAGCGGCGACTTCTGCGACTGGCATTACGGGCTGTTCAATTCCTACTGCTACACGATGGAGATCGGCAACGCCTTCCACGAGCGCCCCGAAAACATCGATGATATCTTGCTGCGCAACATCGGCATGGGCATCTACATGATCGAAATTGCCGACAACCCCCGCGAGCGTGCCGATTTAGCCATCGCTAACATCTCGCAGCAAAACTATCTCAAGCAACCCTCGAAGATTTCGATTCCAGAAGAGGGCGACATTCCCATCGACCTCTGTGTCTCCGACATGTTCCCCTACTCCGCTGAAAACTCCCACATCAAATGGCGACAGGTCAAGCCAAGCCGCCTGCAAAGCGACTACGGACCTCGAGAGTGGGCGACCACCCCTTGGGAAACCGTCGGTGTTGAGGTGGTCAGCGGTGGCTGTCCGCTGGCGGCCGGCAACGGGACGCTCTTGCGAGCCCTCTTGCCCATCTCGGAGACGGCCACAGGCGAGGTGCATTACAAGGCGATGGTCTCGACCTTAAGCGGGGCCGACTTTTACCAGTACCCGGCCGACGGTGGTTACTACACGCTTGACGTCACTTACCGAGCCGCCTTTGGCAGTGTCTTTGGGGCCCTGTTCACGTTCACCCTCGTGGCGGGCTTTGTGTGGGGAGGTCTGGCGGTGGCCCTGCGCCTGATGCTCAACAGCGAGAATGACGATGGCAAGCTCTACGACGAGCACCATGAGGCCAGCGAAGGGAGCGCTTCCTGAGGTGGGATGATGGCGGAAAGCGACCAGTTCAACGGCCGTCTCGGCCTTATCTTTGCCTCAATCGGCGCTGCGATCGGCACCGGAAACATCTGGCGTTTCCCCCGCATGGTCGGGGCCAACGGGGGCGGAACCTTCCTCATCCCGTGGCTGTTTTTCCTGTTTGTGTGGTCCATCCCCCTCGTTATCGCTGAGTACGCCATGGGCAAGCGAAGCCGAACCGGCACCATCGGGACCTTCCGTATTTTCGCAGGTCGTAAGTTTGCTTGGATGGGGTTGTGGACGGCGTGGATTTCCACCGCCATCGGCTTCTACTACGCAGTGGTATCGGGCTGGACGCTGAAGTACTTCCAACTGGGCATCTCCGGGGCTCTCAACGGCGAGGGCGTGGACACGACACAGGTTTGGAACGAGTTCCTGCAGGCACCCGGTCAGGTCATTTTCTTCCAATTCCTCGTGATCGTCCTCGTACTCGGGACCATTTGGAAGGGTGCAAAGGCAATCGAAAAGGTCAACCTGTACCTCATGATTTCCCTGTTTGCCCTGCTCTTCCTCACCCTGTTCCTCTCCCTCTGGATGGACATGGAAGACGGCAGCCTCGACGGCGCCCTGTTCATGTTCACCGTTGATTTCGACATGCTGTTTGAGCCATCGGTGTGGATCAACGGTCTGTCACAGTCGGCCTGGTCCTGTTCGGCCGGCATGGGCATGTGCATCACCTACGCCGTGTACATGAGCAAGGACGAGGACACCGTACTCAACGCCTTCACGATGGGGCTGGCCAACAACAGCATCTCCATCATCGCCGGACTGGCCGTTCTCTCTGCCATTTTCGCCGTCAACCCCGACCCCTTGGCAACCGTGACCGGCGGGTCTTCTGCCATCACCTTCCTTGCCCTCCCCGAAGTGTTCGCCCAAGCACCCGGTGGGACGGTTGGCCCGCTGCTCATGACGGCGATGTTCTTCCTCGCCCTCTCGTTTGCCGCCTTGACATCGATGATCTCCACGGTTGAACTGTGCGTGCGAAATTTTGTCGACCACGGGTACGACCGAGAGCGTTCGGTGCTCATCACCGGTATTGCCATCTTTATCTTCGGACTTCCTTCCGCCATTCTTTGGGTGAAACTGGACAGCGCCGGTGTTGCCTTCCCGGAGTTTTTGGAAGTGCAAGACCACATTTGGGGCTACGGTCTGATGTTTTCAGGATTATTCCTCGCCTTCTCCATCTGGAAGTACGGGTACCTGAAATGGCGTGCTGCGGTTGACGAAGGCACGGCCGCTCCGGGATTCGCCGGCTACCTCGGCTTGGGTGTCTCTGCTTTCCGTGACGATTTCATCAACACCGGCGACAACGATTTGGAAGTTGGACGATGGTGGGACGTGCTGATTTACATCGCCTTCCCCGTGCTGTTCTTCATCCTGATGGCCTCGTACTTCTCGGACATGATCGCCAACACCCCCAACGTCTGGGACCCATCAAACCCCAAGGGTTTGAGCATCATTCTGCTGTTCTGGGGTGTGGTCGCTGCGTTGTTCATCGCCCTCAACAAGAAACTCATCCAACGCCCGTTGTTCCGAAACGTCCCCGAGGGCGCGGATGTCGATATCTCGATGCTGCCGGGCGGTTCGGACGAACTCATCGGTCAAGTGGGCGATGTCATCGCCGGGTTTGAGCATCTGACCCTCGAAGCTGCCATGGACGCTGAACTCAACGATTGACGGAGGTCGCTGGCATGAGCGAGTTGTGGGACAGCCTCACGACGGGCCTCATCGTCTCGCTGGTTCTTTTGGCCTTGAGTTACCTGTTTTGGCGTCGCTACGACCGACCCACGCCGTTGATGATCGAGCGCGAGGAGGAGAAAGCCCGTCTGAAGGAGGAGCAGAAAACGTGGCGTCAAGTGGAAGCCCGAATGCGTGCTGAAGCGGAGGAGGCCGAACAGCGAGCGGCTTACGAGCGTCGCAAAGCCGAGGAGCGAGCCCGAGCCATGGTACCTGCTACCTCCGAGGTCACGGACGCTTGGAAATCCTTGGGCGTTTCATCGCCTGCCGAATCACGGCCAAGATTTGAGGTGGAGGCCGGTGGCGAGGACGCCAATGCCTCTCTGCGAGCCACCGATGAAACCGCTGCCCTGGCGGAGGTCAGCGAGGACGACCGTGATGTGCTCAACGTCGACGACCTGGTGCAGGTTCGTCAAGACCCTGGTGTCCAAGCGGAGGTGAATGAGCCGGATTGGCAACTCATCGAGAAACTCAACGAAATCGCCGAGCGCGACGACGAAGAGAGCGAGGCTACGGCCGCCGAGGTGCCCGAAGCACCAGATTTGGATGCCTTCTCTTCGCTCGGTTCTGAAAGCGCCGATAGCACTTCGTCGGACGACGTGCAGAAATCGGATGCACCTAAGCTATCCCTCGCCGATGGCGAAGATGAACCCAAGTCCGGCGAAACCACCTCAGATGAACCCAAATCCGGCGAAACCTCGGACGGGGTAAGTTGGGGCTTGGCTGAGGGCGAAGACCTGTGGGCAGGGACCTCGTGGGAAGAGGAATGAGCGAGAAGTCGCTTGCCCATGCCCCTCAGCAGCGAAGAGGTGATGAAGGCTCAACGGCTGGCTTCGGTCATGGTGCAACGCCCACGCGGGACACGGGACTTCCCTCCCGCAGCGATGAAGCGGCGTTTGGCGCTTGAACACCTGCTCGAAGATGTCGCTCAGCGGCACGGCTTTGCTCGGGTCCAAACCCCCGTCTTTGAATCGTTGGAATTGTTCACGGCAAAATCCGGCCAGGGTGTCATCGACCAGCTCTACGCCTTCAACGACAAGGGCGACCGACCGCTCACCCTGCGACCCGAACTCACGGCGCCGGTGATGCGCATGGTGGCCGAAGAAATGCGCAACGAGACCAAACCTCTGCGCCTGTCCTATTACGGTCAGTGTTACCGCTACGAGGAATTCAAGAAAGGACGGTACCGGGAGTTCTTCCAGTACGGCGTGGAACTCATCGGCGCCACCGGGCCGCTGGCGGAAGCGGAAGTGTTGGCGCTCGCGGTCAACATGCTTCACGCCACGGGATTGTCCGGATGGGAAGTGCGCATCGGGCACGTCGGTGTACTGAAGGGCGCGCTCACCGGATTGGGGCTGTCTTCACAGGACGACCCGACCACCGGCGAACCTCCTGTTGCCAGCGCCATGCGTTTGCTCGACAAAGGCGACGATGCAGGGCTCGCGGCCTTGTTCAGCGCCCACGGGTTGGACCCTGCCAATGCCGAGCCGCTTCGAGCCTTGGCGTCCTTGGAGGGCGGCATGGAAACATTGGGGCCTGCTCGTGACCTGCTTTCCAGCCTCGAAGGCGTCTCACTGGAGGCGCTTGACGAGTTGGAAACGACCCTCAACGCCTTGACGGCCCTCGCCCCTGCACCGCCCTCGCTAGCGGTGGATTTGACGGTCGCCCGTGGTCTTGATTATTACACGGGTATGGTGTTTGAGATCAAGGTCGCCGAACTGGGCGGCGAAGGGCAAGTCCTCGGCGGAGGGTCGTACAAACTGCTGCACCTCTTCGGTCTGCCTGATTTGGACCCTTGCTGCGGGTTCGGGTTGGGTTTTGACCGGGTCTTGCTCGCTCTCGAGGCGCAGGCCGAGGCCGAACAACGAGCGGAAACGGTGCCGGGCGAACTCGATGCTCGCCCGCTCCTCGCTGTGATTCCCTTCAAGGTGGACGTCATGGCCGTGCTGCCGCTGGTCGGTCATCTTCGGGCATCAGGCGTGCGCGTGGAACTCGAACTACGTGGACGCAAGGTCGGCAAGGCCATGGGTTGGGCCGACAGCATGGGTGCCTCTCACACGCTCGTGGTTGGACCTCGCGACCTCGAGGAAGGCCAAGGGATGCTCAAAGCCCTGGGGTCGGGTGATGAAGTCGCCGTTGCGCTCGATGTTGATGCCGTGTTGACGGCCTTGTGACCCCCACCTCAAACGGTTGGGTTTGTGAGTTGACCTGCTCCCCTAAAGAGAGGACTCCTCGTCCCGATGGCGATTGATGAACACCGCCATAGCGATGGCGGTGGAAGCGACCACAAGTTGGAAGCCGGGGGTGTCTTCTTCATTCATCATGTCGTCATCGCCGGCTTGGAACTCTTCGGTCCAAGAATCGGGCGAAATGGGCATCTCGAGACGGCTCTCGGTGCCGAGTTTGATGGCGAAGTGGGCGGGGTCGCCTTGCACGGTCCCGGGGAAGGGACCAGCGGTTCGGTCGCCTTTGACTTTCATGGTCACTTGGATGATGGGGTTGTCGTCGCGACCGTCCCACTCAAGCATATCTTCGGTGACGCTGAAGGCGAAGGGCACGCTTTGCTCGCCCTGTTGAATCCCGGTGAACTGGTTGGTCCACACCTCAATGCCGCCCTTGAAAACCGTGATGTTGAGGTTCTCGCAATCGTTGTTGCACGGTCCGTTGTTGTCGCCGTTGGTCCAGTCGCCAGCCACATCGATTCTGAAATTGCCGCGGAATTCGCCACCCTCTTCCATCAACAAACGCTTCTGAAGGTCGGGCTTCATTCGGAAGCGCAGATTGATGTCGATCACACCGTTGTCCTTATCCTCACGCAGTTCCCCCTCAGTGGTGGAGTCTTCGTCCGTGGTGGAAAAGTGAGACCACGCATCGGCAAATCCGTCGTGGTAGAGGTACATCGTGGAGTTGTTGGCGTCGGGTTGGCGCGGGTCCTCCTGTTGACTTTGTTGAACTGACACATCGCCCGCTTGGACGGGGACGAGCAACATAGCGGTCAAGACCAAGGCCAGAACAGCGGAGCGACGCATGGTGAATCCACTCCGTGACTTGCATTTGAAGCCTTCTTCACGGCGGGTGGCCATGTCCAAGCAGGAAGGGAGGCGCTTGTTCAGCCTCAGTCGAAGCGGTGGAAGTCCATGTTGTTGGCCCGGTCCGGTTGCTGCTGACGGGTCAAGCGCAGGGCTTCACCCAAGGCATCCGGTTTCATGCGAGCGGCGTTAAGCGTGGTGCCTCCCACCCCGGTGATGATGGCCATGACCTTGATGGTATCACCAAAGCCGGCGTCTTGACGAGCGCCCCAGATGACGTTAGCGTTTTCACTGACCCGAGAGGTCAGCAAATCCACGACTTGGTTGGCGGATTCGAGGGTCATGTACGGCCCGCCTGTCACGTGAATGAGCACGCCCGTTGCCCCGGTGATGTCGACGTCGAGCAGGGGATGGTTGAGGGCTTCATGCACCACTTCCTCCGGTCCCCGGTCGGATTCCCCGTACAGCATCATCGTTACGCCGCCGTTGTTCATGATGGAGCGAATATCGGCAAAGTCGAGGTTGATCAGCGAGGGCAGGGTGATGGTTTCCACGATGCCCTTTACGATTTCAGCGACCAGTTGGTCCATGATCGAGAAGGCCTCGTCCAGCGGGAGGTTGGGGACGAAATGCAGGAGACGGTTGTTGTCAAGCACCAGCACGGCGTCGGCGCAGCGTCGTAACGATTCCAAACCCTCGAGGGCGCGACTCATGCGTTGCCGTCGCTCGACGTGGAACGGCGTCGTGACGATGCCGACCACCAACGCACCGGCGGCTTTGGCTTCCTCGGCCACGATGGGGCAGATGCCGGTGCCTGAGCCGCCGCCCAAGCCCGAAGCGATGAACACCAAGTCCGCTCCCGTGACGATGCGCTTGATCATCTCACGGCCCGCTTCGGCGCAGCGTCGCCCGGTTGACGGGTCGCCTCCTGCGCCCAGGCCGCGAGTAATGTGACGGCCCACCAGCAGCTTTTGGAGGGCTCGGGTGTGGTCGAGATGTTGCTTGTCGGTGTTGATGGCGACGGTGACGGCGCCTTCAACGCCCAAGTGCGTGATGCGATTGAGGGTGTTGTTGCCGGAACCGCCGCAGCCGACGATGAGAATGCGGGGGTTGGGCACGCCAAAGGAACCGACTTCTTCGTCCATCAGGGAGGTGGCGCCGCGATGAATCGCGTCGTCGCGCAGACCCTGAATCATGTCGTCAAAGGCCGCGTTGTTCGCCGTTGGCCCACCCATTGTGCTTCCTGAAGTGCCGCCAGGTCCCATCCCTTTCACGCCTCCGTTTGCGAGCCTTGTCTTCCCCCTCTTAACCGCGACCCTTCAGGTCACGCACGAGACGGTGATTTTCTCACCGACCATCGCCCTCCACGGGGGTGTTAAACTTCCCAAATCCACCCTTGTTAAGGTATGGGCTTTCTCCATGCTCTAACGCCTCTCCCACTCGCACACGAGCGGTTTCCGGGTTCATTGGAATTAAGTAGTGGAGCCAAGTGCGAGGAGATACCTCGCTTAGCTCAGTTGGTAGAGCACCTGACTGTAGTTGTCTCAAAAACAAACGTCTCAGCAGACATCAGGGTGTCCCCAGTTCAAGTCTGGGAGCGGGGACCAACGACTTCA
>JAYQVP010000015.1:15103-31001 GCA_038148515.1 Candidatus Poseidonia sp. | reverse complement strand
CATCGTCAAGGCCCGCTCAATCCGCTCCTTGAGCACATTGCTCGGCAGGGCGTTCTCGGATTTCATTTGGGCAGGAGGGGCAAAAACTCGCATCACCTCACCCTCAAGTTTCAAATGCGACGGTGAGGTCGCCGCCTCGTGAAACGGATTACGGTCGTCTTTGTTCTTGCACTCATGCTCCTCGCTGGCTGCACTGAGGCCTCGACAACGTGGGAGCGCGTGGACGTCGAAACCTTCAACGACGCTATCAACGAACATCCAGATGGCTTTTTGCTGGATGTCCGTACGCTTGCAGAGTGGGAACAGGACGGCCACCTTGAGAACGCCACACTCATACCCCACACCGAACTGGAAACTCGAAACGGAGAATTGCCTGATGACACCTCCTCGCTCATCCTGTTGTATTGCAGAAGCGGAAACCGATCGCAAACTGCTGCCCAGACATTACTGGACATGGGGTACACCAACCTGATCGAACTTGAAGTGGGCATCAACGGTTGGAAGAGCGCAGGTATGCCAGTTGTGTATGGATGAGTGAAAACCGCAGAAGAATGAAATCTAATCCCGCCCTCTGTCGTGCTACGTCATCGGCCCATTGCTGACAAGCAATGACCTTCAAACGCCCGCTCGTTTGCCGTAGACAAGAGGGAACATACGAGAGGAAATCTCTTGAAACGCCGATGTGTCCTCACACCATGGCACAGGGGGGGCGTCCGAATCAAACGCTCAGCATGGCCTTGATGCTGCTGCTTTTGATGGCGAGCCCTTGGATGGGCGTCATCGAACCAGCACCACCCGCATTGAACCTTGAGGAGCAGACCGATGTCGAGGCCACCATCGAGTCCTCAACGGTCTTTCCAAAGGCGAACGGTTTCACGTACACCAACCTCTCCCAATCTCCCACGACCTCCCTCACCACACTTACACGACCATCCATCTCATGGACGAGCACGCTCGGCCAAGGGCTGAGTGCGTTACGAACCGGGGGTTGCATGGCGTACCTTCCGTCCACCAACGAAGTGTTCTTCATCGGAGGAAGAACAGATGCAGACCCCCTTCAAACAGGCGACGAGAGCGCCACGAAATTGGTAGAAGTGTTCGATGTGGTGAACAAAACCTGGATGCCGACCATGGAGCAACTCGAGGAAGAGCAGCAGTACCACAAGTGCGCCGTGGCCAACAACAAAATCTACGCCATCGGTGATTACTATCCGGCTGCGACCCCGAGCATCCGCTCCACAGGATTGGTTCAGGTGTACGACCCCAACGCTGGCAATTGGAGTTACGGAACCTCCATGCCCGCCAACCGGTCCGTGGGGCTTTCAGGTGTTGCTGAGCATAACGGAATGATTTACGTTGCAGGGGGCGTCTCTCTCAAGGACCGCTCGGATTCAACCGACCGGCTTCTCCGTTACGACCCGCTCAACGACAGTTGGACTCAACTCCAAAGCATGAACAATCGTCGGCATTCCTTTGATTTGGTCTCGTTTAGGGGGAAACTCATCGCCTTTGGTGGTGTAGCCGTGTTTTTTGACCCAGTGGCCAATACCACGGTGGAGCGAGAAACCAACTTAACCGAAGCCTACGACCCCATCACAAACACGTGGTCGCAATTGCCCAATGCCAGCCACGCCTTTTCGGCGTATTCATCCGCCGTCTTCAACGACGAAATCGTGATCTTCGGCGGATACAGTCAACTGGGCTGGCAGGGCACGGCGAACGACAAAACCTACGGGTACGACCCTTTTATCAATCGCTGGACGACCCACACTACGTTCCCCATTGGCATATATGATTCCTCCATGGTCCGAGCCAACAACACGCTGGTCTTTGCTGGAGGTGATGCAAGTTCCAGCCGATTCAGCACGTGGTCGATTCAATACCTCGCTGAAACCGAGTATTACACCAACCCCTCCATGCGTCAAGGCTGGTTGGTCTCGCCCATTCACGACCTCCGTGGTTCGGCTGAAGGATCAGCGAGTTTGCTGTGGATGACCTTTTCCACCATCCAGCCCACAGGAACCACGTTGGGGCTCCAATACAGGACGGCATCGACCCCTCAAGGGATTGCAAGCGCTCCATGGCGACCATCATCCGTTCCCGTGAACACCTTTGCTTCCCCGGGCAACATTTCGCTGGCTGACATCATGGAGGATGCGCCCTACCTTCAATTCCGTTGCAAATACACGACCACTCGCTTGATGGAATGGGTCACGCCAACATTAACCGGCATCACAATCGGGGCTGATTCAGTCGGATTTGTCAATACGCCTCCCTCGTCGATGCAACCCACTTCAACCCCGATTACCATCACCACCACCCACCACGCAACAACTCAAGACGGAGACTACAGGCTCTCTTTGCATCCAAGCGATGCGTTGGGGGGGTACGATCAAAGTTCCCAGTGGACTCACCTCAAATGGAATTCATCCACCGCCTCGCTCACGATTGACGACCCCGACGGCTTGTTGTTCAGTTCAACCGTTTCCGCTCAGTCCATTTCCTCCTCAAGCAGCGGTGAGACCATGAACTGGACCTTCTCCTTGAGCGGGGCAACGCCGACCGATTACCTCCGCATGAGAGTGACGACCTTGGCAGAACGGAACAGCACGTACGTGGTCCCTGACCCAATTAGCATCGACAGGGATGTCCAAATCAACGTGGTAAACATCACGGCTGATTTCTCGAGCACCGGCGATGCAACGGTTGAGGAAGACGAAGTGTTACCTGGCAACACGCAACTCAATATTTCCATCGACCATTTCTTCAAAAACAGCGGTTTACGATTGATGGGCGGCACGATTCAAGCACGGATTCACATGGATTTGCAATCGTATGAAACCGATGTGGACGGCAAACGCATCTGGTACAACGACACCACTTCTTGGTTCAATCTGCCTGCAGGACAACTCTACCATGCCCTTGTTAACGCACCAACGGCTCGGTCGGGCGATATGCACGTGTGGTTCGAGACCCGAACCAGCGAGGCATGGGCCCTGTTCTCTTCAACCGAGCCTCATCGTTTCGTGCTCAACGGCGCTGGACCCACCCTGTTGAGCGTCAGTCCTTCCCTGGATGTGTACATCAACAAGGATGCGTACCGCACCGTGAGTATGGTCTTCCACGATGTGGGTGGCTTCACAAATGAAACTCTGCATGCCTTTACCTGGCTTGAAGGACGGGACGATGGCACGAATGGACAGCCCGCTGACGGCATTCCCCAGCGAGAAGAATACATAGAATCGGATGCTTATATCCACCAATCGGGCCATGAATGGACCGTGAATGTCACAGTGAACGACACCATCAACGCAGACCACCAGTGGGGTCGTGTTTTGCTCGAAGGTACCGACGTTGCTGGCTACTCAATCGCCAACGCCAGCGCTGCTGACGGCCACGCTCGATGGGAGTCCCGCACGCCCTCAAAGGCGACCCTCAACAACTTTCAGCCCACCCAGAATCTCCTCTCCTCCACACTGATGCGGCTTGAACCGTCACAGTCCATCGGTTGGGCACTCACGGTGGAAGACGCCAACGGCTTGACAGACCTGTTGGACATACGCTTGGAACTCGGCAACGACGACCGGTTGGGCCTGAAGTATGATGCACTCGATCAAACCTGTTCATCCCTTGATGAACGCTTGCAGATTTTACCTACGGGCTGCGTGGCGACGATGGAGGGCAACGCCCTCCACCTCAACCTGACGGCAACCGTTGAGTGGAGTCTGACCGATGTGGGTCTTTCAACGGGTGAAATCGATGTAACTCTCCGTGACCTCGACGGCACTCAGCGTTACGACTTTTCCGAAGCATGGGTCCTCGAGCGCCAGATGTCCATCAACGTCGTGTCGCTGCTCGACGAAGACGGGCCCGTGCAGCAGCCCATCGAAGAAGGCGTTTCCGTGATGGCGGGAGACCACCTCAACCTCACGGCTAACATCGCCTATTTGACCAGCGGAACACCTTACTCTGGAGACCTTCGACTTCAATGGAATGGCCAACTTCAATCCAACGATTGGCGTGGCGGCATGGTGGTGAGCGTGATAGAAGGGGTGTTGACCGCCTCTATCCCAACCCCCGAATCCTCTGGTCTCATTCATGGATTGACCCTGTCGCTCTGGGACCCCTTGCAGACTGAACAACTTTCGGCAACCTCTGTTGGCTCCTTTTTGTTGGACAACGACCCCCCGATCTTGGCCCCCTCATCCATCGCAGCGACCATCTCCCGATACCATCTGGATGCCGTGGACATCGGCCTGAACATCATTGAACCACAGGCCTGGACATCGCCCGTCGAGTTGACCTGCCAAGTGAAGTCCATCAGTGGGTCATGGGATTCCGTTGTTCTGACCCGGAACGCAACAACCGTATTTGACGGGAAAACAATGTTCAGTTTCACCTTCGACTTCAGTCAAATGGGCGACCCGTCAACCCTCTCCCAACAAGCCACGCTAGCGTGCTGGGCCATGGGGATGGACGACGCTGGCTGGACGCTTTCTTCAGCCGTGGGCAATTCTGAATTGGACCCTTGGCTGGAAGCACCCCTCAACAACATCGGCCCTGATTTAGCATTGGAAAACGTGGTCGTTAACACCGATGTCGCTGCTGGTGAAAAGGTCAGGCTCTCCTTCAATGTCGTGAACGGAGGCGAGGGCGTTGACACGCCATTCAACGCCACCATTGAAATCGTTCAAGGCGAACAACGTACCATGGTCGGTCGTTCGATTTTTTACTCCATGGACGAGAACACCGCTAAGTCAGTGAAGCGTTCGTTTGAGGCACCTGCTGGTCAGTGGACCCTTGAAATCACGGTGGACCAAGAACAACTCGTCTGGGAAATCGACGAGACAAACAACCTGTGGTCAACATCCGTCAGCGCTTCGTCTGGGGGTTTGGGGTCGATGGCCGTTTTCCTGAGCGCTACGGCTTTCATCGGATTAATCGGAGCCGTGTTCCTCATGCGCAAGCGAAGTGCTCCGGCCGTGGATGAGGATAAACTCGTTGCGGCACTTGCAGTCACCAACGATGCCGCTGAAGAAACATCGGCAGCGGAAACAACGCCTCATCAACGACGTGGACCTCCTGGGAAGGTTGCAACATCCAGCACCAGCGCCCAACCTACTAGAGGCCCGCCGAGAGGGCCGCCGAAGCCAACAGCCGCAGCGACCACGGCTTCAACAGACCAAGATGACATCACACCACAAGCCATGGCGGCTCAATATTTGCAGGCACTTGGCCCAGCAACGCCGATCGAACCGGAAGAAACGGACGCTACCCGCCATGTGAGTGACTATTCACAGCTTCCAGGAGGAGGCGAGTACGAATACACGCCTGAAGGGACCTTTTACATCGGCGCGAGTTGCGGTCGATGGCGCTTGAACGATGACAAATCCTTCACACGTTTGTCCGATGAATGACCAACCTTACCTTGATGAAGGCTGACGGACTGCTTCCACCATGGCTGAGGCCGCAGATGATGTGCATCGCGCCCTCACCATCCTGTTCCGAGGCACTGACGCTCTCAACCGCCTTGACCTTGAACGCATGTTGTCCTTTGACATGGAATGGGTTGGACCGTCCGAGGCGGAGCAAGTTGTCGACGCCTTGGTTGCACAGGGATGGCTGAACGAAAAGGAGGGCTTGGTCCACCTCGCCGTAACACTGTCTCAAATCTCCGTCCCGTTCGGCTGGATTCCCCGACCGCTTCGCCTGGTTCAACCTGTCCCCGCCCAAGCCGCACCTGTTCAAGCCGTCCACCAAGTCTCACCGCCCACCGCACCTTTGGTCTCGCCGGTGGCTCGCCCACCCCTGCCCACCGTCAGCGGCGACCCGAGGGCAAAACTCACCCAACGACTGATTCGTTTCATCGCACGTCAGAGCGGTCTTGAAACGGATGAATTGACCCGGAGAGCAGAACGGAAAATGTCCACCTTCCAACTCGTGACACCGTGGCTGGCTTACGCTCTGGTCGCCCGAGAACAAGGCCTCGACATGGACGGAATCGTTGAGGCACTTGCGGTGGTGTAAGTTCACGTGTCGGCCGTGGATTCCTCGCCACGAGCGGCCAATTCCACCAACACAGGTAAGACAACGAGGGCGAGGATCAAAGAGAACAAGACCGTGATGGCCGTGATCATTCCGAAGTCCTGAATGATGGGCATGGGCGAGGCCAACAAGACGGCAAAACCAGCCATGGTTGTGATGGCGCTCAGCATTAAAGCGACGCCCGTGGTGTTGATGGCTTCCAACAAAGCCCCCCAATGGTCACCGCTCCTTTTAGCCAATTCCACTTCGAAACGTCTCCACATATGGATGGAATAGTCAATGCCAATCCCCAGTGTGAGGGCGGTCACCATCACGGTCAACACGTTCCATTTCAAACCGAGCAGAGCCATCGAACCCACCACCCAAAGCGAGGCGATTCCGACGGGGAAGAGCACGATGATGGCAGGCATCACGCGGCGGGTCAAGGCAAACAGGACCAGGAAGGAAACGACCAAGGAGATGGCTGTGCTCTCGATTTGCGTAAGACTCAGTCCGTCCAAAACGGTCTCCAGCATGACCAAGTCACCCGTGACATGCAGCTCACCGTGGTCTTTGAGTTGGTAACGCAATGTGCCCGAATCGGTTGTGGAACCCAACATTTCATGGAAATTATCCACCACCCGGCTTGATTCAACGGACGTCGATGCTTCCACGCGAATTTCATGGCGAAGGTGAACGATCGAACCGTTTTCGAGATGGACCGACTTCTCCACTCGCTGCGCCCAGGTTTCGCCGGTCAATGGGTCTGCAATGCTCGAGTTGGAACTCAAGACCGTGAAGAAGGCATTCAGTTCCAATCCAGATTGTCGGTCAATGGGATAGACCTCGCCATCGCTGTGGACTTCCATGTTGTATGCCTCACCGAGACTGGCGTTTCGCAAAATGGCATCCCGAACCACTGGATAGGGCCCCTCATAGGAGGGCGAAGGCAAACGAGCGTTGGTGCCCACAACATCGTTATTGGATTTGAGGTCATAGTGGAAATTACGCAATTCACTGAGCAAATCGGCATCACCCGGCACCGTTGAGGACGTCGCTGTGGGCTCAACGAGGACGTAGATGACCTTCCAACCTGCGCTGTCGTAGGACTCGGCAAGAGCGCCTCGAACTTCCATAATTTCCATGTCTTCGTTCACGAAATCGGCTAAATCGAAATCTGTTTCCAGCGAAGCCGCACCGTAAATGGCCAACCCTGAGACCAAAACCGTCACGAGGAAAATACCGACTTGTTGCTGGCGTTGCAATTGCACCAATTGTTTGGACACAGTGGGGAGCGAAAGCGATGGAGGAGGGGCGTTGGCGTGGTCGTTTGAAAACACCACGTGAAGGGCTCCGACGAACACCGTAGAGGAGATAAAGGCGCTCACGACACCCAGCGACAGGGCATAGCCCAATGTGGCCAATGGTGGCAGTGGGGAGATGATGTTAGCAAGGAAGGCTGCCACCGTCGTCACGACCGCCAAGGACAGCGGAACGGAGAGATGGCCAACGGCACGGAGCCACGATTCTGCAACGCTGGACGAGGATGCTGCAAGCGAACGCTGTGATCGCTGCAAATGGATGGCATAGTCAATTCCGAGGCCCAGCACCAACGGGGCGACGGTCGCCTCAAGAGCCGTGAAGCGAGCCCCGGACAAGTTCAGAATTCCGTAGGTCCAAATCAGTGCACTGCTCAATCCAACGAGTGGAAACGCCACCAACTTCAGAGAACGGAACGCGACACCGAGAATGAGAACGACAACAGAAAATGCGAGCATGATAAGGACCAGCAAATTATCGAAGGTGCCCTCGTCAATGTCGTGAGCAAGGAGGTCGTTGGATATGAGTTCGTAGGTCAATATCGATGGTTCAGATTGTGCCTTGAACACCTCCCTCAATTGGTCCTGCAATTCACGACGTACGTTTTCTTCCAGTTCAGGGTTGATCTCCAATACCCATAGGGTGGAATTGGCGACGGGAACACCGCCACCTGTACCGGTTTCGAGGTAGTCGCACACCGCCCCCTCATCGAAATCTCGATGCAACAAGGCCGATGATGCGTAGGTTGCTGCTGAGAGGAGTTGGTCGTCCGGTGTTTGGCTGCAGGTCTCGTTGTTGTCGAACACGAGGTCCAGCAATGTAGGCCAGTCGGCGATGGAGTTCAACCTGGCCCCGCCACCCTCTTCGTCCAAGGCCGTCTGAAGGATGCTTGGAGTCGTCGTCCACACACGAACAACATCTTGGCGTTTCGCCGACTCGTTTTCGAAGACCTCGAGGTCGACTTCCATGGCGTGGATGGCCTCCAACGCCAGAACATTCGAACCGTCATCCGCCGTCACATGGACGAATAATGGACGCATCTCATCGGGGAAATAAGCGTGAATTCGATCATGGGCCAAGGAAGCATCCGAGGAGGGTGCAAAATCGTTCAAGTCAGTTTGAAAGGTCGGTGGTGAAGCATACAGGTGCCCGGCCAACACCAAGGTGACGATGGAGAAAACGGCCACTAAAATCGGCGCCATTCGTTCAAACTCAGGCGCACGCTGGACGAGCCGTTCCTCCAAGCCCGCCGTATCCATGGTTCTTGACGGTCAACATGGCATAAAAATAAGCAGGTATCCATCCATCGTGACACCCCAATACTGAGTCAAGCGTTGAGTCGGCGTCGTGCAGGAGAAGGTTCAAAGCAAGGTGTTTGGTCGGCAAGCCGATTAAGATGGCTGTAACTGTCCTCAAGCGTGAGAAAAACGAGTTGCGACTGCGAATTGTTGGCGAAAGCCATACCGCTCTTCAAGTGCTCCGCGAGCGACTCAACGGCCACAAGGACGTTGAGTACGCCAACTACTTCCCTGGCCACCCAGAACTGGACGACCCGGAATTCTTCATTCGAACGACGTCGAAAGCAGGCGTCGAAAAGGTGCTGAGTGACATCCTCGGCGGCGTTGCTTCCGAATTTGACAGCGCTCAGCTATGATGGGGCAGCCCCCATGTCCGATGCCCTTGCTCAAGCCATCGGTTTGATGGGTTATGCTACGAATCATAACGGCATTGGAGGAATCATCAAAGCCCGTTCCACCGACTTCCGTGTGGAAGAAATTGCCACCTCGATCAACCTTGACAACCGAGGCCGATTCACGGTGGCGAAGGTGACGCTCACCAACTGGGAAACGAATCGGTTTTGCAACCAATTGGCGGCAAAACTTCGTATTCCACGCAATCGAATTTTCTTTGCAGGCACCAAGGACAAGCGTGCTGTCACCACCCAACTTTTTGTGATCGACGCACCGATGAATAAGGTGGCTGAGTTGGAATTGCCCGATGTCGAGATCGAAGTTCTCGGGCGCACCCATCAAAAAATAGGGTTCGGTAATCATCGAGGCAATCGATTCACCATTGTTGTCAGGGGATGTTGCCACCCCGACGGTTCTCCCATGTCCGATGAAGAAGCCTTGAACGAAGTGAACCAAATTCGGAATTCACTCGAAGAAGCCTTGGGACCTGAGCGATTCCCCAACTGGATTGGACCTCAGCGGTTCGGTTCAGGCCGGCCAGTGACCCCCGTGGTCGGCCGTCATGTCGTGACCGGTGAATGGGAGGAGGCCGTGATGACCTACCTCTCGATGGAGGGGGAGCATGAAGGAGAAGAGGCTGCGGCCATTCGCTCACATATCCGTGAACACGGAGTGCAGGAAGACTTGCTTGAGCAAATGCCCCGATGGATGGGTTTTGAACGCAAGATGATGGAGCATCTTCTTTCCAATCCGGATGACTATCGGGGTGCCTTTCGTAAATTACCTGAAAACCTTCAGTTGATGACGGTTCACGCCCTGCAATCCATTGTCTTCAACAAGTCGTTGCAAGGCCGCATCGAAGCAGGACTTCCACTGGCACGGCCCGTTGTTGGCGACATTGTCGGGAGAATTGATGAGAAGGGGCAGCTCGACGTCGCTTCGTGTGTTGAAGTGACCGAACGAACCTTGAACCGCATCACACGAAACTGTGAGATGGGGCGCTTGCTGACCACCGGCCCTCTTCCGGGGAGCGACATATCAACCTCGCACGGCACCCCAGGGGAATTGGAAGCAGCCATTATCCAAACCGAGGGGCTCGCCGAGGTAACATGGGAGGTCCCCGACATTCCCCGCCTGTCCAGCAAAGGTACACGGCGAGGATTGGTGGCTGGCTTTGAGGAATTTTCAGCCGACATCGTACCCCGCGCAGAGGGGAGCACCCTTGGCGAGCGGTGGGAGGCAGGACCGAGCGATGCAGAGCGATGGAACAAGGAAGGTGCCTGTGTGAGGTTCCGTTTTACCCTGGGGTCGGGCAGTTACGCTACCGTCTTGCTCCGTGAATTCATCAAAGGGCCATTGGCCCACATGTGAGTACGCACCTGAGTAATCTGAGCAGGCATACTGAGTGCACAGCGTCTGTATCAGTCCAATGGTCTCCCATGGAAGCTGTGTGATCTCAAATAAGACCCATTGACAGGACTTCAATTTCGCCAACGCCATGGATGTCGCTCATCGAGGCCTCAAAAGCGTCAGCGAGTCCTTCACCGTCGTTCATCTTGACATGGACCTGAACGAATTTCAAGCCAAAAGCCAACGGCTTGGTTTCAATTTGCTGAATGTCGTAATTGTCGTTTCGAAGGTCGGCAATGGCTGCCACAATGGCGTCCATATCAACGTCTTCAACCTCAGAATCAGGATTCACCTTGTATGTCATGACCACCATGCCCATGTTCTCACCTCAGGGTCCAACGAAGCCACAGTTGGGGCACTTGTAGAGCACGCCTTGGTTGCGAACTCGAGGGCTTCGACCGATAGGGTTGAAGCACCCAGGACAAGGAAAAGTCGTGGAACCGGCATCGGCCAGTGGAATTCCCGAAGAGGTACAGGTTGCGGCGCGTTCACTCATGCTCATGCCTCGTAATGGTTCTGCCACGGCCTCCCCCTCTTTATGGTTGCGCGACGAGTGGAACATCCTTCAAGAGGACATTGATTGAACAATTGACAAACGACCGTGACGTCCTGTCGACACGACCAAGACGCCATCACGCGCTCTGCACCAACCGGATTCGATGCGAATCACATCCCCCACCTGCACTGAAGTGACCTGTTCAGCCCACAGCACCAAGCCCACCAGCCCCGTCTCGTCCCGGCCGCATGCTGCCGCAACGGGTCCGGCGTACTGTTCGGAGACGATCATGCGACGTGGATAAACGCGAAGCACCACCATCTCGAGGCGATGCACCGGGGAATTGGCACGCAAGTTTTCAATTCGTTGAGCAGGATGGGGCCATGTGGCAGATGCTTTGGAGTTCATAACCCCGACGAATACCATCAACCCTCTTCAATGTCGCTGTCGCTCTTGCGTGTTCGCACGCGAAACGTGGTTTCAGTGGGCTCCACCTCCTCGGCAATGTCATGACCGCCTACGAGGGCGTCCACCCCTTCCTCATAGCGCAAGCGAACGGAGCGTTTTGGTGCTTTCCACGGGGTGTGATGTTTGCAGACAAGGTAGACTTCTGATGAGGAGTTGCGTGATGCATCGGGAGAGTATCTCCGCACGGTGGAAAAATGTGGTTTCACAGCAGCAATGAGTTCCTCCACACCAATGCCCTGGAACAGTTTGGTGGTGAAGGACCCCCCTTTTCGCAAAAGAGGGAGGGAAAAATCCAGAACATCGGCTACCAAGGTCATGGCGACGGATTGGTCCATGTCCCATTTGCCCGTAATGTGAGGTGAAATGTCTGAAATGATGGTGTTGAGCAATTCGCCATTCAATTCGGCCAAGACGCGCTCTTGCGTCAGCGGGTCGGTGATGTCTCCTGTGAGTAATGTGGCGCCCTCCACCGGGACACATGACTGGAGGTCAACCCCAACCACCGTGCCCGAAGGCCCCACCAGCTCGACGGCCACCTGAGTCCATCCCCCTGGATGGCAGCCAACGTCAAGGACGATGTCACCTTCTCGAACGAGGTTGAAGCGCTCTTGTATTTGCTTCAGTTTGAACGCGGAGCGGGCGCGATAGCCGCTGGCTTTGGCCTGTTTTCGCCACGAATCCCGCTTGTGATTCTCCACCCAGTGATCGGCCACCGCTGCTTCCTCCATGCGAACCTGTTTTGCCCGCCCTCATGAATCCTCTTCCCATTTTGAGGCGAAAGCAAGCAATCAAGAAGCAAGGGGGGCAGCAGGCACCACAAGCGAGGTGGTGCTGGTGCGCAAACAATTCAACAGAGTGTGTTGTTCGCTTCTCCTCGCTTTGTTTTTGTTGCCCGTATCAAGCACAGCAAAGGTGATTGCACCCGATACGCCTCTGAGCGAACCAGTGTCATCAGGTCTGGGCGGGAGGACATTGGTCGTTGAGGAAATCACTGCGACATGGTGCCCGTCCTGCGCTGAAATCGACCCCGAACTCGCTGGCGTGGCAGATGGCCACGGTTCTCGAATCGCCCTCCTCGCCCTCCACCCAAGTGACGGCGAAGATGCCTTTCAGCCGGCAGCCAGTCAGCACCGCATTGACCGATTGTTACTGACCAAGAATGTGGACGCCTTTTCCACCCCGACCTTTGTTGTTGAAGGAGGGGTGCCGCGGGTAGGGTATGATGCTTGGACGGATGTTCAACGCGACATCCTCGACACAGAACTGCGACGGCAAAGCACCAGTGAACTGGAATTCGTGGTCCAGCAGACCAACGAGCGGCTTGAAGCCTCCATCCAGCAAGCCAACCTCAAGGCTGAGCAGAACGACCAGTTGACCTTCCTTGTTCTTCAGCATCACAAGCCGATGCCGGATGGGTTCGCTAATCCAGGCGAGCCTCACCGCGACCGTGTTGTTGTTGGCATCGCGGAATGTCACCTCACCACGGGGAACATCACGTTTGCGTCCAACGTGACGGCCAAGGTTGGACTCGATGGTTGTGCGAGTTCATTTGCAATTGAATTTGATGAGCCGGATGCATGGAGCGTGGTGCTCATACACGAAACAGCCACGGATGCCCTTCAGGCCGGCCAACCAGTGGAAACCTTCGGCGCGGTGGAACTCGCCAAGCGTGAACGCTCGTCGGACGACACCACTCAATCGGTCGCCCCTTGGGTCATCGGTGGCCTCTCCATCTTGAGTCTGATAGCAATCGCCCGTAAAAAGTGAAATTTTTTCCATATGAAAAGCACATTCCTTCCTGAGAGGAACTATTTCTCCCGAATTCCGGAATGATGCGATGCATGTCAACAAAGGTTTGATAAACGCCGAGGCCAATGTAATATCATGCCAAACACATGGGAAGACATCACATGGGAAAAGGCTCCTGTGAAGGAATGGGTGGTGGAATACTACGCGAAGGTCGGTGAATCGACCTCCCACCATCTCTCCATCCTTTCAGGTGCAGACATGGAAGACGTGCAACGACATCTGATGAACGAATTAAGATCCACCTATTCCAGTGCGCACGAGATTGAAGTCACCGTGCTTCGAATGGAACTGGTTGAAACAGAGCCCGATAGCCGTATGTTCACCGGTGTGTTCACGCCCTAAATCAAGCGATTTCTCGGTAAATCAACTCAATCAATTGGCCTTGTTTGATGACGTGGTCGCCGAAATCAAACACCTGTGTTCGCTGACCACCGCTTTCGGTTAGGAACATGACGAACTCATGCGTGTCGTCCACACGGTAATCATCAAATCCAGATTCGTCCATGTGTTTGCCCCATGTGTCAAAGAAGGCTTCGAGTGGAAGATCTGTGGTGTTGTCTCGGAATTCGGCGTGAATACGGCCGTCGGTGCTGTGAGTGTGCAACGGACGCATACTGCAATCGCCATCGTTAATGCCGATATCTCCCGGAATCTCGACAAAAGACCCGAGTACAGAAATCCGTAGGTCGGCGTGGTCGTGACGATTCAAGCCGGTGTGCGAGCCAATGCAATCGTTGGCAATCGCATGGCGTTCATCTGCGGAGTTAAACGGCGGCTCACCGTCGCTCTCCCCAAGCATGAAACCGAGGGCAGAGACGGCGCTCAACGTCACGATGAGCCAAAAAATGGTCTCGCCGTTCATGAGCGCCCGCCTCCCGATTTGCTGGCCTCCTTGGCCTCTTTATCGTTCCATTCACCGGCGTCCATCATCTTGCCGGCTCGCCAAAACCCGAACAGGCCGATGATGTTCGCAGCGTGGGCGGTGGTGCAGAATTGACAGATTTTTTCCATGCGAACCTCGTAGGAAACCAGCAGAGCAATCACGCCCATACCGCCTGCTGTGAGGACCATACCAAACTGCATGTAGCGCCTTGCCCAAAGCGCATCGGGCTCCTTGGACACCGAGTTGGCAAAGAACAGCAAAAGGCCGAAGGCGAGCATACCCAGCAAACCCCAGGAGATGCCAAAGACGGGGTCGGTGTTGTATTGGGTGTTGCCCAAAACATCGTCGCACGAAAACACCGTGGCGGTGGAGCAAACAGCCGCGCCCTCACTGATTTTGTTGGAAATCCACAAGGTATGAACGGACACGATGAAGCCGATAAGCAAGGTGAGGTTCAAACCCGCCATCAAACGGCGGCGCTGCGAGTGTAGAGAGGGCATTGACGAAGCCACGCTTGATGACGCAGGAGTGAGGAGGTAGGCGCCGAAGGCCAAAGGAACGATGTAGCCAAGAAGGATGGTGTTTTGATCGACCATCAGGGTTGCCCCCCTGCAAGACGGAGGATGGCGTCAGCCACGGTTTCACCGTTGTTGTCGATGCTCCTCCACGCCACGATACCGTCGGGCTGGACGAGGTAGTATTGGGGGGTGCCCGACACTTTCCATGCCTTCATGTTGTCCTGGTCAATGTCGTCAATGTAGGGGAATCGATGCACACCGCCGTCACGGGCATCGCAAGCGGAATTCCCCTGATTGCACATCTCCGAGCCGGATTTGTCACGGAAGGCTTTGATTTCGTCCCTACTGGTTTCATGGTCGGGAATGTCAAGTTCAGTCGCGCTACCAACGAAGTTGACCACCGGACCGTCCCATGGCGCAATTCCAGGATAGGCAGGGTGGGTGTTGGAGTACTTCATGAAATACATGGAGTCGTCGTACACGGTCCCAGTTGCGCGATAACAGTATGGACAATCTGTGTCCATGAAATCCACCAAGAGCCACGGGGAAACTCGGTCCTCAGACGTCCAATTGGAGGTGATGTAATCATCCATGTTAAACGACGACCATCCGCTGCCGTTGTACATCATGCCTTCGAGAGCGGGTGCTCGCTCGTTGACTTGTGTACCCGTCGCAATGGGGTCCGTCGTCACGGCGAGAAACATGATAGCGATGAAAAACATGGCCGCAATTTTGATGGCGGCATCGGTGCGGACGTCGGCTTCAGTATCGTTCAACATGAGGTTCACTCCATTCCAATTTCAGACATCAAGACTTCAGCCGTGTGGCGAATGGCTTGTTCGCTGTTCATGCTGACGTCAAATCCGCTTTCTAACATTTTTTCAATGCTCAAACGGGCTTTTGGAATATCACCTGCCCAACCTCGGTCACCACCGGTGTAGGCAATGGTGGCGTCATGGCATCCGGTCACATCCACGACGATTTCGGCGATGCGCCGGACGGAAGCCGTGTCGTGGCTGCCGAGATTGTAGAGATTCAACGGTTCGTTCGCTTGATTCATGATGTGGAGGATAGCATCGACGCAATCGCCCACTTCCATGTAGGATTTTTCTTGAAGGCCGTTACCAAGAACTTCGAGCGTAGAGGGGTCACGCTTGAGTTTGTGAAGAAAATCGAAAATCACCCCGTGTGTACCCCGAGCGCCTATGACATTGGCAAATCGGAAAATCCATGCCTGAAGGCCAAAGGTACCAACCCAACTGCTGATCAGTCCTTCTCC
>JAYQVP010000015.1:0-15003 GCA_038148515.1 Candidatus Poseidonia sp. | reverse complement strand
GACATGGCTTGGTGGACGTCCTCCAGCGAGCAAAGATCGCCGTGCACCAATTCAACGACGCCGCTCTCCAAGTGATGCTCGATGAAATGGAGTTGGCCGCTGCTGAGGTTGTCCAAAACAACGACGTCGTCCCCGCGAGCGACCAATCGGTCGATGAGGTGCGAACCGATGAAACCTGCACCTCCGGTGACCAAGGCTCGCATGGCAATTCCACCAGCGGCGCCCGTATAAGGCAAATGGTTGCCTGCCCGCTGGACAAGAGCGACATTCATAATCGTTGAATCTATTCGTTCTGGTTCCGAGGAACCGCCCCCGGAGGAGGTGACACAACATGACCAAGAATGAAACCGAAATCGAACCCAGCGACAACATCCTGGTGGGGTACGTACGACGAAGCAACGCTGGCGGAGCGCTCAAGCTCTCCATCAACACCGCCGCCTTTGCAGACTGCAACACGTACATGACCAGCGACGGCCAGGCCTACGTCCCGCTCGTGATTTCCATGTCCGCCCTGCAGAAGGTGTTGGCTGGCGAACGAGCCGTGACCACGGTGACCCAACTCAACGACTGAGCACCTCCTCTGCTCAACCGTTGTTCCTTCTCTCGAAGAAGTACAACGCCCGATGTTTCGCCAAGGCGGCACATCGGGCCCCTTTGACCCTCCGCACACCTTTTCTTGAATCAGCCATATATACGAGGGGTGGGTCGCAAAAAGCGTGACACAGGGTGGGGTGGCACCTGAGGACGGCCCGTATATCATCGCGGGCATGCCCATGTACAACGAAGAGGAAACCATCGGGTCGGTCGTGACCCGGGCCCTTCGTCACGTGAATGAGGTGATTTGCATTGACGACGGTTCGTCGGATTCCAGCGCTCGCATCGCAGAAGCCTGCGGTGCGACTGTGATCCGTCACCGCGTGAATCGAGGTTATGGAGGAGCGCTGAAGACCTTGTTTCTCCATGCCGTTGAATCGAAGGCCGATGCATTGGTGCTCCTCGATTCAGACGGCCAACATGAAACCGGCGACATCCCTCGAATGTTGGAGCCCATCCTCAACGGAGATGCCGATTTCACCATCGGCTCTCGCTTTGTCGAAGGCGGCGGAAGCACAGACATGCCCGCCTACCGTCGCCTCGGCATCAAAGTCATCACGGCAGCATCCAACCTCTCAAGCGAGTTAGGCATCAAGGACACTCAATCTGGATTCCGAGCATTTTCAAAAACTGCGCTTGAACGACTCCGTTTTGATGCTGAAGGCATGGAATTGTCGCTTGAATTGCTTGAGGACGCCCATGAAAAGCACCTGACTGTTCTAGAAGTCCCCACCATCATTCGATACGATGTCCCAAAAGGCTCGAGCTTTACCGCCGTATCCCACGGATTCACCGTCATGACGTGGGCCATGCTCTCACTTTCACAAAAGAAGCCCCTGCTGGTGCTTGGCCTGCCAGGGTTTGGATTGCTTGCGACAGGAGCCGCTATGGGTATGCGAACCGCACAGGGGTTCACCATGCAAATCGACACCATCATCGGCTCAGGCATGTCAGCGATTTGGATCGGCTTGTTGGGGCTCTCGCTGATGGCGACGGGCTTGGTACTCCAGAGTGCCCAACGGTTCCTGCGGCTACTGCTGGTTCGTGAATTTGGCCTCGATTAACACTCATGAGAGGAAAATCGGCAGAATGAAGCTTGCTGCAAAGATGCCAAAGAAGACGAACATCCAAATGCGTACCATTCGCTGGTTCTTGTCGTGCTGAATGTTTTGGTCGATGCATGCTTGTTGTTTGCAGACGCGAGGGTCGGCCTTGACTGAAATGGGTTCATAGCACACGCGGCAGTGTTTGTGAGGCGGAACTTTGGCGGCTGCCGCCACTTGTCCGGCGAACTGACTGGTCTTTTTGGCAACGGCGTCCTTCACTTTCCTTGCATCCACCATGATCTCACCTAAGCATTGATGATCGTTCCTTCAAAGTGATGGCCGTCAAGGGCGGCATCAAGCCGTCCCACATCACGCCCGTCCAACACGACAAGGTTCAGATGGGCTTCGATAGCGACCCCCACAGCGACGGGGTCGACAACAGCCGATGCCCCGGGGTCAAGCGGCGTACCCACTCCTGTGATGGCGCCAAGTTCCTGTAGCGTCATCGACGTAATGGGTTCTGCATCTTCGTGCTGACGGGGGTCTTTGGAATAGACATGAGATACATTGGTCGCAATGATGCAGTGACGTGCGCCGCAAGCAGCCGCTAATTTCACGGCAACGGTATCCGTAGTGTGTCCGGGGACGGTCCCGCCCATCACCACGACATGATGGACCGAAAGCAGTTCACATGCTTCGTCGATGGTAACAGGGATTTGTTGGGCGACATCGCATCCGATGTCCAGCAGAAGTTGTTGGAGAACGGTAGCGTTCAAGCGGGTGCCTGCAATCCCTATTTCGTCAAGGCGACGAGGGTCGCTGATGGTTTGGGAAGCCAAAGCAATGCCTTCGCGAGCGGGCAGTCCACCTCCGACCACCAGAGCAAGACGTCGGTCATTGCCTTCGAGATGAACGACCATTTGACGCAAGCGCCCCAACCACATCGTGCGTTCAGCCGCTTCCTCGGGACGGAGAAGGCTACCCCCCAAGGCGACCACGTGTACGAGGCTCATAGCAACCCACCATCGCGCTCATGCTTTCATCCTATCCCCGTTGACCATTCCAACATCAAAAACGAGGGCGAGGGTTGAAATGCCCTGCCCCGACCCCTCCAAAGGGGGAGAGCATGAGCGACGAGGGGAAAAACTCGGCTCGTCGACTTCGACTCAAGTTGGCCCTCGAAGATTTGCAGGAAATGAAGGGCTTTGGCACAGAGTTGGTCACCCTCATCATTCCGCCCGACAGACAAATTTCTGACGCTCGAACGATGTTGCAAAACGAACACGGGCAAGCAGCCAACATCAAATCCAAAGGCACTCGTAAGAATGTCCAGGGCGCCATTGAATCAGCCATTTCCACCTTATCTCGGTTCAAAACCCCTGGTGAGAATGGATTAGCGATTTTTGTGGGTTCAATCATCATTGGCAACAACAAATCTCGAATGGTCAATATCGTGGTTGATGACCCTCCCCAGCCCCTCATCTCGTTCCGCTACCGCTGTGATTCTCGGTTTGAACTGACTCAACTCGAAGAGATGCTGATCGACAAGAAATCGTACGCCTTGTTCGTCATCGACCGAGCCGAAGCCGCCTACGGTATCGCTTCAGGAAAGCGCATTCATGTCCAGGAACATTTAGTATCCAACATCATGGGAAAACACCGACAAGGTGGCCAATCCGCTCAGCGTTTTGAGCGTCTAATCGAAGAGGCCGCTCATAATTTCTTCAAGCGAGCGACGGAACATGCCAGCGATTATTGGTTGCCCAATCTCGAAAACATCCAAGCCGTTATTGTCGGAGGCCCGGGTGCCACCAAAGATTTCGTCGTCAAAAACGATTATTTTCATCATGAAATCATCAAGAAAATCGCAAAAACAACCTTTGATGTCGGATACTCCAACGAATCAGGAGTTCGTGAATTGGTCGAAAACGCTGGTCAGTTAATGGGTGAAATCGAATTGGATGCCGAACGCCAGGTGATGAACCGGTTCCTCGAGGAATTGGTTCGTCCTCACCCGAAAGCAACGTATGGTGAAAAAATGATCAACGACGCTCTCGCTCAGGGAGCCGTCGACTCGCTCTTGATCTCCGAAGGCTTGCGCGGTAACATCGTGGAAATGGCCTGCAAAAAATGCAACCACGGCAGCGAAGGGGGATGGGAGGCACGACTCATGCGAGACCAGGAACTGCCAGATTGCCCGACCTGTGAGACCAACAACGATGTTGAAGAAACAGCCAGTCGATCCGTCATTGATGCCTTGACCATCATGGCGGAAGAAGGAAATTCCAACGTCATCTATGTCTCCGTGGACACGGAAGAAGGCTCCCAATTGATGCAGGGATTCGGCGGCCTCGCTGCGATATTGCGCTACCCCATCATGTGAGGCGATACCGTGCAAATTCTCAAACACCACGTGTTGCCTTTGGTCGAAAAAGCCCTAACGCATGTGGGCATTGAGGCCAGCAATGTCGAGGCCATCTTGCAACCAGCGAGGGAAGTCGACCAGGGGGATTTGTCGCTCCCGTGTTTTCCCTTCGCCAAAATCGTGGGCAAAGCCCCGGCAGCCATTGCAGAAGAGGTAGCGGAGGCCTTGGGCGACCACACTTGCATCGGCGAGGTTAACGCTGTCAATGGTTACCTCAACATCAAAGCAGACCCAACTTGGTTGGCCGAGCAAGTGCTCGGTGGCCATTTGGCTCAGGCGAACCCGAGGCAGGAACGACATGTCCTCATCGAACACACGTCCGCCAACCCCAATGGCCCGTTTCATGTCGGCCGCGCTCGTAATGCTATTCTTGGCGACACGCTGGTTCGTTTGAATCGGTTGTGGGGCCATCAGGTCACCGCTGAATACTACGTCGACGACATGGGCAAGCAGGTGGCAGTTTTGGCTTGGGCCTTGGAGCACATGACCCATGAGCAAGTCGAGCAGGTTCTTGCGGGCCGCGAAAGCGCTAATCCTCAGTGGGAGGCGAAAGCGGACCACGTACGCGTGCGCTGGTACCAAGCCGCTCAAGCCTTGAGAAAGGAAAGCGAGGAAGCTGCTGCTATCGAAGAGTCCATCGGCGCCTTGGTCCATGCCAGCGAACACGGGGACCAATCGGCATTGAAAGCCTTCGAAGACGCCTACCAACCGGTGTTGGACGGCATGTTGGAAACGCTAGGTCGTCTGGGCATCAAATTTGACCGATTCACGAAAGAATCCACGTTCGTGACCAACGGCGAGGTTGGTGAACTGATGCAAACCTTGCAGGCACTGGACATCAACGGAACCGCGGAGAACGGAGCACATTTCCTCGACCTTGGTCAGCGGGGTTTGAAAGGGAAAACCGAATTCTTCTACCGTCGGGGCGATGGGTCCTCCCTCTACGCCACACGCGACATCGCCTATCACCGTTGGAAATGGAGTCAATCCAACGAGTTGGTCAATGTGTTGGGAGAGGATCACAAATTACAGGCTCAACAAGTGGGCATCACCTTGGAAGAATTGGGCTTGCGCCGCCCAGAAGTCGTGTTTTACTCCTTCATCAAATTGCCCGAAGGGAAAATGTCAACCCGACGGGGCAACGTGGTGTTCATGGACGACTTGCTGGAAGAGGCAAAAGCACACGCCGCCGAAGTGGTGGCAAATCTCCGACCGGAATACGATAGCGAGCAGGTTGAGCACATCGCCGAAGCGGTGGGTACCTCGGCTGTGCGCTTCAACATCATCAATGTCAGCCCCGAGAAAGGGTTCACCTTCCGATGGGAAGATGCGTTGAGTTTCGAGTCCGGTTCAGCTCCGTTCATCATGTACAGCCACACACGTGCCTGCTCCATTCGTTCAAAGGTGGAATCCTTCACCGGCCAATCGGGTGCCTCAACAACCGTTACAGTCCCCTCGGGACCCTACCCCGAGGGTTTGGTGAACCTTCTTCGAACCATGGCCGTGCACGATGACCGACTTGAACGGGTCGTTCGGGAGCACCGACCCCATCTGTTCGCAGAGCAACTCCTTCAACTTGCCAACGCATACAATAGTTTCTATAGAGATTGCCACGTCATAGTCGAGAGTGAGGTCAATGCGTTTTATTTCGCTCTCTCCGAAGCGGCACGAGTCATGCTGAAGCAGGGTATGGAAGGATTGGGTATTGTCCCCCTTGAATCCATGTGATCACGTATCGGACCGGTACCAACCCTCAGGGAGTTCCATCGGATTCGCGGGCTTGGCAGCCTTCGCTGTACGAACAATCTCGAGACGCATGGCATCCATACCGACGCCTTCGGTCGCCGATAGGCACACCCTTCCCGAACCGTCGATCAACAACGGCAACCTTGGCTCACCTTCGCCCCCCGCCTCAATCCAAGCGCGTTCGGCTTGAACGACCTCGTCCCACATCTCGGGCCGAGGGTGAAGTAAATCGGCCTTGGAACTCACGACCATCAACGCTGTCTCAGGCAACAGGCCCTTGACTTCCTCGAGGAGGTTCATCTGTTCATCGTACGGGGTCCCGCATGATTCGCTTTCGTCGACCAAAAACAACACCAAGGAACCGATGTGCTCCAAGGCTGCGATGGCTTGCATCTCAATGTGGTTTCGAGACTCCATCGGGCGGTCAAGCAATCCAGGAGTGTCAACCAACTGGTACTGCAAGCGGCGATGGGTGAAGTGGCCAACGTGAATTTGTTTGGTGGTGAACGGGTAATGATTCACCTCCATGTTACCCGAACTCAGAGCGGAAATGAACGCTGACTTTCCCACATTGGGTGCGCCACAGACCACGATGCAGGGCGACACAGGGTCAATTTTCGGCAATCGCTTGAGGGTCTCGCGCGCTTCGCTCAACCATTCCAAACTCGGCCCGACCTGACGCATGACCGACGAGATTCGACCGTAGGCTTCCCGTCGGGCCTCGTGCATCAAGTCGGTGCGACCGGTTCGGGTGATTTTCTTGGCGTTTTGGCCGGCGATTCGTTGCACTTGGCCGGCAGCCCACTGAAGGGTAGCCAGGTTCTTCCTGTATTCGTCACAACCCACACACGCATCGATCATCGCCACATCGAACAAAGGAGATTGGTCAAGCGAGGGCCAAGACGCTACGAGATCGAGGCATTCCGTGGAGATGATGTCTGCTGCCGTTTGAACCATTCGCGTCATTTGTTTTCGTACTCGAAACACCCGGTCGGGATCATCAACTCTATCGGCAGCCTTCTTGGCACGCGAGAAGGCCTTGTCGAGCACTTCTTCTTCCAGAAGAACGGTGCTCAAGGTTCGCCAGGAGACATTCATCCAACCCTCTCACGCCTCGTCGGGCGCCTCCACTTGAAGAAGTTCTCCATGTTCAGCGACCTTCGGTGGTGAAAGCGAGGTTCAAGTACGCTCACCGTTTGGTAATGTCATGGCGAAGAAAAAGAGCGGCATCGAGCTACCAGACTGGGCGAAGCCGATGTGGAAGGACATGGGTTCGCCGGAATTGGAAGGGTTGGAATCCATTCACGACGGTGATTTACTCGAGCGACGCCAAGGGTTGCGCCGGGATGATTTTGTTGAGGTGTGGATGAATGTTCAAGTGTTCTCAAAGCCAGAAGATGCTTATGTGAGGGGACGCTTACTCGCCAGCGGCAAGAGTAGTATCGAAATTTTGACAGAGGAAGGTACCTGCGAATTCATCGCCCGCGAAACCATAGTCAAGATGGTCCTGGTTGCACACACTCGACCCGCATACATCGATGACGAAGAGTTGTTGGCCTTTGAACGCGAAGACATGAAGCGACGCTCAAAACTCCACGAAAAGGTGGAAAAGGAAACCAAAGGCGACGACGATTCACACCTCTGGGGTTGAAGCATGTCCGCTGTTGAGGGGTGGGACGAGGTCAACCACCGTTTGGTCCGAACGTACGCCTTCAACGATTTCAAGCAAGCCAAAGCCTTCATCGATGCCGTTAGTGAAGTCTGTGAACAACAACAACATCACGCCGAATTGTCGTTTGGATGGGGGTATGCCGTGATTGAGATGTACTCTCACGATGAAGGGGGCATCACGCAACGAGACGTTGTTCTCGCTACCGCCATCAACAACCTGGAGGCTTCAATGTGAAAACAAATCCCAAAAATCGGCAGGAACCGGGCTTTGCCCGCCATGCTTTCGTGTGCGGGCACGAGCGTGCCGAAGGGGCGAGTCGGCCGTCATGTTTCAATCGAGGTAGTTTAGACCTCCTCCGCGAACTCAAATCCATCTTGCGAGATCGGTCACCAGTTGATGTGCGGCTACAAAAAGCAGGTTGTTTGGACCATTGCGAACAGGGACCCAGCTGCGTCGTCTACCCCGAGAGCGTATGGTATTCACTGCGCGACGAGGAAACCATCGAGGCCATGATGAAGCACCTCACCACGGGCGAGGTTGATGCCTCGAAGACGATGAAGATGGAGTAATCACAACTTCACCGGTCGGCTCGCACCGCAGGCTTGGCATTTCAGCAAGGTGGTTCGGTCCTCCTTGACAAAATGAGTATCGGGAGCAGAGCATTGGCTGCACTTGATGTATGCGTTCACATAATTAGCGATGGTCCCCTTGATTCGCTTTGGGGGAATTCGACCCTTAAACCGGGCACGAGGGCCGTCGCGGGAACCCGAAGTCCCCAACTCGTTGAGGATGTATTGGTAGACGTGATTTTCATCTCGGTCCATCATTGAGACCACCTCGTTGAAATTTCGGAAGATGGTGTTCGAACCTTCGATAAGAATTTGAGGAGCAGGAAGTCGCCATCTCGAGCGGGTGGAAATCTCCTCGGGAATGTTTTCTCGGGCCCGGTCGAGCAAGGTCTCGTAATCAAAGTCGGCCATGCTTCGTGGCGAACCATCCCTCCCTTCAAGACTTTCGCCACGCATGGTGGAGCGGGAAAGCATTCATTTGCATGCCCCTGCACCAAAGCCTTGAGCATCATGGTGTTGAGCATTGAAGAACTGAAAGTCTTGGCCACGAATTTGACCAGAGAAGGCCTCAACACGCAGCAAATCGCCGATGAACTCTCTCTTTCGCAGGACACCATCACGTGGTTATTGACCGGGACGGGGGACGAAGAGCGCCCAAGTGATGTCCGCATCGGTTGGCGAACCCTGGGCGTTCGTCCCGCCCGACTTTCTGCTGTTGGCGCCATCATGGCTGATGTGGCAGACGAGGAAATTGGTTTTGACAACGTGGATACAGTGGTCGGTATTTCAATCAACGGAATCGCCTTTGCTTACGAAGTTGCTCGAGCTCTTGAGTCGGACATGACGGTGTTCCGGACCACCGATGAAGGCTCTGGAAGTGGTTCTCTGTCAAACAAATACGGCCAGGTTGCTGGAAAGCGAGTGGTGATCATCGACGATGTCCTCTCGTCTGGAGTCACGATGTCCAAGACCATCCAGTCCATTCGCGATGCGGGGGGCGAGGTTGTGCTTGCCATCGTCCTCGTCAACAAAACCACTCGGAACGAAGTCGATGATGTGCCGTTGCGGGGCTTGATTCGTGCCGTCGCCGTATGAGGTGAGGTCGTGCACTGGACCGATGTGATGGCGCAGCGACTGGCCCAACAAGGCGACGAGCACATCATCGCCACGGGCATCACGCCAAGCGGAGAATTCCACATTGGTCACCTCCGTGAAATCCTCACCGGCGACATGATTGCACGAGCGGCTCGAAAAGCCGGGTTGAAGGCCGAACTGGTCTTTGTAGTGGACAACGCGGACCCGTTGCGAAAAGTCTACCCCTTCCTCGACGAGGCCTACCACGCCTTCATCGGCCATCAATTGGGCACCATTCCCGCCCCTGACCCTGAGGGGAAGCCAGATTGGGAACGGTTTGAGGCCGATGGTTGGTCATATGGCGACCATTTCTTGGCCCCGTTCCTCGAGGCACTCGAGCAAATTGGCGTCAAGCCACGCCTGTTACCGAACCTCAAAGCCTATCGCGAAGGTAAATTTGCCCACGCGGCTCAACGCTCCTGCGACCACCCGGAGGTCGTGCGCGAAATTATCGAACGTGTTTCTGGGCGGGAACTACCCTCCGATTGGTTTCCTTGGCAACCCCTTGACTCCAAAGGTTCTCTTGACGAAGTCAAGGTCACAGGATACGAATTCCCCCTTGTTCATTGGGTCGACCGGCACGGCGTCAACGGTACCTCGGACATCACGAAAGGGGAAGGGAAACTGCCTTGGCGGCTGGACTGGCCTGCAAAATGGGGATTCAACCGTATCACCTGCGAACCGTTTGGCAAGGACCACGGCGCAGCAGGCGGGTCATATGATACCGGCAAGGAAATCGCTGTATTCTTTGGCCACGAGCCCCCTCTGCCCTTGACGTATGAGTGGATCAGCCTTCGTGGTCAAGGAGCCATGTCCTCATCAGCAGGTAACACGGTCGGCCCCATCGAGGCACTGCAACTCGTCCCACCGGAAATCTTACGTTTTCTCATCGCCAATTCCAAACCGAATAAAGCGATTGAATTTGACACGGGCATGGGATTGGTGACCCTCGCGGACGAATACGAACGGCAGTGCATGCGAGATTTTGACAATGAAGCCTCGAATTCGGATGCCTCACGACGCCAATTGGTGCATATCGAAGATGCAAAAACTGCTGTTGAATTATCGTCGGTGGTGGAAGGCGAAGCAAGTCAAGCCGCCTCCGTCAGTTTCCGACATCTGGCGATGCTTGCGCAGATCAAGCCCAACGATGACGACCTGCTGACTATGTTATCGGCATCCGGGCACGTAACTGACATCACCCCCGTCTTGCATGACCGCCTGAAACGTATGCGATCGTGGATTGAATCGGACCATTTCCCGGATGACATGCGAATTAGCATGGTATCGGTCGTCAATGAAGAGGCCATCGAATCCCTCAATGCTGAACAGCTAAACGCCGTACAGGCCCTTCCTCATTGCTTGTCCGAGCATCCATGGACGCAAGAGGGTATTACTTCAGCCATCAAAGCCGTAGGGATGCTGGAGGGCGTCGGTATGAAAAATGCTTACCGAGCCTGTTATGCCGTGTTCATGGGAACAGATCGAGGTCCACGTTTGGCCCCGATTCTTGAGAATTGTGAACGGGATGAAATGATCAAGTTAGCCCTTGACGCTGCAGCACTGTCAAAGGGTGAGCCTCCAACATCAACATGAATTATAGAAGACATTCACAACACACCCTTCAAAAGGTGTCACCGTTCTACACTCTTCATGGGCGGAGTCTATTGCCCCACCTGCGAGGCTGGGGTCGAGGTCACGGCGACATTTTGCCTGTCATGCGGCCATGATTTGTCGCGACAAGGCCCTATCACTGCCACTGGTCACGACCTCAACCAACTCAAAGACGTCATCCGCCTTCGCGATGATTTGTCCATGGCCGAGAAATTTGACATGATCGCTCAAGTGGAAGACGGTGCCGACCCCATTGCGCTGGGAATCGCCGCTGCAGGTGATGATGACGACGGACAAACTTCCTCGCAGGCCCCTCTAGGCGAAACGGTTGTTGCGCCTGAACTTCGAGAGGCACAATGGGGCAATACAGCAGCGGATGTCGCCGTTGACATGGTACTCAAAGGGACACCCCTCTCTGAATTTAAGCAATCAGGGTCGTTGAACAGTGACGATGAACGAATCACAAAAGCCATGGATCTTGGACGTCAAGCCACCCTTCGGTTGCTCGAAGTCGCTCAAGGCGCTGTTCTTCCCGCTCATGACGCCCTGCAATCCATCCCCATTATGCAGCCGCCAACCAAGAGTTTCTGCCCAAAGTGCGGTTCCGATATTCATGCCAACGCCATGCTTCAGTGGACGAAATGGACCAGCATGTCAAACCAAGGTTTGGTCTATCAACTTGAAGCAGCGATGAAAGCCTCCCTCATGCACCTAGCTGCAGGCTATCAACAAGAAATTCAATCGCTTAACGAACAACTCACCGATATCAAGAACCGACCGAGCTCTAACACAGGCGCATCCACCAGCAACACATCAGCGTCCAAAGGAGCGGACAAGACGACCGGAACTCAGGCACCTTCAGCCTCACCAAAGAGCACCGACGAAGAACCTGCTACGCAAACGAAAAGCGAGGCTTCGCCCAAAACAAACGACGAGCCTGCGAAAGCGAAACCCAAGTCAGGTGGTTTGTTCGGTGCGAAGAAAGCGAAGAAAACCTACGAAGGTGAGCCAGAGGGCAAGGCAGAGTGGTTCCTCAATGAAGCCCTTGACACTGTGTACGACCCCCACGGCACGGGCAAGGCAATCAAGGGAGCCCAAATTTTGGCGAGGTCGGCGGACGGAAACGTCCGAGTTCGTGATGTGGTCCGCACCTATGCTGAAGAAGGCGAAGCCGGCATCTCTGAACTTGCTTGGACCAGCCCGCTGACCAAGTACATCATTGAAGCGTACGATGCGTGTTGAGACCACCAAGATGCCACTTGGAGCGAAACCCTTCTTGACCCCGCTACCTCACCCACTACCATGGAGGCGAGTGCGGGGATGCTCAGCGTCCTTCGAGAGCGCTCCTCACGCTTCGCCATCTCCTTGCAGCAGGTGCTTGAAACTCGGCTCAACCGATTGTACAGCACGGCCTTGGCAACTCCCGGCACAGTCTTGGTCCTGTTCGTGATCATCAGCGCCATTTTTGCACAACAGGGCGTCGCTTTCCAACAGCAAATCGATGACGATGTCGAAATCTTTCTACCTGACGGTGCTTCATCAACCAAACTCTTGTTGGAAGTTCGAACCGAATGGTCGACCGACCTCGCAGTGATTTACATCCAGACGCCCAACGCCTTTAGCACAGGCGACACAACGAACATCACGGACGAAGCCATCCTCAACGAAATCAGTTGGATTGAGGGTGATGACCGGAACATCGATGGAGATTCAACCGGCCGGGGACTTGACTACGACAAAGACGACCATGGACGCAACGATGGGGTCCTTTGGGTGATATCTCCTGCTCAAGTCATCAAAGAAATCAATTCAGCCGACGGGCGATTCAACAATTCGCTGTGCACCCATATTGTCAACAACAGACTACCGTTAGCGTTGGATTGTGAACAACTTCCCGAAGGCGGAGAATACGCGATTCCAGACCAGCAACGCATTGACCAAATCATTGAGGAGTCCGATGGCGCCTTCGAAGCACTGATCAAAGACACCAACGACATGGACCCCACCGTTGATAGCGATGGTGACGGCAATTACACCAACGACATGGACGGCGATGGCATTTGGGACACCACTGCCATCGTGGTAGGGATGCATCACAACCCCTCGGAAACAGGCGATTGGGAGGACTTTTCAGCCCTTCTAACTCACTTTCAAAACATCATTGATGACCGACCGTCGGACTATCAGACAACGGAGATGACCGTCACTGGATTGCCGAAGGTTCTGGAAGATGTTTCCGATGCCATTTACGAAGACCTGCTCATGATTTTGCCTTGGTCTATTTTATTCACGGTCCTGGTCATAACGACCCTTCACCGCTCTCTCAAGGTTGTTGTCATCACTGGAACCCCGATTCTCATGGGTTTGGCCATCACCTTTGGTTCATCGGTTATCCTCGATATCACCCTCACGCCCATGATCGTCGCCACCTTCCCTATTCTCATCGGATTGGGAGTGGATTACGCACTCCACATGGTGAACCGTATTGAGGAGGTCAGGCGCAAGGAATTGGACAGGGCGCACGACGAAAACGAGCGGCGCAGAAAACGAGGGCAACCCGACCAGCCTGTTCCCGACATGTGGGACGTTGATTTTTACAAATCATGCATACTGGAAATGACACGGTCGACTGGGTACGCTGTCTTCCTATCTGCATTGACCACCATCGTCGGGTTCTCGGTGCTGATTGCCCCCCTCATCGTCCCGATTTCGCCCATTCGTTCAGTAGGCATCACATTGGTGATCGGCATCCTTTCCACCTTCATCCTCAGCATGGTCTTGGTACCGACCTTGGCCTGGATGCTTAAATTCAACAAACGAACCAATCCTAGCATGTGGCAAAACATTGGAAAATTACCCGTGCGCGGTTTTCTCGTTATCATCCTCATCACAAGTTCGGTGACCGCGTACGGCATTGCGAACATGGACGAGTTAAACAAGCCCATTACGGGCTCGTCGGAGGCCCCTGACGGAATCGAATCACTGAACTCCCTCGCCGAATACTCTCGCCAATTCAGCAGCGGCCAAACATCGCTGTTCATTTTTGACGCATCCCAACGAGCAAACAACAACGGCACGGCCAACATCAGGGACCTTCCCGTCCTCGATGCCATTGATGTGATGGAGCAGGATGTTGATGCAGTGGACGAGACCTCGACGACGAGCATCATCACCTTCCTCAAAGCAGTACCCGCAACCATCACCTTGGTTGACGGCGTCACCATAGGCGACGGGTCGCTTTGGGATCTCTTGCACGACCCGTGCTGGGAGAGCGAGAGTTTGCTCGACCCCAATTGTCCCGCATGGACACTCATCCCCGTTTCTGAACGAATTGAACTGCGAAAAGACATGGTCAATGTTGCCTTTGACACCTTGTCGGAGGAGGTGCGCTCCATGTTGATGAATGAATTGGGCACCAAGGCCATCGTTTACGTCTCACAACCCTACATGAATTTGAACATCGCAGGGGAACTTCGGGATGAGATTGATGCGATACTGGAGGAAGGTCCGCCCTTGTTGAACACGAGAACTTCGCTTCTTACTGGCGGTCTGCCTGTTTCTCTTGACATCAACGACGGCATCCACGAGACTCAAGCGACCACGACCTTGCTAACCTTGCTGATACTCACGTTGCTGCTCATGGTGGTCTTCCGTTCCGCCCGACTGGGCGTCTACACCATGATCCCTGTGGCCGTGGTCATATTATGGCAGCCCTTGCTGATGCAGAGCGGTGATGTCAATGTCAACATATTCACAGCCATGATCGGCACCATCGTGTTCGGCATCGGTGTGGACGATGCCATTCACGTAATGCATCGGATCAGAGAAGAAGGCGAATCTCCCAACGGTATCGCCTCAGCGATTGAAGAGACCGGCCAAACCATCTTTGAAACGACCATCACCACCGTATCGGGTATCGCAGCGGGTTTCCTGGCCGCCTTCCCTGGTTTGGAGAATTTCTTCATGTTGATGTGTTTGCTCATCATCTTCGCTTTCGTCACCAGTGCCTTCCTTCTCCCAGCCGTCATCACAGCCGAACATGTAGCACGTTCCAAAATCAACAAGCACCCCTCCTGGATTGACTTCGGAGAAGGGGTGTCCACCGGTGAAACAACGCACATGAAAGCCTTGGACGCTTTTCTTGACTGAAAGGTGGAGGGAGTAGGGAGTAAGCCCCTTTCTGTTCCCTTTCGGTGACCGCAT
>JAYQVP010000014.1:0-36315 GCA_038148515.1 Candidatus Poseidonia sp. | reverse complement strand
CACTCTAGCCTTCTAAGCTGGAAACCCGGGTTCGAATCCTGGTACGTCCGCCATTGCCATCATGGATCTGTTGTGCTAAGACTTGCACTTCGTTTCATGTGACAGACTCGCCTACAGCGTAATCCGTGATGCGCAATTCCTGTGTCATGTGTCCGCCGTTGGGCAGGTAAATCGAGTAATAGGCTGAAATTCCGTTTTGGTAGATGTACTTCGGGCCGCAGGCGTTGGCAGGCCCTGCCCCGTTGCCCGCTGACCCTGAGCCGGTGCCTCCGTCGGCGATGACGAAATACCGCTTGCCGGATTCAAGTTCATCGGGGATGGCCAAGTTTTCTCCCACGGGCCAAATGGTCACACCTTGACCTCCTCCTGGAGCGGGTGCGGAGGCGAGTGGATCGCCAAGGAAGCCGTACCTTCGGTAGATGTTACCATTCAACTCGCACCACAGAATCCATCCCACCTCGTCGGTAACGACATTCTGGCCGAGGCTTTGGTATTCGATCATGAAGAGATAGTCGTCGTAATCGTCGTCAATCCAACCGCCAACAAAAACGATTTGTGTGTGGGCGGCGTTGGTGGCAACCGACACGGTTTTTTCTGTAGTTTGGGCGATTTTTTCAAGTTCCAACATCATGACATGCGCTGTTGTGGCAATGGCCAGAAGCGAGGCGATGAACACGATCATTGCCCCGATGCCCACTTGGGCGCTGGTGTCGTCGCTCCTCTCCATGTTCTCAACTCATCAAGTCATGCCCGGCTCGCACGCCCGCAGGAACTTCGAAATCCAGTTCGGTGGTTCGCCCGTTTTCAATTGCAATCACCAAGGTCGCGGACATTCCCTCGACGATATCGCACTCATTGAGCACACTTAGCCCGGGGTCGTCAACGCTAAAGACGAAGTGGTAGTAGATGCCGGGCTCAAATGCATCAATCGCTGCATCGTCGTCTCCCGTGCCGCTCAAGGGCGTGGCGGCATCAAAATCTCCGCTGGAATACACCAATGTATGCGCCGAATTCGCTAAGGGCGGGTCGCGGTTGTCGTTGGTGTCGCACAACATGGCCCACTTGACGTTGGTGTCAGGGATGTTGGAATTGGCGTACGGGAACTTGAACATCAGGTAGAGGAGGTCATTGGCGTTGCCCGTGTCGTCGTAGGTTTCGAGTTCAAACGCCAAGATCACAGGAATGGCGTTGAGAGTTTTGGACTGTTCAACGCTATGACCGCGCGATTCCATGAACACGTTCTCGATCATCATGAGGGTGATGCTTGCAACGATGGCGGAAAAAATGAGAATCGTGATCATGCTGACCATGGCGCTTAAGGCGAATTCGGCGCTAAGGTCCCGCCGTGCATCGCCCCTCATACATGGACGAGCGCGACGACGAACCTAATGCTTACCGTTTCGGTGCTCATCCTGTTCCCGCTGGTAAGGAGGGGCGTTCATCTCTCGATTTCACTGCCCAAAGTGTCCGCTCAGCCATTGCTCGCCGTAGTAATTCCACTGTTCCATGGTCCATCCTGGCGGGAGCCCTTCTGCGGGAAGGGGTGGGCCGATGGGGGCTCCACTGGCGGGGGCCGTTTGGGGTTGAACAAGAGGTTGACTCGCAGCGACTTCAACGGAGGGCGATGGCAGTGGTGAAGGCGCAAGGGCCATTGGTGGTAGCGTCTGCGTTTCAGGGCTCAACATGGGTTCATCCACATACACGTCAGGTGGGAGGTCGTTGGCTTTGTTGACCATCGCTGCAAGCCCCTGTTCATCGCCTTTCCCGCGCAGGAAAAGAACGACAGCGCCCGAGAGAACGGCGAGCGTGAGAACAACGAACCACACGGTTCGATAGAACGGTTCGTGAACAGACCGACTCGCGTCGGTCGGATAGTCGTCTTGCTGGTCCGAAACCCCATCACCATCGGTGTCAAGGCAACCCAGCCGGTCCTCCGTGGAAGTGCCGGATTCAAGCGGACAATCATCACTCAAGGTGGTGTTGGGTTGGTCGGCATATCCGTCACCATCGCCATCGCTCCACATCATCGCGTCCTCAGGCCACGTGTCGTGTTCGTCCGCCCACCCGTCGCCATCGTTGTCCATGCAACCCCGTGCACCCAAGGTGGAGGTGCCTCGCAGATTGGGGCAGTCGTCACCGTTGGTGGGCGATGGCTGGTCGCCGAATCCATCCAAATCAAGGTCGCTCCATTGAAGAACGTCGTTGGGGAATACATCTGCTTCATCGGACCAACCATCACCGTCGGTGTCGAGGCACCCCAGGCGGTCTTGTGAAGAAGTGCCAGCGGTCAGTGGGCAATCATCGGCTTGCTGCCCTTCCGCATTGTCTCCGTAGCCATCGCCGTCTTGGTCAAGCCATTGCGTAGCGTCGTTGGCGAACGGCTCGCCTTCGTCAGACCATCCGTCGCCGTCGGTGTCGCGACACCCGAGCCGGTCTTCCACGGATGTACCCGCAACGCTCACGCAATCGTCCGCATCAAAACCATCGGGGTTGTCGCCGTAGCCGTCCTCGTCCAAGTCGGACCATTGTGTGCCGTCGTTGACAAAGACATCGATCAGGTCGGCCCATCCGTCCCCGTCGCCGTCAGTGCAACCGAGCAAGTCCCCTTGCGAGGAGGTGCCCGGGATGGTGGGGCAGGCATCAACCACGTCGTTGTGACCGTCGCCGTCATCATCGTCGTCTTCGAGGCTGTCTTCACAGCCATCGCCGTCCAAGTCGGACCCGATATTGGAACTGAAGCCGAGACGGCTCTTCGGGCATGCATCGAGGACATCAGCGATCGTGTCTTCGTCGTCATCGTCGTCCTCGACGAGGTCCTGACACCCGTCGCCGTCGTAATCCGACGAGGCTGTGCTGGCCCACTCAACCACTCCCTTCGGACAGTCGTCCCTGAAATCGAGGATTTGGTCGTTGTCGTCATCATCGTCCTCATCGCTGTCCACGCAACCGTCCCCGTCGTGGTCGGTTGTTGGGTTAGAGGTCCAATCCGTTAGGCCTTGCGGGCAGGCATCGCTGATATCGGTCACGCTGTCGTTATCGTCGTCGGGGTCGCAGGCGTCACCGAGACTGTCCTGGTCGAGGTTGTCCTGTCCTTCGTTGGGGATATTGGGGCAGTTATCAGAAACATCGGCCACACCATCGCCATCGGTGTCCGCCAGCGGGTCCAATCGCACCACTCGGTCGCGACTGGCATCGACGTAGTACAGAGCCCCGTTCGGACCGATTTCGAGGCCCATGATGGACGTAGCAGTGGTCGAGACGGTGTCGAGCAAGGTGGATGTTTTCCCGTCACTTCCGATGTCGTAAGCTCGAATCTCGCCGTTGCCGTTGGTGGAGACAAACAACGTGTCGCCGTCCATGGCGATGCCGCTCGGTCGGCTCATGCCAGTGGCAAAAACGCCCCATTCCATGCCTGTGACCCGACTGTACTCTTGAAGCGATTCAAGCCGGGTGTTGGAGTTCATGATGTTGGTGCTTGAAGTCGTGGGGTCGTCCGTGTTGACCCACAGAACACGTCCAGCACCGGTGTCAGCGATATAGAGCAGCCCCGTGTCTTTGTCGAGAATCATGTGGCCTGGGACGAATCCACTTCGCGTCAGTTGGATCTCACTGTAGCGACGGACGATGCCGTCGGAATGGTCGTCCATACCCGTGTCGTGGTCGGCTTGAAAGTCGTAATACACCAATTCACCGTAATAGCCGTCAAAGTACCAATACGCATTGGCGTTGTCGTGGGCGATGCCCATTCCCATCGGAGATTCATGCAGCATATCGGTGTGGGAGCCGAGCAGACCGTCGCTTTGGTGTTCAACGGTGAAGTGAGAGAGGGAAGACGGCCAGAGTGCCGGACCCATGAAATTGTTCGGGTTGCCTTGACCGTTGTAGGTGTTGCGAGATTCTTGTGCTGTACCGAATTGGTAGTCAAACTCGCTGTCGTACGCTCCGAAGGCGATGGCACTGACTTCTTCCATGAAGTGATTGCGATAGGCATCCAAACGCAAATCACTCCACTGGTTGCTGGTTCCAGTCTCATGGATGATGGTGACGCTGTCGGTGGCTCGGTTCACGACCCACAACTCGTCGTTTCGATTGGCTCCGGGATGAAATTCCAAATCTCTGGGCTGATCGAGGTCATCGCTCGCATCGGCGATGATCGTTTCTTCGAAGGCGACGCCGAATTGCGAAACAACCGTGCCGTGACTCGTGAGGTTCTGAACTGAACTGTTTTCCAACTGCTCAAATTGAACATCGGTCAGCGGGAACAGCATCATCAACAAAACGAGGATGAATGTACGCTTCATGATATCGTGGACTGAGTGAAACCGTGTAAAGGTTCGTATCCTCGGGCAAGGGTAGTCTCACGCTCAATCCGCTACGAATAACGGTAAAAAAATTCGAAGCATGCCACAGTCCACGGCAAGCTTCGTGGTGGCCGAATTCACTTGAGCAATTTCCGCCCAATGAAAAAGCCGAGCGCCATTGCGGCGCCAAAGATACCCATCTCGACGAAACTGTCGAACAGGGATTGTGATTGTTGAATGACGAATTCCTTCTGGCCCACGAGGCCCATGGTGAGTCTGTTCCAATCAACGACGAGGATGTTTCGTGCCTCAAGCCATTTGATCAAAATGAATTGGACGATCAACAGCGTTCGAATCGCTTTCGAGGCCAATTGAAACAGAGCGCCCACCAACAAGCCAATCAACACGCCTTGAACCAAGTTTTCAGCAAGCAGAGCAGTGATGTCCATGGTCAATTACTGTGCACGACAGGTGATGTTTGTTTTGGTAGAAAACCTCGGGTCAACGGCCGGCCTCAACAGGGTGGGGAGGGGTTGAGAACACGACGATGCTCTCATATAGGGAAGGCAAGTGGGATGGCTGTTCACCATGAAGCGAGGGTCACGTGCTTGGAAGAAAACCGGCAATCAACGTTGGAAGTGGCGCAAGAAGAAGTTGCGACGCCGAAAGCGAGCACGCCGACAGGCCAAGAACTGAGGCTTCGGGTAACACAAGGGAGTATAGTATAGCTTGGTAGTATCGCGGGCTCCAGTTGCACGGGAATGACGACGAGTGGGTTTGCTGAAGTTGATGACCAACTGGAGCGCCGACCTGTTGCAATCCTGCAGACTGCCCATCTGATGCGCAGTTTCAGAAGAAATCCGCTGGGGGGGGTTCAAATCCCTCTGCTCCCACCTTGTCTGTTCCCAATCACCCCGATGACAACCCTCTTTCGAAAATAGGCCTCCCCAAAAAGCGAACCTTCCATCGTTAGGTTGATGCACAGGCGCAGGGTGGACGGTCTCAAGTGATGTCCATGCAGCGTGCCTTTGCTCCCCTTGTGCTCGTCCTGTTTCTTGCGCCTCTTACGGGCTCCTTGACGGCCCCCTCCGAACCGCTTGAGTGGTTCTCGCAGGATGCTGACGGCTTGAGGTGGCTTCCCGTGCATGGCTCCACCGACATTCCCGTCCAAGCCCAAGATGGTTGGATGGACGACGAAACACCATGGTGGGAGAGGACCACCCTTGACGCAAACCGAAACGGCATCCATGACAGCCTTGAATCCGTGGTCGGGCCGACGGGTATCGGCGTCTCCTACTCCACGAACGTCGCACCCTCCCATTTGGCTGCTTTGGGGGCGCTCAATCTCACCGTGGTTGATGTGATCGAGGCCGTCGACGCCGTGTTGTTGGGTCAAGTCGATGCCGCCCTCGCCCCCGTTTTGGCCTCGCTCGACGATGTTGCGATGGTGGAGCGATACGGCCAGATCCATCTGTACGGCGACATCCAGACGCCGGCCGTTAAAGCTCGTAATTCGACCCTCTACCCTGTCGGGGCTTGGAACCTTGGTGTTTCGGGGCAAGGAGTCAATATCGCGATGGTCGACACCGGCGTGGACAACGAACACCCGGGCCTCAATCAGAAATTCGTCGCTGGATACGATGCAGTGTGCTATCTGCACTCCGACCCAACCTGCACCCTGATGGGGGGCCGGGAGACCGATGGAACCTTTGACCCCGATGACGGCAATCAACACGGCACGGCATGCATGGGGATGGCAGCATCGACCGGTATTGACGCCAACGGTGAGCAAACGGAGTTCTACGGCTCTGCACCGGATGCCGCGCTTGTCGACGTGCGCATCGGCACCGATGCCGGTGCTGGCCCCTTCGAGAACTACCTCCTGTCCCAAGAATTCTATGAATCGGCCATGAACGGACTCCAGTGGATCATCGACAACAAAGACACGGCTTGGCAAGGGGCCGATGATGCTCATGCCGGCATCGACATCATCTCCTTGTCCTGGGGTATCACATCTCACGAAGGTGGAGGCTCGGACGGGGAAGACATGCACAGCCGAATCCTCAACGAAGCCATGGAAGCGGGCATCGTGGTGAGTGTGGCTGCAGGTAACGACGGGCCGAACAATGACGGGCTCTCCGGAATGGGCTCGTCAAGTCTCTCCATCACGGTGGGCGCCACCGACGATATCAACACCGTAGACCGTAGCGACGACACGATTGCTTCGTATTCCTCTCGGGGTCCTCGCCGAGACAACGGTGACGGTAATCCACTGGACGAGTTGAAGCCTGAGGTGACGGCTCCGGGAACCAACATCGTTCAGGCGGAAGGGTGTGTGACCAGCGGTTCCTGCAACAACCTCTTGGGGGGTTCGGCCGAAGACAACGGCTACACCGGGCGCGGCTCGGGCACGTCGTACGCCACCCCAGCGGTTTCGGGCATATTGGCGTTGATGATTGAAATCAATCCTGAGTTGAGTCCAGCGGAAATGAAGGAGATTCTCAAACTCACGGCCGAACGTCGGGGTGAACCTTCCGCCCCAGAGGTCGACCCTTATTGGAACCGTGATTTCGGCTGGGGCATGGTCGATGCCTACGAAGCGGTCAAACTGGCACAGTACATGGCGTCCAACAACTTGACTGGCAAAGTCGACGTGACCACGCAGGTACACATCACCGACGCCGCCATGAACGAATCAACGGGCCTGTTTGAGGTTCGTGGATGGGCATGGGGCCAAGCGGGTTCGGTCTCGGCTGTTGAGGTTCGTATCGATGGCGGCGCGTGGGCCTCGGTCGCATTTGACAACACGGAGGGGGAGGTCGGAGCCTTGGAACGCATTGGTTGGGTCGTGGCCTATGACCTCGGCCAACTTTCCATCGGTACCCACACCCTTGAAGTGCGGGGATTGAACGATGAAGGTTCACCTTCCCTGCCGGTCTTTACCACCCTTCTCGGCACCGGCACCGGCGAGGGCGCGAGCAACACGTTTGGCGACCTGTTGCCGCTGGTAGCCGCACTGGTGGTAGTGGTGTTGGTGATTCTGTTCGTTATTGGTGGGCGTATTGATCCCCCAATGATGCTAGACTCAGTGTTGGTTCAAGACGATACCGTTCTTGACGCAGAACTCGCTTTGGATGTGACGAGCTCCAACAAGGCGGGCTGACGACGGTTGAATGAATTGAATTCAAATGGTAGCCCAATGTGGGTCCCTCATGCGCACCTTCAGCGACCGTGCCTTGGCCATTCAGCCAACCGGTGTTCGCAAGATGTTTGATTTGGCGGGCGACGACGTGATTTCGTTCGGGTTGGGCGAGCCCGATTTTCAACCCCCTGCCTTAGCGATTGAAGCCTTTCACCAAGCCATGCTGGACGGTCGCAACAAGTACACGACAACAGCAGGGTTGCCTGCGCTTCGCCGACGCATCGCAGAGTCCTGGACTACCTATCAAGGAGGCATGGACGAGCACAACGTGTGCATGACCATGTCGGGCACCAACGCTCTACTGAATTTGTTCATGACCCTCGTGAACCCCGGGGAAAACGTGCTCTTGCCCGAGCCGTATTTTCCGCTTTACGGTCCCGACACTTCGTTGGTTGGAGGCGAGAGCAAGTACTATCCGTGTCTGTTCGAGCACGAGTTCATTCCCCAGGTCGAAGACCTCGAGGCCTTGGTGGACGAAAACACGGTTGCTGTCCTGTATAATTTTCCAAGCAACCCCACCGGAGGTACGCTCAACCACGCTCAACGGGACGCTTTGTTGGCCTTTGCAGAGAAACACGATTTGTGGATCATCTCCGACGAGGTGTACGACCGAATCGTCTTCGAAGGTGAACATGTGTCCTTCATGGGGACCGGATACGAGAAGGTGATGGTGGTCAATTCGTTCTCCAAAACATTCGCGATGACGGGATGGCGTATCGGCTACATCATCTCAACCAACGTGGAGGCCATGAAACAGGTCATCAAAATTCAGTATTATATCTCTGCATGTTCCAATGATGCTATGCAGTATGCCGTTCTCGAGGCGATGGAGAAGGCCAACGATTACCCCGATATGATGGCCCAAGAATTTCAGAACCGGTGCAATCTCATCGTTGACCGCCTCAATGCCATGCCAGGGGTGCAGTGCCATCGCCCCAAAGGTGCGATCTACGTCTTCCCCAAGGTGGAGGTGCCGGGCATGACCTCGGAAGAAGTTGCCATGGAATTGCTGAAGGATGGTGTCCTTTGCTCCCCTGGAACTGCTTTTGGCCCGTCGGGTGAGGGACACCTGCGCTTCGCCTACACCATCAGTCAAGCCGACATCGCTCGAGGCATGGACAAAGTCGAAGCAACGCTTCGTCGTCTCCAGCAAGTGTGAGGGGTTGTCGTGGCTGTTCTTGCTCCCATGAGTTTGTTCCTGCTCGGGGGAACGATTGGACACATCGCACCGAGGTTACCGACGTTGATTATGACCCGGGCGCGTGGCTTCAATCTTCATTTTGAAGCCCATCCGCTGCCTGTTCGCCTCTCGCCATACCTCACGCAACGCGTGCTTCATCTTCGCACCTTTTACTGGTTGAGCCTGTCGTTGGCCGTCATGGTCATGGCCTTCGGTGCAGCCAGCCTGCGTTGGGGCTCCGGACCCTTTGGATTTGGTCTATGGGTCTCATCGTCGTGGTTGATTCTCTCTCGCCTGCAAGGCTTCCTTGCCGGCCGTCCAGCACCATGGACCATGGCCATGGCACTTGAATTGCAAAGCGTCATGGATGCGGGGCGCTCGGGACACCGTTGCTGCCCCCGTCCTTGCCAAGTTTGGGAGGTGCAGTGCATCCGATGCAGTGAATGCAACGCCGTTCTCTCACGTATGGCTCGCCCGGATTTAGGACGTCGTCGTAGCGATGGACGATTGATCGGCCTCTTGCGCATACTCATCAGCGACGGCTACCCGTTAGCGGCCCCGCTGCCCGAGGAGGTTCCGCCTCAAGAACAGGCATGAGGCCACCTTGTCAAGGGCAACCTTTGAGAAAACCCCGCTATGCACCTCGGCCATGGGGAGGGACGGTCGCAAGGTCGCCTCCATGACGGCCCGACTTGGTTTGACCGGTCAACTGATTGGACAAATATTCATCACACCACTGGCGGCCTTTTCGCTCACCTATTTGCTGTCCTTTTCCGCCGGCGGCGGTGATTTCCGCTTACGAATTAACATCGAAATGATGCCGTGGATTGGCATGGCTTCGTTGTTTTACGGCATGCTTGCGTTAATGCTGGCCCTCAGCATGGGAGGGTTTACTCCGTTTCGTGTCATTGAGCGAGGCGGTTGGCGCATGGCCTTGGGGTTGACCCGTCACCCCGGCCATCACGCCCATCGTTTTGCGGCACGTAAACGCTACGCAGCATCTTCTCACGGTCGTCTTTCAACGCTTGTTCATGAACGTTACAGGTTGGGGCACGACCTCTGGTCCATTCGTGGCTCGTTGATATTGCTGGCCATCCCCTTCCAAGTGATGTTGGCTACCATTCCACTCACCTTGGTGCTGATGTTTCCCGAAGGTGCCATCCACCAACACCGGCAGTTGGAATTAGCGCTTCTGTTGTACAGCATTTGTTTGTATTTCTCCATTCGGTTTTTTCCTTCCTTTGCTCGTCGTTACATCGTTCTTGCGTCGTTGGGTCGAAAACTGCTTGGCAACACCCTTCGAATCTCTTGGGCGTTTCCCGTGTTGTTGCTCTGGTCGATGGGTCAGGTCTCGTCCTACATCGTTCAGCGAGCGTTGGGCGATGGGGCGACGCTGAACATTGCTTTTGAACAACAGCTGTTTGAATCCCTGATATCTGCGAGTTCGACGCCTGAAAGTTCCTTTCTTAATTTGCTGACCGCCTTGGCCGTCATGCCGCTGGCAGCCTTCACCACACTAGCCGTGCTGGGAGGGGGTGCTGGAGAACCACCCGCTTGGATGCGTCCGGAGGAAGGTAAACCGGTGGCGGACGACACGCAGGAGCAGTTGGACCAATTGTCGCAAAGCGTCAACGAACTCGCCGCTCAAGTACGTCATCCTGCCGCCCATCAACGACCCCCCTCCTACACACCAGCCGTGGTTCAGCATGTCGTTATCCCCGTGAACGGGCTGAGCGAAGAACAAAGCGGAGAGTCTCAGCCTTTCGCAGGGGCACCCCCAATGAACCAATTCACGGGTTCCATGGTTGATGACCTTGACCTTGACGACCTTCTCCTCCCCGCTGACAAACCTCCACAACGGGGCCAGAACCAGCGTGTTCGCCCTGCGCCAGCGCACAATGAACCTGCCATTCGAGGGTTCGAGCTTCCCGAAGCGAGCGATGGTGCAGAGCGTTTGGAATGATAATTTCCCGCAATGGTCACGGAACGGCGACCTTCTTATGCTCCGTCATGCTGGGAAGCCTTGTTGATGACCATGCGCCGGGGAATGCCGTTCACCATCGTTTTGTTGTTGCTGTTTCAAACCTTAGCCATGAACATGGTCGTTCCCGCCCAAGCGGCCTCAGGTCGCGGCGGTACAAATGACGATTTCACCGTCAAAAACATCGTCATCGGCAATGCCTCAAAACCGGCGGTGAATTGGGTTCAATCCGACGGCAGCGTGGTTGAGTACATTTTCGTTAACCAACCCATCGAGGTGATGGTCACCGTTCAGCGATTTGGCGCATCGGGTATCGGTGAAGATGCCCCCGTGACCCTCGAAGTCGTCCATCCCATCGGGTATGTTATGGAAACCTACACCTTCAACACGGGTTTGTTGACGGGTGGTCAATCGTACAACCACATCATGACCTGGACACCCACGGCGGCTCACTCAATCCTCAACACCACGACCAACGACCTCACGGGGGGTTTGATCCTGCGAGGAACCGTGATGTTCGACGATGACGACAAGAACACCAACGACCAACGTGACAAGACCGTACCGGTTGCCGTAACGGCCAACAAAATGGAGGATTGGTCGGCAGTCACTACCCCACAATTCATCTCGGGGAAGTATCCCGCTGACGGCGGAGATGCTACTGCAAGCGGTTCATGGCAAACGGATTCAACCTCAAGCGCCGCTGGCAACAAGCATTGGCGGCACAGCGCACCCGGAAGCAATTACCCTTCGAGCGCCGAAGCAACTCGTCTGACCTACGCCCGCTACATGACGGGCAACTCGTGCGACATGGACGCCAATGACCCTGGTTTGACTCAAATTTATCAGGCCTACCTTTGTCGAGTGCTGTTCTATTCCAACGACTTCGTCTCCAGCCAATACCACATCCAGGCGTGGGGGAGCATGGCCGCAGGGGACTCGGTCTCCATGGAACTCTGGAGGGGTTCTGGCAAACTCAGTGACCCCTATGAATCCATTTCCTGGGACATCTCTCAAGGAAACCCCAGTGCGGCCCCAGGGCAGTGGACGAACCTCTCATGGGACCCACAAGAGACGTGGTTGCAAATTCCCAATTTGGGCAATCCTGAGGTGTTCCTCGGGGGCAACTCGTACGCTTTCAGCATTCTCTTTACATCGGACAGCAGCGTTGCAAGCGAAGGCTTCCACATTGACGATTTTATTCAATTTGGAGTGAGCCGAGTCACCGATTACACCCTTGATATGCAATGCGACAACCCGCTTAACGGGTACACTGTAGCACCCAACCAGATGGCCACCTTGCGATGCTCGTTGACCAACAACGGGTACGCACCGGCTACCATCCGATTGCAAACCAACGTCACCAACGATTCATGGATGGCGCCTTTCCCTATCATCCGCCTCGACGTCGAAGGCAGCAACAATCACGGCACAAACATGGTGTTGCCACCGTTGGGCGCCGGAAGAACCATCGAATTTTGGGCAAACCTGACCGTTCCTGCCGGTGCCGACGTTCAGCAGCGCATCTGGAACCTCTGGCTCCAAGACGCCAGCAGCGCCCAACTTGGTGAGAAGGCACGCTTGACCATGGACTTGGCCGTGAGCGAACAATTCAGCGTGGCGCTCACATCAAGTGTCCCCCTCGTCGCTGCTACAATCGGTCCGGACGAATTCGGGCTGGTCAACTTCAGACTCCAAAACACCGGAAACAAGGACGCAGCATTCAATCTCGCCACCACCTTCTCGGAGAACACCGGTTGGACAGCCCTGATTCAAAACGACACGGAGGTCATTCAACAGAACCCGATCACCCTCTACAAAGGCCAACGTGTTGACCTGGTTCTCAATATCTCCTCGCCCGAGCTGGCAAACCCCGGCACTGTTTCCTTCAACTTGAGGGCCACATGTCCTTCGTGCAGTACGGCCTTGTTCGGTACCGATGTTCTCGTGAGGAACATCGAAGTCCCCGTCCTTCGCGAAGTGAGCCTCGAGACGGAGGAGAACACCTTCGCTGGTGCAGCAAACGGAGTGCCAAAATCACTCTATCTCTCACTGTTGAACCTCGGCAACGACGATGAACAATACGACCTCACGTTGACTCAAAGCAACTGGCGCCTGCAAGCCTCGCTTGCTGCTGAACAGTCCCCGATTCTCGATGCTTGGGACGGGGAGTCTACCGTAGTGGTGTCGTTGGCAATGCCCGTCGGCTTGAGTCCAGGCTACTACTCGTTCACGGTGACGGCAACAAGCGTGGATGACAACACCGTCAGTGATAGCGTGGAAATCATCGTTGAGGTACTCGATACGGCAGCCGTCTTTGTCTCTGACGAAGAGACCGGCCAATCCTACATTCCCGGGGATCTCCCGCAAACGATGTCATTTGAGGTTCGCAACGACGGAAATAAAGCGGACAGTTTCGCCATGAGTCTGAACATTCCAAACGGTATGATTGCAGAATTCACAAACCTCGTTGGTGGCAACACTCCGGAGATTGAGGTAGGATCGAGCTACAACGTTTCGGTTCAATTTTCATTTATCGAAGGTGCTGAAGGTTCGCTCACATTGGGCGTAACAGCGACCAGCGTACTTGACGGAACGACCGCTGCGACCGGCCAAGCCGTGTACCTCGTCGGTTCCCAAAACTGGTTGAAGATTTACAGCATCACCCCCATCGAAGTCTCCGAGGAGGGTGAGGTCGAGGTGAAGGTGCGCATCGTGAACCAGTATACAACGGGCCAGCGGGTCGTTATGGAACTTGACGCCAGCGAGACCAACGCCTGGTTCCAGTCATCCATTGCACGTCTCGATAAGGATTTCACCCTCGGGGTCGGAGAGCAAAAAGAAATCACCTTAACCGTCGAAGTGAGTGAAACCACGTTGAAGAACCTCGCTGGTGACACCTTCACTGCAAATCTCACCGTATGGGCACGCTCAGAAACGGTGAGCGATGCTGCGAACGCTCGGTTGCAAGTGACCCTGATACGCATGGACGTTGGCGGTGATGATGCTGCCGATGATGCTGGTGCGGGCCTACCTCTCGAACAAATCGCTCTGTGGGTCGTCTTCATTCTGGTGATCGCTGGAGGTTCGTTGGCCGTCCTCTCAATTATGCGAAGCGGTGAGGAAGAGGATGACGAGTATGCGAAATGGGGCGAAGAAGGATACGAGGACAGTTTTTCCGCCACCTACGGTGCGGTTGCATCCGCCCCCACCGTACCCATGACCATGCCCACGCCTGAACCCGTTGCACCTGCTCCTGCGCCTGCGCCTGCAAGCGATATGCCGCCACTCCCTGTTGGTGGTCTTCCTCAAGGATGGACGATGGAGCAGTGGAAGCACTACGGCCAGCAATGGCTTGATCAGAACCAGTGAGCATCTTCTCCTCCTTGCAGGTACATCGCAGGGTTCAAGATACAGGGTCCCTCGGAAGACTTGCCGGAGGCATCACCATGTACGGAAACGGACAAGCACCCATCTTCATCCTCAAAGACGGTACACAACGCACACGCGGCCGGACCGCTCAGTCCAACAACATCGCCGCAGCCAAAGCCGTATCGGATGCAGTTCGCTCCACCCTCGGGCCGAAAGGTATGGACAAAATGCTGGTTGATTCGATGGGTGATGTGGTCATCACCAACGACGGTGCGACGATTCTCAAGGAGATGGACATCGAGCACCCCGCTGCGAAGATGATCATTGAAGTCGCCAAAACGCAAGAACAACATTGCTACGACGGGACGACATCAGCGGTGATTTTGTCCGGTGAACTCCTGAAGCGAAGCGAGGATTTGATCGAACAAAACGTCCACCCAACCGTCATTTGCGAGGGGTTCCGTTTGGCAGCAGAGCGGGCCATCGGCCTCTTGGGTGACCACGGAATCGCAACAGACAACGACGACAACGTGTTGCAAGAAGTCGCCAAAACGGCGCTGACAGGGAAATCCGCTGGCGCAGTCAAGGCCTTCATGGCCGACATCTGCGTTCGCGCCGTCAACGCCGTTGGGGTGGTTGAAGACGGAGAACGGTTGGTTGACCTGTCCGATATCAAGGTGGAAAAGCGCCAAGGTGGCTCCATCAAGGATTCCTCCCTCATTGACGGCATTCTTCTCGACAAAGATCGTGTGCATGCTGGTATGCCACGTTCAGTTTCAGGGGCCAAGATTGCATTGGTGAACTCGGCCATCGAGGTGAAGAAAACCGAAGTTGACGCCAAAATCCAAATCACCGACCCGAACCAACTTGCGTTGTTCCTCGAGGAGGAAGAGAACTACATCCGCCACCTCGTCGACACGATAGAGGGCGCTGGCGCCAATGTCTTGATTTGTCAGAAAGGCATTGATGAACTGGCGCAGCACTACCTTGCCAAGAAAGGGATCTTCGCCATCCGTCGGGCCAAAAAATCCGATATGGAAGCCTTGGCCAAGGCGACCGGTGGCTCCATCATCACCAACCTCGAAGACATGACCGCTGAAGATTTGGGTCACGCTGCGAAAGTCGAAGAAAAGAAGATCGGTGACTCCGACATGACATTCATCACAGGTTGTCCCGAAGCAAAATCAGTTTCTGTGTTGTTGCGGGGTGGCACTGAGCATGTTGTGGATGAAATCCGTCGAGCCTTCGACGACGCCGTTGGTGTTGTTTCCGTGGCGTGGGAAGATGGCGCCGTGCTCACCGGCGGCGGCAGCGTTCTCGCCGCTCTTTCTAGGGACCTTCGCACCTACGCTGAAACTGTGGGCGGTCGTGAGCAAATGGCCATCGAAGCCTTCGCATCGGCCTTGGAAATCATTCCTCGCACACTTGCTGAAAATGCAGGGCTTGATCCCGTGACCACCTTGATCGAACTTCGTAAAGCACACGCAGATGGACAGTCTCACGCAGGCATCAACGTCTACGAAGGCGGCGTGGTCGACATGAAGGCAGCCAACGTGGTCGAGCCCTTGCGAGTTGTGGAACAAGCGATTCAATCGGCCACGGAAACCGCCATCATGATTCTCCGCATCGATGATGTCATCTCTTCAAAAGGCGTACCGATGGATGAGGGTATGGGTGACATGGGCGACTTCCACATGTGAAGTGGTCTGTGAGAAATTCAATCGAAAAACGAACCACAGAGCCCCCGTTGGCTCGTGGACGAATAATAACCTTCAAAGGCCACTCAAGGCTGGAGAAGAACACTCACACACAGCGTGAGCAAGGGGTCGTCCAATGGCAATCGTTGCAAAGGTATGGATTGACGAAGACTGCATCACGTGCGATGCCTGCCAGGACATCTGTCCCGAAGTCTTCGAGGTCACCGACGAGTCTTCTCAAATCTTGGCTGCTGTTCGTACTGACGGTAAATTTGACCGCAACACGGGCGGTTCACCCTTGGTAGGTTCCCTCGGTGCCGAACTCGGCGACATCATCATCGAGGCGGCAGAAGCCTGCCCCGTGGAGGTCATCAAGTACGAACTTGTTTCCGACGGCGCAGAAGTTGTTGAAACTGAAGCGGCACCGGCCGCTGTTGAAGCCGTGGCCGCCGCCCCCGCCGCCACCTCCGCCGCCGGCGCTTCCGAGGCCTTGAGTGCCGTTTTGACCGGCGACCGAAGCCTCAACATTCTCTTCGGTTCCCAAACCGGCAATGCCGCCGGCCTGGCGGAAAAGACGGCCAAGATGGCAGCTCATTACGGACTGGATGCCCATGTCGTGGATATGGACGGCTTTGATCCAGCCCGATTGGCGAGCATGAAGCGTGTGATGATCATTACGTCCACTTGGGGCGAGGGCGAGATGCCCGACAACGCCGACGGCATGTGGAACGCCATTCAGGCCAACGGTCCTTCCCTATCTGGCATTCACTTTTCCGTTTGCGCCATCGGCGACAGTTCATACGATGAATTCTGCAAAGCCGGACACGATTGGAACAGCAAACTCGGCCAGTTGGGTGGAGTTGAAGCCCATCCCATTCAGGAATGTGACGTAGACTACGAACCACCTTGGAAAGTATGGGTGAATGAAGCCCTTCCTCGTTTGGCTTGCGTGGATGAAAGTGGAACGCTCCAACTCGAACTCCTCGACGAAATGAAGGCCTATGGCGCCGGCGACGAAGACGACCTCGTTGAAGGTGATTTCACCCCTGGCATCATTGAACGCGACCTGCTCAACATCACCGTCGAAGTCTTCCGATACTGCCCCGAAGCCGCCGAATCGGGCTGGGACACCCTCACATGCGGTGTTCCCGGCCATGCATCTATCGAAGACCTGTTGCTGACCATGCAACGAGACGTTGACGGTAGCCTTGCATTCCGTCGTGGCTCGGTCGCCGGCACTGCCACCACCGGCGTGCGGGCCAACGGACGTATCGTTCTCGCCGACACAACGATGATTGGCGATGTGGCCAAAGAAGGTGGTCGACTGCGCATTGAACCGTTGCCCGGCCACCCCGTTGTTCGGGACTTGGTCGTGGATACAAGCCGCTACGAAAGCCACCGCAGTCGCGCCGAGCCGTGGATGCGGGCCGACCCACGCGAAGGAGAGCGCCTCCCCTCCGGTATGGCAATGGGAACGATGGATTCCAGCGTAGCGACCGCCCTGCATCAGGCCGGCGACGTTGCGTCCTTTGCTCTCGTTCAAGCGATGTCCGACACCCTGCCCCATGACCCACATTACGAAGGCCCGGGCGTCCATTTCCAGCAGTGGCTTCGCATCCTCGACCCACGCACCTCTGAAAGTCAGCGCAAGTCCTTGATGACCTCCTTGCAAGAAAAGGACGGTGTTTGGTCCGAAGCCGACCATGCCAGTTTGATGCGTCATGGTGAAGACGGCCGCTTGACCGCTCGTGCCCTCAACGAAGCTCGTGGAGCCTTGCTTAACCAGCACCGCTACGCTGGGAAGTCCGGTCGCTTGGTCAAGTGGTACGGACGCAGCGTGAAATGGTCCGGCAACGTCAATGAAACCACCCTTTACCGCCAGGTTTTGGGTCCGTTGGGCCTCGTCAGCAATGTCTTCAGTGGAGTCTCCGCTCGTATGGCCTTGGCGTTCACACGCAACGGTTCGCCACCCATTCGCAGCCTCCAAGCCTTGCTGGTTCCCCCCGCTGGCCTTGGCCGGATTCCGAAGATGTTCAATTCCAAGGTGGACGAGTACCACGAGGTGGTCAGCCTCTTCAACGAAATTGACCAGCGATTCTGAGGTGAAGGCATGGCTAAAATCGCATATTACCCAGGCAACGTGGCTCGAGCAGGTGCTTACGAAGTGGAGGATTGCATTCAGCCTCTTTGCAAAGCCCTGAACATCGAACTCGTTGAACTGCCTCGTGCCAGCAGTGACGGCGGAAACGTCATCAAGCAAGCCACGCCCAAACTACAGGACGCACTGGTCGCCAGAAATCTGGCTCTGGCCGAAGCAAAAGGTCTCGACATCATGACCACTTGTGCCACCAGTCACGCCATCATGTGCAACACAGCACAGGACATGAGCCGAGATCCTGTATACGCCAACACCATCAACAACCTCGTTTCACGAACCTCCAACGTGGAGTACACCGGCGAGACCCAATCTCGTCATCTCGTTCATTATCTGGTGGAAGAAATCGGCCTCGAAGCCGTACGCAACGCCGTGAAAAACCCACTGAACATGAAGATTGCCGCCTATTACGGCCCAGACATGCAACGAGAGGGTGCATGCGGTGGCGACGATGCCTTCCAGCCAACCTACATGGAGCAACTCATCGAAGCCCTCGGAGGTACGCCAGTCGATTACGATTCAAAATGTTCGAGCGTGGGCTCCACCTCGATGTTGACCCTTGAAGACGCTTCCTTGGCCATGACAGCCTCCGTGCTTTCCGATGCCATTGACTCCGGAGCAGAATTGGTGGTCAGCGCGTGCACGGTATCGCACATCAACCTCGACTCGTACCAATCCAAGGCTGGTCGAATGTCGGGCAAGAACACCAAGGTGCCGGTGTGCCATCTTGCTGAAATCGTTGCGTTCGCGCTTGGCTTTTACCCCGACCGTTTGGCTCAACTTCGCACCCGTGTCCGCCTCATTGGTTCTTGAGCCACGCTTCCAATTCTGCAGCCTCCTCTGCGCTGCATGTTGTATGTTCCTGCACGGCGGCGGCATTCGCAGTAAACAAGGACGCCAAGGACGGGGAGAACGCCATCGCCAATCGCAGCATATCTGGGCGGTCTCCGAGCATGGCGTTCACCGTGGTCGCAAACAATTCCGCGAGTTGCTCGACCTTGCTATCGAACCAAGGATGGGGCGAAGATGGATTGTCAATGATGGTCGCCAGTTCGGCCGCGGCTGCCGAGCAGGCCCGGGCCATTTCTTCATCGTTTGAGGATGTTTGCTCAAACAAACCGGTCATGTGTGCCAAGGCTGCGTGTTCACGCTGGGCGGCAATGCCAACGAAGTGGGCGGCTTCCATAGCGTCTTTGACCATCATCACAGGAACACCCAGATCAAGGGTCACGTGTGCCATGGCTCCGAGTACAGCGTTGGGGTGCAGACCGTATTGGCCGTTGTCGCCCACTTCCACCAAGAGCAAAGGCCGAGCAGCGTGCGCCTTCAGCGTGCGACACTGTGCCAACAAGCGACCGTCCTTGATGGAGGCGAGTATGTCACGTGAGGATTTCCGTTCGATCAACGTCCGTTCAGAGAGCCGAATATCACCGATGGGTAGGTGCGTGAATTCAGTCCGGAAGCCCAGTCCGTTCAAGTAGCCAGGGAGGGTTGAATTTCCTTCTCGACGGTCGATGAGGACCGTTGTTCTCGATCCCTTGAGGGTGTTGAACGACTCCATCTCCCGAACAGTAGCATCCATCACGACGTTCAATTCTTTGGACGAAAGGGGAGGTATCGTTTTGTTTTCATAGGAATACAGGGTCTTGGAATGCGCACCTCGCAGTTGTGACGAGGTAAGCGGTGGAGCCACCGTGTCCGAGCGTAATCGGGTTGATCGCTGGGGTGTTGGGAGATGTTCTTGGACTTCCTGTTCGGGTGTTGGGTGCATGGCCATTTCCCTGGCAAGAAAGTCTTCAGCGGTCAACACCGTACCGTCGTCATCAATGGAAAAGGATTGGAGGGCATTCGGGTCCAAATCCGTAGTGTCCGAAAGGGAATGTTGGCCTACCATCTTCTTCAACAATTCGTGCATGTTCTGTTCTTGACGTTCTGAAGCACGCTGGATGTAGGTGTCACGCGTTTGTGTGGCGAGGAGGACATGAACCGAACCTGCTCGTTGTCGTGCGGTGCGTCCCCGTCGTTGGATGGCCCTCACGGCACTGGGTACGGGTTCGTACAATACAACCAGGTCGGCTGCAGGCACATCCAGGCCTTCTTCGCCCACCGATGTGGCTACGAGAACGTTGATCTCGCCTTGCCGAAACCGTTGCAACTGCCGGAGTTGCTCTTTTTGAGTCATCCCTCGCTGTCCACCTCGTGAGGATTGACCGATGAACACATCGGGATGAACGCCCTCAATTCCACTCAAGCCGTGGACGAGTTCCTGAACGGTGTCTCGAAACTCCGTGAAGACGAGGACCTTACCTTGTGGTTTGTCGGTCAATTCATCCACGATCAGTTGCCGAGCCAACGGCGCCTTTGGATGCAATTCGTCGATATCGTTCAACGCCAACCGGAGCTCATGAATGACCGGCAAGGAAAGCATTCGGTTGGTTTTCCGTCCATCACGGCCTTCCTTTTCCGCACGGTCCAGAAAGGCTTTGGCTACCGACGTTCCTTGGGTTTGAAGCAGGTTCGTCAACATGTGAATACGCCGAAGGTCGGCCACACGTCGGGCTGCATCGTAGCCCCGAACATCGCGCTGCTGAACCGCTCGACTGGCTCTAAGTTGAGCCTTCTCGATGTCTCGCGTCCCGATATATGATTTGGGGGCAAGGAACCCTTGTTGTTGCAAGTGTTCCACTTCGCGTTGGAAATGGGTCTGGAGGGGCTTGATGAGGTCAAGAAGCGTCTCGGGCAAGTCCACCTCGTGTGTTTGAATGTTCATGTCAACATCAAATCGAGCCAGCAGGGGTTCGTTTCGTTTGCACAAGTCGAGCGTGAATGTTCGGAGGTTGGACTTCACTTCGGTGATTTGAGAAAAGGTGGCTCCCGGGCTCGCAGTCGCGGCGAGCACGTGGGGTTGAGGTTGGTGTTGATGGTACAGTTGCCCCACTTGGGCGTAAGCGTGGTTTCCCGTTGCGTGATGGGCTTCGTCAACGATGAGCAACCCCACCTCGCTCAAATCGATGACGCCGTTCATGGCGTCGTTTCGGATGACTTGCGGTGTAGCCATAAGCACGGTACTCGACGCCCATAATTCGGCCCGACGCCCTGGAGGTGTTTCTCCGGTGTAAGCGACGATGGATTCAGCGTCAATGTTGAGGTGGTCCTGTGCCATGCTTCGCTGTTGGTCAACCAAGCCGGTGGTGGGGGCGATGAGAATGATCTTTCCCACTCCCCGGTTCAAGAACTCGGCCATCACCATCCACTCAACGGCCGTTTTCCCGAATCCAGTTGGCATCACCATCAAGGTCGATGTGGACAGGGCTTTTTGCAGAGCCCGAATTTGGTAGCCACGTGCTTCTACACCTTCCCGCAACATCGGGTGAAGGACATGAGGCACGAAATCTTGGTTACGCCGAGGGTTCAAAAGGATGATGAGGTCGGGAAACTCAGAGTGAAGGTGGAATTTAATGAGGAAGGTTTGAAGGCCTTCCACCAGAATAGCGTCTCACGCAGCCCATCGCTTGCATGAACCGAACCGCATATATACGGGAGGTCAGTCGGAGGGACGCTCAAAGGTGAGTAGCCAGACACAATGGGCCATCCCCAGAGGACCCCAACTGGCCGTTCCCCGCTCGTGGGAATGAGCCTCCGTGTCACGGCTTCGACGCTGATTTGGGCCCTCGTACGCCCCTTCGGTGGGGCCCATGCGTTGTACAACACCAGGAGGAATCCAACATGGCAAAGCGAAACCACCCACGACGTGGATCGATGGCGTTCAGCCCGCGCAAGCGGGCTAACCGCCCATTCGGTCATGTCAAGTCGTGGCCCACAACCGATGCGAGCGAAGTCCGCGTGCAAGGGTTTGCAGGCTGGAAAGCCGGCATGACCCACATTCTGGCTCGTGATATGAACCCAAAAAGCACCTCAGCCGGGCAAGAAGTTCGGGTTCCTGTGACCGTTGTTGAATGTCCTCGAATGCGTATCCTTGGTGTCCGCGGCTACGAAATGACACCCTATGGCATGCAAGCCCGTGGTGAAGTTTGGGCCGATGCCTCGCAGATTGCTGAAGCCTTCCCCGAACTGTTCAAGCGCGTCCCTGAGCGCAAGGAGCACGACAGCGAGAAGCACATGACCAACCTCCAGCAGGCTGACTTGTGCGAAGTGCGTTTGATCGTCGCCACCCAACCCCACACCCTTGCCAGTGTCCCCAGCAAAGTCCCCGACGTGATGGAAATGGGTTTGACCGGTGGCACGATGGATGACCAACTCAACTGGGCCAGTGAGCATCTGGGCGAAGAATACAGCTTTGCTGACGCCTTCTCCGAAGGCTCGATGACCGATATCGTCGCCATTACCAAAGGCTACGGCTGGCAAGGTGTGATTCGCCGATTCGGTGGTAAACTGCAATCCCACAAGAACTCGAAGAAGCGCCGTCAACACGGCAACATGGGTGCGTTTGGCGACGGATACGTTCGCAAAACCATCCGTCAAGGTGGGCAGACCGGGTACCATCAGCGAACGGAATACAACAAGCGAATCCTTCGCGTCGCCAATCCCGATGACCACTCCATCACGCCGGCAGGTGGATTCCTCCACTACGGCGAGGTCAAGTCGGATTACATCCTTGTCAAAGGCAGCGTTCCCGGCCCAGCCAAGCGCTTGATCCGCTTCCGTGACGCTACACGAGCCGATGGCAAACCACTCCATGACTACGAAATCACGTATGTCAGTACCGCATCCAAACAGGGGGCCTGAACATGAAGGTGGCAGTGAAAGACATCGTCAACACGGTTGAGCAAACCGAAATGGACGCTGGTAAGTTGTCCGCTCGCTTCTCCGTTGAAGTGAAGGATGGCTCTTCCATCACACTCCCTTCGGCCTTCCATTCCGAAGTGCGTGAGGACCTGGTGAAATTGGCGGTTGCCTCCAGTCGAGCCAACCGCCGCCAAGCCTATGGGTCCCGGGCGCACATCGGCAAGCGCCGACCCATGGCCGGTATGAAGCACTCCGTTGAATGGTGGGGCAAGGGCCGTGGTGTGTCCCGCATTATGCGCCGCTCGGGCTCTCGCCGTGGTGCTCAGAACCCCCACACCTTGGGCGGCCGTCGAGCTCACGGCCCCAAGGTCGAAAAGGACTGGTCACGCAAACTCAACGCCAAGCAGCGTAACGCTGCCCGAAATGCAGCCCTTGCTGCAACGGTGTCGATGGAAACCGTGGCAGCACGCGGCCATCGGTTTGACGACAGCGTCGCCCACCTCCCCATCGTGTTGGGCAACTACACCGAAGTGGTGGACGGCAAGTCCACCCAATACGACATTGAGGCCTTCAATCACGGCTCCGCAACTCGTAAGGCTGCCGCTATCTTCGCTGGTCTTGGACTGGGCCCTGACATGGACCGTGCCCGCAACGGACGAAAAATCCGAGCTGGAAAGGCAACGATGCGTGGCCGTGTCCACAAAGTCCCCAAATCCATCCTCTTGGTGGTCAAGGAAAAGTCTGGCTTGGCACAAGCCGCTCGAAACCTCCCCGGAGTCGATGTTGTGGCTGCCAAAGACCTGTGCGCCGAGGACCTTGCACCCGGCGGCGATGTGGGTCGCCTGACCGTGTTCACACAAGCGGCGTTGGAGGCCATGAACTGAGGTGAGATCATGAACGCATACGACATTATCATTCAACCCTGGCTGACGGAGAAATCCATGGAGGCCCGAACGACCGAGCAGCGCTTGGAATTCATCGTTCGTCGCTCAGCCACCAAGGCCCAAATTGCTCGAGCCGTTGAGCAAATCTTTGATGTGGAAGTGGCCAAGGTGAACGTTCGCAACTCCAAACACGGCAAGCATGCTTCGGTCAAGTTGGCCGACGGCTACGACGCAGAAGACGCTGCCATGCGTCTGGGAGCTTTCTGAGGTGATACATCATGGGTAAGAGAATTCGTGCACAACGCAAAGGTTCCTCGCCACGCTACCGCGTGTCGAGCCACCGCTTCCCCGGCAAGAACAGCATGCCTCGTAAGACCGACGTTGTCTGCGAAGTGACTGAACTTGTTCACAGCCCCGTCCATAGCGCCCCGTTGGCCCGTATCAAAACGCCTGACGGGGACACCACCTTGGTCGCTGCTACTGAAGGCATCGCCGTTGGTAGCAAAGTGGCGATCGGGGACAACGTCGCTTTGCGACCCGGCAACATCACCGAGATTGGTAACATTCCAGAAGGAACCGCCATCAACAACCTCGAACTCCGTCCCGGCGACGGTGGAAAGGTGGCCCGCTCTGCGGGGAACTCCTGCATGGTTGAATCCCGAATCGGAGACATGGTTCGTATTCGCATGCCTTCCGGTGCTCTGAAAGAGCTGCCTGCCTCCTGCCGTGCCACCATCGGTGTGCTCGCCGGTCACGGCCGAGACGAGATGCCCATACGAACCGCTGGTGCTGCTTACTACAAGGCCAAGGCCCGAGGAAAACTCTACCCGCATGTTTCCGGTGTTGCCATGAACCCTGTTGACCACCCACACGGCGGTGGAAACCACCAGGCCGTTCACGGACCGAACTCCGTTGCTCGCGGTACGCCTCCTGGCGCCAAGGTCGGATTGATTGCACCACGACGCACTGGTCGTGGCCGAGGGAAGAAAGTTTGAGGTGAGATGAGATGGCACGAAAGAAAAAGTCGTTTATGACCCCCAAAGCTAGCCGTCGTAAGGCACGCAAGCGATTGTCGACCACCTCGGCCCGCGTAAAGAAAGAATTCACGTACCGTGGATTTACGATGGATGAACTCAACAACATGCCGATGTGGCCCAGCAACGACAATGAGGATTACATCGTTGGGCTCCTGCCCTCTCGTGCTCGCCGCAGTCTCGGCCGTGGCCTCTCCGTTGAGAACGAGCACTTCATGGCTCGAGTCGCCCGAGCGGGATCACGTACGGTTCGTACGCACCGCAGGGACATGCCCATTCTCCCACAGTTTGTGGGTCGACGCATCGCTATTTACAACGGTCAACACTTCGTTGAAATTGAAATCAAGCCAGAAATGATTGGCCATTACCTCGGCGAGTTCGCAGTCACCCGTCGTGGAGTGACCCACAGCGGCCCCGGTGTCGGTGCAACCCGGTCGTCAAAGCACGTTCCATTGAAGTGAGGTGAAGATGATGGTAAAACGCAATCAAATGGACCGTCGCTCCCGTCGCCACCAACTTCCCCAGTCGGGCTACACGCAGTTGCTGCAAGGTAACCGCTTGGCTACGGCCCGCGCAACCAATGTGGACATGCACGTCAAGCACTGCTTCGAGGTTTGCCGAGCGGTGAAGAACCGAACGGCTGGTGAAGCAGTGGCCTACTTGAACGATGTACTGAAAATCGACTCGGACCGAGCCGATATCCGCCGCAAAGCCGCCGCCGTCCCGTACCGACTGGGCAGTGGCAACAAGCGAAAGCGCCGATCTGGCCCTTCAATGGTCGGTCACCGAAAGGGTGGCATGGGTCCAGGACGTTACCCTGTCAAGGCATCTCGAGCCATCATCAAACTCATCGAGAGCGCCATGGAAAACGCTCGCTTCCAGTACGAAGACATCGATGCCGATGACATGGTCATCACACACATTGCTGCTCACCGCGGCCCGATTCGCCGAGGCTGGATTCCCCGTGCCCGTGGCCGAGCCACGCCAAGCAATCACTACCGCGTGAACCTCGAGGTGTTCCTTGAAGACATGAACACGGTCGAGGACGACTTGGAGGACGATTTCTGAGGTGACCATCATGAGCAAAGAAAGCACACTACGAAAAATCGTGAATCGAAACGTCGAGCGTTTGCTCGTTCGTGAATTCTTGATGAACAACACCAAGAAATCCGGTTTTGGCGGTCTTATCATTCGCCGAACCCCTGGTGGTACCGACGTGACGGTTCAGGCTGAGCGACCTGGGATGGTTATTGGCCGAAAGGGCAAGATCATCAACGATTTGCAAACCCGATTGAACCAAGAGTTCAGCCTTCCCAACCCTAAGCTCCAAGTTGAAGAGGTCGACAAACCCAACCTGAACGCTCAGGTGATGGCCGAACGAATCGCTGCATCCCTCGAGCGTGGCTGGTACCACCGCCGCTCCTGCCACAGTGCAACCCAGAACATTATGGATGCCGGTGCTCGCGGTGTGATCATCACGGTCGCTGGTAAATTGACCGGTTCCCGTAACCGAACCGAGAAGTACATCAAGGGACACGTGAAATATTGCGGGGAAACCGCCCTCCAGCACATGGACAAAGGGTACTCCGTTGCCGTGAAGAAGCTCGGTACCATTGGTGTCACCGTTGAAATCATGCGACCAGGCACGAAACTGCCCCACGAAATCAGCATCTTCTCCAATGAAGAACTGAAGATTCAGGCCGCAGCTGCCGAGGAAGTGCACGAGGAGGCAACAGCATGAGCTACGTCTCCAACCGTGAAATTGCTTCCATGAGCGCTGAGGCCCGCGAGGCTCGCTTGCTTGAACTTCAGGAAGAATTGTTGCAACTCCGCGCTGAAAAAGCGCTTGGCGGTACGCCGTCAAACATGGGCGCCTACAAAGCAACTCGACGCAGCATCGCTCGACTCAAGACACACATGCACAATCAGTGAAGAAATCAACGAGGTGATGAAGAACAATGGCTGCCATTTGCAATGTTTGTGGGCTACCCGATGAATTGTGCATCTGTCAAGAAATCGCCAAGGAACAACAGGTCGCCATCATCTCAACCGAACGACGACGATATGGAAAATTCGTAACCAAAGTGGAGGGTATTGACGACGCAGCAATTGACATCAATCAACTTGCAAAGACCCTGAAGAACAAATGCGCAGCAGGCGGGACGGTTAAGGGACGATTGATTGAACTTCAAGGAGATCACAAGAAAAAAGCTGCAGAAGTGCTCAGGAACAACGGATTCAATGTGGAGGTGCGATGATGGATATGTACAACACTTCATGGATTGGGCGGACATTAACTGTCCAGACGTCCACCGACCCCACCTTGGTTCGCCGCACAGGCTTGGTCGTTGATGAATCCAAGAACACCGTCACCTTGCTTGAGGGCGAGGCCACGGTGATGCTTAGCAAGGCGAGCATGACATTCACACTCGACGGCAGTGATGTCGTCATCGAAGGGGCCATGGTGGGTCAACGCCCCGAAGACCGGATCCACCGAACATACAGGAAGGCATGATACGATGCAAGAACATCGAGACATTGGCGTAGACGTGAAAAGCCCCACAGGTGAGTGGGACGGAGATGCGAACTGCCCGTTCTATGGCAGTTTGCGACTTCGAGGACAAGTTCTCGAGGGCACCGTTGCGAGTATGGGTATGCTGAAAACCATCACCATCGAGCGTAACAACGTTCGATACATGAAGAAGTACGAGCGTTTTGAGAAGCGAACAAGTGTCGTTTCCGCTCACTTGCCATCGTGCATCGGTGAGGTGCAGATTGGCGACACTGTCAAAATCATGGAATGCCGACCGCTCTCGAAGACGGTTTCGTTTTGTGTCATTGAAAATTCTGGAGGTGCTGTTTGATGAAGGGCATCGCTGGAAAACAAACCCGTGGCTTGCCCACCGCAGCCCGCTTGCATGTCGCTGACAACACCGGTGCCAAGGTCGTGCAAATTCTCAACATTCTCAAACTGGGCAACACCATGCGTCGTTACCCTGCTGGCGGCGTTGGCGACATGGCCAAGGTGTCCGTGAAGAAAGGTACCCCCGACACACGTCGCCAGATGTACAACGCTGTGATCATTCGACAACGCCGACCTTTCCGTCGTGTTGACGGCACGTGGGTTCAGTTTGAAGACAACGCTTGCGTTATTGTCAACGAGAAGGGCGACGTCACCGGTTCGGACATCAAGGGCCCTGTGGCCCGTGAAGCCGCGGAGCGATGGCCCCGTATCGCAGCCAATGCCAAACAAATTGTGTGAGGGAGTAAGATGGTTAAGAGCATGAAACCAGGAAAACAACGCAAGGCGCACTTCAATGCGCCCAAGCACGAGAAGCGCAAGCGCGTCGCTGCTCGTCTCCAACTTGCCAAGCCAGACGCCCGCTTCGCTGGCGTTCGTACCGTCACTGTTCGTGTCGGCGACATCGTCCAGGTGACCCGTGGTGACCAGTCTCACGGTGGCAAGCGGCACGGTGGCAAGCGCAACAACGACCCGTTGACCGGTGCTGTTCTACGCATTGATGCAGAAAAGGGCCGATTGTACATTGAAGGTGTCAAAGCCAGCAAGGCTGACAATAAAGAGGAGGCGGTTCCAGTCCACGCCTCCAACGTGGTGGTGACTCAACTCGATGAGTCCGACCGCCTCCGAATTGCAACGCTGACTGGCAACAGGAGTTGAACAAGATGAGCAGCAACCACTTGAAGCGATTGGCCATGCCACGAAGCTGGCCCCTCCCCCGAAAGACCACTGTATGGGTCACTCGTCCCATGCCTGGTGCTCATTCCATGGAATTGGGCATGCCCATTAATCTCGTTATTCGCGATGTTCTGGGTATGGCGAACACCTCTCGTGAGGTGCGCTATATTCTCCACAACGAATTGGCCAAGATCGACGGTCGCATTGTCAAGGACACCCGACGTACCGTCGGCTTGATGGATGTCTTGACCCTCGGCGAGGACAACTTCCGCTGTGTGCTCGACCACAACGGCCGCCTCCAATACCGCCCGATCTCCGCTGACGAAGCAGCTTGGAAGGTCTGCCGCATCGAAGGCAAGACCACCCTGAAGGGTGGGAACACCCAATTGAACCTCCACGACGGACGCAACATCATTGTTGAGGACCCAAGCGCCTACAAGACGGGTGATTCCCTGAAGGTGAGCTTGCCGGAACAAACCATCCTTGAGCACATCGTGTTTGAGGTCGGGACACGTTGCTTCCTCATCGGCGGGACCCACGTCGGCAGCACGGCCGAGATGAAGGAATTCATTTTGAAGCGTTCAAGCATGCCCAATGAAGTTCAATTTGACGGCTTTGGTACCGTGGCTCGCAACGTGTTTGCAATCGGCTCCTCGGCCATGCCTGTGACGGAGGGAGGTCAATGAGCGCAGAAGCCAACCCCATGACCCAACTTCGCGTCACAAAGGTGTGCGTGAACATCGGTGTGGGCGAGGGCGGTGAGCGCCTCGTGAACGCTGAAAACGTCTTGGAGATGGTGACGGGTGTCAAGCCCCAGCGAACTCTGGGTCGCATTCAAAACCGTGACCTGAAGGTTCGTGTTGGAGCTCCAATCGGCTGTAAAGCCACCATTCGAGACCAAGCAACCATCCAGACCTTTTTGGCCAACGCATTCCAATGCAGAGAGAACACCATCCCCTCATGGAACTTTGACCGAGAAGGCAACTTGTCGTTCGGTGTTCGTGACTACACGGATTTTCCCGGGCAGAAATACGACCCCGACATCGGTATCTTCGGGATGGACATCACTGCTGTGCTCGAGCGACCCGGTCACCGTGTGAGTCGTCGTCGTCGAGCCAAGACCAAGGTCGGGGCCCATCACCGAGTTTCCGCTGAGGAATCCCGCGCCTGGTTCGCTGAACAATTCAACATCAACATTCTGGAGGAGTAAACATGGCACGAGATCACGGAATACGAATTGGACGAACCGTTGGATGCCGACGGTGCAACCGCAAGCGAGGAATGATTCGACGGCACGGTCTTCGATTGTGCCGCCAATGTTTCAGGGATGTGGCACCCGATATCGGGTTCAAGAAGATGAATTGAGGAGGGAAGAAGAATGCAAATTGATCCATTGAACGACGCCCTCGTGAAAATTTTCAACGCCGAGCAGGCCGGGAAATTCAACGTTGAGTTGAGTCCGGCTTCCAAACTCCTCGGCAACGTGCTTCACATCATGCAAAACTCCGGCTATGTCGGTGAGATTGAGCGTGTTGAAAACGGCCGTGGCGACAGCTACGTGGTCGAACTCCGAGGCACCATCAACCGCTGTGGTACGGTCAAACCCCGCCACAGCGTTCGCCGCCAAGAATACGAGAAGTGGGAGACTCGATACCTCCCTGCTCGAGACTTTGGCCTCCTGATCCTAACGACCAACTCAGGCGTCATGCATCACTACGATGCTAAAGACGCCCGTATTGGCGGAAAACTGCTTGCATACGTGTACTGAGGTGAAATGAATGGCTAAACTCGACAGAATCGAACACATCGTAACCATCCCTGAAGGCGTTACCGCCTCGATCAGCGAAGATGGCGTCGTGACCATCACCGGGCCCAAGGGCTCGCTCTCGCGAACCTTCGTGAGTGGTTTCATTGACATGCACCAAGATGGCAGCGGCATCGTGCTGCGCGTGAACCTTCCCCGCCGAAAACAAAAGGCGTTGGTCGGCACGTGGAACGCCCACCTCAACAATATGGTCAAAGGCGTGACCGAGGGATTCACCTATCATCTGAAAGCCTTCTATTCTCACTTCCCCATGACGTTGGCCGTGAACGGCGACACCTTCACCGTGAACAACTACTTCGGTGAGCGCGTCCCCCGCACCGCTGAAATACTGCACAACGTGAACGTTAGCGTACAGAACAAAGTGGAAATCACCGTATCGGGCATTGACAAGGAATTGGTTGGCCAAACAGCGGCCAACATTGAGCGATGCACGACCGTCAAGAATCGAGACCGACGTGTCTTCCAGGATGGTATTTACCTGTTGAACAAGGAGTGAATCACATGGCAGAAGATTACGAATCAATGACCGTTGCGGAATTGAAGGCATTGCTCAAAGAGCAAGACCTTTCCGTCTCCGGTAAGAAAACCGATTTGATTGCTCGCCTCCAAGAGGCCAGTGGCACCGCCGCCCCTGCAACAGACGATGATGACGACGAGCCCGTTGTCAGCGATGCCGCCGATGAAGGCTGGGACGACGACGATTGGGAGGATGAAGGCGACGATGTCTACATGGTCAAGCAAAAGCCGGTGCTCGATGAGAACACGAAAGATGCTTTGGCGCTACGAGCTGCTCAAAAGAAGAAGACCCCTTCGTTCCGTCGAACGGAGTGGTTCCGCTACAAGCGTCTGTCTCGCTCTGGTTGGCGCGCCCCCCACGGCATGGACAACAAACAACGCCGCAATTACAAGTACCGTGGCTCGTTGGTCCGAATTGGCCACGGCAAAGTTGCAGCCGCTCGATTCCTTCACCCCTCCGGGTTCAAAGAAATCATGGTTCACAACCTCGCCGAACTCGAGACGATCGACCCTGAAACCGAGGCGGCCCGTGTTGGCTCCTCCGTAGGCGGTCGCAAGCGAGCGAACATTTACACACGTGCCGATGAATTGGGCATTCGTGTGTTGAACCGACGGAGGGATGTTTGATGCAAATTACCAACCAAAAGCGAATCGCTGCTCGTCTGTTGGGATGCGGTGAGAACAGAGTGTGGATCAACCCACTCTACGTAGACCAGGTGGCTTCAGCCGTCCAAACCGACGATATCCGTGAATTCATTGATGAGGGGTGGATCAAGGCAAAACCTGTCAAGGGAACCTCCCGAGTTCGCGCTCGTGCCCGCCTTCAACAGAAGCGAAAGGGTCGACGCAAGGGCCAAGGAACTCGTGCCGGTACGGCCAACGCCCGCAATCCTCGCAAGCATCGCTGGATGCGCACCATTCGAAGCCAACGCCGTGTGTTGAAGGAACTCCGAGCCGACGAAACCATCGAACCGTCTCAGTACCGACGGTACTACCTCAAGGCAAAGGGCGGTTCATACCGCTCCATTGCTCACATGCGGTCCCAGATGACGCTGGAAGGTGTCAACTTCAAGGGAGGTGATGAGTGATGGCAGGTACCAACCGCCGCTCGATTTTCCGCCGCCGCAAGGCCGGGCTCACCGATTACCGCCGCCGCCTCAAGTTGCTGCGAGGCGAGAAGCCTCGTGCTGTCGTGCGCGTGTCAAACACCCGAACCACCTGTCAGCTCGTCACTTGGGCTGCGGACGGTGACATGGTGTCCGTTTCCATGACCGGTACGGACTTGGTGAAGAAGTTCGGATGGCCAGCCAACCGCTCGCTCAAATCCGTCCCCGCCTCGTATTTGGTCGGTTACGCGATGGGCAAGGCCGCTGTCGCTGGAGGTGCTACTGAGGCCGTTCTCGACATCGGATTGGCTGCTAACAGCCCCGGCTCCCGTGTGTATGCTGCCCTCAAGGGCATGAGCGATGCAGGACTCGATATTCCACACAGCGAAGAGGTGTACCCCGATGAAGACCGACTGAACGGTGCTCACATCGATGAATCGATGACGGGTGATATTGAATCGACGAAGAACACCATTGAGGGGGCATACTGATGACGGATGAAGAAATGAAGACCATGGCACCCGGCTTGATGCAAGCCTACGCTCCAGAAGAAACGGAGGACGTGCCCGACCAGCGCCGCCGCCGACGAAACCAAGACGACCCGATCGCCAACCTGCGCAAGTGGGAGCCACGTACTCGCTTGGGCGCCGCCGTGATGGCTGGCAAAATCATCTCGTACGAGGCTGCTCTGGCCTCCGGTTTGCCCATTCGCGAAGTCGAAATCGTTGACGCGCTCATCCCCAACCTCGAGGACGAAGTGATTTCGGTCAACATGGTTCAACGAATGACCGACAGCGGTCGTCGTGTGCGCTTCAACGTCATGGCCTGTGTGGGCAACCGCGACGGCTATGTGGGCTTGGGCATGGCCAAGGCCAAGGAAGTCGCTACCGCCATTCGAAAGGCCATCACCGCTGCCAAACTCAACCTGATTTCAGTCCAGCGCGGAAACGGCTCATGGGAATCATCGCCGGGCCCCGGCAACACGGTCCCCTTCAAGGTGGACGGCCGCGCTGCTTCTACCCGCGTAACGTTGATGCCCGCTGCCCAAGGCAAAGGCTTGGTCATCGGTGAAACTGGCAAGCGTGTCTTGGAACTGGCTGGAATTGAGGACGTGCTCTCCCGCACCAAGGGACAGACCCGCACAACCATCAACTACGCCGGTGCGACCTTCAATGCCTTGAAGAACATCAACACAACGCGTGTGACCAACGCACAGCGTGAGAATCTCCACATTCACAGCGGGAGGAAATTGTGATGGCATACATTGTTGTACGAGCTCGTAGCGATGTCAAGGTGGAGCGGTCAATTCGCGAAACCATGGGCTACATGAACCTCACCAAGGTGAACCACGCCGTGATCATCCCCGACAACCCCCAATACTTGGGCATGTTGCAGAAGGCCAAGGACTACATCACGTGGGGCGAGGCTGACGCCGGCATGATTGAGCGAATGCTCAGTGAGCGAGGTCGCATGGTCGGTGACGCTCCGTTGACGGACGCCATCGTTGCCGAACACACCTCGCACGCCAACATCGCCGAATTCGCTGCTGCCATCGCCAACGGCGAAGCCACGATGAAAGACATTCCAGACTTGAAGCGCGTCTTCCGTCTCCACCCCCCTCGCGGTACGAATGGCTGGGGCGGCATCAAGCGTGCTTACACGGTCGGAGGAGCCCTCGGCTCTCGAGGCAACGATATCGGTGCTCTGGTTGAGCGCATGATTTGAGGTGAAGGATATGGGAACAAAAGCCAACAAGCACCGTGGACGAAATCGATACCACGGTCGTGGAAAGAAAGCAGGTCGCGGCGCAGGCAAGCGCGGTGGACGAGGAAACGCAGGTATGAACAAGCACCGCGTGATGACCCGTATCAAGTACATGCCCAGGCATTGGGGTATGCACGGATTCAACCGTCATCCATCGCTTCGAACCGTGTACGTCACTGCTAACGTGGGTCAACTTGATGAGATGGCCAACGGTGAATCTTCGGTCGATTTGACCTCCATGGGTATCGACAAACTCCTCGGCTCCGGACAAGTTCGCTCCGGTTTGACCGTGATCGTTGAGCACGCCAGCGCTCGTGCGGTGGAAAAAATCGAAGCCGCAGGCGGTTCGGTTGAAACCGCTGACGATGACGAATGGGGCGAATTCGAAGAAGAGTGAACCCAAAGTAGGTGGGATGAACGATGAAACACAAGCCGATTCCGTGGGCCATTGCACTGACGGGTGTGTTGTATTACGCATTGCTGATTTACTGGCAGTCGGATGAACTTTCCGGAACTGGCCAAGCACGCGATGCCGCCGTGTTTGGGCTGTTGTTCTCGGTTGTTTATCTCGCCTACTGCATGTGGTGTTTCCAGCGGGACCTTCCTTCTGGACTCAAGACGATGCCGTTTGTGGGTCGATTTGGCAAATTAACCGGTTGGTTGGTCTTCGCCGGCATAGCCGCTTGGTACGTCCGCCCCAGCGCATGGGGCGGTTACGATGAAGGCGTTGGCTTCTTCTTAGTGGGTATCCTCTTGCTGGGATTCGGCGCTTCTGCCATCCTGACTTGTTTCATGTGGTCGGGTGACAAAAGCAGTCGGCTCTATGCTCTGAGCCGCTTCGTTGATGTGTATCCCACCATCACAAAACCCGAACGCCACGTACGCTTCAACGAAAAAATGTGGACCACCACCTTTGTGCTCATCATCTATTTCGCTATGACCAACGTCATGCTGTTTGGATTATCCGGACAGGCCCTTGACCTGTTCAGCGGATTTCGCTCAATCATGGCGGGTGCCTCCGGTACCATCATGCACCTGGGTATCGGACCTATCGTGACCGGTTCGATCATCATGCAGTTGTTCGCCGGTGCGAAAATCATCCGTCTTGACCTCGGCGATTCTGAGGACAAAGCCATGTATCAAGGCGTGCAGAAACTCCTTGTGTTGATCATGATTCCCATCGAGGCGATTCCCCAAACCTACGGCTTCCTTGACCCCAGCGAATGGCTGGTCGACGCCTACGGCCTAGGTTGGGCTAATTTCGTCATCGTAGCCCAACTGTTCGCAGGCTCCTATCTCGTGTTCCTTCTTGATGAATTGGTGAGCAAGTGGGGTATCGGGTCCGGTATTTCGCTGTTCATCGCCGCTGGTGTTGCGCAGTCCACCTTTGTGGGGACGCTCTCACCACTGGCCACCACCAGCGGAGCACCCTATTCCATTCAAAATCCACCATCAGGGACCTTGCCGATGATTTTCTACATGTTCCGAACGTCAACCAACGCAGAAATGATTCAATCCAACGGTTTTGAAGTCATGTTGCTCACACACGTCAATCCTGTGGCAGCTCTTGTTTCCTCCATCATCGTTTTCTTGATCGTCGCCTACGCCGAATCAAGCAAGTTGGAACTCCCACTCACCCACGGCAAGGTCCGTGGTCACCGCGGCAAGTACCCCATTCGATTGGTCTACGCCTCGAACATCCCGGTCATCTTGATGGCTGCTTTGCTGGCGAACATCAATATGTTCACCCTTCTCTTCTGGAGCCACCCCACGTTGAGCCAAACGCCCATCCTCGGGCAAAATGGGGCGATGTCTGCCTCGGCATTCATCGGCACCTATGAGCCCGGACAGACCACCGCATCAGGTGGATTTGCATGGTACGCCAGCATGGTCAACGGTGTCAATGATTGGTTGATTCCGTTGCTGAATCAACAGGGTGACGTGTTTGGTCACTCGCTCTCACAAATCATGGTGCACGTGGTGTTCTATGTCACCTTGATGACCGTGGGTTCAATGGTCTTTGCCAAGTTTTGGATTGACACCACCAACATGGGCACCAAGGATGTTGCCAAACAGATCGAGCGAACGGGCATGCAAATTCCAGGGTTCCGAAAGAACCCGAAAGTTTTGGAGAAGATTCTTGAAAATTACATCCCGCCTGTCACGTACTTCTCAGGTGCCTTCGTCGGGCTCTTGGCATCAGGCGCTGACCTCCTGGGGACGGTTGGTAATGCCAGTGGAACGGGCTTGTTGTTGGCTGTCGGAATCATTTTGCGCACCTATGAGCAAATCCAAAAAGAACAAGCTATGGAAATGCACCCGATGATTCGTCAATTCTTCGGTGCCGAGTAAGCCTTCACAGGGCCGGGGGATTTTACTCCCATGCTGCCTACTTCAGGGCCGTTTTGACCCCTTTTCCGGTCGAGTGTGCGGGGTTCATATCCGCTGAACATCGATCCGAATTGGATGAGAGGGATGGGGTCAAATGAAGCCACCATTGAATTCTGGAAAACCTGTGGGATATGAGGTGCAGTGGCCCATTTTTGGTGCTGAACAGGGCGGTTATCTTCATATACAGGGTGTTTGTGCCTTGGTTGCTTGCGTCGTTTGGGAACGGCGTTGGGGGCTGAGTCTTCGGACCGTGACTGCCTCCATCCTCCCTGATGCAATGCCGAAGCTGAAGCGATCCCAAGCAGGCCCTCACGGGTTTTGGGGTCAGGTAGGTGATCGAGATTATGACGTATTTGTGCAAGAAGCTCAAGTGCATTATTCTCTCGCCAATCAATTTAGGTCAGCATAACAAAATCAATTGCGACAGGTAGCCAAAGGATCGAAACAAGAGAAATCTGGTTGAT
>JAYQVP010000013.1:0-47691 GCA_038148515.1 Candidatus Poseidonia sp. | reverse complement strand
GTATCGGGGTCGTTAGGATCGGTGCCGTATTGGGTTTCCTCAAGTTTGTCGGATAGCCCATCGCCATCGGAATCCGTTGCTTCACCCATCAATTCTGCTTCACCGCGGATGTTTTCTTCAACCGCACTTTCGAACCCACCGATGTTTTCACTGGTTTGGAAAACACCCGAAACACCAACGAAAAGGGACCCGAAAATCAACGTGGAAACAATCGCTACGTAGGCCATTTGATTGTGGCTAAGAGTCATGAGGCATACCCCGCACTGCTGTGCATTCAATACGAGGCGCTGTTTCGGTTATGAACCTTGACCAAAGATGGGCATCGTTCCAACACCGAGATCCTATGCCATCGTTCATTCTTCGAACGAGATATTCACCTCTTGAATCTCGAGAATGACCCTGTTTTCTGCCACCTCAACGGTGGCCTCGATGCGCCCACCGAGCGCTCGCTGCCACAATCCACAAATCAGGCCGACTGCGACAGCAGGTAGAGGGGATTGAATGATGAACATCGACGAATGTTCCCCCGACCGCAAGCTCCCATCTGGACTGGCCCCCCCAAGACCACGTTGGTTTAGGCGCAGTTGGAGCAAATCTAACCAATCGCTTGGCTCGAGAACGAAGGCGTGGGCATCCGAGTTCAGGTAACCACGGTAGGCGGCCATGGAAAAGGCAGCAAAGGTTGAGGAGGATGGATGCTCGAGCTTTACGTTCAAGTGCAAAGTGGCATCTTTCGTGACCTGCAACGGTCGCCCTGAGGCTTCAATTGCCAATCGATGAAGCAGGTTCACAGGGAGGAAAAAAGAGCGCTCTTGACCAACAAAGAATCCATAACTCCGCCAATCGAGGTCCATCTCTATACCGGGATGCTCGGAATCGCTGTGGCCCATGTGATAGCCCCAGGGCAGGGGCTGAAGTTGAGGGAGGTCGTTGATCGGACGTGAGTTTGGAGCAACCTCAATCTCAAGTCGTGCGTCGCTGATCTGTTGCCAGTTGATGTCAAGGCGTTGGGCATCTCTCCATTCTGCATGAGCTAAAAACAAGCCAACGGTTAGTTGGTCATGGCAAGGCTGCAAAATTCCATCGCCCTCGGGCAGACCCCATCCCATACTTCGCCATCGTTCGTGCAATCGGCGTTTGTTTTCCCGACCCGAAAACCAACCTTTTCGTCGATACAACCCACTCTTCATGACGATCTCTTCCTCACAATCGGTGGCTGCATACAATAATTTTCGGCCCAAAGGCGCAGAAAACATACTGTCCAATTCGTTCCAAAACCGCTGAAATTCAACCATGCCCCACAGCGATATGACTTGGCCATGCGGGTCATGAAAGAAACCATCACGGCTAAAGGAAAACCGACGCCAATTTTCCTCGGCGTCACCCATCAACATCACCGCCTCATGGGTAGCCTGAACGACCATCTTCGTTGAAACAGTACTGTACTGTTTGATGTTCAGCCTTGAGCGTTTTGACATCAGCCCGAACGCGTTCGGGTTCTTCACCCTTGAGCAACACACGGGCGTAAAACGAGGCCACATCAACCATGTCGTCTTTGGAGAAGCCGACCCGAGTAAGTTCTTGGACGCCAAGTCGCAGCCCTGAGGGAGAGAGCGCTTTGGTATCGCCTGGCAGCATGTTCATGTTCGTGATGATGCCGGCGCGTTCAAGACGTTGAGCAGCAGCGGCCCCTGCCCCGGAATCATTGTCACCATGACGGGTCAAGACCTGGTGTGAAGCTGTAAACCCTCGGCTTTCTGCCAAGACATCAAAACCTTCAGCGCTCAGAGCCGCTGCAAAGGCTTGGGCGTTTGCAACAGTGTTTTGAGCATATGAACGTCCGAAGGCTTTGAATTCTTCAAGGGCGATTACTTTCCCAGCCACATGATGAAGGTGGTAGGAGGAGCACACGCCGGGAAAAACAGCGTTGTTCAGACGTCTGTGAAGGTTGGTGTCATCGGAAGAAGAAAGGAGAAATCCCCCTTGGGGACCAGGGAAGGTCTTGTGACTTGAACCCGTCATAAGGTCAGCACCTTCGCGAAGAGGGTCTTGGAAAACCCCTCCTGCAATCAATCCCAAAACATGGGCTCCATCGTACATGACGGTTGCATTGACCTCTTTTGCAGCATCGCTCATTTCCTTCAGAGGCGTTGGAAACAAAAAAACCGATTGCCCAAACAGCGCCACCTTTGGTTGGGTCTCACGAATGAGTGCACAGGCCGCATCGATATCAGGTTCCATTCGCTCATCATTCCATGGATAGGTGGTCAGGTTCAGGTCCCTCAAACCAACTGCACCCATTCGAGCATGGGAGATGTGACCACCGTCTGCCGTTGAAACGGCGGTGATTCTGTCGCCCGGTTGAGCGAGGGCTTTCAAGGCGGCGATGTTCGAAACCGTCCCAGATGTGGATTGGATGTTTGCAAATGTTGCCCCGAAAACTTCGCATGCCAATTCTATTCCTATGGACTCGATGGTGTCAAACGGCTCGCATCCTTGATAGTATCGCTTGCCGGGTAAACCTTCAGCGTAACGGCCGTGTAAATCACTCCCCACGGCATCACGAACGAGGGGAGACACAATGTTTTCAGAGGCGATCATTCCCAAGCCTTCCCGATAGAGGTTGCCGCTATCTGTTACGGCTTGAACAATACGATCGGCGGTTTGCGTTGGGGGGGAAATGTGGGAACCCATGAACGACCGAGAAGCCATGGACTCTTACGGCCGAACACGGTTATTGAACCCTATGCGGCTAATCAAACTCGCTCAGGAGCCACTTCGCTCAGAACGAATCGTGTTTCGTGGAATGAATCGTTGCTGACTCGACACTTCCCCGCCTGTCGCGATGGCATCAAGAGAAGCGTTTTCCTTTTTACGAATGTAATTCGCTCGTCCACGATAAGCGACGGGGCCGATTTCCCGTTCAAGGACAGGTCCGTCCAGTTGATGTTCGCGAGGACGCTTGAGCCACCATGCTTTGCCAAGAGGGGTGACCCTTGGAGTTCGTCCTTTTTCGATAGAAGTGCTTCGTCGCTTGAGCCGTTGACGTACCTTTTTCTCGGATTCTTTTGGCAATCGTTCAAACAACCATCCCGGGAAGCCAATATCCAACACAACACCGTTCACTGAAACCAGAATCCCTGCGAGCAGCAAATGATTGCCGATTGGAATATTGGTTTTATCGGGAAGGGCCTTGAATCGCTTGAGACGCCGAGCGTAGTTTAACAAACCACGCTGATCGCGATGCTTGATTTGATGCTCCTGCTGGAGTTGGTAGCGACGATAGGAGAATTGCAACCCCAACAAAGCGACAAACGCCGTTAAGCCCTCGACATGACCGACTTCGTTGTAGGTGAGGATGCCGACCACACACCAGGTAGGAATCAACACGAAGTATGCGAAAATTCGAGAGAGAATGCTGGGCGAAAATCGGGGAGGCATACCCCGGCGTGCGGCCTCGTGGGCCGCAATCATGACGTTGGCATTGAGGGCTTCATCCAAACCCCCCTTTTGGAGTACCGCAGCATACGAATTGACGGGGGCGATGTCCATCCATTTCTTTGTCACCTTGGGTTGGTCTGCATCCAATACAAGCGACACCTCCATGAGTTCATGCCCCTTTTTGCCAAACCCAAATATCGCGCCAACGGCGAGAACACGCGGGTCGTTCGGGTCGCTTTTGATCAATTCATCAACCACCGTTTTGGCATCGTGCCATTGTCCCGTGTCAAGCAAACAAAGTGCGACTGCAATTCTGGGACGAACACCGGTGGGGTCTTGCCGGACCAACGTGAAGGCCAAATCCAGTGCCTCATCATACGAACGCTGAGCACGCAGGAGAGCCACCATAGAGAGTTGCCCAACCAGTGACACTCGGTCGTTGTGAACCATCATATCGGTGGGTTTAGGATTCCAACTCCGCATCATCGACTGTAGGATTTGAAGATAATCGATGACTGAGTTGTTCTCCCAATCCCATAGGTCATCCTCGGTGACATTACCATGCCACGGGTCCAGCCATTCGCACATAAAGGAAAGAATCTCGGGCTCATCGTATCCTTCGGGTTGTTGCAAACCGTGCAGCGCTTCTCGTGCAGCGTCCAGACGGCGAAGAGCCATGTAGCCTGTAGCAACAATCATCCTCGCTTCGTCATTATCGCCACCCGTCTGTGCAAGCAATTTTTTTGCCTGTTCAATGGCTTCAGGCCAGAGGCCTCGGAGGGCCTTTTCCCACATGGATGCGCGCGATTGTTCCTGCCGTACCAGTGCGGGATCGCCAGGGAAATCGTGTTGCTGAACCCTGATGAGAAGGTCAATGTCTTCGTTGTAAGCGGCGTTTTCAACGAGTTGTTCGAGTTGGTCACCACCTGCGAGTTTTACAGCACCCTCTCTTCGCTCGTCCGGATTCAAATCAAATCGAAGTTTACGGAGGATTCCAAACCGGCTGATGGATAACAGCCACGTCAACAAGAAAACGATCTGACCAACGGCAATGAACAACCACACCGTCAAGAGGCGCATGCCCTCATCAAACCCGTTCCGTTCCAGCAAGGCTGTCATCGGCATCAAGTCGCCAAATTCCTTGTAGCAGACCAGGATCAGCAACAACACGGTGTATCCAGAAAACCCGGCAAAGGCAAAGGTTAGTTGGCGGGCTTGAGCTTCTTTTTCCGCTCGAATTTCACGTGGCGTATCGAGCGTGACCCCAAAAACGCCGCCGAAGGTTTGACCACCGAGAACCAAGTTTCGTGTGAGTTCGAAGATGAACGCCAGACCCACGATGGCAATGTTCATGGTCAAGTACAAGGAAAGTACTTCGGGCAATGACTTAATGATCTCAAGTTGGAACAAGACTTTTGAAATCAGATCGATGTTGATGTAGATGCTGTAACCGATGATCCCTCCGTAATTGAGCACTTCAGTGGCGTTGGCGGGATTGTTGAGCATCACGTAAGCGACCGTAAGAATGCCGTTCAGGGCAGTAATGGGCATCGTGAGCAAAAACAACACCAACACAAACGCAAACAGCCGACCCATGAATCCAGCACGCTCGGGGTCGATTGGATTTGGACGGCCACGTGTCGTTCGCCATTTACTGATCATCAGCATGTTCCACGATGCACCCATAATGCGCCCGTATGCGAAAATGGTGGGGGCCATGAAGGTCAACATGCCAAATGCAATCCAAGTCGGCGTCAATGCCCCTTCCACTTGGTAACCGTAAGCAAGCACCAGCATGGTGATGATGACAAGAAGCGCAAGGGTTACGACACGGCGTATCAAATCGGCACTCAAGGAGCGACGCGTTTCTCGGTGTTTGTTTGCAACCTGTCCGTTCAACGTTTCCCATGGTGAGATCAGAACGGGAATCAAGATGAGAACGGCGATGAAGTAGAGGTTGATCTGAGAGAAGACATCGGCATTGAACAAGAGTTCCATGATGAGAATCAATACTCCCGTCAACCCCATCATGTAGAGTAGGACCCCGTAGCCAACCCGTCCTGCTTTGAGCAATTTCCGAGAATCCCGCAGAGAGCGAGTAATTCGATGCACTTCGTATAAATCGTCTTCAATTTCAAACGCGACCTGAAGGTTTGTGAGTTGTCGTGGAATGAACCATCGCCGAATGAACAGGGCGAACAACAGGGCAATCAAAAGTGGCGCTAACAATTCGGTGGTCAATTCCGTGCTCGTAGATACGCTTGATGCAGACACAGTAGGAGCCAAGACCGGGAAGGCCATGACCAACGCCATGGTCAAGTGGTGGGCTTGACGACGCACAAACAACCCCACGAGGTAACCCTCATCAATGCTCCTCTATGTATCAGCCTTTGCGATGCCTTTGGAGGAACCGCTCAATACGGTCAAAAGCCACCTTGAGTACTTCCTCTGACGCCAAATACACCATTCGCACATGACCTTTACCCAGTCGAGGAGAAAACCCACTTCCGTGGACGAGGAGAATGTGCTCCTCCTCAAGCAACCCGAGCACGAATGCTTTGTCATCCTTGGACCAACGGGGGTCGGTTAAACGAATGAACATGTAAAACGCTCCTCCGGGGTGTTCGACCTCAAGCCCTTCAATCTCGTTGATTCGGGCCAAACAGTAGTCTCGCTGGCGAACCACCCGTTGCTTGTATTCCTCCATCCATCCACGGTCAGATGTAAGGCCAGCCAAGTATCCCAACTGTGCTGGTGTCGAGGCGCAGAGTCGAGAACGCAACAGTCGTTCCAGTCCGTCACGGACAAGTGACAGTCGTCCACTTGGATCATGCAAAGCCATGTATCCAATACGCCATCCTGGGGCATAGAACACCTTGGATACGCCGTTGAGGGAAATCACGGGAACATCGTTGCTTAAACTGGCAACGGAGACCTGGCGGCCTGTGAAATCCAAACCATCGTAGATCTCGTCGGCTACTACAATGCAATTCGGATACGAGCGAGCTATTTGCAACAAGGCTTCGATGTCCTCTTTTCCACAGACCGTTCCGCATGGGTTGTTGGGGTTGATGAGGACCAGAAGCCGAACATCGTCGTCCATTTTGGAGGCGATGTCGTCAAGGTCTATTTTCCACCCATCATCGTCATCAAGACGGTATTCGACAGTGCTTGCTCCGTACATCTGAGGATAGGCCATGTAGGGAGGGTAATGAGGTCCGGGAGCAAGGACCTTGTGCCCTGTTTCTAAGACGGCTGCGAATATCAACTGCAAGGCCTCCGTTACGCCGTGGCAAACGTAGACATCTTCGTCGCGTGCGGGCCAACCTTTTCGCCGTTCATCTTCGGCGATGGCCGAACGAAGGGCGGGTAAGCCATACGAAGGCGAGTAACCATTATGACCCTCACGTAACGCTTTCGCATACGCATCGATCATGTGGGGCGGTGTTGGCAAACCAGGGTACGCAATGGGGTCGCCTATGTTGAGCTTGATGATCTCGTGTCCTTGAGCCTCCAATGCCATCGCAGGGACAACAACATCACGAATCGCATATTCGATGTTCGCAGCGCGAGTGGAAACGGGTATTTGGGCGCTCATATCGCTCCCTCACCGAGGAATCGTAGCAGGGTCGACACCTGCCATATGAAGCACTTCGTTGAAATGCTCGACAGTAACGGGTTGGACAGAAAGGCGTTGGCCCCGTTGCAGCAAGGGCATGCCTGCTAGGGCCGGATTGTTTCGCATATCATCGAGGGACACCATCGGCACGGCTTGCACTGGCTCGATGTCCACCATGAACCACCTGGGTTGTTCTGGTGATGACTTGGCATCAAAATAGTTGCTTGAGGCATCCCACGAGGTGTGGTCTGGGTAGCCTTCCCTGCACACACGGGCCAAACCACCAACGTGAGGTGGTTTTGTGTTGGAGTGGTAGAACAAGATCAAATCGCCCACCTTCATGTCGTCTCGCATCATGTTCCGTGCTTGGTAGTTACGAACTCCGTCCCAATGGGTTGAGCCATCGGCCACAAGTTGGATGTACGGGTAGACGTCCAATTCTGATTTCATCAACCAGTGGTTCATACAACATCCGAGAGGGTCAAGGTCTATGGTATGCTCGCTCACCAGGCATCGACCACATCGTCGAGGAGGGCTGCTTCAACCACATCGTCGACGGCATGACCTGACCTCATCAAACCCAATTTCTTAGCCATCGCATTGCCGCCACTGACAGCCCCGATACCCATTTTTTCGAGGGTGACGAAAATCGCGGGCAATAAAATCAGGGCACTGGCGGCCGCCACCCACAGGAGAATCAAGATCACCGTGATGAACGGTTGAATTTCAGGAATGGGGATGTTGTAAGCCGTAAACATGCCCAACGATGTGACCACCGCTGCCTCAAACAACGACATGCCCGTACCTACGGCTGCGCTTCGGATAGCAGGTATGCCACCCCCCAATTCCCGAATCCGGTTGGCGATGTGAATGGAAAAGTCAACACCTACACCGACCAAAATCGAGCCAATCATGACGGTCACCAACGAAAGGGGGACATCCATGCGCCACATCACAAGCCACTGCAATGCCACCGTTGCAATCACCGGTGAAGTCGTCCAAATGGAATAGCGAATATCCCTGAAGACAACGGCTAGGGTGATGAGGGTCAGGATGATGGCAAAACCAAGCGACGTCCATTGCGATCCGACGATCAGTTCGTTGACTTCGATGGCCGTAGCAGCCACACCCGTGAGGTCTTCGGCCGTTTCCCCGTTATCGCCTTGAAACCGTGAAGCCATCTCATTGACCGAATCAACGCTTCGAGAGGTGTCCGCAACTGGAATAAACGGCATATCCACATAGATGAGTGAACGACTGAAGTCGTCGCTCACGAAAATACCTCGGGTTTCTTTGGTCAGAGAGGCGTAAAACACGTCGAGAAGGAAGATTTGGCTCTGTTCAGAGCCCGGCAATCCAAAATCCTCTGGATCCGTCAGTAAATCCCAAAACGAGGTGTCGACGGAGAAACTCCGATTGACCAGCACATCGACAATCGTTTTCCAATCCTCGCACTGGTCGTTACCGAAGCAAGGAATTTCCTGGAAAACATCGTTAAATTGCTCACTTGACAATGTCAGTTGAACTCCAGAAGCCTTCATCAAGAACACAACGGAGACAGCCGATGTGTTTTCAACGGAGTTTAGTGAGGCTTCCAAGACGTTGATCTTTTGCAGCAGATCCACCGGATGGTCGTTGGTGTTGTCCTCGTCGTTGAAATCCCCGCTGACATTGGCATTCACCAAAATCATGCCCACTTGACCAGCCTCAAACTCCGAACTGTATTGTTTCATTTTGACGACTGGAGATTCACCCTCGGGGGCCATACCCAACAAATCGATGTTTTCCTCAACGTTGGCCTGACCGATGGTCGCCGAGAGGAGAATCAAGAGCAGGAATACGCCGATGACCCCTTTATTGTGCTTCACAGGGACGTCTACCAGCACATCAAAGGCCCGAAGCGGTGGGTGTTTTGGTTTCTTTAGATCCAGTATCAATGTTAAGTTGGGGACCATGAACATTGTCAGGACATACACGATGACAATTCCAACCGACAAGGCGATGCCAACGGTCTGAATGGGCGCCATCGGCGTGAACACCAGGGAGATGAAGCCGATGACCGTCGTCACTGCGGAAAGGAAGACGGCTCGACCGGTGGAGGATAAGGAGGCTCTCATTTTCTCTTCGCGAGTCCCTGATTCTTCGGCATATCGATTGGTGATATGAAGCCCATAGGAAACCCCCAATGCAAGCAAGATCGGCCCGACGATGATCACTGTCATTGTCACTTCGTAGTTGGTGGCGCCGATCAGACCCAATGTCCAAAACACCGCACAAAGCGTCGGTAGCCCGGCGATAACGACAACTTTGAATCCTTGGAGGGGACGCATTCCAGTCAATCCAGTCTGCAGCAGATCGGAGTGGAAGACAAACAGTCCTATCGCAACGAGAACAACAGCCATTGGGAAGATTTCCCAAAACAAGCGGAATGAAAACTCCGTGACAGCGTTGGTGATGGGAACAGGCCCCGTCAGCGTCATGGAAAGACCGTGATCCTCCCAATCGCACATCCCTTCCGCAGGGTCAGGGTCGCCGTTTTCGGTGAATCGACACGGACGTTCCATCGTTGAAATCAAGTCAAGAACCTCTTGGGTCTCGGCTATGATGTCCTTTGCTGGACGATTTTCAGTCACGGCGATGGCCATGATGGCTCGGTCAAGTTGCCCATCAGGACCGCCGTCTTCCCCACCCTCGATGTCCCTTGCTAGTTTATTGAGACCAGCCGTCGGTTGACCTTCGTCCGTGTACATTTCTCCGATCACGAGATTGATGGTCGTTTGTGATGGAATCTCGTATGAGCCCCCGAATTGATCATCCGTTAGCGCAAATCCATCGTTCAGTTCTTTGGCAGCATCTCGAGAGGCGCACTCCTCATCACCGTTGGAGGGACAGAACAATTCTCCAAGCTCCGTGACAATGGCCTCCCGTATCCGGGGTGCGCTTGAATTCACTTCCTTGAGCACCGTTGAAAGCGAGAGAATGTAAATCACGTCATCAGAGTCATCGGACAGGTACGGGTTGAGTATTTTCTCAACGTAACTGATTTCCTGAAGCATCCGCTGGTCGGTGATATTGTACTTGGTGGATTCAATGTAGACGACCATCACGTTGGTGGACCAATCTTCCTCAACTTTGCCAATCAATTCCGCTACTTGAGAACCATCGGGAAGGTACACCTCGAGGTCGCCGTTCACGTTCAGCGCCGGGTTGTTGGGGTCATCATCAAACCGAGTGTCGTCCAAAAACCCCGATTGTGCGACAAAGTAGACCGTGAGCAGCAAGAAAACGAGAATGGTGGGAATAGGAAATTTCGTGATGGCTCCAGTTGCCCCAGATTTTTGCCACTCCCGTTTCAGTCGGCTCGGTGTTTCAAGAACCGCATCCAGTGTTCGCTTGGAATCGATGGTTTTCATTTGACCAACAAGCTGATCCCTGACCTCACGGCTGGCGTTGGACAAGGTAGCGAGACGGCGATTGCCCTGACCACCAGCATCAGAAGGTGCTGGGGCAGCATCGTCCTCATCCATGGTATCGCCCTTGGTGGTGGGACGACACCTCCATTCTAAGCCTTATCTTTAACACGGGAGAATTCACTATGCTTCGTTACCTTGAAGGCGAGGATTGAAAGGTGGTGTGCCTTCGCAGAGGTTGGACCAACCTCAGTGACCGAGGATGGGCCAGGTGAGGCACATGCCAGACCCCAAACTACCTGAAAAGCGCTGGTCCGTTGACCTCGAAAAGGCCATCCAGGCCTCCCATTACGATGATGCAGTGTCCTATCACCAACGGTATGCTTTCAATCCGAACACCGACAAAGAACTCTTTGTCATCGACACCCCGCCGCCCTACCCCTCGGGCACATGGCACATCGGTGCAGTAGCACAGTATTCCATGATCGATGTGATGGCCCGAAGCCAACGTCTCTTGGGCAAGGAAGTGTTCTTTCCCTGGGGCGTTGACCGGAACGGTATCAACATCGAATTTACGGTAGAAAAAAACACCAAAAGGAAAATGAAAACCTACGACCGGGCAGAATTTTTGAACCTCTGTCGAGAAACCATCGAAACCTTCACGCAAGCAATGCGAACGACGGCAAAACGTGTCGGTCTCTCATGTGATTTTGAACGTGAATACCTCACCGACGCACCCGATTACCGAGCCGTCACCCAATCCATCTTCGTTGAATTGTTCAAGCAAGGTGACATTGTCGAAGACCTTCGCCCAAACATCTACGACCCCGTTGAAGGAACGACCATTGCCGATGCAGAAGTCGAGCGCCTGTCGCGCAAAACCAAACTCGTCGATGTGCGATGGACCTGCGAGGACGGAACAGAATTGGTGATTTCAACGACCCGACCCGAAATGATCTGCGCCTGCGGCGTGGTGGTCGTTCATCCCGATGACGAACGTTATACGCATCTTGTCGGTCAAACCATCCACTTGCCGCTTGAGACCAACGGCCGAAACACAACTGTTTCCATCCAACAGCACCCCTCCGTCAAATCAGAATTTGGAACTGGCGTCTTGATGGTGTGTTCGTTTGGTGACCAAAACGACGTCGCCGTCTTCCGAGAACTTGGGATTGCCCCGTTCCAGGCCATAGATTTGGACGGTGCTATGACCGATGTGGCAGGGCCGTTGGCGGGCTTGAAGGTGCTTGAGGCCAGAACGAAGGCTATCGAATTGCTCGAAGCCAACGGACGATTGGTGCAGACCGTAGAACGGGAGCAGGAAATCCCAGTGTCTGAACGAGGGAAAAATCCAGTGGAGATCATCCTTCTCAAGGAATGGTATGTGAAGCAAACGCATATCCAAGACAGAATGCGCGAGCACGTGGCAAACATTGAGTTCCACCCACCACGAAATCGGCAGTTCCTGTTGGATTGGATGGACAACATCAGCATTGATTGGCCCATCAGTCGTCGCCGTTGGTACCACACTGAAATTCCCATTTGGTACAGTGATGACGGTTTGCGTGTGGTCGTGCCGCCTGCGGGTACCTATGTCCAACCATGGTGCGAGCAGCCACCGGCAGGAAGCCGTGTTTTGGACCGAAGCACTCGGGAAGACCTCGGCGCATATTCGGACATGGCAGACGAAATGGGGGCGCTGGAGGGCGAGCAAAAAGTGTTTGACACATGGATGGATTCCTCCAATTCCAACCTGTTCGTCAGTGGTTATTTGAACCAACCTGATGTCTTTGAGAAGGCCTTTCCCACAGCTTTGCGACCACAAGGAAAAGAAATCGTCCGTACATGGCTGTATTACACACTCCTGAAATCCACGCTGGTGCTGGACAAGCCCGGGTTTAAGCACGTTTGGATCGACGGATTAGGCATGGACCCTTGGGGTCGAAAAATGAGTAAATCCTTGGGCAACGGGATCGACGCCGATTCTGTCCTTGAATGTGGTGCAGGTGGCCGTACGGGTGCTTGGACCGTTCGTGGGCCCGACGGTTCGGTCAAACTCAAAGCCAACAAAATCGGAAGCGAGTGCTTTCGCCTCTGGAAGGCGTGTGATGCACAAGTTGGTGACGATTTCCAAATCAATCCTGAGGAAATCGAAAAGAAATATTTCGGCGTGCTGACCAAACTCTTCAATGTCGCCAGATTTGCCTCTCAGTTTGAGGTTCCTTCAGACCTCGAAACCACCCCCGTCGATTTGGCACCAGAAGACAAATGGATCCTCGCAGAGTTCCAATCCACCATGGCTGAGGTCCACAATGGTTGGTCACAACTTGACATTTACACTGCCACGCAGGCCCTCAAATCCTTCGGGACTGGCCTCCTCCCGAGCCATTACCTTGAGATGGTGAAATCTCGCCTGTATGACGGTGACACATCTGCTGCATGGACCCTGCATCGCATCGTACGTGATTTCATGTCGGCATTCAGTCCTGTTTGCCCGTTTTTTACCCACCATATCTCGAGCACGGTGTACGGTGTTTCAGCGGTCGATGTTGACGCCTTCCCTGCCCAACCATGGGTGGATGGATGCCCTGAAACAGAAGAAGGACGACGCCTCTGTGCGCTCTCCGCGGCTCTGCAAGAATTCAACAGCACCACTTGGGCTGCAAAGAAGGACGCTGGTCTTTCATTGAACCAACCCATCTCGGGCTTGAAAGTTCCAGATTCGCTTGTTGAGTTCAACGACACGCTCGTTCGAATGCATCAGTTGGTGTGAATTATTCCTCCTCGAACAGCGTGGACTGTCGGCTTTCAGGCATCTCCAGTGAACCAAGGCGAAAGCCAATCAAGCGAATGGCACCCTCAGCATCCACGCTGTTCGCGAAAAGAGCGGACGCAAGACGTCCAAACACCGAGGCATCGTCCATAGCCACCGGTATGCTGCGGCTGACGGTATGCGTTTCAAAGCCGGTGTACCGGATTTTAACCTCTGCCAAACGGCCACAAACCCCTTCCTCTACGGCTTTCGTCATCACCACCTCAACCAATTTCAAAAGCCACTCCATCACCGTTTCATGGTCTCGTTGGTCGCGGTCGAAGGTATGCTCTTTCCCGATCGATTTTCGACTCCTCAGCGGACTGACTGCCGTGCTGCTCTCACCTTCTACGACCGCCATGAACCATGAGGAAAAACGCTCACCAGCAAGACGGTTCAAGGTCAATTCACCCACGGCATGAAGTTCATCCGCCGTTGTAAATCCCCACTCAGCCAACTGCGTAGCACGTTTTGGTCCAATGCCTGGTAGTTCACGCAAGGACCTCCCCCTGAAAAAATCGAAAACCTCATCGGGCATTACGCGGTGAATCCCTCGAGGCTTGTTCACCTCGCTGCTCATTTTGGCGATGACACGGGTTGGCCCGATACCAAAGGATGCGCTGAGGTTCACGCCGTCCAGAACGGAGCGCTGTAAATGTCCAGCCAAGGCCAATGCTGCATCCCAATCCCCGTTCACTCGCTCGGTGATGTCCATGTACGCTTCGTCGATACTCGCTTGTTCAAAGATATCCGCCTCCTTGCGCAATATCGCCATCACCTTACGCGAAGCCCGCCCGTACAAACTTCGCGTTCCGCGAATGTAATGCCCCGGCCCAAAGGGGGCCGCGGGACAGCGCCGCCATGCTTCCGAGATGGGCATGGCAGAGCGAATCCCGTAAGCACGAGCCGCGTAATTGCACGTTGAAACAATGCCCCGCCCCCGGCCTTGCTGGGGGTCCGAACCAATGATCAAAGGAATCTCATCGCTCAAATCGTGATGGAGCGTCTCCACCGCTGCGAAGAAGGCATCAAGGTCACAATGCATCAAAATTCGGGGAGCAGAGGTCGGGTTCGCCTCCTCTGACTTCATTAACTGAGTTCAGTGCCATCGGTGCTTCAACTTGGCGTTCATTCACTTCAACCGAGGCGTGTGGGCAACGCTTGACGACTGCATTGTGCGATTTCTGATGATGGCCATGGCAAGTACCAACACACCGCCTTCAACAACGATGTGGCTACGTCCACAAGTGCCAACGACCGTGGACCCCAACATCATCGCCCCCCTTCGCGGGCAAGTGTACCATCTTCGTGGTCCAGGTCGGGCAGGAAAGAGCATGCGAACAGTGGCCGAACACTGGCTCATGGACGTCCTAGCGGATGGACTGCCTGTCCACTGGATTGATGGAGCGTGTCGAATCGACCCCTCTCGTTTCCTTGCTGCACTGCATCGTCGCGGGGTGGATGCGGAGGCATGTCTCGCCCGTCTGTACCTCAGCCGTGGATTCACGCTCCACCAACTGGACACGCAAATCGCTCGAATCGCCAACGAGATCACCATCACTCGTTCACCTTTGGTCGTCGTGGACGGACTGTTGGCCATGCACCAAGACGATGCCATCAAACCGTTTGAATCACGCATCTTGTTGCGACGCCACATGGCCGTTCTCAGGCAAATCGCAGCGCAACACCATGCATCAGTGCTCGTCATCACCGCCGACCAAGGGAGCAATGTATTGGAACAAGAGCGAATCGCTCATGTCGCTCGGCACGCACAGAACCATCTTCAGGGCTTCTGGAAAGGTTCGGGACGGCAACGTCGGCTTCATTTGAGGCACTTGCGCACCCACATTGAAGGCATGTGGGGAGAAATGGAAGACACTGGCCAACTGCGATGGAACATCCAGGCCTCGCCTACGAAAGACGAATGTCTCCAACTCAACACCGAGGTACTCAGGCTTCGGTACGAGGCGAGGTGAATTCAAGCAAGGTTGGTTGCACACCCAAACGCCTCAAATCCTCGGTGGTCCAACCAAACGGAGCCAAGACGGCCCATATCGCACGTTCGGCCAGGCGCTGATAAAAAGACAGGCAGGGCTTTTGTTCGCTATGAACAACACCAAGTTCTTCTGCTAACATCACGCGCTGGCTGGGTTCAGAAGCGGATTCATCGAGGACAACATAGCGAATTTTTCCGCCCGGTGGGACATCTGAACCGAGACGTCGTGCTCGTTGAAGCGCTCCGTAAGCCACATTACGCACCCTGTACTCTTCAAGGGTTTTCGTGATACGGCGGGTGATCACCAAATCCGTGAGCGGTACATCGTTCCCCTGCAGCCGTTGAAGCTGTGAACGGTAATGTTTCAGCACAGCGCCCTGCAATGAAACCGAAGGAAGACCGGGGGCTGTGTCGTGAGGAACCAAGAGAGACAAGGCCTGCTGCTGGAGTTGCTTCACCCATGTTGGTGTAGAACGCTGACGCATCTCAATGCCGCGGACCTTGAAATCTCGTCCGTCGTACGCCCAATACTTCGTGAGTGAACCCGCACCGTGTTGTCGGCTCGGCAAAAAGGCGATGAAGGGATAAAATGCCTCAAATTCAAGTGGGATGCCTACCATCTGTGAAATGGTTTGAGCAAACTCATGAGCGTCACTCACCACACGCTCTGACGAGCGTTCGCCCGTTTGGTCGACCAGCCACACACAATCCACGATGGCATGGAGGACCGTCCATCCTCGTTGTTGGGCCTCATGGATGGTGGTCAAGAGAAGGTCGCGAGACCACGCACAGATCGCTTCATGTGCTTCGATGCGCCCAAACCGGGCGTTACGGTAACCCGTGTAACCAAAACAGGTCACCAGCAACCACTTGAGAGCGTTCTGACGCAAATCAAACGCATCCCCTTTCGTCTGGCGCTGCATTTTGAGTTGGCGACGGCGTTCAATCAGCGGCGCCACCACGCGTCCAAGAAAGCCGTGTGTGCGCCCGCATGTATGGGTGTGGAGTCCAGGGACTTGGAGCGAAGCGGAATTGGAGAGGGGAAACAATCCGTGGCCATACGTCGTCTTCAAGCCTCGCTGCCGAAACTCGCGCCTGGCTTCGTCTGGATGAAGCGGAACAAACTGGTTTGAAGCCCCTCCTGAAGGTTGGCAGCACGAACAATTCAATGTCTCAGGAGAGATGTTCCGCGTGGCGATAATGCTGGGGAAAAGGCTGGCAAAATCCAATTCAACGACCGAAGCATGGACACCGGCGGCACTGTCGAGGTAGAGACCACCTCGATCGGCGTTCAGCAATTCAAGGGCCGTTTTCGTGTCTTCTGGACGGTTCTTTTTCCACGGTACGAGAACGCCGTCGTCCATGGCCACCCGCATTTGTATGGCGCTGATGACCGAACCAGGGGAGAGGCGCGAAATAATTTGAGCAGACTGGCATGACTGCTGGGCCAATTCAAACAAGCCGGCTACACCGCCTTCCGACAAAATGAAACTGTTCGCCGTGTCCAAATGCAGGCGCCCTTCAAGGAAATAGGCCCCGTGCTTATGCAGGGTCTGGCCGTAGGAATGGACGGTTCGACTGCTGGTGGACCGAGAAAGGGGCGTCGTTGTCCGGCCGAGGACAAGATTCACCCCGTGGGCTTGAGCTTGAGCCAACAACCACGGAAAGAGACGCTGGTCACCTCCGTGCGTCAGGAGAATGTCCGGGTCAAGACGCTGAAGAGAACTGTGAAATTGATGCAGCATCTCTTCCATGGAAGCATAATCCTCTCGCTGAAGGTGAATCGGAGGGTGATGTTCGCGAGGCAGAGCCACACCTTGTTGAATCTCCGAGACGAGGTCAATGGAGACGATGGCGTCCTGTCCAGACGGAAGTCCGGGTGAAAGTTCGCCTTTTACGGTCAACCTCACAACACGAAACGGTGGAAACATCGAGGCGGTCACTTCGTGCTCAACCGGCTCAAGATGGCCGCCGTCCTCGGGCGTCCAGCAAACCCGTTGGAAAGGAACACACGACATGTCGTTGAGAAAACGTTGGGCCAAGTGGGCATCCACCGAATACAGCGTAAACCGATGAAATTGCCCCCGTGCTTCAATGTGCTCCGCGAGTCGGCGGAGGTGGAGGGCGCGCTCAAGTTCCAGTTCCAGGACCGTTGACCGGTCGTGACGTTCAAGGTCCAGACGATGTTGACGGCGTTGAATACGGCGGAGCGTGAAGCGAGCTTGAATTTCTGGTTGCTGCAACCAGTGTTCCAACGCATTCAGGTCAGCGAGGGTACCGTGAACATGAAGCGAAAGATTCCATGCCACATCGCACCGATGTGCTTGGCCTACATCATCCACCACCCAAACGACCATGCCCGTTGAAGATGCATGTTCGTGAACATCCAACAACCACCCCTCAATCATCGCCTTTCCCTTCTTCAAGAACGGCCAAACGACGGTTGAGGTCGTCAAAGCGGGCCATCAAATCAACCAGCATGCTCAGCATCATCGTCTGGCTGGTTTCGGCTGCAGGAAGCAAACCGCCTGCGGCCCGACGTTGACGAACACCATCCAGCAGGGCATCAAACGCATGCTGGTCGGGGACGGTTAAGCCGCGTCGGTAAACCTGCCACCGCTCCAATTCATGTTCAACTCGCCATCGCCATGGAGGTACACTTCGACCCATGAGGGCAGGTTAAGAAGAACGACGAGAGGGTTTTTCACGACCCCTTGAGGAAAGTGAAAGTGCTCAAAGAAGGTCCTTGTTCACAACAAAATCGCATGGTCGACCGGCGAGGACATCCAGCACATTGGCGACGATGTCCATGCCAACGCGTGCTTGCGCTTCAACCGTTGAGGCCCCGATGTGGGGGGTGCCGTGAAATTGGTCCAAACCGAGCAACGGATGCTGTGGATCCATCGGTTCGACCTCGAACACATCCAAAGCTGCTGAGGTGAGCGCACCGGAAAGGAGGGCATCGTGGACAGCGTCTTCATCCACAATACCTCCTCGTGCGCAATTGACGATGTGATTGCCGCAGGGGGTACCGTCGCTGCCCACTTGGGGCATGGAAGCAATGCGTTGTGCATTGACGAGATGGTGGGTTTCATCGGTTAAGTTGCAGTGAACCGAAATATGGGTGCAGTTCGAAAAGAGAGTGTCGACCGATTTGTGAAGCCGCGTATCTTGAGCTTTGGCGATTTTGGGTGGGAGGTAAGGGTCGTAAGCGTGGACGGTCATCCCCAAGGCTTGGGCGACCTGACCCACGGATTGGGCAATTCGGCCAAATCCGACCAAACCTAGGGTCTTTCCTGAGAGTTCTGACCCGGTCATGGACGATTTTTCCCAACGACCGTCACGAAGCGAACGATCTGCGGAAGGAAGGTGGCGAATGGACGCAAGAAGATGGCCCAACGTGAGTTCAACCACTGATTGTGTGCTTGCACGGGGAGCGTTCACCACAGCGATACCTTTGGAGGCTGCGACTTCGAGATCAATGTTGTCAACGCCCACCCCTGCACGACCGATCACCTTGAGCCGCTCACCGGAGGCCTCCAACACTTCAGCCGTGAGTTTGGTCGCACTGCGAACGATGATAGCGTCATAATCGGTAAGGGCCCCACGAAGAAGATGGTCTCGGGCGATGTGCTCGTCAACGACCTCATGCCCTGCCTTGACCAGCGCCTGCAGCGCTGTTTCGTCCATCCCGTCGGTAACCGCTATCCGAGCCATGCATCGGGTGGTGCACGAAGGCGTTAGAACATTGGCTTTGACCTTCGTGCCAACCGTTGTTTTCAACAACTCGAACCCGCTGGGCAAGACAGGCGATACACCGTGAACGCAGAGGTTCAAGAATTGCTGTGGGGTGCTGGCATCCTTGCCATTCCTCTGTTGCTGGCCATTCCAATGAGGCTGGCTTGGCAGTTTTGGGCGGGAGGCGGTCACGAAGTTTCGGAGTACCGTACGGCGGTTCGCCAAATTGTGGATTCGGGACACCAAGTTGCAGCCTTTTCACAAACACTCGACGATATTGCACGAAATTTACGCCTTCCACCATCGAAGCAGCGTTTGATCGAAGCGGAACTGTTGCATCCACTCACGCTCTCCCATTTTTTGTTGCTACCTGCATTGTTAATTTTGCCCTTGTCCGCCATCATGGCGCTTCCACTGATTCTCATCGGCTTTCCATTCATGCTCTTCATGGAATTTTTGCTTGTTCGAAAAAATTTGCTCATTTGGATGCTCAAATCAACCGAGCAATGGATGCACTGGCAGGTGATTCATATCCCCAAACCACATCGAGGCGCTCGAGACAATCGCCGATCCCTAACCGAATTTTCCCAACACATCGAACATTTCAATTACGTCCCCCAGGCGGCCTTTTTAGGACTGTTCGCTTGGCTGATTGTTCATTGGATCTTGAACTTGGATTCTTGGACCGTCGAAATCGTTGTTTCGGGTCTTCTGTACATGGTCCTTCTGTCGATTCTTTCCGTGCTCAACACCGCCTTCGAAGCAGATTTGGTCTTCGTCGACCCTGCAAAAGGGAGGTTGGTTCCCGTAAACCAATGGCTCGAAGGCATTCTCAACCCCGTGGTCGGCATCGGGTTGTTGTTCCTCCTCGGTCGGAATTTGTTGGAAGAATCGCGTGACGCCGCCGGCAACCCGATTCTCTTTGCCACGGTTGTTCTGGCACTCCTTTACGGCGCTGCTGTCGTCGGTATTTCATACAGATGGGGCTATTCGTCATGGCGTGGGGAACGGGTCCGCCAACATTTTGAAACCCAAGTTATCGAGCATCTTGCTCCGCTCTCTTACGACCTCACACGCACAAAAGGCAGGATTGATTTCAACGTCAGAATGGGCATGGATGAGCGCATCACCACCTTTGATGCTGGAACGACGCAACAACTATCCTTCGAAGAATTGCAGAATTTACCATCGGTCCCTGCCAACACAAAGGCACCGTCTAATCCGCTCAAAAAGTGATCATTCCAGCCAAGGAATAGTCTCAGGCAGCTCGCCAAACAGGTTTGCCGGAATGGCGGTTTTGATTTTCGAGACCCCCCCCAACCGTGCGGATGTTTCTGTTTGCCAAGCTTGGTATTGTTCGAAGGACGACATGGAGAGAATGGGGTTGTTGGCCTTGTTCCAGTCCAAGGTCTGCATGGTTGTGCCGGGAGGGTCATGGCCAGAACAGACAACGGTGTGGCCCTCAAATCGGTCGAGGACGGAGAGCGCATCCCAATGCACATGAATTCGGCCGCTTGGCAAATCGTCTCTCCCTACACCGCCTTCTCCATTGAATAGAAAATCACCGGTCATCATGTATCCTGGCACATGAACGATGACTGAATCATTCGTGTGACCTGGTGCCTCGTGGAATTGTATCGGGATGGAACCGAGCATGATTTTTTCCTCATCGTCCACATATCGACTCACACCGAGACTGGCCGTATCTTTGGACATGACGTATTCACATCCCAGACGTTCTCTCAGAGAAAAGCAGGCAGTGATGTGGTCGGCGTGGGTGTGAGTGGCAATGGCGTAAACCAAGGTAAGGTTCTGTTCGGCAATCAAATCGATATACATCTCGAGATAATCATAAACGGGGTCAACCAAAGCCGCGAGACCTTTTTCTTCATCGACGATGAGATACGTCATAGCCCAAACTCCCTCGTTCAACTGTTCGAAACGCATAGACAAACCCAACAGGTCCCACACCTTCAATCTTCACTTCGTAGGATTCATCATATACTGTTGACAAATGTTGACCATCATGGTTGATTGGTCGGATTACGGGTTGCTGTTCGTGGGCTTGATGGCTGGCACTCTGATCGGCTGGCTCACGGCTCGCCAATCCTCTTCACTCCAATTGCTCCGCGCCGATGAGCGATTGCGCTCGGAAGTTGAAAAGTCCAAAATTCACGAGGAACGAGTGCGTGCAGAAGTCGAAAACATCGCCCGAAACATTGGCCGAGAAAATACCGAACAGATGTTAGCATGGGCACAGGAACGGTTCTCTGCCAATCAACACGAGGCAGAACAAGCCCTCGAAGCACGGAAATTGGAAGTGGAAAACCTCGTCAAACCTCTTCGAGAGGAAATGACCAATCTTCTCGCTGTGTCGAAAGAATTGGAAAAGGAGCGTGTCGGAGCGTATGAGGGAATCAAACGCCAAATCAAAGAATTGGGTGAAAAAACAGAATCACTCTCAACCCGAACGACCGCCCTGTCAACAGCCTTGACGACCTCTAGCCAAACGCGAGGGAATTGGGGCGAAGTGAAATTGCGACGGCTGTTCGAGATGGCAGGATTGAGCGAGCACGTGGACTATGATGAACAGGTCACCCTTGCGGACGGGAGGCGGCCTGATTTTGTCGTTCGCCTGCCCCAAGAAGGCGTCATCCCCATCGATTCGAAAGCCACAGGTGGACATTATCTCCAAGCCGTCGAAATTGAAAGTGGGGAGGAACAGCAAGAACTGTTGGTCAAACACGCTCGTGCCATGCGTCAGCGCATCCATGAATTGAGTGCGAAGGGCTATCAGGAGTCCATTGAGGGTGAATTTGATCATGTCGTGATGTTCATCCCAAGTGAAGCAATGGCAGCAGCGGCTTTCGCCACCGACCCCGAGTTAATGGAGTACGCCATGAGTAAATCCGTGCTCATCGCCACCCCGGTCACCATGTTGGGCCTGCTAAGAACCGTAGCACTGTACTGGCAACAGCATGCTCTTGCTGAAGGGGCGAAGGAAATTTATGACGTGTCCCGTGAATTGTACAAACGCGTGACGACGATGATGGATCATGTTGGAAAAATCGGTCAGCACCTCGACAAAGCGGTACTGACCTACAACGCTGCTCAACAGTCCTATGCGTCAAGGGTATTGCCCCAAGGAAAACGTCTCGATGATCTCAAAGTTTCAGAAACCCTTCCTTCCATTCTCCCAGAACCCAAGGACATCTCGTCGCAAACGAAGGAATAGTGCGAAACCAAGCGAGCATTGATGGAGGCGAACCTCTTGGTACGAACCGTGCACCCACAGGAAGTCGTTCATCTTGAACACGATGGGAAAGTGTTCTTGGTGGACGATTCCGGGGCAGGTCCACAACGACCGGAGCAGGGGAGAATTGAGTTCGATACCCTTTTGCGTTTCCCCACCGTTTTAGAACTCGAACGCCTCAACATTCCGTACTCCATCAAGGACCGATGTATTCTCAAATGGGGAACCGAACATTACGTCGTCCTGAAGGCGTATCCATCGATTCCATGGCCAAAGCAGTGGGCTTGGAAGGACGAGGTTATCGCAGACAATGCCGTCCATCCCGTCGCTCGTGAGGCCGTCTATCGTTCACTGCATCGATTGGTCTCCAAGGTCATCATTCGAAATCCGAAAGGCCAAATTTTGATGGCGAAAATTGAACGGGGACACTTTCGAGGTCACTGGAGTTTACCTGGTGGCTACATGGACCATAACGAGCATCCAGAAGAAGGAGCTTTACGGGAGGTTCTCGAAGAGGTGGGGTTGTCCCTTTCCCTCACGGGGAGCACACCTCACATCACTCAAAAGGTGTTCAATGAAGAGGGCGTTTCGTTCGTTTCCTTCACCTACCAAGCCAGTTGGGACGGGGAATTGAGTGCTCTTCAACTCCTCGAGGAAGAAATTTCTGAGGCGAAGTGGTTTCATCCCGAGGAGGCTTTGAACAACGCAGTCTCACACTTTGACCGAGAAGCCATCCTTGCATTGGATTGACTTCACAATCCGATGGCCGACCGTGCTTCATCCAACGAGGCTTGGAGTCCATCAGGATTTGAACCGCCGCCTTGGGCAAACGTAGGCCTCCCCCCGCCGCCACCATTGATGTGATGCGAGATGCGCCGTAACAGGTCCACGGCATTGTAGCGTTCGCTTGCGATGGTGTTTTCCGTCACGCCGATCATCAATTTGCCACCGCCATCCTTTGACCCCAACACGGCGAGGGTGGGTTCGGAAGAATTGAGTGTCAATTCCTTGAGCATCGTGGTCATGGATTTGAGATCCCCCTCGATTTCCATCACCACGACACGAACACCGTCGACCATCGACGTGTCTTGACCACCCCCGGAAGTTCGGAGGCGCACAATTTCGGCTTCAAGTTGCTCAATGGTTTTCCGTTGCTCTTTCCACTCCGTGAAAAACCGCTCCGAAGCCTTTGGCAGGTCGTTCGCATGTACACCGAATGTCTCTGACGCCGTGCGAATCAACGCTTCTTGTTCACGAGCATACAGCAAGGCAGCCCGGCCAGCAACAATATGAAGCCGCTCAACGCCATCTTGCACGGCTGTGGAACGGACAATGCGAATCGACCCGATTTGGCCGGGCTCATCGTGGTGCGTACCACCACAGGCTTGGGTATCATGTTCCGCGATCTTCAAGATTCGGATGGAATCGCCTTTTGGCGCTCCGCCTTGATAGAGATCAAAGCCGTGGACAAGGTCAGCGTCTTTTCTGTTCAGTTGGGTCTTTTCCGTTGTCCGAACTTCAGCCAAAACCTGGTTTGCGAGGTCCTCCATTTGATCCAAATCCTCACGCGTTAACCGATGGTAGTGCGTGATATCAAGGCGACCACTTTCAACCGAGAGATGGGAACCAGCTTGGAAGATATGCGGACCGAGCAAACGGCGTGCTGCACCACCCACGATGTGAACGGCCGTGTGATGGTCCATGAGTTGCTTTCGTCGGTTCCAATCAAGACGACCCGTGACGGTGGAACCAGGTTGGAGTTCCTCGGTGGTAAGATGAACGACGACGGACCCGACCTTTTGGGTGTCAAGAACAGAAAGTTCCTTTCCCTCAACCATAAGCCAGCCTCGGTCGCCCTCTTGACCCCCACCCTCGGGGTAAAAATGCGTTGAGTTCAGAACGATGCCGGTGGTTGCTTCGGGATGGTCGGCGGAATGGACGGGCTTTGAAGCGATGACCGTGGATTGGAACTCCATGGCGTACACGTCATCATAATACGCCAATTCAGTATCGGGCAGTTCCTCAATATCCAAATCCAGTCCACCGTTATCCTGAGATTGCGCTGCTTGCTTGGCCAATTTTGCGTGCCGCTCGGCCATTTCTGCAGAGAACCCAGCGCGCAGTTGGATGTGCTCCCAACCTGCGTCTCGAGCCAAGGCCACCACCATATCGGGAGCAAGGCCGTGGGAATCGTTCAGCGTGAAAAGGACATCATCAGGGAGTTCAGTCGTCGTGACATCTATGCCTTTGAGTTGGGTTCGAACAACTTGACCGCCTTTCCGAAGCATTTCCCCGTAGCGTTCCTCCTCGAGGTGTAAGATGGTCAGCAACCCCTCACGGTGTTGCTTGTTGAGGTGGCCCCCGAGGTTCACATCGAGGTGGTGGGTGGCTAAATCACCCAAACTCATGGTCAATCCGAGTTCGTCGCGCATCCGCAGAACCCGTCTCGCCAGCATGCGAGCCAAGTACCCGGCTTTGGCGTTGGAGGGCACCAAACCGTCTCCGAGCATATTGCATAGGGCATGAAGGTGGTCAGGTATGGCGTAAATACAAGCCAAGGGCTCGGTGATGGATTTGAATTGTTCAGCAGTTAACCGGTGTCCTCGCTCAGCCAAACGCAACAGGAACATCTCAACGAGTTGGTCGCCATCTACACCCGCCTCGATGTTCATGATACCGTTGAGGCGGCTCATTTCCCCCAGCAATCCATCGAAATTGATGCCCTGCCACTGGGCTGAATGCTCGCCGTACCCAGAGGCTTCCTTGAGCCAAGCCACCGTTTCGGGATAAATTGCCTCGTAAATCGTCGGAGTGCCGGCAGCAGCCCAACAGAAACGCTCCAATCCGTAACCTGTGTCAATGATCTGAAGCGGCATGGTCCTGTAGCGGTCACCTTTGAGTTCGATATCACCCTCGGGGTGCTCTTCCATATCCATGAACACAAGCGTCGCCAATTCCAAGCCGCCAACGATGACCTCAACCGCTGCTCCAGCGTTGCCACCTCCGCACCAAGGGTTCTCAACATAGGTAATTTCGCTGGCGGCAATGCCAAACGTCGAGGTGAGCAATTCGTGGCACAATTCGACACACCGCTCCATCCAGTAAATATTCACGCCATCATCTGGTCGGTTAAACACGTGGTGGGCCATCATCTCAAACGTGGTCAAATGACGCCCGGAGCGCCCAACTGCGTCAACGTCCGTTAGGCGAATACAGGGTTGGGACACGGTTAATGGATTGGCTGGAGGGTCAACGGAACCCGATGTGACATGCGGTTGGAAATCAGCGATGGAAGCAATCGTCAGATGGATATCGTCACGCCAACGAGCCAAGACCGGGTAGGGCTCGATTCGGGTGTGTTGATCTCGCTCAAAGAATGTGAGAAAGGCTTCTCGCATCGCATCTTTGAGAGCCTTTCCACGTTGATCAAATCCCTGAATCAACGGTTGACCAATGAACGAGTATTCATCTTCCGACGTATCGCCGCAGGTTTCTCGAGATTCATCGGACGTCCAAAACCACAGTGAGGTAACCCTGCACTGCTTTCGCACGTAACCATTTGACCTGAAGACGGCCAAATCAATAGGAGGAAGTGACATGCGGATAACCCCGTAGCGTTGTGCTTAACCCTGCGAGGTTGGCTCACCCCTTCAAGACTGTGCCGACTGCACCCGTTCATGCTTGCGATGAAAAGCCTCAAAGACAGGCGAAGAAAGCCACCGATATGGATGCCTCGTGGCAGCAGCACCTCGTGGATGAGGGCGATGGCACCATGCGCATCAAAGCTCACGGTCACATGAAGGTCGATGCCCGTCTTGTCACCGACCCTGCACATATGTTGCGCCATGCCGACGACCGAGGACCAGAACAACTGGTGAACACCGCATCCCTCCCCGGGATCGTTGGCGAAGCATGGGCAATGGCCGATTGGCACTACGGATATGGTTTCCCAATTGGAGGCGTCGTCGCCACCGATGTCGAAGCAGGCGAATTAGGAGGCGCCATTTCACCAGGCGGTGTTGGGTTTGACATCAATTGCGGTGTCCGATTTCTGGCGCTTGATATCACGGATGCTGAGATCCCCAATCTCAAACGCCTCGCCGGGCGACTGGCAGGAAGGATTCCTGCAGGGGGCTCGGGCCGAGGTGGTGTTGAACTCTCCCTCACTCAACTCAACGAACTCTTGCAGGGTGGGGCTTCGGCAGCCCTTGACTTGGGGTACGGTAACGCCGAAGACATCCCCCATTTGGAAAGCAATGGGTGCTTGCAGACCACGGAGGCTGAGGTGTCACAGCGTGCGCGAGAACGGGGGCTTCACGCCTTGGGAACCTTGGGAAGCGGCAACCATTTTCTTGAACTTCAGACCGTTGAACACATCGAATCCAATCCCATCGCTTCGGCATGGGGCTTGTACGAAGGGCAAGTTGTAGCCATGATTCACTCCGGCAGCAGGGGGCTTGGCCACCAGGTTTGCACCGACCACGTACGCCGCCTTGAAGCATCGTACACCTCTTCAGACGGCTTATGGGTGAATGAAAAATGGGGGTTCTCTCTGCCTGACCGTCAACTTGCCTCCGCACCCGTTCACTCCCCAGAAGGCATGGCCTACCTCGATGCCATGGGGGCAGCCGCCAATTACGCCTTCGCGAATCGCGCCGTGCTTGCTGAACGATTGCGAACAGTCCTCCGCTTGGAACTCGGTGTTGACGGCGAAGCAAGGACGCTTTACGATGTAGCACACAACATCGCGAAATTTGAGGAACACACCGTTGATGGTCGAACGTGCATGTGTTGTGTGCACAGGAAAGGGGCCACGCGAGCCTTTTCAGGTTTACACCAGGACATTGACCGACGCTTCTCGAGCACCGGCCAGCCGGTCATCGTACCGGGCGACATGGGCACAGGTTCGTGGGTCATGGCGGGCCGACACGATGCAAACAACGTCGCGTTCGGCTCGTCATGCCACGGTGCGGGCCGCGCAATGTCTCGAGCACAGGCCAAGAAGCAAATCGATAGCAAAGCCCTGAAGATAGAACTTGAAGGACGCGGCATACGCATCCACGCCTCAACGCCCAACGTGCTGTCTGAAGAGGGGCCAGATGCCTACAAAGACGTCGATGAGGTCATCCGACTCACAACAAAGGCGAATTTGGCCAAACCGGTTGCCAGGATGGCTCCATTGGCCGTGATCAAAGGATGATCACATGCAGACTTGCATCATGCTTTGGCCCGGAATGGTGGGTGCTGCACCGCTGTGAACACCGTCGGGCTCCTCAACAATGACACTCAACAGAGTGTTCACCAGTTCTTTCAACTCGTTGATCTGGTCCTGAAGTTCCCGGACCTTGAGTTTTGTTTCGTCTACGTTTTCTTGCTTACGCTCCATGTGCATCCCATCTGAGGATGTGAATCCTCATCTCCAAGTCAGCCAATTCACCACTTATAGATTGAGGTTGTTCAAGCCCCCTCGGGCCAGAAAACATCCTTGCGAGTCTATGCTGGAGCCACCGGCGAGATTTGAACTCGCGACCTCCTCATTACCAATGAGGTGCTATACCCCTAAGCCACGGTGGCAGTAACCTGCCGACCCGCCAAATGGATATAATCGCTTTGCAACACCTGTCCTATCCAAGCGGACGATAGAGGTGCCAGCGTCCGTCCTGAATCAAAGAAAGATGGCGTGGTACTTCCTGAGTATCCACCAACATCCAACGTTGCTCATCGACGACAAAACTCGATTGAGGAGCAACGAGGAGGAAGTCTATGCTTCGTGGTGATGATTCGAGGAATTGCGATGCATCCTCGCTCACCCGCCAATACGCGTCAACATTTCGATTTCCATCGAGGTCAACCTGTGTTTTGATGGCATAGAGGTGGTGCATCGCCAATGTCGGAGGTGCGACCATGAGGAAGGTCGAGCCTTCCTTATCCATCTGGAGCAACAAGGCATCGCCTGCATCTTCTGACCACAGCTGCTGCCCCACCAACGAGGTGAACAGGAGCATGGGGGTGAGGATCAAGAGCGCAACGATGTGCATGCGTGACACAGAACGAGCATCGGGTTGTGGTTCAACCCGGATTGTCGATTCCGAAATCCAACGAAGCAGGAGAATGAGTGGAAGTATCATGACCGTTGCGTAACGACCGTTGTTGGCCAAAATCAGTGCCATCTCCAAAACATGCCGCCCCCATAGTTGAGATTCCAATGTCCATAACGCCGCCATGTAAGCGACCACGCCCGTCAAAACGGCAGATATCCAAGAGGATAACATCGTCATGCTGAGGCCCCGAACAGAGGTCATCGAGCGAATATTGGTGAGAAGGGATGGCCAAAGCATGAACCCAATTAGCAACATGAAGGCTACGTTCACCAGCGCCAATGCACTTGCCAATACAAATGTGAGAGGCTCTTGACCAATGACAGCAAACGTTCCTGTTGAAGACCGATAACCCAACGATAGAACCATCGCGTATGTTAGCATGGACGAGAGACCTGCCATCTTCAGGGGTTGACCGGTGATGGGGTCGGATGTACGCCCACGTTGTTGTTGGTGCCACCGTTCCCAAACCTCATGAACCACGAAATGAAAGACTAAGGCACCCAACAAAAGGGGAGCATCAAAGCCTTTCCAAGCCAACACCAATGCGGTTGAACAGCCCATGAACGCCGCTGTCCATCGGCGATGATGCACTTGCGTCCCGTCCCAGATATAGACGCCAATGAGACCAATGCCCCCAAACAACGCCAGAATGCCTTCATCGTACCCCCGGCTCGCACTGAACAACATCACGGGACTGAGAAGGATGAATGCCGGCCACCGAAGGTCAGCAACCTGCTTCGTTGAAGACCACCATGCTGGGCGCCGCTGTGCAACGAAAGCGAGCAATATCACAGTGAAGACGGAAGCGGCCTTTGCTGCGGTTGCAGACATCATCCACGGAGCGATCACACCGCTGTAGACCGCCGGTGTATCCGGGTCTTGAACGGCGTTGGCATCGATCCTCGTCTTTCCCCACGCAAGGGTGGGGTCTTGAAATCGATCATCGTTGGCTGCGTTGAGTCGAACATGCGCGTCCAACCCCAAATCGCTGTTCGATGCGGCAAGCAGGTGCACGAACACTCCGACCACAAGCAAAATGAGCCAAGGGCGACTCAACCGTTGCTCGCCCTCCTGCACGAGCAAAACGAGCGACGCTGCCATGATGATGGTTGCGGTGGCTCTGTTGAAGGTTGTTTGGCGCCGAGAGAGAGATTTGAACTCCCGAGGGAACGGGCCCACGCGATTTCCAGTCGCGCGCACTACCAGGCTATGCGATCTCGGCTCTTGTTCCGGCCAGTCCACTTCCTCGTTTAACCATCACCCTCGCACTCTCCAGCGAACCGAGGAAGCGAAAGGACTCAAAGGGACGACCATGTGCATGGAACATGGGCGAAGAACCCGGCACCGATGTGGTGGTTCCGCTCGCTCACAAAACCCTCCCGTTTCGAATGGCAGACATTCAGTTGGCCAAACCTCTCCCCGAACGAATCCCATGGTCACATGAACTTGATTCCTTGCGAAGGGAGTGGAACTTCCAGTTCAGACTCCTCCGAATTGATTGGAACAAGCAACATGTTGGCGCAATGGTCATGGGGATGTTAGCCCTTCTCCTTGGTTCCGTCTCAACAGACTTGCTGGATGGAGGGGATGCCACCGTGAGCGGCATTGATGGCTTGCTCGCCATCGATGGTTTCCAATTTTTTCAAGTTCTTCTCTCGCTTCTGTGTTGGGCTTGGTTTACGTATCAACTTTGGACCTTGTATCCCGTCATGCGAGTCCATGCGGTATCGTTGTTGATCATGTGGAACAGTTTCACAATCGCTCAAATATTCTACCATCGTAACAACCCGACGTTCCCGGTCGGCTTTGCTCTGAGTGACATGATGGAAGGGACGTTGATTTTTCTCATCGTCCTCTTCTTCCTCTTTTTCTTCTGGAAAGCGGTAATTGAAACTCGCGACCTCCACGTTGAAGTTCACCATGTTCACGAGGATGTTCGCGTCATGGAGGCCGAGTTGGCAGAACATTCTCTCAAAGGCTGGTCGGCATTATTTGGCATCTGGATTGGCCTCATCACGCTCTCCACTTGGGCGGGGTTACATCATGTTGCAGAGTTTGGTGAACGCAACGTTGGCTTCCTCGTTCTTCATCTCATCACAGGATTGCCAGCTGTTCCGTTGCTGCTGTTCATCCTGTGGTATCCTCAAAAGATGCTCGGCGACCAAGCCAAAATACGAACTCGTGCTGCTCTTGATGCTGCCCTCGAAATGCAAGAAATCACCCCCTCACTTACCAGTTTGTCTGCTTGCCCAGATTGCAATGAGCCTTCTCTCGTTCGGCGATCTGATACCGGGGTATTGAGCCATCCATGCCTGAGCACAGGTTGTACGGCCATGGTGCCGATCGGAACCGCATGCCCTCAATGCAACGAACAAATCCCCAACCGATTGGAATGCAAAGCATGCGGCGTGAACGCACCTGCATTGGATTTCTTCCCAGACACGGAGGCCTGGTGACCGTGAACGAGTATCGCCAAGATTTCCCCACGTTGCGAGGGCCTCGCGCCCCCGCCTACCTCGACAATGCCTGTGTCACATTGCGGCCGGACGCCGTCATTGACGCAATCCACCGGTATTACACGGAGACACCAGGATGCGGAGGGCGCTCGGTGCATCGTTACGGTACAGCCGTCTCCAAAGCAGTCCATATCGCTCGACAGCGAACAGCTGAATTTATCAATGCATTTTCCAGAAAAGAATTTGTGTTTACCCGAAATGCAACCCATTCCATCAACCAAATTGCCAAGGGCTTGACATGGGAAAAGGGAGATGTCGTTTTGACCTCCGACAGGGAACATAACTCAAACCTCGTACCATGGCTGCAGTTGGAACAAGAATGCGGTGTTGACCACAGAATTGTTGAATCCAACCCCGACAATTCCTTCAATCTTGAAGCATTTGAACAAGCCTGTGCCGACGCAAACGGGCGTCTGAAAATGGTCGCCATGAGTCACGTCGGTAACCTCGACGGGGTCAAAATCCCCATCAAAGAGGTGACGAAAATCGCTCATGACCACGGGGCCTTGGTGGCGGTGGATGGCGCCCAATCCACCCCACACATGAAGGTCGATGTGCAGGATTTGGACATCGACTTCCTCTCGTTTTCCATTCACAAAATGTGCGGCCCTTCCGGCATGGGCGGCCTGTGGGGTCGTGAGGAACTTCTCAATCAACTCAGACCCATCCAAGCCGGTGGGCAAACCGTTACATCCACCACCTACGAATCCATGGAGTGGGGAGAAACACCCTCCCGATTCGAGGGAGGATTGGGCCATTTTTCTGGTATGGCGGCCACCGGGGCGGCCATTGACTACCTCGCTCGGTTCAACATGGACGATGTACAAGCGCATGAGGTGCGACTCAATCGCATCATGACCGATGGCGTGAAAGATTTGCCCGGGCTGTCCATCATTGGGCCCGAAGACCCTAGACAGAGAGGTGGTATTTGCTCAATTTTGATGGATGAACTGCCGGCCCATGATGTGGCCCTGTTGCTGGATGAAGCGGCCGGTGTGATGGTCCGCAGTGGTCAACATTGCGTCCATTCATGGTTTGCTGCTCGCGGGCATCCGCAAGGGTCCCTCCGGGCGTCTGCCTATCTCTACAACAACGATGAGGATGTCCGTCTTTTCGTTGATACGCTGACCGAAATCGTTCACACCCTGAGTTGAGGCTATGGACGATAGCGCCGCCGCAGGAGTACCTCCACTGGTTATTCCGGTTCTGCCAGAGCCCTCGAAACCCACCCCTCCCGACGACATGCGTGCAACCAAAATTCTCGTGAGTGTGACCTTGGGCGTGACGCTCATCTTAGCAGCAGGTTACCTTGCTGCGGTTGTCCTCACCGACGGTGCCATTCTGCTTCGACCCAGTGAAGTAGCGATGGAACGCCACGCCGGATACCATGAGTTGGTAGCCGTCACGGGCGAAGAGCGCACAGGCGAAGGGGTCGTTGTTTGCATCGTCGATTCGGGCATCGCAATGGACCACAGCGATTTTGAATCAGTCGAGTTGGCTGGATGGAAGGATTTCGTGAACAACCGCGCAACTCCCTACGACGATCACGGTCATGGCACCTCAATGGCTGGTATCATGGTGGCGAACGGGTGGTTCAAGGGCGTGGCTCGAGGCGTTGATTTGCTGGTGGCGAAGGCCTTAGGAAGCGACGGGAGTGGTAGCGACGAGGTCGTGGGTCAAGCCATCGATTGGTGCGTAGCCAACGGCGCTCACATCATCTCGCTCTCGCTGGGGGGTGCACCTGGGGTCCTGCCATTCACCATAGGGGGAAGTCGAACGTCTGGAGACGCCGCCAACGACGCCATCAGCCTCGGCGTGTATGTGGTCGCTGCTGCTGGCAACGACGGTGGTGCTGACGACGACGGCGATGTTGCTTCTCCATCGAGCGAACGGCGGGTGATTTCGGTAGGTGGTGCAACGCTCGCAGGAGACCATTGGTCAGGCTCCTCTCGGGGCGACAACAACGGGCGCTTGATTCCCCTACCTGTCCTGTTACCTCGAGGCGACCCCCACCAAAAACCAGAACTTGTGGCTCCCGGTCAAGGTGTTCCGGTGTTGCTTAAGGATGGATCTTGGGGATTGGCCGATGGTACAAGTTCTGCTACCGTTTACGTCAGTGGAGCCTTGGCCCTCCTCTTGGAGGCAAAACCCAGCCTCAAGTTCGACCAATCAGATGGAGGGTCCGACAACGTAGATTCCGTTAAACAATGGATCATGGAGAGTTCAGTCCCGCAAGAAGGACAGAGTGGGCATGACGACCAATACGGTTACGGTTTGTTGAATGTCAAACAACTTATCGCAAGGTCTCAGGCATGAGGCAACCAACCCACCAGTGTCCCCCCAAAGAGAGGAGCGAAGGCCACGTGGTGGGTGGATTGGGTGCTTTGAACCAGATCGATCCATGCGTTGAAGCCCGTCACCAAGGCCATGCCGGCTTCATCCTCGGGCGCTACATCACCCGTAGGCATATCAGGTTCCACCGTCAGCAGCACCCCGTTGGGTTGGAGCATCGATAGAAAGGCTCGCACGAGTTCCGCCCGAGCGCCTGAAGGTGCATCAACGATGATCAAGTCGTAGGCGTTTTTGAGGAGCGATTGTGAGTGAGCCGATTCGGTGGCCGATGCCAATGACCAGGCTTGTTGTTCCGCTGCGAGTTGTAACGGTTGTCCAACCACCACCGACGACCACTCTCCACCTTCATACCGTTGAAGAAGACGTTTGAGAATGACCCCAAATTTCCCTCCCTCTTCGACCAAATCATATGCCTGAGGGGTGATTTGTTCGCGTTCAATGGCATCCAGCAGCCATGCGGATCGATGGCCAATGGAGGCACCAACCTCGAGGATGGAAACTGGCTGCAACCTTACAGCAGCATCACGAATTCGACGCAAGACAGACAGCGACCAAGTCGATAGCCCCATGTGTTGAAGTTGCTCGTGAATGTTTGCAGCGATAACGGGTTCATCACGAGGTTGTTTCGTATCCTTTGCCAGCAAAGCGGCGAGGAAATCAGACCGGTCGAGGTTGGCCGGCTGCTCTTCCTCCATATCCGTGACGCTGCGCCCCTCCAACATCAACTCTTGCACCGTTTCATTCAACGGAGGATTCAAACGCAACGGGTCCAGCGTTCGTTTCAGGGGGGACAATCATGGATGATGATGAGTGGGAAGAAGAAGTTCTCGAAAATGTCACTCAGTGCCCACAATGTGCCGAGGAACACCCCCATGTCGTTCTCAAAGAACGACCAGTGGGTGACGGCGCCGACATCATGGTGAGATGCGAAGCCTGCCTCCATGTTCATACCGTTGAATTCAGGCCACCTCCAGCGGCCAATATCCCCTTCATTCTCTCCGATGGGCCCTCCTCTGAGCGAGTGGTTTTAGTGGTGGATGCCGATGAAGAATTTGTGGTCGGTGACGTGTTTGAAGAGGATGAAAAATTGTGGCGGGTGCATCAAATAGAGGACAGCAACGGGCAACATCCCTCCTACGCTGTTGCTACCGACATCCTACGTGTCACGGCCCTCCGGACGGACATGGTGCGGGTCAAGATCACATTAACACGAGGCGAAGAGTCAACATCCGAGGTGTTGGTTGTCCCTCAAGAAACCACGTTTACAGCGTCTCACTTAATGGATCACGATGGGAAAACGTGGCGTATTCGTGCAATTCACACCGGTACAGGACGAACCCTTCGTGGCACGGTCAAAGCCCCCGACATCAAGCGAATGTACCTGCACGAACCGCCGAATCCTGAACATTTCAAGCCTCGAACGCCACGTGAACGCCGCCAAGCATGGAAAGAGGGCAAACTGGGTTATAACCCGAATCCTATCCGTCCGAAGGAAGAAATTCGGAAGGGCGTTCAACCCAAGGCTAACCGTCATCGGTCGCAGAAAAAGAAACGAAAGTGATCACGGCCGATTCGTCCAAGGCATGAGGAAGGCCTTGGCAACGTGAGTTCCGATAGTTGGATTTTCTTTGAGACGGCGAATGCTGTATTCGTACCATTGCTTTCCGTATGGTATGTACACCCGAACTCGGTGACCATCGGACAACAATTGTCGGCGCAGGGGGCCGCGTACTCCCAGAAGCATTTGAAATTCATATCCGGGACCTTTGGCAACACGTGGCTCCATGGCGTTGGTTCGAGGGTCCGGTTTGTTCGGGCCCATCCCCAACGCTTCAAGGGCCGATAAGGTGTGATTTATGACTGGTCGGTCGTGGCTGGCCACCGCCACGTAAGCTCCAGCAGATAACATACGGTCGATGGCAGCATTGGTAGCGTCTACGATGTCTGTGTACTGTGTATGGGAAATGTCGGAGGCTTCGAGATAGATGCCTTTGCATATTCGGTAGTCGGCTTGAGCACCAAGCGATTCTTCGAGATGAGCGATATCATCAAGCGTCCGGAATAGCCGGCCTTGGAGTACCGTCCCCACATTGGTAAGTCCAAGAGAATGGAGTTTCTTGACCACCTCAATTGTCGCTGTTGTCACCCGATGGTCCTCCATGTCCAACCGAACAAACATGTCATGCTTGGCTGCCCGCATGACGAGTTGACGAATGTTGTCGAACCCTGCTGTTTCATCGATGAGCAACCCAAACGCCGTTGGCTTGATGCTCAAATTGGCGTCAATACTGTGTTCAATAATGGCTTCCATCGCCCGGGCGTACTCTTCAACGAAGAAGGCCGCCTCGTCCATCGTGTGAATCTCCTCACCGAGAACATCAAGTGTAAAACATGCGCCTTCGCTGGACAAGAATCTCATGACCTCAACTGCGTTGTCCAACGACGGTCCTGCAACATATCGGCGACTCACCCAACGAACAAACCATTTCGGCATGCGCACCGTGGTGGCAACGATGAGCCTCGAGAAGACCCCCACCATGCATTCATCACTTCCGAGGCGCTCTTTGACCCTTTGCGTTAATCGGTGACTTCCTCGACCTTCGCCCTGATTTCCTTCGAGGTCATGATGGGTATATTCAATGAAGACAGATGTTCTTTGATGGCTTGACGCTGCCACCCCTTGAATGCTTTTTTGTCCATAGAACAAACGATTTCGCCACCGGGGAATGCAGACTGTGTACCAACGACTGCGGCATCAATGGATTGAGCCCATGTTCCACGTGAAGGGTCATCCGAAGACTCGAACGGTAGGGCGTATGTTGCTAGCATATGGCCAAGCCAAACGCCCGGGAGTTGAGCGAGAAGATTGGCGCGGGGAGCGTAATGGCCTCCGCCAAGGGTGATGACCACCAAATCACCTGCATGGCGTTCAATATCCCATGTTGAATCTGCCTCTTGACTTGCCAAGCCGTCTCGAATGATACCAGCCAGCAAGGAAGCCGCCCCTTCATGCCCCCAGGTTCGTTCGCAGGAACCGACCTCGATGAAGAGAGAAGGAACTGAGAGCAGCGGTCCGTGGTGGGTGACTTCAAGGGAGAGGTCGAACCCCTCAAGTTCAGGCGTACGAGGCGCACGCTCTAGCAACATCCTCCACCACGGCCCCAGTCGAGGTGATGGAGGGGGGGCCAGACCACCCTGCCCCCCAAAGCGTCCGGTTTCGCCTTTGAGAAGATGAGGGACTCCGATGGGGTGCAGGGTCAACGAGGCTTGGCCGCTGGCTGCGACATGCCGGGATGGAAAGATAACCTCGCGAACCGTTTCACCCGTTGAATTGTACCAACGTTGATCGAGGTGATCCTCGAACAGGAGACCGTCGGGAAGATGCAACATTCTCACATCTCGCCAGGCAAACGTTGCACATCCATCAACGACCGGACCCGTTGCCCAATCATCTAACGATAGCAACGCCTTCGCTTGATTCAAACTGGCGATGTCTGCGCAGTTCACGGCAACAAGCGTCACTGACTTCACGCCCATGGTCCATGCCAAGGGAGAGAGATTCTTGAATCATGCAGACGAGGTTTCACATACGGGCTTTCCCTCATGAGGCCATGGCGCACGGAATCCCACCACGAATTCCGTTTCTCCCCGACAACGTGGTGCAGTGGCCTACAACAACCCTCGTAACAGGAATGGAGGGCGAATTTCTCTGGTTGGACGAAGACCTTGAACCGACCAGTAGTGTTGCCACACCGTTCCCAATGCGAACGGTCTTGGCCGTGGCGGGAGAGGAACACTTGATTGCGTGCTGGTTGGATCGTGAATTGCTGCTTGCCAACATGGGCACCATACCCTTGGGCTTCACCGAACAAGGCATATCTCGGGCTGAATTGCGTAGAGGAGGAACATCCGGCCAAGCCCGCCACCCAAAAGGCCATACTTGGTCCCACAGCCTTGACGCTGAACCCATTGCCATGGTATGTCATGATGGGAGCGTGTTGTTTTCCCTGTACAACCGAGGGCTATATTGTATCGACGAAGATGCGACTGAACGGTGGCGAGTTGCCCCCCCATCATGGCGTTATACCAAGCGCCGACCAAGGAGCACTGAAATCATCGCCCTTCACGTACAAGGGGATGAATTCACCATCACCTCGCGAGGGGGCCGAGTCCAACGCAGGAGTATGCGCAACGGCGCTTTGCTGGAAGAGTTCATTCTGCCAGCGATTGAGGGTCCCCTTGAACATCATTTCCAATCGGGCGAGGAACACCTCGTGTGTTCGAGCGACGGCACGGTGTGGTGGTTGCAACATCTCGAGCACCGCATGCATGTCAAATTGAGCGGGCCGGTTCAAGACGCGAAGTGGGACCCTACAATCAATGGTTGGCGAATTGCCGGTTGGCGAGAAGAAATTGTCCTCACGAGCCATGCGATTCACCGGAACGAAACCGATGAAATCCCGCACAGAGTTGTCTTTGCACGGGGCCAAAGCTTCATCCTGTTCAATGACGGATCATGGGAAAACGCTCACCAAGTACCCCTCGTGAGCGAAGAGGAATGAAGGTTCATTCGTTCATTGACGTAAAGCCACAGCGACCGCAGGATTTGCGGTTGCTATGATGGGCGAGGAAGACGCCCGGCCCACATTCGGGACAGTTTTCGCTGCGGACGAGTTGACCGTCTTCGATCTTGTACTTTGACCACTTGGCCTTTGCATTTGGACCGTCACCCATCACTCATCGCCTCCTTCGCTTGGCTCCTCTTTTCCGGCCGATGAGCGGAAGGGCTCATGGCGAGTGTGAATGTAGGCAGGCTCAACAGCCATCGCTTCCTTGGATCCGTAGATGTAAGCGAGCCCGGTGGTGAGGGGTTGACCAAAGCGCGTCACGCAGTCCTTCACGACAATCCAGTCTGGGTTGGATCCGGGTTCGAGGGTTTTGACCAAGTCCATCACCTGCTGGCGCGAGGGTGTTGACGTTCCTTCGTGCTTCCAGCTGAAGGAGATTTCAACTCGGTTCAACAATTTGTTTTCTTTTCGTTCTTTGATGTCCATGGTATCACCTCATCGAATGTTCACTTTGAGAGCATAACGTCCGGGTTGCTCGACCTGCAGCCGCTTGGCAATCTCCGAGCGTTCAGGTTGCATGATGATCACGTAACCCGTCCAATCGGAAGAAACTTGTGCGGAGGGATGACGGGGACATTGGTCCACACCGTCAGCAAGAACGAGGTGGCATTCGCCGCAAGCAAAAGGAATCTTGACCATCGTTCTCACTCCGCCTTTTTGTCATCGACCCATTGGGGCGAGCCGAGTCCTTCTTGCTTGCTCGTCAGACCAATCTTTGAACGACGTGGGTCAGACGTGTCGGGGGAAAGTGAAACGATGCGGGCTCGTACGAAAGAACCGATGCCCAACTCACGTCCGGATCGGCTGCCGATGATCTTGTTCGCACCGATGTTGATGTCGACGGGTTCGTCCATGATTTGGGACTTGTGAAGCAGAGCCTCCATGGGGCCAATACGAACGAAGGCCCCAAACTCGTTGACTTCGGAGACGGCTCCCTCAACCACTTCTTGATCGTCCATACAAAACAGGACTGCATCAAATTGGACGCGCTGATAAATGGCGCCGTCGCCGTGGATAATTCGGCCACGGCCGATGGTTTTGTGATTGTTGGTCACGAGAACAAACCGGTTTTCCGCATCGAATTTTCCTTCGAAAGCGTCCATGGAAAGACGGTCAATGTGCTGGTCCAAGGATTGGCCTTTGCGCATGTATTCCGCTGGAATGCGGATGGTATCTTCCTTGGTTACTACTTTGTACATGTCTCCACCTCATCAACCTCTCAAAAGGGTGCGGGGAGAACGGATGTCACGTGACAATTCCGTCCATCACCGGGATGCCCTCAGGAGAGAAAGCGACCGAAGTCATGTTTGCCACCGACGACCTCTATTTAATTCAAGCGGCGGAACCCATCCTAAGCGTTGCTGGCGAGGATGAAAGTGGCGAGCGGTGATGCATTCAATAAAAGGGGTTTAATCCCTTGAGTGCGCCATAACCCATAACAACCCCCCGAAGACGGTGAGCCATGATGAGGGGGAGCACTCCGCAGCCAACCCACCGCCGCCTGAAAGCGGTGGCTTTGTTGGTGTCGCTTCTGTTCATGTCGCTTGGACCGCTCATCGCCCCAGCACCCTTGGGTGAACATCAGTTTGTTGCCACCACGTCCGACCAATCCGTCTGGTTTGGCACGGAGCAACCATGGCCTCAGTTTGCTAAATTTCCAACACACAACCAGACCTTGCCACAGCATGGGCCTGACGGTGGACCTGGGGCTGGAAATGTGAGTGACGTGACTGTTTTGGCCACGCTTGATTCACCCGTCATTAATTGGCAGGCATTCGATTCAGGCGAAGGTGCAGACGGCTATGGAAGCGTCATTGGCGATTTCTCATCAAGCATCGATGCCGTTGAAGCCGCGGTTGAGCGGTGCGGCCAAGGCACACTTTTCCCGGTGATGATCAACAGCGAAATCACCGATGGCAACCGAGAAAGTTACCTGAATATCATTTCCGGCAACGATGCGAAAGTGGCGTGGCGAGTCAGTCTTGGCATCACGGAATCCATCCGGGCAACACCGATCATCCACGACATCAATCAGGATGGCTTCCCCGAAATTATTGTGGTCTATGACACGCAAGGAGCCTTGAACATTGATGTTTGGTCCCCACGCTTGACATGCACGGAATCAAACTGGCAAACATCGGGCCACGCCAACGAATTGCTTTGGTCGTACAGTGATGCAGATGTTCGAATCGGTTCGCCGTCTCCACACTGGCCTACCGCCAACTCGGACCACAAGGCCGTCACCCAGCCGCTCCTTGCGGATTTAGAGTTGGATGGAACACCCGAGTTGGTGCTCGCCCTTGTTGACGACCCGGAGGACAACCCCTCGGTGACGCTCCAATCCTTCACCCTCACCAATGCGCAGCCATCCGAGGCCGACTGGAGCGTGACCCTGGATCGAGGAACCCATCCTTCTGATCCAGTTTGGGCCCAATTGGACGACTCGACCGGTGCCCTCCTTCTCACCACGATTGATGCAAACACCGGAAACATGTGGATTTGGAAAATTGATGGCGGCACGGGTTCCATCGATTGGGAACGCGTGGCCGTTCCAGGTACGGACTCCGATTCCGACGCACCAAGGCTGCGTTTGCCGGGGCCAATCGTTGTTCAACTGGATGCGGATGCTGCGCCCGAGATGATTCTCACCGTGCCTACTGACCCAAACGGGCGAACTTCTGGAACGGGAGCAAGGTACATCGGCATGGAAATCACCTCCACCAACGAGATCTTCAATTTCCGAGCCCCGAACGGATATGCTGACACCCAACCAATCGCTGCCGACACCGACGACGACGGCGTTCACGACCGCCTGTGTTGGGCAACATGGTACAGCGAGAGCAGCATCAATTTCAATCGGATGGGCTTGGTGGGGTGCACGGACATTAGCGACGAGAATCCCGTCAACGAGTGGACTCGAAACTTGCAGCGTGGAAGCGGAAACGACAACGATGAAATCGCTGTTTCACCACCGATGCTGATGGACATTGATGGCGAGGGTACCGACGAAGTGGTTATCGGATTTGGACGTCGACTGTGGGCTTTCGACGGCGACACAGGAGCCTCAGCCGACATCAACACCGCTTGGTCTTCACCCCTCAACATGCCTCACCGAGTCTGGGCGGCCGGAGCCGCTGCGGATGTCGATGGAGATGGACACCTTGACGTGCTCATCGGGGACACACTTGTCTCCAATCAAGGAGCAGACTTTGCACCGTCCTATGACAATCGTGGACTTTCTTTCAACCCAGCATCGGCAGACCCGGGTGACACCGTCACGGTAACAGGTCAATTTTCCAACATCGGCACAGCATCGCCCGACGACGACCTCGATGCAGTGATTCTCATGAACGGGGTGGAGTTGAAGCGAGAACGGTTCACCAACCTTGACCCGGTATCACCGTCAGGAGAAGGTGGGCCACAAACGTTCACCGCCGAATTTGTTGCACAACTTGGGATGCATACCTTTGAACTACGGCTTGACATTAACGATAACATCACAGAACAGCGAGAAGACAACAACCATGCTACCACCACATACGAGGTGGTCGAACCTTACCTCGCTCAAATCAGCGGACCGCTCGAAACGCCCCGAATCGTGCCAGGCACATCTCAGGCATTGGATATCGTCGTGACATCGGTTGGTTCGAGAACTGGAGATTGGACGTTGGTTCATGATACGAGTGCTCTGCCAGCAGGATGGAGTTTTTCTCCTTCCTCCGGCCAGAGCAGTACGGTCGAACTTGTACCAAACACCCCTCAAATTCTGAGTTTTGATATCTCTGCACCCTCCAGTGCGCTGGGAGATGAATCCGGCGTCATCGAGTTCGTGCTGTCCCTCGATCAAGACCCATCGGTGAATGTGACATTGGAAGTCCCCGTGGAGGTATTTAGAACGCGCGGGCTGGATTTGAGTGGCTCATCAGGCCTTAACCAATCCAACGGACAGGGACGGCCGGGACTCACCGCGCGTTCATGGTTCATGGTGGAGAATTTGGGCAACGCAGCAGAAACGACCACCTCCATCACATGGTCGGCTCCTTCCTGGGGTGGGTCACCGTCCATTCATGACTTAGACGGCACCCAATTGTTCAGCCTCACCCTCCAGCCGGGTCAACGAATGGAGTTGGAAGCCCATTTGCCCACGCCGAGCAGCGCATCATACGGTTCAACAACACAAACAACGTTGACCATGTGCATGGGTAGCGGGGAGGACGCGTTGTGTGAAAGCATGCCGTTCACCTTTACAGCTCAGGCCTTCGTGGTATTACCGGCTCATCGTCGCTCGCTTCCGAACGCCACGCTAACATGGACGCTGGAGGGCACTCTCCCCTCAACTGGCATGGTTCAATGGAACACCGTCGAGATGGGCATGGCACTGTCCACATGGCAATGGTCAACCACAGGCGACTGGAGCATGAACGGGTCCTATATTGAACACCAAGGCGTACCTGGTTCTCTTGTTTCAGGAGAGATGGTGCTCGAATTGCCCCCCAACGCAGTACCAAACCGTCACACATTCACGGGTGTTGACGTGAGCGAAGACGATGCTGTCTTGAATTTCAGTCTCCATGTCCTCCAAATATACCGTGCTCACTTGGAGTTGATTGAACCCCAACCTCTTGAAGTCGGGCAACCCCTTTCGCTCAATGTTACCGAACAGCACAGTTTCTTGTTGTTTGTTAGCAATCCTGGTAACGGACAAGACACATTCACGTTGTCCGCCACAGCGTCCTCAACGGGATCGGAGAACCCTCCTCTCGTGGACTTCACGTTTTACGACCCTGTGAAGACGATGGGAGCATTGTCAACCGGAATCGGAACGGTTGATGTCGTCCTCTCAGAGGACATGCCTGCACAATCCCCCTTCGAGATCACCTTTACTTGGCGTTCTGCAGGAAACACGTCAGTCTTGAGCCAAGTCAACATCATGGTCCAAGCCGCCCCAAGCCACGAATGGTCCGTATCGCCGGCGAACGGCTCTGCTCTCTACGGTGCACCAGGTGACCATATTGAAGCGATATTGAACCTCACCAACCTCGGAAATGCCCAGGATTCACTGTTATTGGACCCATCGTGGCTTGTTCAAACCGATGATGGCGATTTGTCCCTTTGGTCCATCAGCGCCGTCCAATCACCGATGCTTGACATCAATGCATCAACCACGGTCAACGTGAGCATCATGGTTCCGAACGACGCATGGGCTGGTGCCCTTCTCACATTGAAACTGGCTCATGTCACCAACGGCTATGTCTTGGGCGAATCCGAGTTGACCGTCGAAGTCCTGCCCGTATCCGGTTGGCGGCTCAACCTCACCGGAGCGGATTTGGAAGTGGACCCTTCGGGGGAACTCTTGGTCTTTGAACTGGTGCACACCGGCAATGCCCATGAAACACCCTATTTCGCCAAGGCTGATGCGGGATGGAACATCACGTTACCAGATTTTGGAGAAGAAGTAGAGCCGTACGGCACTGGCATTCTGGAGGTCTTCGTTCAACCGCCGAGCGACGCCCTTGCGGGGGAGGTCGGTGTGCTGCGAATCAGAATCACAGGAAACGACACCAGCGGATTGGTGATTGAGGAAATTCCCGTTCGCGTGGGTGCTGAACCAAACATGAGTGTGGACCATCGAGGCCAGTGGGCGGTCAACGAAAAAGGGGGATTCCCAGCAGCCTGGATAGAAAACTCAGGAAATGACATCGCTCTCCTTTCGATTGACATCGATGGCCTACCCGAAGGCTGGACCACCCAACAAGGCGTGAGCATGGTTCTGGCCCCCGGAGAAATCAGTGGCTTGCCCATTGAACTCCATCCTGCAAGCGATTGGAATCAACAGCGCTTTTTGGTCACCATCAATGTTCACCATCCGTTGCTCAATACCGTGTCCCATGACATTGAGGTGGCGTACAGCCAAATTTCCTTTGCCACCTCTCCCGTGTACGATGATTTTGCGGGCTCACAGCAATCCGTCCGATTGCACTCGAGTGGAACAGGTTCTATTGTTCTGCAGTCCGAAGCATTCGCCTGGGAAGGAACATCTGTATCATCATCGGATGGGGTCCTTGCATTCTTGCAACCCACCAACACTGGAAGTGTGAACATTGCATTTGAGCAAGACGCCATTAATGGAACACTCACGGCCTATGTGTTTTCGAGATCGTACCCTGATGCATCCGCACAATGCCAATGGTTCGATGATGTCTGGTCCAATCTTGGTCGGGAAACCACATCCGGCGACATCGCAACATGCACCCTCGTCGCCGGTGGAGATGAAGACTTGAGAGCGATTGCTACGATGGTCACGAACCGTGGAGAACGTGTCAACCTCGATGAAGAACTTTGGCAAGTTCCCGCTGGAACGGAGGTGTCCTTCAATCTCTCCGTGGTAGATTGGGACCCTGCTCCGGGTGTTTTCTTGATTGAAATCACCTTCCATGACCAATTTGGACGGGAATTGGAACAGCTCAAAGATAGCGTAGTGGCTCGAGAACAAGGCTGGAACATTGGCGTTAACACGCTTTCAACCGACGGAATCATTACCGTTGGAATTCAACGAACGGGGTACAGCGTTTTGGAGCATGCAGTCTGTGAGTTGCTCATTGAAGCAGACGGGGGCTGGTCCTCTCGTTCGATTGTGGACATCGCAGGTGCCGATTTCGCTCCGGTCGTTTCAGTTGCGAACCCGGGTACAATCAAGAACGACGAGGAAATTACAGCCACGGTGAGTTGCACCGTTCCATTCGATGTGGATGACAATCCAGAAGATGATACAAAGCGTGCCTATTACGAGGCGGAGAGCCTCCTCACGGTTACTTCCAGCGATGTGGGCCTCATCATTGGCATTTCTCTCGCTATCGTGACCATCGCGTGGTTCGCCGGTGCGATTCGGCCCAAACAAACAACCCAACGTAACAGGACTACTTCAAAGGAAGAGAAACCCGTTCAAGAACGTCCATCCAACACGCCAGAGGGACCAACCTCCGTTCCAACTGTCAACGAGGAGGACGACCTTCACGTCGTTGTCGATCCGATTGACGAGGTGAACGAGGAGAGAGCGGAGATGGAAGAGGCTGAAGATGAACATCAGAAGGAGGACAACACGTTGGACCTCGTGGAGGTCATCGAAGTCAGTCAAGAGGAGGTTGCGAGCGATGACACTCGCTCCGCCAGCGGCCGCCTCGCATCCCTCCGAGAGGAGATTGGTGAGGGCGACGGTGCAAAGCCAGATGGCAACATCGAGGACCGAATGAAAAACTTCTTTGGAAAATTCTGAGGATGATTGGCATACAAGGTCTTTAGCGTGTCATCGCTTGAGCGGCGCATGGACAGCGGTGTTGCTCATTCCACCTCGCCGTTTCATACCCTCGACGCCTTTGATGGGACTCGGCTGGCAACCATGATGGATGTGATGGATGAGATTGCTGCAGGAAACGTCGAGGCGTGGTCGGCTTATTTGCATCAGCAACCCACTCTCGTCAAACGCCTGCAAGAGCAGGGATTGACAACCCCCGAGGAGTACTCGACCATCGCGTGGGATGATGCCATGGTGCTGTTCACCTCTTGCGTTGAAGTGACCAGCGACGGACGCCCTCTCCCGCTTGGCGACGCGTTGACGAGGGAGCGATTCGGTCGATTTCCATCTCAAGATGGTTCTCCGCTGAATTATTTCCTCGAGTTCATACGTCCCAACTTGAGCGTCACGGAAAACGACGGCCAAAGCATCTACGACACCATCATAGCATCAATTCGTCAACTCACGCTTGGATGCACTGAGGCATACCGAGGTCACGACCGATACGTGAATGGATTTGGCGGGATGCGAATACATGGATACCTCTCCTTTGATCAGGTGCAAGAATTGAGGAGGAATTTGGCAAGCCGAGCGTATACCGTGTCGCAGGATGAACCCATTGACGGTGGGCTGGCTGATGTTGCCAAGCATCTCACCTCACTCCTGAAGGCAGCCGAGCGACGACGCGTAGGCATTGTTTACAGATCCCATGGCTAAATGGTCCGCGGGTCAGAAGCTTTGTGACGTCAACCGCTCGTACATGGAAGCATACAGTGCAGCAGTTTCCTCGATCACCGACTCAGGGAGAGCGGGAATTGGAGGATCTTCTGCGTCGGCGTCCCGCGCAGCTTGTAGAGCGGCTTGATGACCAGTTTCAATGTAGTGTGAACGGACAAATTCCTTCGACAACTCAATGCATTCACCGTTTGCATAGGCCGCAGCATCCCACCATCGGTCCTCATCGAGGGTGCCGAAGGTGTCGACAAGGACCACCTCGCGGTTGGTCCCCAAAGCGAATTCTTTCTTACCGTCAACGTGAATCAAGCCATTCTTTCCCGCCTCGCGTTCAATGATCTCATCCACTGCAAGCGCTGCTGATACGATGGCCTCGTATTCCTCTTCCGTGATGTTGGAAATCTGAAGGGCTTCTTCACGGCCAATGTTTCGGTCAAAGGCTTCGAATTTCGTCGTAACTTCAACAAAGGGTTTCTCTAATTTCACACCGTATTCACAATCCGGTGAAACCCCGAGCGCTTCAGCCGACAACTCGCCACGTTGAAACCGACGCCACGCAGAGCCTGAGAGATAGTGTCGAACAATCACTTCAAGAGGGACGAATACCCATTCCATGTCCCGAGGAATCGCACCGGGTTCTTTGATGACCTTGACCTTCCGGACCAGACATCGATCGGCTGCGTTGACCTCAACCAGATGAGTTTTGCAGATGCCTGCCTCCTCGACCAATTTAAACCAGTGAGCGGTTGTTCGGTTGAGGGATTCACCCTTGCGAGGAATCAGCGAGGGGATAATTTGGTCGAAGACTGAGATTTGGTTGGTGAATCGGAATTCGAGGATTTCCGGGTCACTGGTGGACCAAACTTGCTTCACCTTGCCTTGATACAGCATTTCGCTCATAGTTCATGGTCAATGAAAAAGGCATTTGAACTTTCAGCAGAGGAGAATTGGATTCACAAGAGCCCTAGAGCGTCTTCAATACGGTTCAATTCAGGCCCAGTCGTTTGGGACCCGCTGATAGCTCCATGGTTCGAAGCACACACGCCCGCACCAACATACGGAGAGCCAAAGGACACCGTACCGACCATGGGTTTGACTTGAAGAATGTCCTCGATCAGCATAGCTTCGTCCGGTGTCACGTCGGGGTGAAGAAGAACGCCGTTGTCGTTTGCAACCGCTAGACTACCCACAACATCCTGGCCAGCAACGGTGGTGGACGCTACGTCAACACCAAGCACATCGGCGAGAATCTCCAAGCCCTCTTGTGGAATGCTAGGCGAGGCAAGGGCACCACGTTCATTGACGACCAACAAATTCCCTGCTGTGTTGACGCCGCCTTCCATCACGACAACATCACCGAAGGAGGTCAAACGGTCAATATCCGATTCAGTTGCAATATCTGCAACAGCAAGTCCTCGCGTGTTTCCGGCAATCAGGGCGCCGACAAGCGTCGAACCCCCAACCAGCGTGGGTTGAAGTTCAAGTCCAAGCGATGACTCCAACATTTCTACGGTTGGAATGGGCAGTTCGGGAGGGTGGAAGAGAACGTTGCCGACCGAAGCGAGGTGGATACCAACCTGATCGCTTCCAAAAATATCGACAGTATCGATTGGCATGAATTCTCCTCCAGCGGTGCGAGTCCAAAGTGTTGGTGTCTGTGTTGGTGTTGTCGTGCAGATAGAACGCAAAAAAGGCCGGCCTCCAGAGAGGAGGTCCGGCCTTAAGCGCCCTTTCGGGGTCGAGGAACCCGAGGTGAAAAGAGAGGGGCACAGTGACTTCCTTTCCCGTGGACTCTCGTA
>JAYQVP010000012.1:0-49992 GCA_038148515.1 Candidatus Poseidonia sp. | reverse complement strand
TGTTCAACGCCACTTCCGTGGTCCACTGCCCAACCTCGGTTCAGTGGAACAGTCCTTACACCATCACGTGGCAGGACCCGTACAACGGGGCCACGGCCGTTGACAAATCCGATTTCGGTCAATGTGCTGTGCTCAGCAACGGATCGGTGGCCTGCCGTTCAGTGAATACCGACTGGGGTTTGCCACCCTCCATCAACGGCATTTCCTGGATGCCACTCCCGAGCGGTGCCTCGGCCGTGGAAGTCGAAGCCGTGGCCTACCGGAACCTTTGCGCCATTCTTTCAAACGGAAGCCTTGCGTGTACGGTCTGGGTGCCCGGTCCCGGTCAAACCGGTTACGATCACGTCCTCCTTTCCAAGTTCGATAACGGCAGTCGCATCCTCCAAAACGGCGATGTTGAACTCCTGGAGATGCCAGCGGGTCGGACGGCCGTAACCTTCCTGGGAATGGCGGGCCGCACCGGTTGTGTCCAACTTGACGACGATTCCGTGTATTGTATCGGACGATCGTTCGGGGACTTGGATGACCAAAACCCCTACTACCCTGCCCACCGAACCTTCGGCGTCATGGGGGCCGCCATGAACACAACTACCTACAGTTCGGAGCAGACCTGTTTGGTTGACGACAACCAAAGTCTCTGGTGCTCTGGAGTCACCTGGTACAACGGCTACCCCGTGTATCACATGGTGGACAGGACACAACGGATGGATTCTTCTGCGACCACGTACCAGAAAATCGACACCGGTGGCCCGGTGGTGGACGTTGAAATTACCGAGCGCACCGTCTGTGTGCTGTACGCCAACGGGACCGTTTCGTGTGCTGGAACGGACAAGACCATCATGGGCATCGGTGAGAAGGAAATCTACTTTGGCGTGAACCAAGGATGGACCGCCGACTTTGTGAACTTCACCAAAATCTTGGACACGCCCGTGGGCTTGATGGTGTACACGCCGGCCACACCTGCAAATTACGGCATGAGCCAAACGCTCGATCTCTACGTGAACACCACATACGGGCAAAAGGACATCTCCGACTCACCGCCCATCAGCTGGGACGGCGACTACTCGGTGAATTATCCGTTCAAGTTGGATTACGTTCATGCGGTTGAGTTTGAATCGTCAACGGTTGAAATCGTAAACACGACCTCCTTCACCATCCCCGGAACGACGTACTGCACGTGGTGTACGAACTTCACGTTCACACCACCGCTGCCCCAAAACTGGCAGTTCAATTCCGTTACGGGCGACATCACGGGCTATGCCAGTCAGGAGTTCGCTGCAACGACCTACACGCTGAACGCCTCGGCAGCCAACGGTTCGGACGAAGTTCAAATCGAGATTGCCGTGGTCAAGGACCTCACCGTCCCGATCATCGTGAAGTCCAACCCGTATTCGCACATCGAGATTCTGGTGAACCAAAGCATGACGGAAATTGATTTCAACGACACCACGGGCAAGACCTCCTCGTGGTCCATCTCTCCCAGTCCGCCCACGGGCGTCTACTTTGAGACGCTGAACGGCACCATGTGGGGCACCCCAGCGTTCGTTGAATTCTTCCCGAGGAACTACACCGTGACCGCCACGACGGCGGCCGGCATGACGTCGACTATGTCGTTCTCGATGCAAGTGATGTCGACCTTCACGCCCATCGATTCGGACAACGACGGATTGCCCGACGACCGGGACCCTGACGACGACAACGACGGGTACAACGACACGTTGGACCCGTTCCCGCTTGACCCGAACGAATGGGAAGACACGGATGCTGACGGTACGGGCGACAACGCCGATACCGACGACGACAACGACGGCGTTGACGACAGCAACGACCTTTGGCCCTATGACGGTACGGAATGGTCGGACAACGACGGCGATGGAACCGGTGATAACGCCGACACCGACGACGACAACGACGGCTACCTCGATACGTTGGAGGAAACCTGCGGGTCCAGTTCAACCGACAACACGTCCATTCCGACGGACTTCGACACCGACGGCGACGGCGACTGCGACGCTGTTGATACAGACGACGACGACGATGGATGGTCGGACGCTGACGAATCAACCTGTGGCACCAATCCCTTGTGGAACGCTTCCGTGCCCGTTGACTTCGACGGCGACAACGTTTGCGACATCATGGACGACGACGATGACAACGACGGTGTGGACGACGTGGACGATGATTTCCCCTACGACCCCACCGAATCGGACGACTCTGACGGCGACGGTGTTGGTGACAACGCTGACCGCTTCCCCAACGACCCCAATGAATCCGGGGATCGGGACGGCGACGGTGTGGGTGACAACGGCGATGCCTTCCCCGACGATGCGAACGAGACCGTCGATACGGACGGTGACGGCGTTGGCGATAACGGCGATGCCTTCCCGTCGGATGCGAACGAATCCGCTGACTCCGACGGCGATGGTTTGGGCGACAACGCCGATGCGTTCCCCAACGACATGAACGAGACCATCGATACGGACGGTGACGGCGTTGGCGACAACGGTGACTTCCTGCCCTTCGACCCCTCGCAATCCGCTGATAGCGATGGCGACGGTTGCGGTGACAACGCTACGGGTACCAACGGTGACCAATTCCCCAACGATTCCACGGAGTGCTCTGACAGCGACGGTGACGGCGTTGGCGACAACGGGGACCTCTATCCGAACGATGCCAACGAATCAGCAGACAGCGACGGTGACGGGGTTGGCGACAACGCCGACGCGTTCCCCAACGATGCGTCTGAATCGGACGATGCAGACGGCGATGGGGTTGGCGACAACTCCGACTTCCTGCCCAACGATGCCACGCAGACCGTTGACGCCGACGGCGATGGCTGCGGTGATAACCCCGAGGGCACCAACGGCGACCGTTTCCCCAGCGATGCAAGCGAATGCGGCGATGCTGACGGCGACGGTGTGGGAGACAATACGGACCTGTTCCCCAACGACGCTGATGAATCCGTGGACACTGACGGCGATGGTTACGGCGACAACGGCGACTTCTTGCCCAACGATGCCTCTCAATGGCTGGACAGCGATGGCGACGGTTGCGGCGATAACGCTGAGGGCACGAACGGAGATTTGTTCCCCAACAACGCCTTTGATTGCGTTGACGCCGACGGCGACGGTGTGGGCGACAACGCCGATGACGACGACGACAACGACGGCGTTCGAGACACCGTTGACGCCTTCCCGTACGACGCCAACGAATCCGTCGACACCGACGGTGACGGCATCGGCAACGAGGCCGATACCGATGACGACGGTGATGGCGTGCTTGATGCCGAAGACTTCGAAGCCCTCAACCCCGATGTGTGGGAAGAGCCAGGGTTCAACCTGAGCTTCCCCCAGTACATGTCCACCCTGTTGGCCTTGCTGTTCCTCGCTGGCTTGCTCAAGCGAGACGATGACGACGAAGCCTGATTCGTTTAGGTTGCCCTGTGCGGGCCAAAGGCTTAGGTCGTTCTTGCCGTGGAAAGGTTGAGTCGCGTGAAGTTACGCCTGCACCAGTTCCTTTCCAAAACGGGGCGTTTTGCCTCTAAGCAGGAAGCGAAAGACGCGGTCTGGGCGGGGCGAATCACCGTTGGGGGGCGTGTGGCCAAGGACATTGCCTTCCAGTTTAACCCGGCTACCAAAGCGGTGTGTCTGGATGGAGAACGCCTGGTGATTCCTGATGAGCACCTGACCCTCCTGCTCAACAAGCCGGTGGGCTTCGTGTGTGCGCGACTGAGCCCACAAGAGATCGCCTTGGGCAAATCCTCCGTCTTTGACTTGGTGAAGGAGGACCTTTCTGAGGTCGATTACGACCGGATGGTGTGTGTGGGGCGTCTTGACGAGGCGACCACCGGTTTGTTGCTCTTGACCACCGACGGCCTTCTTGTTCATCGGTTGGCCAACCCCGCGCATCACGTCAGCAAAACCTACCGGGTGGTGACAGATGCGCCATTGGACCGTTCTGCGGTTGAGCGACTTCAAGCGGGCCTCGACATTGAATTGGAGGTGGACGGCACGGTGACCACCTACCGGACGCAACCGGCTGTGGTGAGCATCCTTGGGGACGCCTCCGTTCGTATCGTGATCTCCGAAGGCAAGAAGCGGCAGGTTCGGCGGATGTTCTCAGCGGTGGGCGCTACGGTGTTGCACTTGCATCGCGAAGCAATGGCCAACCTCAATCTGACCGATTATGGCCTTCAGGAAGGTGAATGGGTGGCGTTGAATGTGGACGAATTACTGACACACGGCTTGCAAACTGTCCCTGACAAAAGACCTTGAAGGGCGCGCATCAGGGAGGGATGGAGATGCCGCATGCCCGGGGATATGTCGTGGATGAACGCCCGTTACGAAGAACTTGAGCGCCAGTCCTTGTTGTGGAATCCACCGACGCTCGAGAGCCCCAATCAACCCCGGTGCACGATGAACGGACGACCAACCATCATGCTCTCGGCCAACAATTACCTCAACCTCACCACCCATCCACGCGTGGTGGCTGCGATGCAAGAAGCAACGGCGAAGTATGGGGCTGGAAGCGGTTCGGTCCGCGCCATCGCTGGTACGATGGACATTCATCTCGAGGCGGAAAAAAAAGTGGCTGAGTTCAAAGGCGTGGAGGCCTCGCTGATTTATTCAGCAGGTTACACCGTCAACGTCGGCTTGATTCCCACCTTGGTCACCGGCGCCAACGACGTCATCATTTCCGATGAACTGAATCACGGGTCCATCATCGACGGTGTTCGCTTAACGAAGGCGGCTCGTGGCGTGTACGCCCATAACGACATGGGGGAACTCGAAGCGGTGCTGAAGGCGCACGAATCGGCGCAGCGCAAACTCATCATCACCGACGGCGTCTTTTCGATGGACGGCGACATCGCTCCATTGGACGAGGTGACGGCCCTCGCAGAAGAATACGGCGCCATGGTGTATGTGGATGACTGCCATGGTGAGGGTGTTCTTGGTGACGGCGGTGCAGGTATCGTGGACCACTTCAAACTTCAAGGCAAGGTGGACTTTGAAACGGGCTCTTTTTCCAAAGCCTTAGGCGTTCAAGGCGGTATCCTCGCCGGCACAGCCATGACCCGAACGCATGCCCTCAATCACTCTCGTTCGTGGTTGCTTTCCGGCTCCCAACCGCCAGGTGTAGCCGCCGCTCAAAAGGCAGCGATTGAGGTGCTGATGAGCGAACCTGAACACCATGCCCGTTTGTGGGAGAACACGAATTACTTCCGAAAGGAACTGCAATCAATGGGCTTTGACACCGGTGATTCGGTGACACCCATCATTCCCGTGATGTGTGGAGAATCCAGCACGGCCAAAGCCATGACCGATGCCTTGGGTCAGGAAGGCGTGATGGCCGGGGCCATCGTGTTCCCGATGGTCGCACGGGACAAGGCCCGAATTCGAACACAAATGTCGGCCGGCTTAAGCCGAGAGGATTTGGACGAGGTCTTGGCTTGCTTCGAGCGAGTCGGACCGAAGGTCGGTGTGATTTGAGGTCATTCGGCCTCAAATGCGTCAACCACTTCGAGCATCTCGGTGTCTTCACCGACCATGTCATCGGCCTCCGGTGCGATGAATTCCTTCGTCTCCATACCGGCGAAGGGGTCATTGCCGTCCTCGATCATGCACAACAACCGCCAGCGAGGTGCCCATGAAAGGTGAACGTAAACGGGGCCGGGAAGAAGCAACAACGCCCAAACCAGCGCCGCTGGAATGCCGAGCAATCCCGTTCGGTCGATGGTGAGGAGGGCGAGACCGACAAAGGGCATGGGGTAAAGAACAGCTCGGGGAGGTGCCATTGGGTGCCGCTTGGAGAACATAACGAAGAGCAGGGAAAAGAATCCCAATAAGGCGCACGCTGCGAGCAGCAATGACATGTGGTAGACCCATTGAACGCCCCACACATCGTTGCCCTCTTCGCCAAAAGCGTAGGGAAGCAGCAAGGCCAGCGCCACCAGCAAGCCATAGAACGCGCCGATGTTGGCGGGATGACTGAGCCACAACGGCAATCGGGAGAACCGTCGTGAGAGCGAGGTACCAAGCAGCGTCTCTTGGTCCGCCACTGCGAGGGCTTCAACCTTGGACAGCCACGTCTCATTGGTTGGCATGATGCTTCGGTCACGGTGAGGGTTTTCAAGATAGGGGTGCGAAAAGGGCCAAAAAACTCATTCTTTTGCCCGGAAAAACGAGACCAACGGACTTTCTACCTCAACTTCCCGCTCGTCTTCCAGCCACGAACGTTCCAACAATCCTGTTTCCATTGATTCGCGTTCCCTTGCGTTTTCAATGGGGTCAGGGACCTCGTTCACAGCGTCCCGCAAGGCGATGGCTTGGTTGATGATGGCGATATGTCGAAGTACGGTAGGGTCGCGTTCGTCTTTGGTCGTGAAATGCCCGATCAACGGGTACGTGTCCGTGTCGCTCAGGAGGCTGGAACCTCCAATCAACTCGTCAGCCGTTGTTCGCACGGGGTGGGGTCCGGGGTCGACCCAACGTCCGTCGGACAAACGTACCAACAAGCGAGCGTCCCCCAATGCTTCGTCGAGCACGAAGGGATGGTTCATGTTCACGGCCAGCGGGGTGCTTGCATGCGAGCCATACCGCATCAACAGGACGGTGGCGTTCAGCAACAGAACAGCCACCGCCACCACCGATGAAACAAGCCATGCTACACGAAGCCACCTCAGCACCGCCCCCATCGCTATGGCGAGAACAACGGTGACGACCAGCCCCGTATTCCGCCCCTGAACGAAGGGTTGCGCGACAGGTGTGTCGATGAACAGCATCATGTCAGGAGGCAAATCGGTGTGCGCCTCCTCCATGAAACGAGGTTGGACCCGTCGGTCTTGAAGTTCACGCTTGGGGCAGATGATGGTCCTCGGCACGCAACGACCAGGTGTCTCGGTCCTCAGCGTAGGCCTGAACGGAACGAAGGTGTGCCTCCACATCAATGCCCCAGGCCACCCCCCATCCCTCCAGTTTTGGTTGCAATTTCGCCCACTGCTTTTCAACGCCAATGGCGTTTCTTCGCTGATGATGCAGGAGCAACGCTGCAGTTTGGATCAAACCTTGGACCAACAACACTTCCCTCGGTTCGGCTTGACGCGCTTTCAGTTTGTTCCACAGCGATTCCCACGATTCATGGGCGTGCCAAAACCGTGCGCTGTCAAACAAGACACGGCCCTCCTCGAGCAATTCTATCTCTTCAACCCCCAATGGCAGGGGGAGGTCGGGGGCCATGCCCGTGCGACGAGGTGAGCCTTGAAACAGTTCGCCACCCGCCCTCGTAGGCCGCACTCTTCAAGAGGGGGTTCGTGGACACCACACAGAAGGTGAACGAGGGTGGTCCTCATCGAGCACGGCGATTTGATTGAAGAGCGACGCGGTGGCGTTGATGTTCTTCGCATCATGGTGGGTCATCTCGCTCGCCATGAACAATCGGGTGCCATTCACATTCGTCCCGCTGGTAGTGCTTCCTCAACCGAAGGCTGGCTGTTATTCCGCCTTGGCCATCCTGTGATGGCGTTTCACGACGGTCAAACGACGCTGCAAGGCCTTGAGGCCTTGTTGGCCATCGAAGACGACGCCTTGAGCGTCGACCATCAACTCCGCCTTTACGAGTGCACGGTGGCCATGCTACGGCCCATGATGGAGCAGCACCCTGACAGTATCCTTCACCTCGAACATCAGTCGCACGGTGAATCGGAGGGTGCGTGGTGGTCGAGTGTCCGTCTCCCGTCCACCTCTTGGCGTCGAGCAGCAAGGCTGGAAGACATCGAAGCGATGGATCTTGATACCGAGTATCAACGTCGCAAATCATGGCCAGCTCAACAACGGTGGTTGCAGCCAGGTGGCGTCTACCTCATCGATTCCCCTGACCCGCACCCCATGCTGCAATTGGGGGTGGAACTGGCTGAACGAGGTGTGCCGTTGTTGGGGATGTTTGGGTTACCTCAAGCGACCACCGAGGCCGTTGCCCGCCTCCCTTCGCCCTCATGCTACGCACTTCTCTCGCCTCATGGCGGATACGAGGTGCTCACGCAGCCAGAATCCTTGACCGGCACCCTCGAATCGTTTCAGTTCGGTCACGACCGTACGGTGGTCCTCATCGACGGTTTGGACCGACTTGGCAATGCATGGGGGGACCACCGCATGCTCGATACCTTCCGAGCCATGTGCGATTCGGTTCGCCTCAACGATCACGTGATGGTGTGCACGACCGACCTCGAAGCCTTTGAGCATCCGGTGAGGCAAGCCCTCCTTCGTGAAAGTGAGCCACTCTCCCCTTCGTTGTTGCAGTCGTGGGTTGACCAACCCGAAGGGTTGTGGGACCACCCCTTGCTCCATGCACCGGATGAAGACGAAGAGCAGTGGCTTGAGGCACAAATTCGTCACCAAGCCTCGCTGGTCACCCCCGCTGCATCGGTTGGCTCGCCATCGCACCTTGAAGGGGGTAGCATCACCGTGGACGACGACACCCTTGCCAGCGCCACGCAAGCCCTCAATGAGGTGGTGGATGGTTGGGTCAACGAGCCGCCATCCGCCCCGGCCGAGTCGATTGAAACCACCTCGACACGCATCGGTGATACGGCTTGGCGACCGTCCATGGAGACCCCCGTTGAGCAGGGCCGGTTCATCACTGAATCGCCTCGATACCAAGCCCCTGTCGACGACATCATCACTCCTTCACAACGCCGCCCACGACGGCCATCCAAGGTGATTGAGGAACGTCGTCCGCCCGTTCTACGAACCCCACAGCGACTGCCCCGACGCAAGCCCTCGCCGGCTCTACCCGACATCAAGCCGTCCGCTGCATTCAATCGCTCATCGGCCGTGTCCACGCTTCCCCGCACCCTGCCGGATTGGCCCCAACATGTGAACGCCGCCAACTCGTTTCGAAAGGAAAACATGGACCGCTTTGAACAGCGGCAATCGGAGGCGTTGCAACGTCAATCCGCCCCGCCCTCCACCACACCAAACCCAGGTCTTCCCGACATCGTCCTCGCCTCGGCAAGGGTACATCCTGAAGCGAACCTGCCCGCCCCAAAAGCCAACTCCAAGCTGACCTTGCCCAGCATGTCCTCCCAAACCCCGCTCGCGGGTGGACACCCTCCTGCCCCGCCCAAGGACCAACCCTCACGGGAGAGTTCCACCAAGGAACAACGCTCACCGAACATGGAGGCGTTGTACAACGATTGGTCAGCCACCGATGAACGGGATGGCGTTGACTCAACGGCGCTCTACAACGAGCGAGGTGAACCCCTGAAGCGATACAAGGGGGGTTCATCCTGAGCTCCTCGTCAACGAAATTGAGGGAACGGCTGGAGGCGGCCAAAGAGCAACTCGGTGATGCCATCGAGCGACGCTTACCCGCACCGGCATCACCTGCCGTGCCCCCATCGCACGAACCCGCTCGTTCGAAACTGAATACGTTGTTGGGCACGACCAGTGTCCCGCGTCGAACCCTCGGTTTGTTCCAAAACGTTGGCGTGGAGCAACGTCCGACCTACGACCTCATCGCTCACCGAGTGTTGGGCCCGGATGTCGGGGCGGCGTCCTCCTTCTTGGACGAAGGTTCGGCGTACGCCGACCATGTTGCTCAGCGTTTGCGTTCGCTTCGTGAACGGCTCGAACATACATCGCCTCAAGACGAAGAGCCTGGCGATGGGCATACCTACGTCGGTCTCACCGCTGAAGGTCAACCTGTGTGGAGTCAAGTCCTTGACGAGCAGCGTTCTCGTGCTGTTCGCCATACCCCAAACGACCTTTCACCGCCGCCAGTGGGCGACAGGATGCACGCAGCCACCATGGCCGAACCCGTGTCTTCGTGGCCGGCTCGCATGCGAATGGCGTCGCACCAGACCTTCAAGCAGTGGTTTGTGGCGGAAGAAAACTTCGAGGCGACGCAATACGCCGAGACCCTGATCGACCATCCCGGCCAACGGTTCAATCCTCTGGTGGTCGTTGGCGATGCTTCCACAGGCGTTTCACACCTCCTCCACGCTACAGGGCAAGCCCTTCTTCGTCGAGCCGAGGGCCACGTTCTCTTCGTCTCTGCGGCCGACCGATTGGGCCACGACGGGTTGGATGTCCAGTGGCAAGGTTCGCTCACGGGAGCCGTCGCCTTGGTTGTCGACGACGTGCATGAATATGCCAGCGATGCGACGTGGTCGCACCAGTTAGGTGTGTTAATTGACCAGGCTCTCAACTTGGGGGTACAGGTCATCGTCGGAGGGCGTGGTTCACCCGAAACCTATGCTCCGTCTCGTCTGAAGGAGGTCCTCCGAACAGGCTGCTTCGCCACGCTGATGCCACCAACACCCCATTCGCTCTTGGCCTACGGGCAATGGCGGTGTGCCCAACGAAACATCTTGATGTCGAACGTCCATCTCGCCCAATTGGCACGGGCGCCACCCCACGATTGGCGGGCCATGGAACACCGCATCAGTCAAGTCGCTTTGGCCCTCGAGCAGGGCGCTGTCCTGCTTGACCATGACCACGTTGAAACGGTTCTCAACCCCGCCCCTGCCTCAAATTCCGAGCACCAGCAGCAACGAGTGGACGACCTCGCAACACAACTCGTGTCCGACGCGTTGGACACGGTGTATTCCTCATTGGACACGGGAGGCATCGACCTCTATGCGGGCATCGCCGACCTGGGTGAGGAGGATTATCAACCGCCTGATTGGGACGAGGAGACCCTTCACGACAACAGCAGGAATGTTCTCGCCGACCAGTGGCTTCGAACAGTTGAACAGGTCAAGCCTGCGCATCCATCGGTCCTCGACGTGCACGAACGTGAAGAACTTCTCCTCGCGACCCCGCGCCCGCTCAACCATCAGGACATCGATCGGGCCGTTGACGTGCTCGTTGACCTCGACGAAGCGATGGATCGACGAATGGAGCGTTCAACGGCCAACTCGCAACAGGTGGCGTTGGAACTGCATCAACTCGAAGAGCGGATGGTTGAACTTGCGCAGTTGGCAGTCGATGCCGACATTGAGTCGCTGATCGAGATCGCCGATCAGTTGCGCGAGGTGGAGGAACGTCTGGTCGAACTCGACCCTGACCGTGAACCGTTGCCTCCCTTCGAAGATTCGCTTGCGGATGTACAAGCGTCTGATTCATCATCGTCATCCAATCGGAGCCCCGGAAGACGTCGTGCTCCCCGTCGCGCCACGGCACGGCCGAAGCCCGCTGCCAGAGAACCGAGCCCCACCGGTTCCCTTGATGAATACGAGCCGGAAGGTGAATGGAACATTGATGGCGAAGGAATCGTTGCTGAAGACGTGTTGTTGGATGAGTCTGTTGCCCCGCAACGGGTTCGCTTGGCCCGACTGAAACCCACCGTTGTTCTTCGCAAGGAGGATGAAGTGTGAGGAGGGCCTGGTGGCGTAAAGGGGTCGCCTTTCAATGCCAACCGAATTGTGGCCAGTGTTGTGATGAACCCAACGGCCGCGTGTATTTGGCCCCAAAGGATGCTGAGCGATTGGCGAGGCACGCTGGGTGTTCAGTTGAGGAATGGCTGGAACGTGACGCTCATCAATTGCCCGACGGCCGGTACGTCTTGAACAGTCGGAAAAGCGATGGTCGCTGCATCCATTTCAACGAACGCCGCCAATGTGATATTTACACCGTCCGCCCTCAACAATGTGCTGCGTTTCCGTGGTGGGGAGAAAATCTTGCCACATCACGTTCGTGGGAGGACACCCGCGAGGCCTGTCCCGGTATCGATGCAGAGAATGCGCTGGTCATCGACGGTCACACCATCCGATTGCATGTGATGGCGGACCGAACATCGACCAAAAGTTTCGATGCTTGGCCTCCCTCTCCCAACCATTGGAAACGATAGGCTGCGGCGGTGTTGCTTTTCACACCTGCCGATAACAGCGGAACGATGCATGAGCCGACTTTATACGAAGCATGGATGTCGGGTCAATGGGGGGAGCAGGAATGAGCGATGATGAGCCGTTGTTCACCGTTCACACCTCCCACCTCAACACCGGCATGCGAGGCATACCGGTGGGCACCTGTCGCACATCGTTTGTGACGCCGACCGAAGGCGTCCATTACTGCGGTTACCCCATTGCCGAATTGGCGCACCATTCCCCCGAAGACATCGTTTACTTGCTCTTCAACAAGGAACTTCCCACACCCGAACAATCGGCGGCTTTCCGTGCCGATTTGGCTGCAAGAGGCCATGTTCCCGACGCTGTGGCCGCCGTGTTCCACACCCTACCCAAAGACGGCCACCCCATGGACTGGCTGAGCGTGGGTATCCACACCTTGGGGATGTTGGACACCACCGGCGACTGGAAAGAGGATGCCCTCAATTTGGTGGCCCGTATGCCTCGGGTCATGGGTCTTCTGTTCCGAATTCGTGAAGGTCGTCACGAACAGATTCCCGAGGATGATTTGTCGGCCAGCATGGTTCGGCGCTTCGTTCAAACCTTGGACATCGAGGGTGTTGACCATGACTTGATGGAGACCATTCTCGCCGTCTACTTGGTTCTTCACATGGACCACGGTGGAGGCAACCTGTCGACCTTCACCGGTAAGGCCATCGCCTCAGGTCACGCTACGGTTTACGCTTCCATGGCTGGAGCGATGAATGCTCTCTCGGGGCCACTCCACGGTCGAGCCAACCAATCGTGTTTGGAATTCGTCTTGCGCATTGGCACCAGCGACCCGGCGGAAGTCGAAGCTTTTGTTCGAGGTGAACTCGAAGCCAAGCGCCCGGTGTTTGGGTTTGGCCACGCAGTTCTTCGTGCTGAAGACCCCCGAGCCACGGTTCAATTTGCCCTGGGTGAGCAACTCTGCCCCGACGATGAGAATTTCAAGATCATTCGGACCCTCCGGGAGGTGGCGCCCCGTGTGCTGGCAGAAAACGAGAAGATTTCCAACCCCAATGCCAACGTCGATATCGCAAGTGGAGCTCTGTTGCACCATGTTGGTTTCAAAGACCCCACCTACTACACCACCTTCTTTGGGTGGGCTCGTGTCGCCGGCATTGGTGCTCAAATCGTCGATGAACGTGCGGTGATGCGTGACGGAAAAGGAACGCCAATCTACCGTCCGAAGTACATCGCAGAGGACCAGCACCTTCGTCATCTTGAGTGACCGGGCAACACCGGCCTCGATGTTTTCCCCGAACCTCGGTGGCCGATCAAACGAGGGGCTGACCACGGAGGCGTGGCCCCGCTTGAAGACATCAGCACGGTATCAGGGTCTTGTTTCCATGACCATTGACGGGCCCATGCCGTGACCAAATCTCTTCGTCGTGAGGCGTCGCACTCCTCCCAGGTTGGCACTTCGCTTCGCAACTCGGTGATGACGTCGAGATGGTTGCTTTCTTCAGCGGCCATCAATCGCTGCCACTGCTCCTCATCGAGAGGCTGCGTTCCGGGGTTGACCCAACGTGCGTGCCCGGAAGGCAGCCAAGTCAACGCCGGGTCGGCATGGTCGGTCAGGCCGGTCAGTCCTGCTCGTAACAGGTCGTGTTCAAACGAGGGACGAGTGGGCCAGACATAGGTCGCCATGCCTTGACGAACCTTGCTCAAGCGTCGTGCCCCGCCTCCTTGTAGGCCGACATGGCGACCAAGAGGAAGGTGCTTGGTAGCGGACGCCACATACTCCGAGGCACATGGCAGCATGGACGACCCTTGTCGCCCGTGGCGACGGACCAAGCGAGCAAAGGGCATGGTCAGGTATTGAGGGAAGGCTTGCAGCCGCTGATAACTTCGGTTCCCAAAGGGGGGAATGTAAGGGATGAGCGCCGCCCAAGGCCGCTTGGTGCCCGAGCGTCGTGCTGAGGCGGGCATGCCTTTGTGGAATGCATAGTACACGGTGTTCTCAAGGGGAATACCTCGCTCGTCGAGGAGAGCGTCAGCCAACATCATTGCCTCGGCGATATGTTCGTTGTGGTTCTTGCGACCGAGAAACCCTCCTCCCGTCGCAGCCCGCGGATGCGGCCGCTTGATTTCGATGCACCCCATCTTTCCCTGTTCGGCCCAAGCATGACGGACCGTTGAGTCGTTCAGGAATTGCTCGAAGCTCAAAAATCCGAGGTTGACCAAATCGTCCAAATTCCATTCTTCAACCCACTGAGGTTGGCCTTCAAGGCGGTCGACGGGTACGGAAACATCTCGGTCGTGATGCAGGATGAGTTGCCGGTCGGCCGTGATTCGAAGGTCGAATTCTACGCCATCAAAGAGTTGAATGGCGTGGCGCAGGCTCTCGAGGGTGTTTTCGGGGGCTGGACGCCACCCACCTTCGTCCATGGGTGAGGGTGTTTGACCCACCCTCCTCAACCTTTGCTCTCAGCAAACAGGTCTTGAATGTCATTTCTCGCACGATGGCGTGGCCGAAGGCATAAAACCATCTTCACGACCCCCAAAGCATGGACCCCTATGAAATCATGATGGGGATGATTTTGGTCCTCACACCGGTCATTTGTTGGTTCTTTACTCGTCATCAAGCAAGCGAACGCATCCCTTGGCGACAATGGGCGGATGAGTTCCACAACAAGCGATACTATTTGCACGCGATGGGGTATATCGTCATCATTCGCTGGAAAGCGTTGACGGACAAACTCAACGAACCCATGAAAGGGCGCACCGGTCACTGGACCGAATGGGTGTACGCTCTCGAAGGCAACGCGACTCAATGGATTCAGAACGCATTCCGCAACGACCTTCTGACTGAATTTCTGAATTTTCACTATCTCTTTGTCTATCTCTTCCTCATCTATGTCACGACCGTCTATTTTGCATTCTCCGGCGACCGAGACATGACCGATAAGGTCACGCTGAACTACCTCCTGATCTACGCCGTCGCCGTTCCCTACTACCTGTTCTTCAACGTTGAAGTCACTTCCTCGTGGATTCCAGGGATGGACGCCTTGCTGTATCATGATGGGTGGTACACCACCTTCTATGCCCTCCACGACCCGTTGGACAACGCTGTTCCCAGTTTGCATGTGGCTATCCCCTTCGGAATCCTGATGCTCAATTATCTCCACGTACGCGAGCAGGGCGGAACGTTGCGCGAATGGCGGCATTGGCCCTACCATCTCTTCGTATTGCTCAACACTGTTTTGTTCACCTTTACGATTCTCTATTTGGGCATCCATTGGATCGTTGACATACCTCTGGGCATGCTGGTTGGGAGCATTGGTGCACTGTTCATCCACCACTTGCAACCTCGACTTCGAAACGACTACGGTTCGGCTTTCAAGGGCATTAGCCGTGAAAAGGTTCGTCGACACCTTTTCGTTGAAGGCGTCGTGATGCTCCTGTTGCTCACCACGATGCTGATGGCCGTGAACGTTCAGCAGGAGTCCATCAACGAACGCGTTTCGTTCCGTTTGGGCGATGGTGATAGCACGTTCGAAATCATCCAGAAATTTGAACCTGGCGAGTTCGTGCAGAGCAACATCACCAACCTCAACGATGAGGGGATGCTCGAACTGGTGGTCGTCATGGTTGAATCCAGCGTATCGGCCATGGAGGAGGGAAGCATCGATTGGGATAACTTGGTGGAGTTGGGTGAACACCACACGGTAGCTCCTCAAACCACGCTAAGCCTCAACATCTCCTCGCCCAAGATTTACCATTTCCTTGTGATGCATTACGAGGTGGGTGACGGGGATGAGAGCATCATGGATGTTCGCATCATCAACGATTATGGTGATGACATGATGGGACAGGCGGTTTTGCTCAGTCTACCGTCGTTGTGGATGACGGGTTTTGTTGTGTATCGACTGTACCGGCTGAAGAAAGAAGGTCGTTCGTGGATTGATTCTACGCCTTCCCATGTTTGGGCCTCGGCTAGCCCCACCCACGAAGAGGCGTGATGCCATGGCCAGCGACTCACTTCAGACGACCGTGGAGAGGCTGACCGGCACGCCTGGTGGTCAAATCTTGGTGTCGGTGGCCGAACGGTTGCGGGCATCACTCGTCCCCTACACCCTCTTGTTCACGCTCGGCTTCGTCGCTGCCTTTCCTATCACGGCCTCGGTCATCACGTGGCTGATCGCCGATGAGCGGTTGCCAAGCGGGGTTGACATCATCGTGGTTTCTCCAGTCGAATACCTCATGCTCCAACTGAGAATTGCAAGTTCATTTGGTCTGGCGTTGGTGGCGGTTCTCATCGTCGCCCAACTGGCCTTTCATGGTGCCCGACATGAAGCGGTTCAAGCACGATTGAACGAATTGAATGTCCGTCTGCCACGCCCCGGACCCGCCTTGGTTCTCGCCGTCGGTTCAAGCCTCCTTCTGATGGTCATCGGTTTGTTGTATGCATGGCACGCCCTCATTCCGATGCTGTTGGACTACTTGACCAACGATGCACAGCAGGCCGGATTGAGCACAGAATGGCGCCTGTCCAATTACGCTGGCTTCATCGTCAACCTGTTGGCCGCTTCAGCGTTGGGCTTCCAAGCCCCGTTGGTGACCACCATCATGCTGCGCTCAGGTATGGTCTCCACCGAACAGTTGGCTCGTTCTCGACGGGCCATATGGTTCGGCTCGTTCGTGGTTGGAGCCTTGCTATCGCCGCCCGACCCTCTTTCCTTGTTCCTCGTTGCACTTCCCATCATCGCGCTGTTCGAGTTGGCCTTACTCCTTCACCGGGTGACGCACCGGTAAGCGCAGGGTGCAACGAGGCGATGGGGACCGGCATGTGGCCAGGTCGGGGTTGTACATCCAACCCATGGAAATCAGAGCCGACCGATGTGTGCAGTCCGGATGCCTCGGCCGCCACCATTAGTTCGTTGCGGTAGGCTTGGTCGTGACTGCGGTGGACGGCTTCAACAGCATCCACTCCGAGGGCGGACAGGGTTGGGATAAGTTCGGACGTCGGTACACCATAGTATCGCGGATGAGCCAATGAAACGATACCACCTGCTTTGTGAACCATGTTGGTTGCTTCAGCGATGGTCGGCTTGGAGTGGGAAACAAAGGCAGGAAGTCCATCACCAATCCATGTTTCAAAGGCTTCTTGGCGGTCCTTCACGTACCCGAGATGAACCATTTCGTCGGCTAAATGAGGTCTGCCAACCGAGCCAGTGGCCCTCGCCAGAACGCTGTTGAGTTCAACCGGCATCCCCAATTCGGTCAAGCGTTCACACATCAGTGCCATTCTCGGTGCCCTTTCGTTCTGTTTCGGACCAAGCCAAGCCAAGAATGCCGCCATGTTCTCATCGATTGTACGAGGGTCGTGTGTTGGGAAATAGGCGAGAAGATGCCACGAGGTGGATGGGCGTTCCTGACCCCGAAGCGTCAATTCCTCGGATTGGGCTGCAAGCACCGGTTCGCAGGTGATCTCCACCCCGGGAAGGAAATGCAACCCTCTCGCCTCCGCTTGCGTAGCACCTTCTACCCAGCCTGCGGCGGTATCGTGATCGGTCAATGCCCACGTCTCGACCCCGTTGCGAGCCATCAAATCAGCCACAGTCGCTACATCATGTTGGCCGTCACTGTGGGTCGAGTGGGAATGGAGGTCCCACCGTTGCGTCCACATACCCCACCTTGGGCGCTCAACCTCTTTGAAACCTGCCCGGTCAAAACAGGTCGTCAAGGTCGGGCAATTCAGGCAAATGAAGCGATGAAGGTCCTGGTCCAACCGTGTCAGATTCGATTGAACCTGCTGTGGGTTCCGAGGAGGTCAGGTCGGGGAACTGGTCAAACAAGTCGTCCAAATCGGGGAGTTGGAAGGTCGGGGGTGTGGTCGTCCCCGCCTCAGATTCTTGATCCATGGCGTCGCTGACTGCCTCCTCCTCGGTGGAGGGTGTTGAGGGTTCCATCTCGAGGGGTGGCAATTCGGGTAGGCCGAGCGCGGTTGATTCGGTCAACGGTTCAGCGACAACCTCAGAGAGGTCCGGGAGTTCGGGGAGGTCCAGCGCAGGCGCAATGTATGCTGGGGAGGACGGAGTTGCCGCAGATGACTCGTCCTTGCCGGGGAGAGGCACATTGGCAAGGCCTGAGGTCACAAAGACACGGTTGGGTTCCAGGCCGGGTATGGTTGCTGGATTGACCGTTGGTTGGTTTTCCCTGCCGGGGAGCGGGACTGCCTTCACCAACACGCGTTCCAGCGTTTGTCCCGTTTCATCATCGACGGGAAGGTTTTCCCGAGTGTTCGCATTGTTGTGGTTGTAGGATTCCACGGCAGCCATGGTTGAGTTAACCCGTTGACCAAATTCACCCGATGAGAGCATGTCGATGGCCGATGTCACTTGCTCGGGATCGCTGTGAGCTGATTCACCCAAAATGCTGGAAATGATGGTGGCCGTCGTTGGATTCACGCCTTGGCTCGCTGTTTCGGAAACTGAAAATCGGGTGAATCCATCCAACTCTTCCGACATGGGGACGTTGGCAACGCCCAATTCGGGAATGACTCGTTCCACATTGGCCCAACGCCCCACCAAGACGAACACGACGGCTGCTGCAAGGGCGATTGTCTCTTCGGTCGAGAAACCCGGCTGTCCGACTACATTCGCTGAGATGTTCACGCCAGTCAACACCAAGAGAGCCCCTGCAGCGAGTATGGATGTCGCAGCGAGTCGGGGGGCGCGAGGGTCGTGGGTCACGGTCCAAGGTGGCTCTCCTTGACTTTATTCGTTCCCGTTGCGGTCAATGATGACGTTCTGCAGCGACGACGGTGTTGTGCATCAACATCGCAATCGTCATGGGCCCAACACCTCCAGGAACCGGCGACATCCATCCTGCGACGTCCGCTACCTCGGGGGCGACATCCCCTGCAAGTCGCCATCCGCGCTCCCGTGTTGCGTCTTCAACTCGGTTGATGCCGACGTCAACCACAACAGCGCCGGTTTTCACCCAACTGGCTTTTACCATCTCGGGACGGCCAACCGCTGCGATGATGATATCCGCTTCTTGACAGAGCGCTTGAATGTCCTCGCTTTTTGAGTGAGCGACGGTGACCGTGGCGTCCGCTCCCCTCGCGGCGAGCAACAGAGCAGCGGGCATCCCCACAATTCGCGAGCGACCCAGCACCACGGCGCGCTTGCCAGCCAATGAAATGCCTGACAAATCCAACAATTGCATGACGCCACTGGGGGTGCAGGGTAGCATCCCATCGGTCCGTCCTTGGACCAACCGTCCGAGATTGGTCGGGTGAAAACCATCAACATCTTTGTCGGGGTTGATGAGGTCGGTCAGTGCCTCTTCGTCCATGTGGCTTGGTAGCGGGGATTGAATCAAAATACCATGAAGGTCGCTTTGCTCGTTCATGCGGTGAACGTGTTCTCGCAATTCCTGTTCGGTGGTGCTCGCTGGCAGGGCGATGTGAGTGGACCGAATACCCAACCGTTCACAGGTGCTGACTTTGGAATTGACGTAGACATGGGACGCTGGGTCGTCGCCGACGATGATGACAGCCAAGTGAGGTTGGATGCCGTTGTTCACGAGGCGTTGAATGCGAATGAGGAGGTCTGCTTCAACGGTGGCTGCACAGGCTTTACCGTCCATGCGTTGGGCTGGCACATTCGTGTCGAACGGTGCGCTCTTCTTGAGCGTTCGGTTGTGCTACGAGATGTCACAACGGCGTCTTGAAGCCCATGGCACGGATGACGCACCAGCCTGCTCGTGCCTCGTAAATGGCAAACGCCCCGCCGAGTGCCGCACCCGCAACGGCGTACCATCCGAAGGAAAAGGAAACGGTTTGAGTGATGAGCAGAAGCGCCAACACAAGGGCGGCTCCCAGCGAGGCCAATCCTCCTGCGAGGCGAGCGGCTTGTCCTCGGGCATCGATGTTGCATTCTGGCATGAGGATGGGATACTCAAAACGAGTATATGAATCGCTGTTTTTCAAAAACGAGGAGCCAGTGGAGGGATTCGAACCCCCGGCCGTCTGATTACAAATCAGACGCACTACCAGGCTGTGCTACACTGGCTTCAGTTGGCGGGTGCTGCCTCTCCTTGATGAATGAAACGGCGAAGCCCGCCTTGAATGCTCCACGGTCAAAGCAAAGAAGAGAAAGGGATTGGGCCAACCATGGACGTTGAGGGAGCCATGCAATTTCTTGCGTCCCACGGTTCCCAAAAGTCAGGTAGCGACGTCATTTTTTCTTGGCTCGCTCGCTATCAACAAGCGGCAGCGGCTGGAGCCGATGCAGTGAACGGCACGGTGGGGGCCTTGCTTGAGGACGATGGGGCATTGGCCGTGAATCAGGTGGTGGATGCTGCTCTACGTGTAGCACCTGCTGAAGAATTCGCTGCTTACGCTCCCCTCAAAGGCCTGCCGTCCTACCTCGACCTTTCGGTGAGTTTGGCCTTGGGTGAGCACCGTGAAGCGATTGAAGCCATCGGACTTGAAGTGGGTGCTACCGCTACGCCGGGTGGTTCAGGTGCGTTGTTTCTGGCGGCGGCCAACTTTGCGGAGCGAGGTGACCGAGTCCTGCTCAGGGATCGACACTGGGGCCCGTATGGGGGTTTTCTTCGCGGGTGCGGCTTGCTCCAATCCACGTTCCCGCTGTTGCCGAGTGTGCCCGGCCTCGGGTTGACGTACTTTGATGAGAATGGATTCACAGAAGCCTTGGAGGACTTGGCTGCCTCCCAATCAACGGTGATGACCTGGATCAACGACCCTGCTCACAATCCCACGGGGCTCACTTTGACGGGCGCCGATCGTATGGCCTTGCTCAACGCCTTCATGGAGAGCGCAACTCGTCACGAGCATGTCGGTCATACTCTCTTGATCGATGCAGCGTACCACCTTTACGCCCAAAGCCCTCATGGTTGGGCCGAAACGCTTCTCGAGGCGATGGAACTTGGCCTTCCATGGCCGGAAAATTTGCTCGTTTGTTTTGCACTGTCCATGTCCAAATCCCACACCGTGTACGGTTTGCGCACAGGAGCCCTGGTCTACATTCATCCTGAATTGGAAACGGTGAGTAAGCTGCGGGACGTCATGGGGGTCACGGGAAGACAAACATGGTCGGCAGCACCCCGAATTGCTCAATATGTGCTAAGCGAACTCCACAGCACCCCCGAAGGTGGTCAACGTTGGTCGGATGAACGAGACCGGTTGGCCCAACTTCTCACCACTCGCCGTGACACCTTTGTCGCAGCATGCGAGGCCCTTGGGGTGAACATCAATCCAAGTCACGACGGATTTTTTGCTTGGTACGAGTGTGACCAGCCCGAAGCAATTGCCGAAGCATGTGCTTCCAGACACGTCTACCTGGTGCCGCTCAACGGCGGCGTCCGAATTGGGCTGTGCGCCATTCCTGGAGAGCACGTCCATCGCGTGGCTGAAGCCTTGGCGCACGCCGCCGAGGTGGTGGCATGACCCGTCTTAACCGAGAAAATTTTCTCATCTCCGGCTTGGTCTGCATTGTCTTCGGTGCGTCGATGAGTGTGGCTGGATTGGCCCCCATGGCGTTGACCGTGGGCATGTTTGGTATCCTCTTCTTCTTGGTTGGGATGACCCTTGGTCGTCAAACAGGCATGTCGCCGGAAGCCATTGCGGGCTGGGCGCCGGACAGCGAATACCTCCCGGATGCAGGCCGATTCATGTTCCGCGTTGATGTGACCCTCGATGAACCCGTGACCGCCACCGTTCTGTGCGGCCCCTGCGGCCATGTCCATCGTCATGAAGGTCGGAAGCCTTCGTCGTTTACATGCCCTGCATGCGAACGACTGTTGTGGGAAGAGGAATGATTGGCTCCTCAGCACGGTGCAACGACGGTGATTTCAAAGCACTGGATGGGGTGGGGGGCCCATGGATGCCTCGACGTTGCTCAATCCCGAGCGGCGAATGTTGCGTGCCATGCAGACCTCCTCCTTGGGTGACGCTTGGACACTTGAAGCGGTCTTGGATGCATGCCAATGGACGGACCAAGCGGTGGCCGTTGGGGCTGGGCACGGTCTTCAAAATCACGGTTTGGTGACGGTCACCGAGACGGTCATCAGCGAAATCCGACGAGGTGAACAAGGCCAGCGCGCTTTGGACGAAGGCTTGTTGGAACAGCGCTTGTGGTCGTGGATGCAAGGCGAAGAATCGCCTTCCATGGCGCGATTGCAGTCGGCTTTCGAGCGTCACGAAGCGGGTCCGGGCGTTGGATTGCTCAAACAATTGGGTGTGGCTTTGGATGGAGGCGTGCTGCGAGCAGATTCACCTGAATCGATTTCGCAGGCGGTCGAGGCACGGGTCCAGTTTCTCACCTCACTCCCCTCCCCTCCCGACAACCTCGACCCAGCCTTGTTGAACCATTTCACTCAGCGAAAGGACCTGATCGTGCAAGTTGACCGAACTGTCCGCACATGGTCGCTAACCAAAGCAGGTGAAGCAGTTGCTCCTGAACATCTCGCAGAATCGGTCGTTATCACGGATATCACGCCCGAGTTGCTTCAGGGTGACGAATGGAAAACCGCTGAGTTCCGCGCCTTCGACGTCACGCTTGAAGCCACCACGCCCAGGACCGGACGAAGCCATCCCATGCAGGCTCTGATCGAGCGTATTCGGGCAGTTTTTCTTGAGATGGGCTTCTCAGAACTGGTGGATGATTATGTCCAAACCGCAGGTTGGAACATGGATGCGTTGTTCATTCCCCAAGACCACCCTGCCCGAGAGATGCAGGACACCTTCTACCTCGATGAGCCAGCGTCGCTTGATGTTGATGCTGATGTCTTGAAAGCGTGGGAAGCGATTCACCTTCATGGCGGTGACACAGGCTCCACTGGCTGGGGTGGACGCTATTCCACGGAGGTCTCAAAGCGGGCGTTGCTTCGCACCCACACGACAGTGAACACCGTCCAGTACCTGGCACGTCATCCTCATGAACCCTGCCGTGTGTTTTCGGTAGACCGTGTGTTTCGCAAAGAAGCGATCGATCGCACACATCTCCCTGAATTTCACCAAATTGAGGGCATCATCATGGAGGAAGGGGCGAACATGCAGATGCTCGTCACCACCCTGAAGACCTTCTATGCGAAAATGGGCTGCCCCGAGGTTCGTGTACGTCCAGCGTATTTCCCCTACACGGAACCGAGCCTTGAGGTTGAAGTCAAATGGAAGGGGAAATGGCTTGAATTGGGTGGCGCCGGTATTTTCCGTCCTGAAGTCACAGAACCACTGGGGATTCGTACACCCGTGGCAGCTTGGGGCATGGGGCTTGAGCGCCTTGCGATGCTGGTCCTTGGCCTTGACGACATTCGTCAACTGTACATTTCAGACCTTGAATGGTTGCGAAATCAACCCATTCTCTGAAGTTGGTGTTGTGTCGGGGATAACTTCATCACGCACTGAACTGTCCTCACACCATGGAGCCTGTTCGTATCTCGATGCACATGTCCAATGTAGAAACCATCCCGGGAACGACCATCGTGAAATCCCTCGGCTTGGTCACGGGTTCAACCGTTCGTGCAAAGCATCTCGGAAAGGACATTTTTGCTGGCCTGAAAAACTTGGTGGGCGGCGAACTCAAAGCCTACACTGAACTCCTGAATGAATCTCGAAACGAAGCCATTCAGCGTATGATGATGCAAGCCAATTCAATGGGTGCAAACGGCATTGTCAACATCCGATTCGCAACCTCAAACGTTGCTGCTGGCGCATCTGAATTGTTCTGTTATGGGACAGCCGTCGTTGTTGAATGAGGTGAACACATGAACGAAGCCCTTGTGCTTGTGGTGTGGCTTTCCTTCACGGTCCTCGTGCCGCTGCTGTTTCCTACCGCATCATGGGCCCTTGGTCGTTGGTATCAGAACCGCCTGATGGCTACACTGGAAGAGAACGAAAAACTTCAGGGTGCTCTGTTGCAAAGTGAGCATCATCTCTCCACCTCCTCGCCCCAGTCTGCTTCGACGGCCTCGTCATCAACATTGCTGCATGTGAGTCTTTGTGTTGGTCCATCCATGGGTCAAATGTTCTTCATGTGGATCAAGAGTTTGTTCGGTGGCCGTCTTCTTTCCTACGATGCCGTGTTGGATTACGGTCGTCGCGAAGTCCTGTTTCGGCTTTCTCAACAAGCCCTGGCTCAAGGATGCACTTCGATGGTCAATATCAGAATTGAAACCTCAACGGTTTCATTCGTCAAGAACAAAAACGGCAAAACATCCTCGGTTGAATTCCTCGCCTTTGCTACTGGCCTTCGCTGAATTTGATGCTCTTATTCCCATTCGTCCCTAAACCGTTGTTGGCGTTCCTTGGCCTCAGTTTCCGTGTGCTCTTCATCAGGTTCGTGTTCGTTTGCGTCGATGAAACGGGGCTCCTCGTCCGGTTCATTGAGGAACTTTCTTCGGAAGAAGGCATGGAAGTCCTCAGGATTGATGCCCTGAATGCGGTAGGTGTTGTGTCGGGATGATGCGTCCCGTTGACTGCGGCGTTGGCGAATGCGTTGGTGCCAAAAATCTCGGAATGCACGGTTCAACTGTTTCGCGTCGTTGTCAAGCGGGTTGGTTTCAGGCCAATCCAACTCGTTCACCATGGAACTGAACTGGTACAAGGCCCGCACGTACTCCGTGATTTCAAGGGTAAAATCATCCGATGCATCAGCGTCTTGGTCGTTGTTTTCTCCGTTTTCCTGTTCGTCGTTAGCCTTCTTGCGGTCCTTCTCATCGCCCATACGCTAGAACGACATCGAGTCTATATCAAGGCTGGTGGTGAGGAACGCAACCTCATAAACGGGAAGTCGTGGCTATGAGCATGAACCTGTCGGGCGTCGTGAGCAGTGGGCTTGGACGGGCGCATGTTTTCATGGCTCAACCGCACTATCAGGAACAATTCCATAGCATCCTTGGGGGGGAGGCTTGGCCGGGCACCCTCAATATCACCGTTCAATCCGAGGATTTGAGTCGGTATATCGCCCTTCGGCAGAAAGCAGGCATTGACACCCTTGATGCACCCGACCATGCCCGCGAGGAAGCCAAAGACCAGGACGTCAGCGAATACGCTCTGCACAGAATACGTGGTTTCCTACGAGATGGTGTTTCCTTTGGAGGGGCGAGTGCCTTTCGAGGCACGATCGAGCATGAAGGTCAGGTCGTGCCCTGCGCCCTTCTCATACCCGACCTTACGCGGCATGTTGACGTGATTGAGGTTATTTCAACCGAATTTCTACGGCAGCATCTTTCCCTTGAAGACGGCGACATGTTGACCGTCTCATTGACGTGATGAATGGTACGAAATCGGCAGGGTTCCAATGGATGCCCACTCGTTGTACAACATCGCCTTGAGTTCATGTTGTGCTGCTTGCTGCCAACGTCCTCGGCGCGTTCGCTCTGCTGTTCGACCCGTTGGTGGCGGGGAGAGTACAGGCGAATGAGTCGCCTCGGGAAGGGGGGCTCTCTCCCATGCAACTCCCCATAGCACCAGCCATTCGGGTGGGGCGACACCGAAATCCACCGGCGTGAGCGGGTCGTTTCGAGCAGCCAACACTTCATCCTCGCTCAATTCGCCAACAGCGAGGCGGAACAATGCATTGGCCGTTCGCCTGACTTGATTCCAGAGGAAGGCTTCGCCCGTCATTTCAAACCCCACGATACGCCCTTGATCCATCCAAGGAGAGGCCCTGAGAATGGTTCGAACGGGATTCTTTCCCTCTTCAAGTCGGGCGAAATTTCGTGCGTCGTATGTGCCGACAAACATGTCGAGCCAGCGCTGAAAGTCCTCCGGTTTCGGCGCTTTCCAAAACTCCATGCCCTCCAAACGGTAACGATAGGTTCGGTGCAGGGCCATTCGAGGATTGAAATCGGCCTCCACCTCTTCAACGGTGAGGAAGGCGACCGTTGGGTCCAAGCGGTCATCGATCGCACGTATCATTTTCTTGGGTGTGAGGGCCGACCACAATGCTGCATCGATGTCAACGATGCCTCCATTGATACGGACATGAACGCCAGCATCGGTTCGACTTGAAAGGACGAGCAACTGGTCTTCTTCAGGTCCAGTTAACCATTTCAGCGAGCGGAAAACGCGAATGAGTTCACCTTGAACAGTGGCAACATCGGGCTGAACTTGACTGCCATGAAAGGCATCGCCGAGGTAGCCGATTCGGAAGAAGAGGCGGACGCGTTCATCCACCTGAGATTCACCTCAGTCATCGGATTGGAGTGTTTTGATGGCTTCCTCGGGCGTGAATCCTAAGGCCCCGACGGCCCATTCCAAGGATTGTTTCAACCACGGTTGAATCATTGGGTTTTCCCGAGAGGGGTCCATGACCTCGACGGCATCAACGATGTTGCGGCTAGCGGTGAACAAGACCTCGTCCACGGGGATATCCTCAAGTTCTAACCGACGGGCGTACCGCTGGAATTCCTTGACTGCGACGGGGATTCGGCGGCACTCCAGTGCAAACGAGGCGAAATCCGCGATGTACTCCATGTTGTCTTCATCGAGTTCCATGGCGGTCTTGTAGGCGTTCATGATCTTTCGACCTGGAATGACATCATCTTGTGCCTCCATGTTCTTCATGTTGGCAAATTCCGCCCACATGTGGTGGAGTTCGGGGACGTTTGGATGAGTCGCCAAGCTTGTTTCAAGCTCGGCCAACGCACCGTCGATGTCGCCGTTTCGAAAGAGTTCAATCGGTTTTTCCATCAATTCTTCAACCATGTGGCCATCTCCATTCCAGCGTACAGGGCGAGGCTTTTCAAGCCTCCCTTCGCACAAATATGCCTCAGGCTTCGGTATCTTGTTTGCCCGTTAGGGCAGATTTGATATCCTCAAGCATGTTTGATTGGGAGTGCTTTCGGTGCATTTCGTTGAGCATCATCTTGATGTCTTCCCACTTTCGGATTTTGTAGAAGCAATGGCGTGGGTCATGGTCAACGCGACGAGTGGTGCGCTGGTAGGAAATCAGAGCGAAAAAACCTCGAAGCAGGCCCTTCCCAACTTTTGTTGAGTTGCTGTCGGTTGGTTGGTCCGCGGTTCCCGGAAGATTGGCGAGGCCTGCAGAGGTGCCAACACTTTCCTCCATCAAACCGATTCCAGAATCGGTCATGATGGTCACGGTTGCGTACCCGAGCATCGTCCCCATCGGTGTTCGCTCGACCATCACTTCGGAAATCCGGTCGAACAGGATCCGGCGGTGGGCTCTGGTCAAGAAAAAGGAGTGGTGGAAGATGATGGCGTTGGTGGTGACGACATAAGAAAAACTACGTTGATACTTGAGGGTGATAGCCCAAAACACCAGGGTAAACACCAATCCGGCAATGAGATAATTGTAAGAGTTGATGGGAATGAAATCGTATGCCCCTTCTTCAGCGCCAAAGATGCCTGCCACCATGTCGATGAGATTGTCGAGGGTGATGACAACCGGCAGGAAGGTGATGGCCAGTAAGGCAATGGTGGTCCATCGTCCAGATGTGGAGACATTGAGCATTCGGTTGGCCCAGGTGAGCACCAACATCACCATCACGAATCCGATGGGGACCGTTTCGCTGTTGGTCAGTTCAATGAGGGTTGCAACGAGTTTGAGCGCAAGATTGGCGTCGTCTGCCGGATCCAGGCCACGATCGAACAAGAGGTGCACGCCAAACACGAGTGCACCCAAGACATACATGCCGAGGAAGGCCAAGGTGCTGGGGCGCGCTTCGCCGTTGGGAAGGATTTCTTCGCCCGAAATCAGCCGATACTTGGCAGCGTTGTTCGAGGTTTTTTTCGCAGCACTACTGTCGGTCACCGCAGCATCATCTTGGGGGTCCGCTTCGGTTTGAGTTGGAGTGGACTCTTCAGTCATAGTGTGGCCTCAGTACCGTTAGCGTGCCACTCATGAAATACCTTCCCCCGCCAACCGGTGCATGCATTAGAATAACATGCCCCAAGCATGTTCTGCGTTGCCTCGAGCCCATCGGTAGTCTCCATGGCTTCGCTCGCCGAATTCGTCCACGATGGAGAGGCGAACCAAGCGGAGAGGGTACTCGTTGTAGGTCAAATGCGACCACACCCCTCCGATGGTCGGTTGGTCAAAGTGCCAATGAGCTCGGTCAACCGCCTCCACTGTCATCTCGATACGGGTCCGGCCGTTCCACATCTCGACTCGGAAGACAGGGAGGGGTGAACCCGGATTATGGCCGTGCCGTCCTTCGGTTCGTGAGGAGGATGATTTCCTAACCTTCACCCGAGCAAACCGTTCGGTCCGTTGGTGTTGAGCATCGTGGAAGAGCCCTCCCTGCGACAACCCGATGTGTTGGATGTCCCTGCGCTTCCATGGCTTTCGCGTTCGTGAGGTCATGGTTGGCGACAGATGCGGGAGGAACCAATCCATGTACGAACCATCGTCAAAATGGAGAACCCCCCAATACCACGGCGGCGAGGGGGCTTGGACGCAGACTTTCTGGAAGTAGGCCGTTCCGGACACGTCCTCTCCATCGATGGTTCCGTGAACCTTCGTACCGTGCACGCGGAGAATGTCGTATCCCATGGATGCAGCGTATGTGGCGGTGGATGGGCGAGCCACAGACATCGCTGGATTCCAAGGTGTCATGGTCAACTTCATCGCTCTGGGAGCGCCATGGCTCACCGCCTCGTCATCCCCAAGGAGGTTCAACCAGAACGATTTCAGGTCACTGTTCAACCCCATTGATAGGTCCTCGTTCAGCAACGGAACGACCGCTCCACCACCAGAGCCCGATACATGTGAACGAGGCCATGCGGGGTGTGTGTCATCCATCGCTACCATGTGGCACGTGCGCTTGATGTAGGGTTCAATCATGCGCTCGCCGTCAAACCACCATGCACACACCATGCCGTCAAGGATCGTGGCCCCATGTTCGTCGTTGCCCGGTCGGCCTTTCGGCGTCCAGGGTGTTCCGTTCACGCTCACGAAATCGTTGTCTTTCGTGGACCACAGCACCATGAGTTGTTTGCCCCACGGCGCCCCGTCAGGATCGTCCAACATCACCAACCACCACCACCAATCCCACGTTAAATGCCGCAATGGCTCCCGCAGACCCAACGACCACATGGTGGAGAAATCGCCTTGGAAGGTGTCGGAAGGTGGCGTGATGGTCATGACCCTCCCTCAATCGATTTCCTTTGACTTGAACAAGGCACTGCCCACGAGCCAACACGCGGCGGCTTGGACCAACATCACCAACGTGGAGACAACAATCGTTGCCAATCCCGACAACCCGAGCCCGGGGCTGGAGGCAAAGACTTCCAGCGCTTCGGCGCCCTCAAGTGCGGCGTTCCCGCCCCCCCACAGTCCCATTTCAATCAGCAGTGGGGTGTCGCTCCACACCATCAGCGCCCCCGCATCAACGATGTTCATCGCCCAACCAATCACGGAAAAACGTAGAATGGCTGTATCAGGGGCGCCCAGTGTAATCAAGACCATGCCCAGTTCCCAAGCAGCAAACGGCAAGGCCAACACAATACCGTGTTTCCACATCACGCCCAACAAGCAAAACAACATGCCGTACACCATGAGCGCCAGCAGCGCCGCCCACCAAACAGCCATCCAAACACCAAGGTCGCTCACACGGAACAAACCCTCGCTTGGTCCAAAGATTCCGGTCACGATGGCCAGCAACAGGAGAAGCACGGTGACGTACGCCCACGCTAAGGCCAAGAAACCCATCATCCTGTACAGGAACACCTCGCTGCGCGCGATTGGTTTGGCGAGCATGAAATGCATGGTTCCCGAGGTCATCTCGTTTCGAATCAATCCGGTCGCCATGAACAGCGGCACGAAGATGCCGATGAGGAAGACGACGCCCAACTTTCCGATGGCGAGAACGAAACTTCGATGGATGGCTTCCAAGGCATAGGCCTCATCGTCGGGGTCTTCATCAACCGAACCGTCGCTTTGAATGAGGTATTCATCGGTGTCCCACGGTCGAACCGAGAGGAGAATGTCGCACGGTACACCGTTGCGGTTGGCGTCTTTTTGCGATGCTGTACGGTCCTCTCGGTCGCAATCGCCATCATCGTCGACCCCAACGCTCCCTTCCTTGAGTGCGTCCCAATCAAAGTCGTCTTCGTTCACCCAACGCTCAGGAGCGTCAGGAGCGATGGGGGAGTCCAACAAACCCGGATGGGAATCTGCGTCGAACACATCCGTACCGTACACCCTTTCCTGACCGTTGGGGTAGCCATCAAGATCCCAGTCAAAGGAATCGAAGTCGTTGTCAACAGCCTCGTATTCACGGGTCATCGCATCGATGTAGAACATTGTGAGTACGGCCATGGCTGCCACCCCCACCAACATCACCACCCATGTCGACAGGCGTTTCTGCTGTTGCCGCAAGGTGAATTCAGCCACAGCCATGGCCTTCCGGTCCATGCCTCTCCACAGACTCGGAACCTTGCTGTCGCTCATGCTGAACCACCCGCTAAGTAGGTCAGCAACGACTCCAAATCATCGTCCGGATTGTCAATGATGTCCACTCGATGCCCGTTGTCAACGATCAGGGCCGGTAACTGAGCGTGAAGTTCACCGAAGTGATAGGTTTGGATCAGTAATTCATGTTCGTTGGGGAAGCGAAGTCCAAAGACAGCGGGATGGTTGAGGAGGTCTTTGGCGAGGGCTCTGGCATCGTCACCAACCAGTCGAATCGTGTGAGGGATTTGGTCAAGGCGGTCACGGATGGCGTGAAGATTGCCCAACGCCACGAGCTTGCCCTGATGGAGAATGACAATCTGTTCGGTGATACGCTCAATTTCTCCGAGAATATGGCTGCTGACAAGAACCGTTCGGCCCCGTTTGCCCAGTTCGCGAATGACGTTCATGATGGTGGTGCGTGCGAGCGGATCACAGCCCTGCAGCGGCTCGTCAAGAATGATGAGTTCTGGGTCGTTGACCAGTGCGTGGGCAATCTTGGTTCGCTGACGCATGCCTTTGGAGAATCGACCAATTTCCTTGTTGACCACGTCGGAGAGGCCAACGAAATCGAGCACTCGCCTCGCCTCTGTTTCTGCCTCCTTTCTGGTCATCCCGTGAAGTCGCGCAAAGGTTGAGACAAATTCCAGGGCAGTCATCCAATCATGCATTTTTTCATGTTCCGGAACGAATCCGACCCGAGCGTAAGGAGCCGGGTTTTTCCACGGGTCAACCCCAAAGAGTTTGACCTCGCCCGAAGAGGGCCGGAGTTTGCCCATGAGGAGTTTGAACAGCGTGGATTTTCCAGCACCGTTCATGCCTAAGACGCCGGTGACGCCACCCGAGAGACCGAGTGTGATGTTGCTGACGGCGTGGATGCGTCCGTATGATTTCGAGACTCCGTGGAAGTACACCACTGGAGCACCCGGGATTGAAGCGGGTGTGGTTGCCGGTTCTCTGCCCTGTTGCGTGAAATCAGGCATCATTCTCGGGTCACCTCCATTGAAGCAACTCGGGAGGCGAGGACGTAAAGGGCGACGGCGTTGATGGCGACAAGGGACACCAGCGAGTAGGTCCATGGGTACTGGTCGTAGGTGGTTTGTGTACCGATCAGCGCCTGGCCCACATGGGCAACACAATCGTAGGGCGAAAGGAGGTAGAGGAGTTCTCGTTCAAACAAATTCTTGACGATGGCAGCCAATGTCTTCGTTCCAAAGACGATTGCGAGAAGTCCGATACCGGGGAAAAATCGGCCTGTGGACACGCTTGAGAGGCTCAACCCGATGCTGGTGTAGGTGATGATGAGCAACAGTCCGCCCAGCATCCCAGCGAGGAACATCGGAAACAGGTCAACCATCCACGCCCAGCCTCGTCCAAAGGCGAGAATCTCGGCCAAAAAATACAGGACGTACGTGCCCAATATGACCACGGCTTGGATGATCGCCACGGAGAGGTACTTCATGCTCACATAATCAAACCGAGAAACGGGCCTCGAGAAATAAAGCGCTGAGGTTCCATGTTCCCTGTCTTCTGAGATGACGCTTCCCACCAGCAATGCGGCGATGATGGGGTAGTAGAGTACATTTCGTGGGAAAAAACCGAGGACGTGACCGTACAGATTGTCACGCCCAACACCGAACAAGGTATGGAATTCTGAACTCCCGACCAACCCCGCCAGCAGGGTCATTCCCGCATCCGAAAGGGAGGCGAGGAAAGCGATGAGAATGAACAGTCTCGTGGGCACGGTCCACGGTCGATGTCCCTTTTTGACGATGCCGAGGAGGTGATGGCGGAGGATGGCCCAATTACGCATCCAGCGCGGGTTGAGTTCACCGGACCACGGGGTGTATTTTTGCTCAAAGACTTGACCTGCTCCAACGGTCCGAGCGGTCGCTAACTCCTGCTCAGTTTCGTCCCCTGTGTTGGCACCCCACGCAACATCCATGCGTCCCTGCCCCGTCACGGGTGCTTCGGGAATGTGCCCGCTTACCCCGGGCGCGGGTTCTTCGTTCTCGGTCAAGACGCCCCACCTCCGAATCGCTCTGGAGCATCGACCCGTTTCGCTTCCATCGGCGAGCGAAGGAGGTCGTCGCTTGATTTGACACTGTAGCCCAAATTGTCCATGATGGCAAGGAAGAGGTCTTCAAGCGAGGCCTCGTATTCGTGCATGCGTCGAACTTGGGCCCCAACGTGCGAGGCTGCTCGTAGTATGTGAGTGGTCGTGTCCTCTTCGGTGTGGGCGACGCGCATCACCCGGCCTTCTCTTCGAACTCGGAACCCTTGGTCGATTAACCGTTGTTCAAGGGGGGTAGCGCCCCCCCAAACATGGATTTCGATTTCCTTATCAATGGCTTTCAGGTCAGCGATTTTCCCTTGAGCGGCGAGGGTTCCCTTGTGGAGGAGGATGATGTTCTCGCAAACCCGCTCCACATCCTCCATCAGGTGGCTGGCCATGAGCACCGATCGCTTGCCGTCCTGTACCATGGTGTTGAGCGTTGACACCATGAATTCCCTCGCTTTGGTATCCAGGCCGTTGGATGGTTCGTCAGCGATCAGTAAATCCGGGTCGTGGATGATGGCGCACGCCAGTTTCGTGGCCTGTTTCATGCCGGTTGAGAAACTGCTGATCTCGCGATAACGTTGCTCTCCCATGCCAACAAACTGCAACGCCTCGTGTGCGCGGGACTGAGCGACAACAGGATTCATGCCCAGCAATTCGCCGGAATACCTCACCTGATGGATGGCGTCCATCTCGGGGTTCAGGGCATCGTACTCCGGCATGTATCCAATCCGCTGGCGAATTTCAACGCCTTGGGTTCGAATATCGAACCCCAAAACGGTCCCTTCCCCTGATGTGGCTTGGATCAGGCCGAGGATGGTCTTGAGAAAGGTGGATTTTCCTGCACCGTTTTGCCCCAACAGACCCGTCGCACCGTGGGGGATGTTGATGTTGAGATCTTCCAAGGCTTTGTGAGGTCCATAGGACTTCGTCAGTCCCTTGGTTTGAATGAGAGGACGGTCCTCCATCGGGCCCACGTCAAATGGTGGTGGACGGCAACCCATGAAGGCTTTGCATATCCGTTGAGTTCACGATTCAGCCGACGAGACCGCCGCGGGTTTTCACCGCGACACCCTTGGCAAAGGTTAGGAGCTCGGTGGAGGTACACTGCGAGACGCCGTGTCCCAGCAGCGTACCGGCTTGGTCGACCAAAAGACAGGGTTCTCCAGGCGAGAGCCACGCATCGCAGGCGAGCGCGAAGCCGTGGAAGACATTGCGACCTTTACCAACGAACGGAACGGCGTCCTCGCTGACGACAACCACGGCTGGACCATGACCACCATGACCCCACATATTGGTGTGCGGAATGGAGTCTGGGAGCGGAATGCGTCGGTTTTCCATCAACGCCACAGCACCGGCGTCGGCCAGCGACATCCCCCCGTCCCGCAGTCTCGGGCTGTAGAGGTGAACACCGTAGGAATCGTTGACGTTCTTGACTCTGCCCTCTCGGTTCACGATGAAGGTGGCTCCCTTCGAGATGCTCTTCGCAACATTTCGGGAGGCATTGAGCAAGACCATTTGTTTGTCAATTGCTGCTTCTAAGCGAAGCAGATGGCGGCTCTTCAGCCGTGCGTCTTCATCCAGAGGTTGATGCACATCGTCAGCGATTTCGAGCGTCGCCAACGCTGACTGGAGGCGAGCCTTCATCCCGTCGCCGGCAACGTCAACCGTGACAAAGGGGAGGTCACCAAGGCTCAATCGCTGCATTTCCGTTTGAATCCATGCATGCTCGGGCTCGTGACGCAGCACCCACTCCGGTGCGTCAAGGTGGGCGAAGGGGTTGAGGTCTTCCAGCGAAGAAGGAACGAGGCCAAGCGGCGTCAGGACCAGCGTCTGCAGGTGTGGGCAACGATGCTTCAACCATTCGAGGACATCGGCGATGCGCTCGCGGTACGGCCCCCTCACGCCGTGGAAGATCACAGCCTGAGTGACGCTGCTGGGTGCTTCCCAGCGCATGTGCAAAGCACGGCGGGCCTTGGCGATGTGGGGGCGGACAAAGGTGTCATCTCCACCCCACTGGATACCTCCTGGCCTTGGTGATTGTTGGCTCCACACGACATGCTCCCATGCTTCCTCCCACATTCCTTGGTCGCCATCGTTGTCGCGAGCCGCATCTCGGTCCGTGTAGTAGTGCTCAGGGCGCAGGTTCCGGTCGGCTGATGGGGGTGTGGTGAGCCACAGGAAGGCTTCACGGAGGGCAGGATGTTGATGGCTGCGTTGTTCGGCGAGTTGCCAAATTTTTCCGTCTCGCACGGCTTGCTTGCAGCGTGCCAATTCAGCCAGCGTGACTTCCAAATTGTAGTGCGCCAGCAATTTTTCCTGTTCCTCTACGGGGAGCGCTCGCACTTCCTCAGGGGTGGTGTGAGATACGCATGGCATGAGCAGGGGCCAGTCGACCAGTTCTTCGATGCGTTCGGTGCCCCATGGGGTCAGCATCCGGCCGTCACGAGCGAACAAAGCATAAGCGGCTGAATCAAACAAGTCAGCCCCCAAGGCGATGCTCATCGGAAACAGCATGGGGTGGCCGCATCCAAACATGTGGACCGGTCGGTTGGGAGGCAGCAACGGCAAGGTTGCCATCATGATCTTCGCATAGTCTCTGTATCGGTGTTGCTCCATCACGGGAACGATGCCGCCGATGGGATGGACGGCGAAGGGGTGTGCGCCCATCCGCTGGGCCGATACTTGACGCAGATGACGGTAAATGCCACCCTGGACCGGGCCGTTGAGCATCATGTTGCCTGCCGCTTCCAAACTGGCGGGAGCACGGGCGTCTGTTTCGAGCACGGCCCGCTCAACCTCATCCGCCTTCATGTCGGGGCGAGAAAATACATCCAGCATCGTGCCGATGTCCACGCCCATCGAGGCTTGGAATCGGACAATTTCATCCACACCTACCTCGACGTCCCCGTACACATAGGACTGGAAGGTGCCCGAATCCGTCATCACAACGCCTGGGTAATCGAGCAGTTCGTGAATGCCGTCGGCTTGGGCCTTGGTCCGCAGGTCGTCGTGTTTCCAAACGATGTAGGAATTGGTGATGAGGGCTTGGATGCCGTACCTATGCCACATCACCCTCGGTTCGATGGTTCGAATGTTGGGGTTCACCACCGGAAGCAGAGCCGGCGTTTCGAGCACACCATGAGCGGTATGAAGACGTCCGAGGCGAGCACGTCCGTCCCGTTGTGTCACCTCAAAGCGGCCTTGGTCTTGCGGGCGGCACGGCTCGGGGGCTGCTCGTACCCCCTCGGACCAACCTGCCATGTGGCGGGCTCCCGCCCCCTGTTTTTGAAAGGCGCGCCTGCGCTCACGAAGACGGAGCGACATCGACGAACTCAACCGCCCCGTGGGCGAGGATGAATTCTTTGCCGAGTTCGTCGAAGGTGTCGAGCAGGGCAGAGGAGAATCTCACGCGCTGAATTTCACCGTCCCGCTCCAAATCGGATTTCACCCCTTCAAGAGTCCCAGGTGCAGCACCGCAGGACAAGCAAGCACCGGTGAGGTCGAGCACAAGATCCAACTCGCCTGCAACCACGTCCACCTTCGCCACCTCGATTCCACCTCCGTGGCCGTCGAGAGCCGACCGTACGGCACCGAGTCGGGCGAGCAGGGCAGGGACCAGATGCTCGGAGTGAACGATGTCGTTGAGGCAGATGTTACGCAAGCGTTCGTCTTCCAAAGGGTCGACCACCTCGGCCAAACGGCGCTGTGCTTCAGCCTCCATGGCGGCTTTGGCTTCCGCTGCGTAGCGGGCGACCAAGTCATCGTCCATGGTTTCGCCCGACCTTGGAGCGATTTCAACCCTCCCTCTCCACCGGAGCCTTTTCCCGCAAACAGAAGTTCACGGTGGCGACCACCCCTTGATAAGGGAGGGACGGGACGGCAATACAGGGATGACCATGGGCGAAGAAATCCTGCGGATTGAAGACCTTCACGTCAGCGTTGAGGGGACTCCAATTTTGAAGGGGTTGAACTTGACCATTCACAGAGGTGATATTCACGTCATCATGGGGCGCAACGGTGCGGGCAAGTCAACCCTCGCCAGTGTGATCATGGGCCATCCTGCCTATGAAATCACGCAGGGCAGTATTTTCTACAAGGGCACCAACCTTGAGGAGATGAGTGTGTTTGAGCGTGCCCGCAGTGGCATGTTCCTGTCCTTCCAATACCCCGCCGTGATTCCAGGGGTCAAGGTCGGAACCTTCCTCAAAAAGTCGGTTCAATCCGTCCGTAACGAGGAGGTCAAAGCCCGTGAGTTCCGCCAAGAACTCAACGAAGCCATGGCCGTTCTTGAGATGCCCAAGAGCGTGACCAGTCGCTATGTCAACGATGGCTTCAGCGGCGGCGAGAAAAAGCGTCTGGAAATTCTGCAAATGTTGCTGCTCAAACCCTCGCTGGCTTTGCTGGACGAAACGGATTCAGGACTCGACATCGATGCCTTGCGCATCGTCGCCAAAGGCATCAACCAGGTTGCCCCGCAAGCGGGCTGCCTCATCATCACCCACTACCAGCGCTTGCTTGACCACGTTCAACCGGACACCGTGCATGTCATGATCGACGGTAAAATCGTCGAAAGCGGGGGGCCAGAATTGGCGCTCAAGCTCGAAGAACAAGGCTATGACTGGCTTGAAGTGCCCAAGGAGGCTTGAGCATGAGCGATGAAGCACGAGACGCAGTGGGTGACTACCGGTTTGGGTTTCACGACCCAGAAAACGCCACCATTCGCTTCGACAAAGGCCTTTCTGAACAAGTTGTCCGCGATATTTCTGCTCTCAAAAACGAACCGGATTGGATGACGGACATTCGGGTCAAAGCCTACCATCACTTCGTTGAGCGAGCCATGCCCGATTGGGGAAACTGTGGCTCGCTCAACGACATTGATTTTGAAAACGTGACGTACTTTTTGCGTTCCTCGGATGCGACAGAGAAGAGTTGGGACGACGTTCCGGAGGACATCAAGAACACCTTCAATCGCTTGGGCATCCCCGAAGCCGAGCAGAAGTGGCTGGGCGGGGTGACGGCTCAGTATGAGTCGGAGGCTGTCTATCACTCCATCCGAGAAGACCTCGAAGCCCAAGGGGTGCTCTTCCTCGATATGGACAGCGGCCTGCGGGAACACCCTGACATCGTCAAGAAGTATTTCGGAACGGTCGTGCCCCACTCCGACAACAAATTCTCGGCCCTCAACACCGCCGTTTGGTCCGGGGGTTCGTTCATCTACGTCCCAAAAGGCGTGCATGTTGAAATGCCGGTGCAGGCATACTTCCGCATCAACGCCAAGAACATGGGTCAGTTTGAACGCACTCTCATCATCGCTGATGAAGGCAGCAGCATCCACTACGTCGAGGGTTGTACCGCACCGACGTACTCCACCGACTCCCTCCACTCTGCCGTGGTTGAACTCATCGCCATGAAGGATGCCAAGATTCGGTACTCCACCATCCAAAACTGGTCAGCCAATGTCTACAACCTTGTCACCAAGCGCGGCGTTGCCCATGAAGGGGCTACGGTGGAGTGGGTGGACGGCAACATCGGCTCAAAATTGACGATGAAGTACCCCGCTGTCTTGCTCAAGGGTGAGGGTGCCCACGCCGAGATCATCTCTGTTGCTTACGCCGGCGAGGGTCAACACCAAGATGCAGGTGCAAAGGTTCACCACCTCGCGCCGAACACCACCTCCAATATTTTGTCCAAATCCATCTCCAAAAACGGTGGGCGTTCCTCCTACCGGGGCATGCTCCAAGTCACGCCGAAAGCGCACGGGTGCCGTTCCAAAATTGTATGTGACGCCTTGATGCTTGACAGCGATTCCCGTTCCGACACGTACCCCACGATGGAAGTCGGCAACGCCTCTGCCGATTTGGAGCACGAAGCCAGCGTGTCCAAAGTTTCGGGCGACCAACTGTTCTACCTCATGAGCCGAGGCTTTTCCGAAGAAGAGGCGATGGGATTGATCGTCAACGGCTTCTTTGAACCGTTTACACGGGAGTTGCCCATGGAATACGCCGTTGAACTCAACAAGTTGCTCGAGTTGGAGATGGAGGGTTCCATCGGATGAAGTATGCCGACATGGCCGTTCCCTCCCGTGCTCAACATCTGTGGCGATACACTCCATGGGCACGCATCCACCCTTCCACCGTCGAGGCTGTCCCAGAAGCGTCCCCGATTCGCTGGTCCGTGACACAAGGAGGTCGCCTGGTCGATGGCGCTCCGAGGGTGCTGGATGACGGCGACATCGCCCGTGTGTTTCTCAGTGAATTGGGCCATGAGGCCTCCACTCTGATGGTGGACGACCATGTGGAAGTGGTTCATGTTCAAGGTGTCGCTTCCGGACACGTGGCCGTTGGTCACCTTCATCTTTCACTGACGCGGGATACCGTGGTGATGTTGCACCTGTCGGGCGAGGCCGAGTGGGCGGGCATTCATCTCACTGGGACGATTGAACCGAATGTGCGAGCCGCCTTTGGCTGGGTCAACGAACTCGCCTCAAACGGCAAATTGCTCTGGTGCGAGGATTGGACGATTCAACGGGATGCTGCGTTGGAGTTGGCTTCGCTCTCCATCGGCGGTTTCCGATGCAAGAGCGATGTTCGCACTCGCTTCATCGCCACCGGAGGGCGCTTGAATCAAGCCATCTCGGTTCACGGGCACGGTCAGCGACATGTCGACCACCATATCGAAATTCACCACGATGTCCCTCACACCGACTCCGACCTTCACATCCATGCAGCGTGCGATGACGAAAGCCATTCCATCTCCACTGGCTTGCTGACCATTGCCGAGCACGCAAACCACTGCGATGCCGGCCAGGTGTTCAAAAATCTCCTTTTGTCGGAAAAATCACGAGCCGAGGCCATTCCCGAACTCGAAGTGTTGGCTGACGAGGTTGCAGCGGCTCACGGAGCAGCCAGTGCTCCAGTGGACCGGGACCAACTTCACTACTTGATGAGTCGCGGTCTCGACGAAGAGGCAGCGGTGGCATTGTTGATCGAAGGCTTCATGCAGGACGGATTTTCAACGCTCGAGCATCAAGCACTTGTCGATGAAATGCAAACTCGGCTCACGGTGCATTTGGAATGCCAACTCAAGCGGTGATGTCCGTGGCCCTCAGAGATCAATTTCCAATCCTGCAGCGGAAGGTCAACGGTTACCCGTTGGTCTACCTCGATAACGCTGCCACCACTCAGAAACCTCAGGTGGTGCTGGACGCCATGAACGATTTTTACTCAAAATCCAATGCCAATGTGCACCGAGCGGTCCACACCTTGGCGGGCGAGGCAACCGAAGGCTACGAATCGTGTCGTGCCAAATTGAAACAACGGTTCAACGCCCAACGAGCCATCATCACCAGCGGCACCACCGAAGCCATCAATCTGGTTGCTCATGCATGGGGGCGAGCCAATCTGGAGAAGGGCGATGCTGTGGTCCTGACCGAGATGGAACATCACTCCGACATTGTGCCTTGGCAAATGCTGGCGGAGGAACGCGGGATTGAACTGCGGTACGTGCCGGTGACACCGCACTTTACCCTCGACATGGACGCCTTTGCCCACTCGCTTGATGGAGCCAAATTGGTGTGCGTGGTACACACTTCGAACGTTCTTGGTGTTCGAAACCCTCTGGAGGACATCATCGCTCAATCTCACGCAGCAGGGGCCAAGGTCCTCGTTGATGCAGCCCAAGGTGTTCCGCATGCGACCGTTGATTTCGAGGCATTCGGTGCTGATTTCATGGCCTTCTCCGCCCACAAGATGTGCGGTCCCACGGGCATTGGTGCACTGCTGGTGCAGCCGGATGTGTTTGAAACGATGAAACCCTTCATGGGTGGCGGTGACATGATAGAGACCGTCACCGTCCAAGGGTCCACCTATCAAACCGATGAACACAAGTTCGAGGCAGGAACGCCACGCATTGCCGAAGCCATCGGGTGGACAGCGGCGCTCGAGTGGATGGAATCCTTCGACCTTGACGCTGAACATGCTCGCCTCATCGACCTTGCAGGCTGGGTCGCTGAGGAGTTGAGAGCCTTGGGCATCACCGTTTACGGACGTCACGGGCCCGAGGACGCAGCGGTGGTTTCGTTCCTGCATCCTACGCTCAACAGCGAGGATTTGGCCCATCTCCTCGATGCCCGTGGTTTTGCTGTTCGCACCGGTCATCATTGTGCACAACCCCTGCTGAACCGGCTTGGAATTTCAGGAACGGTTCGGGCCTCTTTCTATGTTTACAACACGAAAGAGGAAGCCGAGGGCTTTGTGGACGAAATCAAAGACATCGTGGAGAAGTTCGCATGACGTTTTACCCCGAAGCGCTTCAGGAACTCATCGAGGAGTTTCAAGCGGTTGAGGACAAACGAGAACGGCTGGAGATGCTGTTTGAACTCGCCGACGAAGTGATTGAACTTCCTCAGAGCCAATGGACCGATGCCACTCGCGTTCGCGGCTGCCAATCTGAAGCACACGTTCGCGTTGAGGTCGCCGATGGGCGCCTGCAGTTCCTCTCGGCGGCTGATGCGCGATTGGTTCAGGGGTTGATGGGGATTCTCACTATCGCTCTTGACGGCCTCTCGCCGGCTCAAGCCGTCCTGATTCCGCCCGATTTTGCCGAAGAAATGGGTTTGCTCAACACCCTCACGCCCAGTCGCTCCAACGGTTTTCGCAACATGTACGACAAGGTCATGAACGAGATACGACAGGGAGGGGTGGAATGAAGATGGTCAGCAAAGAAGCCGTGATGGCAATGCTCGATGAAGTCGAAGACCCTGAATTGAAACTCTCCATCGTTGAATTGGGGTTGGTGTACGACGTTCGTTTTGAGGATCAGGACGAGGGCAAGCACGCCGAAATTGACCTCACGCTGACGTCGCCAGGTTGCCCAGCAGCACCAGAGATCATGGCGGCAGCCCATCGAGCGGCGCTGGCGACCGAAGGGTTGGCTTCCGTTCACATCAACCTTGTTTGGACGCCTCGATGGGACCCTAAGGTCCACGCCAGCGAGGATGCGAAAATGGACATGGGCATTTGGGATTGAGCCTCGTTTTCGTCCAGGGCCACAGGTGAACAACGTTCAAAGCAACGCGTGCTGACATGCGGTCATGCGACCGGTTCACCTTCTGTTGATGCTGGTCGTGCTCGCTCCCTTGACGGGGTGCTTGGATGGAGTCGACGCCTCCTCCGGCTCAGATGCCTACACTGTGACCTCGCAGTTCACCCTCGTTGAACTGGAGTCTAAGAGCGCCTACTACAACGACGGTGAAGTAGTGGATTGGTCGGTGGATTCGAATTCACTGGCCGAAGTCATTGACGATGCGGGCGGAAACATCGTCGGGGTGTTGTTTTCGCTGACCTATGGCGAGGACGAAACGAGCGGAGGTGGACTGTGCACGGGTGGCGAGGCCGACCAGGCTGACACCATCACCGCTACGACCACGAAAGGAGAGTGGGCAGCCTCCGAGTCGGGTGAAAATCCTGGCGGCCACGAGGTCAACCTATCATGGTATAACGAAGCCCTGCTCTCGGGCGTCATTGAAGGCTTGACGCTGGAAGAAATCGAAGCGCAGTTGTCGTTTGGTGACCGCGCACGTGGGCCCTATTCGTTCAGCCTCTTGGTGGAGGCCGAGGCCTTCAACGGCGCATTTTGCACTCACGAAGACGATGGTGAAGAGGTAGCGACCGTGGTGCGTCTCCTCGTTCTCGATTTTGCAGTTCTTGATGAAAACGGGGAGGCGTTGGTATCAATGGCTGTTGGCGAAGGCTCGCTTCCAGTCGTGTTGTTCGCCGGCTGGGTTGTCCCTGTGGTTCTACTGGTCGGATACATCTCGACCAAGCAGCGAGAGCGATTTCACCTCAACCTCGACTTGACTGAACGCAAAACAGAGGTCGAAGTGGGTCAATCCGCCTCGGACGGTGAAACGCTTGTCGACAGTTACCGTGCTCGGGTGTTCACGCTTTCGGCGCTGTACGTGGCCCAAGGCATCCCTTGGGGATTCATCACGGTCACCATGGTGACCTACCTCGCTGCCGAAGGCGCTGATGCTGGGGATTTGGCCTTCCTGCTTACCCTCGGAACGCTACCCTGGTCGTTCAAGTTCCTCTGGGGCCCTGTCATCGACCGCTTCCAGAAACCTGAATTCGGTCGGAGACGGCCATGGATTCTCATCGCCCAGGCCGGGATGGTGGGCCTGCTCATCACCATGCTCATGGTACCCAATTTAACGAGCAACATCTCACTGCTCGGGATGTTGTTCTTTGTCTATAATGTGTTCACGGCCCTGCAGGATGTCTCCACCGATGCACTCGCAGTTGACGTGCTTCAATCCCACGAATTTGAGCGGGTCAACAGTTACATGTTCACGGCAAAATCACTCGGTGGCGTCGTCGGCGGGGCAGGCTTGGGTACCATCATCGGCACGGTTGGCGTCCGTGGGGCCTTTTTGATTCAGATCCCGATCTTGGTCGTGATCATGCTCGTGCCACTCTTCATGAGAGAACGACCGGGCGAAAAGCGGTTCCCATGGGACGATATTGAGGCGGTTGAGGCTGCACCAAGCGGAGATGAGGCCGATGAGATGAACGACGAAGGTCGTGACTTCAAGCTGATTTTTTCCAACATCAAAACAGCCTTCTCCGTCCGTTCCGCCCAACTTGGTATCGCCGTCAGCCTTGTTATTTCGCTGGCCTTCATCCTCATCCCCATACTTCCTCTGTTGTTCTTGCAGGAATTGGGCTGGTCGCAAGAAGAATTCAACGCCACCAAGGGCGGCATCATTCTCGTTGTGACTATGCTGGGAGCGATGGCCGGCGGGGAACTGGGACGACGATTTGGTGGCAAATCAATGCTGATGTATGCTGCGTTGAGCGCCTCACTGACCACCTTGGTGTGGGGCACCTTCGATTCGTTGTGGAGCGAAGGCTGGTTCATGATGCTCGTTTGGATGGTGCACACGTTCCTGTGGTCCATCGTCTCAATTTGTGCCTATTCGCTGATGATGCGCGTGACCTGGGCGGAGGTCGGTGGGACGCAGTTCACCGGCTACATGGCGATGATGAATCTCTCAGCCATTATCGGCTATCAGTTGGCGCCTATTTTCGCAGAACGATACAACTACCAGACCATCTTCTACATCGCCGCCGTGCTTGAGACCTTCGTGGTGCTGGCTGCCCTCTTCATTGACCCTGAGGAGACCGACCGGGCCCTCAATGCCGCTGCTGCTTGATGAAGGTCAGCGCTTCACGACGATCGTGAGCACGTCTCCGTCCTTCAGTTGGTGGTCAAGTCCCACCCGCTGGTCGTCAAACTTCGCGCTTGGCCCACGAATCCGTGCAAATCGGAACTTCCTCACGAAATCGCGATGAAGTTTGACACAAATGTTCTCTACCGTAGAATCGTCTTTGACGATCAGCGGTTCCTCCATATCGGCTTCTTGGCCTTGGGGCTTGAGGTAGACCCGCATGAAGCCGAGATTGTCGTAGATGAAATCCTTGAGTTCCTCCAAACCGATGTCCTTGAACGCTGAGATGTTCATCACAGGCCAATCACCGGGCAACGCCGAGCGTGCGCGAGCGATGTCGTGTTCGGTGGCGATGTCGATTTTGTTGATGGCGATGACAGCCTTTTCGTACACCCTGTTGCCAGCGAGGGCGTCGACGATTTGCTCGGCCGTGGTGTCCTCACGCAAGGTCACGAGGGCCGAAGTGTAGCCAAAGGAGCGGATGATCTCCGCCATCTCTTCGTCGGTGAGGTGGGTTTGTTCAACGGTGGAACGCACTTCAATGCCGCCTTTGTCAGTTCGCTTGATGAAGACCGGCGGGCGGACTTCGTTGAGTCGAAGGCCGGCGTTGTGCAATTCTCGGTGAAGCACGTCAAAGTGGCCGTCCTGGAACGGGTCGACGATGTACAACACCATGTCAGCACCACGGATGACGTTGAGAATCTCTTTTCCGCGACCCTTGCCTTCAGCAGCACCTTTGATGAGACCGGGCAAATCCAGAATCTGTATCTTTGCTCCCCGGTGTTCCATGACCCCCGGAATGCAGGTGAGGGTGGTGAAGGCATAGCCGCCCGTTTCGGATTGAGCATCCGTTACTTTGGAGATGAGCGTCGATTTACCAACCGAGGGAAACCCGACAAGGGCAACCGTGGCATCGCCCGATTTTTTGACCTCAAAACCCTTGGAAGGGCCGCTGGCTTTGGAGTGGGCCGCCGTCTTCTCTTCCTTGAGTTTGAGTTGGGCGATTTTGGCCTTCAACTTCCCAATGTGGGCGTTGGTGGCCTTGTTCTTCTGGGTCTTGTCGATCTCGGCGCGAATCATTTCGATTTGCTCCTTGATGGTCGCCAAGCCACTGCCTCCCGTATCGAGGGCTTGCTCGACTGTTCTTCAAGGCTCTTATGCCCGTACCGATGGAGAACCTATCATTCCTCAGTTCGGCAGAGAATCACTGCTCCAAACACCACATAACAGGTAGCGGAAAAGGTGTGAAATTGTAGATCGGACGATTCTGAACCTCCATCGTCGTCTGCGCCGGTATTGTCCCCATTCCATCAGTGGCGGTGTCGGTCGTTTCTATCGGATTGGTGCAAACGGTTCCGCCGGCTCATTGGGGGCGATGCCCTCAAACAGGACGGACCTCCACCACCATCCATGGGGTTGGAAATGATTGGCCTGCTGGTCCATGTGCCGACCCTCGAATCCCTTCTCGACGAATCTTGGGGCAAGGTTCACTCTGGGATGGAAAACGGTGCTTACCGGGCGATGCGCCCCGTCCAAGACGACGAGTTGACCACGACTTTTGCCATTGACGCCGAGGCAGAACTGCTTGATTGGATGGACGCTCAGGACGCCAAAGAAAACGACACGCTGCGCCAGTGCCTGACCATACTTGACGAGGGGTGCGAGGGCCTTCTCCATCTGATGCGCTGGGCGAGCCCGGGCCAGTGGGAAGTTTGGGAAGGGCGGGCCTTTCTTCACTTGGAGCAATCTCTTGGTCGAGAGGTCGCTGATGTTCACGAACTCTACACAGAGGATGTCTGGCGAGCCAGCATGCAACATCTCCACGGAATCTCTCCTGAGGAATTTGCCCAGCGTGTGGTGTTGAACTGGATGGAACGTCGCAAGGCACTTGGTGAAACCTTGGAAGAGTCCGAGGACCCGAAAATTGTCCCAACCTTTGAAGCCCATACCCGGGCGGCCAAAGCCCTGGTTCACACCGTAAATCGAGCGCTGAACGAGGATGAATTGGTGCTGGTGGTGGGGCGGGAACATCTTGAAGCATCTCGGTGGGGTCACGGTGATTGGAATCTCGCCACCTACCTCCAATCCTGTTAAGCGTGGGGTTCAAAATCCTCCGCCGCCGCCGACCACACGATGTCAGAAGACGAACCCGTCGAGACGCCTACAGAAGGGGACGAACTGCCAACGGAGCCTACCGTTGTTGCAGATGAGGCCATGGACGGCTCTGCTGAAGACGCCCCGGTGGAAGAAGAGCGTGACCCGCTTGAAGTAGCCTTGGAGCGCGCTGAGTTTGCTGAAAAGGAAATCGCGTATCGCGACGCAGAGATTCAAAACGTTCGCAAGCGGCTCATGGCTGAAAAAGCCGAACTCATTCAATATGGCGGCATGGGCTTGGCACGTCGAATGCTCACGGTTCTGGGTGATGTCGACCGTGCTTTGGACAACGTTGCAGAGGACGACCAAACCGCAGTCGCTCAGGGTCTTCGTCTGCTTCGAAATAAGATGTGGCATGAATTACAAGCCGACGGTGTGATCGCCATTGAAGCGAAAGGTGCCACCTTTGACCCTGCCCGCATGGAGGCTATCACCACCTTGCCTGCCAGCGATGCTTATCCTGCTGGCACCGTTATCGATGTCCTCGAGAACGGCTATCTCTACAAAAGCAAGGTACTGCTTCCCGCTCGTGTCGTTGTCGCCACCGAGGAAGCTTAACCTGCGTGGACACCTGTTTCGAAGGTGGAACACCGAAACATGGCATCCTGTTCGATCAACCATTCGATGACCGGAGACGGAACGCTGGTTCGCAAGACCTCTCGGGTAGCGTCATCGTCCATCACCGTGGAGAGCATCCGTATGCTCTGGCGAACCCTCCACCCTTCGAGTACCTCACGTTGTTCCAAGTCCACCCATTGGACCGTCCAGCCCGCCGCTTCATAGAGGTCTTTGGTGGAAGCATCCGATGTCACAAGCGTCCCCTCACCGTGATGTTGCGTGGCATGGCGGACCCAATTGGGCGGGTCGTTGATGTCGTCAACGGTCACTATGGAGATGGCGTAGCCCTTCGTTTCGCTCCAACGACGAATCATGTCGGTACGTTCCTCGGCGGTCCACGGGTTGCCTGCTTCCCAACCGGCCTGAGCTGAACCAACAGCGACCACCACCTCACCCCCGTCTGCATGGGCCATAGCGGCCTCGACCAGGGCAGCATGACCGAGGTGAAAGGGTTGAAAACGACCCAACACCACGCATCGTTGCATCATTCTTCCTCACTGAAAATAATCGTCAACGTTGACCTCGGGCAAATCCAGTCCAAATTCACGGAAGCAGGCCACCATTCGTCGACAGCCTTCGATCATCTCCTCAACGGGCGTTTCGCCCATGGAGCCGACTCGAAACATCTTGCCCTTCATGTGGTCCTGAGCACCAATGACCTGGGTTGCGTATGTTTTCTTCAATGCCGAACGCCAAGCGTCATCGATGCCCTCGGGGTACAAAATGGCCGTGACCGTGTTGCTACGCTGACCGTCGTCAGCAAACAGGGTGAATCCCAAATCGGTGAACAGGGCGCGAACACCCGAGGCCAAACGCTCGCACCGAGCCCAGCGTACTTCGTTACCCTCGTTTTTCAAGTTGTCAAGCGACGCTGCCCAACCGAGGGCGAGGTTGATGGCGGGAGTCCATGGTGTTTGGTCATCGGCGGCTTTCTTGAGGGCCTCCTTCATTCCGAAGTAGTACTTCGGGCTGGAATCGTTTTGGGTGTGGATGGCGTTCATGCGTTCAACACAGTGTTCGCTCACGGCGATGGCAGCGATGCCCGAGGGTCCAGCCGTGCATTTTTGGGCGCCCATCACGACCGCTTCAGCATTCCATTTTTCAGGATGAACAGGCATGCCACCCACCGAGGTGATGCCGTCGAGAATGAACGCCACGTTATGCCGAGCGCACATCTCGGCAATGCTTTCGGCATCTTGGGTGATACCCGTGCTCGTTTCGTTGTGACAGATCAGCAGGGCTTCGTAGCATCCACGCTCGAGTTGCTGTTCGAGTTCATACATGTCAAACGAGCGTCCCCAGTCATACTTCAGATGCTTGACATTGCAGTATTGTTCGCATATTTCTGCGACACGTTCGCCAAATTTCCCGTTGGTGGGCACCAAGACCAAATCGTTCTTTCGAAAACGATTGGCAACCACCATCTCCATGGCGGCGGTGCCACTGCCAGAAACGACGATGACCTTGTAGCCGTCATCGCCTGTCCACGAGCCTGAACCGGCCTCGGGTGAAGAAGGACTCAGGTTGAAAGCATAGCGTAAGCCAGAATTGAGGTGGGCCATGGCAGCCTTGAATTCTGGACCGCGAGCGGTCATCACGGGTGTGGCCATGGCGTTGAGGCAGGCTTGACTCATGCGAACGGGGCCGGGGACAAGGAAGCAATCGCCTTCGTGGACCATGCTTCTCGCGAAGCACGACGGTCTTTGAAATGCGTGATGAAAACCCCTCACGACGGTCCCAAGTGGAATCGCTGAACTGATAGGGAAGGGGCGTCAGCGAAGCCCATGCTCCGTGTTGGGTTGGCCATGTTGCAGGGGGCGCGCCACGAGCACGCCGAAGCCCTGCGTGGTGCTGCCAAGGAGTTGGGCTTCGAAGTTGATGTGGTGCCATGCAGAACCGCTCTTGAGGTCAGCGATGACTGGGATGCTCTTGTCCTGCCGGGCGGAGAATCGACCACCATGCGTATCGCCAGCCAACACGAATCGCTTCTCAACGGGTTGTACGCATGGATGGAACGCCATCCAATGCGACCGGTGCTGGGCACATGTGCCGGCGCCATCCTCCTTGCCAATCCTGGTGGAGAGCATGCACCGTTCGTGAGGGTTGATGTGGCTCGAAACGCTTGGGGTCGCCAACGCGATTCCTTTGAGGCTGCCATCAACGTGGACCTGTTGACGCCTGATGGACGAGATGTCGAGGTTGATGCTCCCGTTGCCGATGCCTTCTCCCACCAGCCTTTGGAAGTGATGTCGCAGGGGGCTGCCTTGCTCGCCGGGGCGTTTCCCGGCGTGTTTATTCGGGCACCGAGGTTTGACAGCGACACGGTTCGGTGTGAGGTGGTGGCCCGTCTTGGTAACGAAATCGTCGGCGTCAAAGACGGGGCTCGCATGGGACTAACCTTTCATCCTGAACTGACGCTCGACCGACGCTTTCATCGGTGGCTCCTGCACGAGGCCATTCAAGCCAAGGAGACAGTCCCATGATCCACCTTCCGATGGCCACCGAAATTCTCCCGGCCGAAGATGGTGAGGCCGAAGGGTGTATCCAGTGCCAACAAGGCAGCAAATTGGTGCTCTTTGTCACCGGTAAATGCCATTGGGGATGCGATTACTGCCCCCTCTCGGAAAACCGAAGGGAAACTCCCGATATGTTTGCCAACGAACGACGATGCACCGACTGGTCGGAGGTCATCGAGGAGGGTCGAGCCATGCAGGCTACGGGAACCGGCATCACAGGGGGTGACCCAATGTTGGATATTGAAAAAACGCTCGAAGCAGTGCGTCAACTGAAGTCAGCGTTCGGCCCCGACCATCACATCCACGCCTACACCTCCATTCCCTTTGCCCCCGAACGCGCTCGTGACTTCGGGGAGGCTGGGTTGGACGAACTTCGTTTCCACCTCTTGGACGGAACTACGGCCAAGTACAGAGCGACGATGGAGGCCTGCGTTGAACACGGCATTGAGGTTGGCGTTGAACTGCCTTGCGAACCTGACAAGGAACGCCAACTGTTTGCGTTGCTCGATGATTTGGCGGATGCCCCGGTTCAATTCCTTAACCTCAATGAACTCGAAATCACCGTGGGCAACCAAGAGAACATGGACGTTCGCGGATTCAACTTGAGCGGTGGAATCACGGCAGCTGCCGAAGGTTCTGCCGAATTGGCCCTCCGACTCAAAGAAGCCGCCCGTGACCAGCCCTATCACGTGAAGTTCTGTACGGCGAAATACAAGGATGCTGGACAACTGCGAAACCGTTTCAAGCGACGAGGACAAGCCACCCTGCGGCCCTATGAAGTCCTCAGCGACGACGATACGGTCCTGTTTGGCGCAATTCCCACAACGCTTGAGGACGCCCATGATGACATGGAGGAATTGCGTCAAGAGTTGGGTATCAGCGACGGTTGGCTTCGTTACGATGCCGTGAATCAGCGCATTGAACTCCCGCTTTCCCTTGCTGAAGAACTCGCCGAGGTGCTCGAAGTTCCTGTGCTTTTGGTGGAGGTTCATCCAACGCACGAGCGGCTTGAGGTTGGCATGGTCCATCTTAACGAGCACCGTTAGCCAGAGTATGGCTTATACCCGCGGGGCGGGTCGGCGGATTACCTAGGGGCTCGTGGTCTAGGGGTTATGACGTCGCCTTCACATGGCGAAGAT
>JAYQVP010000011.1:38423-51738 GCA_038148515.1 Candidatus Poseidonia sp. | reverse complement strand
ACAAAGCCAGTAGCACGCTCATCATTTTCGTCTTCATGTTTTTTCACTTCCTTTTGTTTGGGTTGTTTTTACACAGAGAACCCGCTGTTCTCTCTTTCCGTGGACGAACCGCACGGGAACCGATTCAAATCTCGTGGTACGGGATTCAATTGGTCAAACGTGGGGTTCTGTCGACGGGATTGGTGCAACGCTTCGCCCAATGGGCCTTGGTTGAAAGGTCGGGTCACAAGAGAACCATGGGCATAAGCCACTTCGACGAAGAGGGAATCGCTGTCCCTCGTGGCGGTTCTCTTGTTCTTGATCTTGTTCAAATCCTCCGTTTGCATCGTTTTTCACGGGTCGTTCATAGGGAACCCTGTGTTCCCTCTGCCCTCAACAAAGGCCCTACCCTATATGAAGAGCGCGATGGGATGTGCGGGAAGCGCGACCCTTCAGTGCATGAAGGCCGGCACGTTCGTGGCAGGAAGCAAAATCGATGCTTCGTGATTGAGCACGTATCGGGCGATGATCTCCGCCAGTTCCGGATCTTCAAAGGCGTGAATGCGTTCTGAACCGTGGCCGGCGGCGGGAGCAAACAGTTGGAGGCCGAGGGGTTTCGCCAATCGGGTGAGGGCTATTTTTGCCGCGCGAATGGTGTTCGAGCCGCGAACGCTGTTCTCAGCGTGTTCCATGCCGAGGCTGTGAATGAGTTTTCCTTGACGGACCCCGTACCCGCCCGCTGAAGCAAGCATACCGAGAATGATGAATTGATCGCGTCTTGAAGCATCCCAGCGGTGGGGATTTCCACGGAAACGGTCCTGGAGGTTTTCGAGGAGGGAATGGTGCACCTCGTTCAATTGATCGGGATTAAGGGGGGCGAGTTCATGGTGGTTGGCGAACGTTTCATCCTTGGGGAGGATATCATCAAACGGCGTCCATTTGTATTCCATGGTGATCCAATTGTTGAATTTCTTCGACAAAAGGGGGTCGGTTCCTCTCCAGGACCAAATACTGCGTTGCAGCATTTCAGGCGCGATTGAATCAAACACTTCGGGCGCTTCTTCCGAAAGTGTTCGGAAGGCTTCGAGCAACTTTTCAAAATACAAATTTCGCTCAGGTTCCGTCTTGTGGCCGAATTTTTTGGACAGATAATAATCAAAATCCAATTCTTTTTGAGCCCGGCCCTGTTGGGAACGAGAACCCTTCATGTTGTTATGCTGGTTCGGCGTCGTGTTTTGTTCTTTTCTATCAATGTTCTGTGCTGATCTCATCTTTGGTCCCTCTTTACGGGCGCAAATCCATCGTTTTGTACCATAATATGTCGTATTTTTTCCATCTAATGGGCGTTCATGGAAACTGCCTTGTTCAAACAGAACATGTGAGTGAATATATACTCTGTGTGCTCAATATGACTTCATCATTGAACGATGCGGACCGATTTGACCGATCACGTACGGCTGGTCGATGATAGTCCATCCTTGGGCTTCATAGAAAGCCACCGCAGCGATGCGTGCCTGTAGAAACCCGGTCTTGCAACCATGCTCGTCCCTCATTGAGGTTTCAAGTCGGGCGAGAACTTCGGCTGCGTGTCCTTGACGCTGAAACGCTGGAAGCGTTCCCATTTGCCGAATTTGAAAGGCTGGACGAAGGGCGGTTCCGTCGGCCAGCGGACCGAACGCGGGGATGGGTGGAGCGTCCGGGCCCGAGTGGTCAGCCCCCGAACCATCGGATAACGTCGGGATGAGGTGTGCTCTGCCGACCGCAATCACCTCGCCGTCGAGCTCGACCCAAGCGTGAACTGCAGCGGCGTCATCTTCAATTCGTTCGCTGCCCATCGGCATGCCCAACGGTTGGCGAAGCACCGCATAGCGGGTCGCAAAATACGCCTCAGGGGGCGTGCCGGAAACCGAATGCATCATGGTCGCACCTCAAAATCCAAACATGATCAGCAGCAAAACGAACAGAAGGGGCACCATAACGAACCCCAGCGGGACCGCACAAAGCAGGCCGTAGCCCAAGGCTTTGTTGCCTCGAGAGAAGGCGGTGATCAGCCCGGCGACATAGGCGATGGGCCCCAAACCGCAGAACAGCGTTGAGGCGATGGCGTCACCAACGCCCACTCCGTTCTCAAGTTCCCATGCCTCCATCGCCTCCTCATCGGTGAAGAAAAGGAAGGCCACATGTTCCTCTGCGGAATCGTTGTCCAACTGGAACCACACGGTTTGATTGTCCGGAGTGTATTCTCCGATGATGGTTTCATCATAGCCATCATCGCTGTAATTCGTTTGCCGCACCTGTCCGTTACGCTCCCAGTCCTCATCGAAGGGGTCATAATAAACAGCAATATTCGACCAGGTTTTGCTGTCAATTTCAAAGCCAAAATCAAGATTGAATGATTCTTCGGTGGTTTTGTTGATGACATGGGCGTACCAGCCATCTTCACCGGGTGTGAGAACGACGTCTTCGGCCCGAGAATAATCCGGCATGGATTCCCAGTCGGGCTCAAATGCTTCGGCTACAACGGAAAACAACAACAAGACCAACCAGGGCAGGAACAAACCGAGGAAAAATTGCCCCCAACGAAACCCTTCCTTCATCACAACTGAGGGTGCCTGAAACGTGAACATACCGTCGATGGATGCAATGTTACCGGTCATGTGAGGAGAAGGCGATGGAGACGGTTCGGCCGCGGCGGCACCCAGTGAACCGACTTGAATGGATGTCGGAGGGTGCGAGCCCGAAAAGAGGGGGGTAGGTTCTTCGGTCAAGGAAGAGGCGTTGCCAAGTTCGATGTCAAAAAAAGGTCGGGCGGGCGTAGCATCTTCTTCATGACCACTGTCGCCCCCCATGACGGTGTACTCTTTTCTGATTCCTTTAAACAAATCTCCGCCGGTGGGCGTGAAGAGGTGAAGGCGCGTTGAAATAGGATTGGCCGTTGGGCGTGATTGCAGCACGGATGTCAGAGTGGCTATGAGCGGGACTGCAGATCCTGAGACCGGAGTTCGAATCTCCGTCCGTGCTCCAAAACAATTCACCAAGTCTGGAAAATCATGCGAGCCTTGAAAGCCACCGTTGAACAGCAGCCGACCCTTGAAGGAGTGTTCTCCATGCCCTCAATCAACCCCAACCTCGCCAACGTTGGCTCTGGTTTTGCAGCTTTTTTGACCCCGCCCGGCCCTGAAGTCATCCGCTTCACGGTAGGCCAACCGGACTTTGGCACACCTCAAGTTGTGATCGACGAGGCGAAAGCCGCCCTGGACCGAGGCGAGACTGCGTACACCCGCCCACAAGGCTCAGTCGAAGTATGTCAGGCCGTAGCCACTCACCTCCAGCGCTACAACATCAACGTCCCCCATGATGACGTCGTCATCACGCCAGGGTGCAAGCAAGCCCTCCTGTACGGCATGATGGCGGTGTTGGCACCGGGCGATGAAGTGCTCCTGCTGTCACCGGCTTGGCCGTCGTACGACGGCATGCTTCGCCTCTTGGGTGCTGTTCCCATCCATGTGCCGGTTCGGAGAGAGAACTATCATCCCGACCTGCAGGCTCTTGAAGCCCATGTGACCTCAAAAACGAAGGCCATCGTCATCAATTCACCCAACAACCCAACGGGCGCCGTCTACACCCGAGAAGAAACGCAGCAACTCGTTGCCTTGGCGGCCAAGCACGATTTGTGGATGTTGGACGACATGATTTACTCGACCTTGGTTTGGTCGGATGAGGGTTATGTGTCCCCCTGCGAATGGCCTGAAGGGGCTGAACGCACCATCACCATCGGTGGGTGGTCCAAAGGTTGGGCCATGACGGGTTGGCGATTGGGATGGGTCACGGGCCCCAAGGTCGTGATGGACGCCGTGAAAACCATCAACGTAAGTTCCGCAACTCACGTCCCAACCTTCCTCATGTCGGCAGCGGCCAAAGCCCTCACCCTCACAGAGGAACCTCAAGTCATGAAAGACGCCTTTGCACAACGACGCACCATCATGCATCAGGCGCTGTCCACGCTACCAGGATTTACAGTGCCGGAGCCGGAGGGCGCATTTTACATCCTGTGCGACATTACGGGTACAGGAATGAACGACATTGAATTCGCCACGGAAGCCCTCAAACACGCCAACGTCCAAGTCATTCCCGGTTCGTTGATGCAGGGTGGTGAGGGGTTGATTCGCGTCAGTTACGCCACCTCAATTCAAAACATTCTGGACGGTGTTGAGCGACTTCGTGTATGGCTTGAGTCGCGTTCATGAGAGGGCAACGAGGGCTTCGCGAACGTACAGAACGCCCGTGACCACCAAGCCCACCATGATGCCTTTCTGGATATCGTCGCTCTTCCACCGTTCCAACCATCTGCGCCCAAGTTGAGCCCCAACCAACGCCGCAAGACAAAACATCAGCATGAGGTCTGTTTCCTCGGTCAGGACCGACGCATCATGCCACAAATAGATGGGAATTCTCGTCGCATCCACAACCAACGCCAGCAGGGCTGCTGTCGCCGCATAGGCGGTCTTGTCGGGAAGTCGTTGTTGCAGGAACATGGCCCGAAGCGCTCCTTGATGGCCGGTCAGCCCGCCCATGAATCCCGAGCCAAATCCACCCATTCGGTCTTCGGCCTCTGGCAATCGATAGTTTGACCAACGTTCGCTGACCTTCAAGACGGGCAATACGATCAAGGCGACACCCATCACCAACAACAGGGGGTCCGAGGGAATCACCGATTGCAGCAAAGCGCCAATCATCGCCCCGAGCAAAAGAGTCCATCCAAAGCGTCGTATGGCATCGTTGTCGATGGAATCTCTCAACACACGCGCCTTGAATCCGTTGTGAACCCCGTGAACCACTGCGACCCCTGCAACGGCTTGGTGCGGTTCAAACCATACCAAAAACAGCGGAGTGAGCATGGTCGCTAATCCAAATCCGGCTGGAACCGTGAGGGCGGCGGCAAAGACGCAGCCTGTTAGCCCGACAACCAGCCACGGGTCCATGATTTGGATGGTCTCGAGACGGTGTTTAAATCAGCCACCGGTGATGTCGTTAGGAAGTACCATCAAGGCTCACCTGAATGGAACCGCCCTGTTCCCGAACGGCATACACCTTCAGGTCCTTCGGTTTTGACAGTTTCCCGACCATTTTTCCGTAGAGAGGAAACAGCGGAAACGGTGCCCATTCTTGCAGGGAACCATCCTCAAGGGCATGCGTGGTTTGATGAAGAGGGCAGCGAATGCATCCGTCCTCAACTTTCGCCCCCCATGCCAACGGCCAGCGCATGTGCCTGCACAGGGCCTCGGTGGCAAACAAGGTCCCGTCATCGTGACGGCCAACGAGGACCATGCGCCCCTTGACGGTCACCATTTTCTTCTTGCCGTTCGCCAATCGTTTCGAAGGTATTGCGTCGTGCCAGTTCATCCGTTCACCGCCGGTGGAATTTGAAGGCCAAGATGTGTCAATAACCGCTCTGCACTGGCCAGAGCGCCTTGCACCGAAGGATGGGCACGGTGGTCCCCCACCAAATAGACCCCGTCAACGAGCAATTCTTGAACAAGGCGACCGTGATGTTCGGGGTCTTGATGTGGCAATGCATGGCGAACCGTGGTGTTGCAAAGATGGCGCCAGTCCTTGACTTGTGAGCCAAACCACTGCTCCAATTCGGTGGCGACCGCATGAACATCGGGATGAGCGGCCTCGGGGCCAACCAACGTGGCGACCACAAGATGCGTTCCGTCGTCACTGGGATGCAGGTTGGTGGGAACATGGACATGGAGCACACTGTGCCCTGGCGCCCCCCATTGTTCATTCAGCAACAGCCGAGCACGCTTGAATGGCGGAGCCTTTGCCTGAAAGACGACGGTGCTTGTCAGTCGCTCGTGGAGCGGATGGTCGTCGGCAGCAGCCGGCAGGAGGCGGTGGGTCACATGTTGGGGCGTGGCCAACACCACACAATCGTATTCCTCAACGCCGTCTGCGGTCGTAACCGAGGTGGCAGAAACGGACGTTGCTTGGGTGTTGCAGCGAACCGTGCCTGCTTTCAACCGTCGTGCCAACTGAAGTGGAACGGCCTGAATACCTTGGCGGGGAACGACCATCTTCCCGTGCGCCATGGCAGACCAGGTGAAATCGGCGAAGGAAAACCGTTCGTTCAGGGACGGGTCGAGCGTGATACCGGCGAAGAGAGAACGTAACACTCGCTGGGTGGACGGACGGAAGTTCCGTGAACGCAAGCCTTCGCTGATGCTGGGGGATGACGTGTCAAGCGAGCGTTCCAGATCGCTGGCGCGAGTGGCCATTCTCCATTTCAAAAAACGAACGCCGTCGGATACGCCGACCGAACGCAGTGTGGGAAGCATGTATTGGGGCGAGCGGAGTGCATCGCCGAGGAGTCGACGGCGCCCCCGTTCCGGATGAATTGAGACCGTGCAATTGTCCATGGCTTTGGCGTCCAGCGCTTCAAGGTCAATCCAGCGTTGGACGGTAGGGTAGGCCGTGTGAAGGACATGAAAACCCGCATCCATGGTGTGACCGTGTTCCTGCAAGGTCTTCATTCGCCCCCCCACGGTCTCGCTTTCTTCGTACACCGTGACCTCATGACCGGCGTGCTCACAACCCAACGCCACGGCAAGGCCTGCAATTCCAGCCCCAACCACAGCAATACGCACGAAATCAACCTCTCAAGTTTGCCATTCCACCGTCGAGATGGAGCACTTGCCCGGTGAAATTGTCAGGTGCGTCGGTCAACAGCCAGTGCATAGCAGAAGCAATCTCTTCGGGTTGGTTGATCCGTTTGAGGGGAATCATGCCCACGGATGCTTCTCGGATGGCATCGGAGCGCAACACCGAGCCGCCCAATCGCGTTTCGGTCAGCCCCGGGGCGACGGCGTTCACGCGCAATCCTCGTTGTGCATAGGTCGAAGCGGCAGAACGCACCATCGACTCGAGGCCGCCCTTGGCGGCGGCAATGGCCTCGTGGTTGGTCAACCCGTAACTGCCCGCAACGCTGGAGGTGAACACCATCCGACCTTGTCCCGCCTTCAGCATGGCTTTACCGCAAGTTTTCAGCGTGATAAAAGCGGAAATGAGGTTGGTGTTGATGACCTCGCTGAAATCGTTCACCGCCATGGCGTGAGGGGGGCGCAATGCAATGGAACCGACAAGGTGAGCGACACCCGAAAGGCCGTATTCTCCCCCTTGCTCGACAGCCATAGCAACAGCTTGTCCAACGGCCTCCTCATCAAGAGCGTCACCTTCGACAAGCGTTGCGCCTGCAGAGACCAAGGCCTCGCATCGGGCGATGTCTCGGGCCAACAGAGTGACTGTGTGGCCCTCGTCCATGAGTTGGTGAGCCAGGTGAAGGGCGATGTCGCTGCTGCCACCGACCAAAAGAAACGATTTGCTCATGAATTCTTAACACGCATCTTCGTTTTTATACTCCTGTTCACGGCACTTGAACATCGTTTGAAAAGGGGCGGGGAGGGATTTTGGTCATGCTTCGGGATGCGCACCCCGCCATTCTCGAAACGGTTCGTCAGGCTCGCAGCATCCACATTCTCGGAGCAGGTCTCAACGAGGATCGACCTGCTCATCGAGCCGTTCATGACCTCGACGGGCGGGGGTGGCGGTTGGTGCCAATTCACCCGCGAGATGCAGGTGGTGCCATTTTGGGCCGACCGATTCGACCTGAACTGGAACAAGGTCGTTCACTGGACATCGTGGTTCTGTTTCTGGCCCCCGAACGGGCCAAATCCGCCGTTGTTTCCTTGATTGCACAGTACCCACCCGAGTCCATACCGTTGATTTGGTTTCAGCCGGGTTCAGAACATGAAGAGGTGTTGGAAATGCTCAACGATGCAGGTATCATGCACATCGTTGACGATTGCATCGTCCGCTTCGTGTTGCGTCATCATCTCTCGGCGGCCAACCCGACCGGGGTCGAGCCGTGGTACTTGCAAGTGCAATCGGGCGACGATGATGGCTGTTCAGTGTGGACCGTTGAAGAAGGGAAAACCACACTACAAGCGCCTCAAACGCCGTTGGAATGGTGCGGTGACCTGATGGATTTGGCATGCAGCGAACACGTGGTTCCTCGTTACATCCGCACCTTGGTTGGTGATGGGGAAACGCTGGTTGAGGCGGCCAAACGCCTCGCTCATTCCTGATGCCTCACGAGATGGAAAACAGCGTACCACCGTTGCCAAAGATGGCGTAGTACAGCGTTCCATCCGGATGGAACACCAGGGGTAAAGGGGTTCCAGCGTCCCATGCGAACACCGAAACTTCCGAAACGTACCGTTCTTGAGTTTGATTCAGCCGAACATCGATGCGGAGAATTTCGTGACCTTGAGGCAGCAAGGTGTTCCACGAACCGTACACCGTTGCATACAGCGTGAAACCCTCAGCGGGCTCCAAACCGGGCAGGTTGGAGTGAGTTGGCCGCACGTCCAAGCCATTTACGGAGGTGTGGGGAGTGTAGGTCGCAATCGGTGCTTGACTCCCGTTGGGAACGGGTGTCTCGGGGGCATCATTCGGCCATCCATACGACCCGCCAGGAATGAGAAAATTGACCTCTTCAGGCGGATGGTCACCCTCCCAGTCGCGCCCATTGTCCGTGAAGAAATACCCGTGGCCCTCCACCCATGCCCCGTCAAAGGAGTTGCGTACACCACTCGCAAGCACGCCGTGCTCGCCGGTCGTCACGTTGACCCACAACAGCGCAGCGTTGCGAGGGTCATCTTCGTTACAGATGTTGCACGTTGAACCGCTGTGCCAAACCAAGGTACCATTGGGTAACACGTCCACAGAATTCGTTTGGTGGTTACCTGTTGGAACACCATCAACCAACACCCGGGGTTCAACATACAAGCCGTCTTCGGCGATGTCAAAATGAGTCAACCGGCCTGCCTCAGACACCACGACCCCGTCGCCAAGAAGGGCTAAGCCGTGCGGCCGGTCCAATCCACTCAACAGCGTGCGACGAGCGTCGGTGATGATGTTGATTTCGAGCACTCGGCCGTCGTCTCGATCGCACACCAGCAGGTGGGTATCGTTGGCCCACACCAAACATGTTGGCCCACCGAGGTCAGAAGCAACCCTCTTCACGGTGTAACCATCGACAACCGATGGCTCATCACCGGACACATACGGATACAATTGACGCCCTAAGAGGAGAGCGACCACCACGAAGGTGAGCGGAAGAAGGTGCCTTCGCATGGTTCCGACCTGTTGGCTGGTTCGCTTGAACGGTTCGGTGTTCTCACCAATCAAGGACGTGTGGCGAGGTTCATGCCTCGTCGTTTTCAGCCAATGTGCGGCGTCCAGCCACCAGCACGGCACCAAGCATGGCTAACACAGCCGGGGCCAGCATGAAACCTGGCGTATCATTGGTTTGCACGTCATCGTCGGTGCTGGAGGTCCCCGAGGAGCCGCCGTCACCAACGATCACTTCACCGTACATGTTCAGGCCGATGTGAGGCTCGCAGGCGTAGTAGAACGTGGTGTCTTCGTTGAAGGTGTGGTAGAAGGCTACCGTTGAGGCGGCTGCACCGGAGGTAATGCCACCCGTTGTGTAAGTGGTGGACTTGAATCCATCAACTTGCTTCACGTTGTGAGGCATAGACGCATCTTCCCAAGACCAGCACACTGTTTCACCCACGTTGATGTTGACCACCGAGGAAATAAATTCGTAACCGGCTGAAGCAACTCCGACCGTCACGGCGCAATCCACACCCTCGAAGGGGTCGGGAACAACCTCCTCTTCAGCCTCCTCGACCGGAGGGAGCAGAACAGTGTCGATGACGTGAATGATGCCGTTGGAGGCCATCACGTCCGCCGTTGTGACAGTGGCGTTGCCAACAATGACCGTTTCATTGGTCAAAGCGAAGGTGATGTTGTCGCCGTTGAGCATGGTCACGGTCATTCCGTCGGTGATGGTGCTGGAGTTGACGGAGCCGTTGTAAACATGGTAGAGCAATATGTCGGTCAGCGTCGCATTGGCTTCGTCGTTGTCGAAGTCGTTGAGGTCAATGCCAGCCGCTTCAAACGCAGCATCGGTCGGGGCGAAGACCGTAAATGGACCATCCGCTTGCAGAGCGGCGACCAACTCAACATGGGCCAATGCAGCGACGAGTTGGTCGTGGATGCCGGTCGCCTGGGCATTGGCAGGGATGTCCTTCGTTTCGTCGGCCGCCACGGTGAATGAGAGCGTGGACAGCAACAGGCAGGCTACAAGCATGGTCACGGCAGTGCGTTTCATGACTGTTAACCATCTCAAGGACTACTTAAGGCGCGGTATTGCACCACTCAATGGAAGGGTGAACGGTAATCGTCCACGTCCTCGGCAATCCGCAACAGTTGGTTGTACTTGGCTACACGGTCCGAACGGGCCGGGGCGCCTGTCTTGATCTGCCCGGCACGCGTTCCGACTGCAAAATCTGCAATGGTCGTGTCTTCGGATTCTCCGCTTCGATGCGAAACAACGTTGTTCATGCCGTTGGTCGCGGCCAAATTCATGGCTTCGAGGGTTTCGGTGACCGTGCCGACTTGATTGAGCTTGACCAGCATGGCATTGGCCGCCCCCAACTCAATGCCTTGAGCCAAGCGTTCAGATTGCGTCACGAACAAATCATCGCCCACGCTTTGCACACGATGGCCGTACCGTTTGGTGAAGGTCGACCATCCACGCCAATCGTCTTCGGCAAACCCGTCTTCGATGGACAAAATTGGATAGGCATCCAACCATCCGCCGTACAATTCCACGAGGTCCTCCGAAGAGAGGGTCCGCCCGTCCATGTGGTAAGCATCATCACGGAAGAATTCGGTGGAGGCGACATCCAGAGCGATGCCGATCTCATCGGTGGAGTAACCGGCGCCTTCGATCGCGCGAACCATGTACTTGAGGCCGTCTTCGTTAGCGGGAAGATTGGGAGCAAAGCCGCCCTCGTCGCCAACGCCGCCCAGCAATCCATCTTTTTTCAACTCGGCTTTGAGAGCGTGATAGGTTTCAACGCCAGCACGCAGACCGTCTTCAAATCGGTCAAAACCGTGAGGCATCACCATAAACTCCTGCACGTCCACGTTGGAGGAAGCATGCGCGCCACCGTTCAAGATGTTGAGCATGGGGACGGGCATCAATCCACCCGCCACCCCGCCGACGTACTTCCACAACGGAAGTTCATGAACGGCGGCTCCAGCATGGAGGCAAGCCATTGAGACACCAAGCATGGCGTTGGCACCGAGATTGGATTTGTTTGAGGTGCCGTCCAACTCAAGCATCACTTCGTCGATCAGACGCTGCTCGTCTACCGGCATGCCCACCAACGCTTCGCCAAGCGTTTCCTTGACATTGGTCACGGCTTGGTCAACGCCTTTTCCGAGGAAGCGAGCGGCGTCGCCGTCCCGCAGTTCCAAGGCTTCGTAGGCGCCGGTGGAAGCACCAGAGGGAACGATGGCCCGTCCGAGCAAATGACCATCAACATAGCAATCCACCTCGACCGTGGGGGTACCACGGCTGTCAAGCACGGTTCGAGCGTCAAGTCCAGAGATGTGGCCGGCCATGATTCCCCTCGTGCCTTGCTACATGGGGGTTGGTTTTCAATCAAGCGGGCGATGAGGCCGTCAACGGTTCAGCCATGCGAGCCAAGAGGAAATTTTGGTCTGAAGAGCTGGAATTTCATGTTCATGATGGCATCGCTCCACCCAACAGAGTTGCTCTTCAAGCGGGGAGATGGAGAAGAGTTCCGCATGAAACAGGTGCTCGTTCGCCGTATCGTCACCTCGTTTATCGTCGACAAAACAATGAATCAGATGACGTGGAAAGTGGTGGACAATCCGTTCGTTTGCACACAGCAACACCAACGATTCCTTGAGGAACAGCAGCGTTTTTTCCCGCTCCGTGTTGATCTCGTGGTCAAGGATAGGGGTGCTTGCGAACATTGTAGCTACATCGAGGTGAAGCCATTGTTGCTGGGCCTTTGTCAACGGGTGTTGGGAAACATCGTCAAGGAAGGCGTGAAGACCTGCATCTGCGCTGGTCTCCTGTGCTGCCATGGTTCAATGAATCGTTCGCTTCTTTTTGAACCCGACGAAGTGCACGACCGTGGTTGCTCGTTCTCGTTCTTCCGATATTCGGGACAAGATAGAGTATTTTGCCGTTTTCAATCCATATTTGCGAAAATGTTGTGGAGAATAGGTTTGAAATAGGAATTTTGTTCAGCAAGGCAACATGCCACGCATCGCAGAAATTGACCGAGCCATTTTGGCACAACTTCGGAAGAACGGCCGAATGTCGTTTGTGGACTTGGCTTCCCGTGTTGAAGCCAGCGAGCGCACTGTCCGAACACACATTCGAACGATGGAAGAAAACGGCACCATCCGCGGGTACACGATTCGTGAAGGCGGCGTAGGCTTGACGGCCCTGGTGCGTATCAAGGTTGCACCGGGTTCCGAAATCGGTTCATTCGCTGCCGAAGTTTCAGGGTGGGAAGGTGTTGAAATCGTCTACGAAGTATCGGGCGAAGCTGACTTGGTTGCCTTGGTTCACGTTGACGACACAATGGCCTTACGCACCCTCTTGGACAAGATGTGGCTCGCTGCGCCCAACGAAATCGCTAGCACCACCACCGAATTGGTGCTCGAGCAATACTGACCTTATTCTTCCTCTGCCACAGGCGGAGAATAGTCGATGCCGCACGAACGGCAAACCATGTTTTCGTCCCAATCGCATTGTCGTCGGCAGCCGCTCATGATAGTATCACGCCTTCCACTTGACGGAACAACCGATCGATTCGGTGTAAGCGACATCGGGCTCAGTTCCTGAGAGCATGGCCTCAATGGCGTTTTCCAAATCCTTGACCGTGACTTCACCGGGATGCCGGGGACTATCGTCCATTCGGCCTTGGTAGACCAGTTGGTCGTTGGCGTTGAACAGGAAAAATTCAGGTGTCCGTTTTGCTCCATAGGCCCGGGCAATATCTTGCGTTGCATCGTGAAGATAGGGATAGGGCATGCCTCTTTCCGCCCGCTTAACCATGTGATCAAAAGAGTCGTTTTCATAGACGACGGGGTCGTTTGAATTGATACCGACGAAACCGATGTCGAGCGAAGCGCAGTGTTCCGCCATGGCGTTCATGCGGTCAATGCTGGCCACGACGTACGGGCAATGGTTGCATTCAAACACGACCACCGTTCCTGAGGCCCCTTTGACATCGTGAAATGACAACGTTCCTTCTCCTTGTGCGAGGTTTGCATTGGGCAAGGAAAAGTCTGGTGCGGGGGAAGCGACATCAAGAGCCATGACAAGGCGAGCGGGCCTTGCCTCAAAATGGCTTGCCTCGCTTCAAAGCAACATGAA
>JAYQVP010000011.1:0-38323 GCA_038148515.1 Candidatus Poseidonia sp. | reverse complement strand
CAAGGCGAGCGGGCCTTGCCTCAAAATGGCTTGCCTCGCTTCAAAGCAACATGAAGGTGAGCGCGCCCAACACCACGACCAAGACGGCCCCGGCGATGATCTTTGGCAAAAGCAACGGCTCGGAGGCGTTCTCGGGGGCCATGGCCTCGGCGTTCGATGGAAGGTCGGGGACGATTTTCGCCTCATCGCCCGGGAGGTTTTCTTGAGACTCCCAGTAGGCTTGTTTTGCTGCCGCTTCAGCCTCAAGTTCTGCTTGCAAGCGTGCTTCCTCAGCCAAGCGTGCTTCTTCGGCCAACCGTGCTTCTTCAGCCAGCCGTGCTTCTTCGGCCAACCGTGCTTCTTCAGCCAGGCGTGCCTCTTCGGCCAAGCGTGCCTCTTCGGCCAACCGTGCTTCTTCAGCCAGGCGAGCTTCTTCAGCCAGGCGTGCCTCTTCGGCCAACCGTGCCTCTTCGGCTTGGCGCTGACGTTCTTCTTCCTCGAGACGCAAGCGTTCGGCCTCTTCGGCTTGGCGTGCTTCTTCCTCTGCACGCAAACGAGCTTCTTCTTCAAGGCGAAGACGCTCGGCCTCTTCGGCTTGGCGCTGACGTTCTTCCTCTTCAAGACGCAGGCGTTCGGCTTCTTCGGCTCGGCGTGCTTCTTCCTCTGCACGCAAACGAGCTTCTTCCTCGAGGCGTAGGCGTTCCTCTTCTTCGGCGCGCAGCCGTTCTTCCTCTTCGCGAGCCGCTCGTTCAGCCTCGGCGATGGCTCTTTTTCGTGCCTCCTCCTCAGCTGCCAGTCGTATCCGCTCGTTGATAGCGTCTGCATTTTTGACTCTGTACCTCGTGAGAATCGCCTCGCCCATGTTGACGAACTCCTCTTCTGAAATCTCAGGAACTTCGGTTTTGGCCGCAGCAAGAAGTCGTTCTATGTCTTCAAGTTTGAACACGCCTTCGTGGGTGTTCAGGTGCTGGCGAAAGGCCTGATAGAAGGTTCGTTGCTCAGTCGAGATGGCCCCGTCTTGAGTCATAAAATCCTGAAGGGCCGTCAAGATCTCAGTCAAGTTGAGTTCTTCGACGATCTCCAAGCAGCAGCCCCCTACAACGCAGGGACCTCATGCCTTTGCCATCAAGTTTTTCTCGCATTCTGCGAGTCGTGTCTTGGCGAGATGATGGTCGGGCTCGATGGAGAGAACGGCCTTCCAAGCGGTTTGGGCCTGCTCGAATTGGCTCAAACCGTGGTGGTGAGCAGCGATTTGTAAACGGGCATCCAAATGATTGCCATCACAGCGAACCGCTGCCTCAAAGTCCGAGAGCGCATTGTCAAGATGATTGAAATGCAAGTAGTACAGACCGCGCTGATGCCATGCTGCTGCGTGTTCGGGTGATTGTCGCAGAGCGTCGTTCAGCGGACCTTCGGCGCGCTCTGCGCGGTCCATGCTCATGTAACAAGCTCCGAGTTGTGTGAGGGCATGGGTATGATGAGGCGCGTGTTCGAGGACGTGTTTGAATTCCTTTGAGGCGTCTTCCCACTCCCCCAATCGCATCAGTGCGTCGGCCTTTCGAACACGGGCAACCAGGAGTTGAGGGGCAAAATCGAGCAGGGCATTCGCATCATCAAGGGCGTTTCCTGCCTCATCCAAACCCATGTACACCGAGCATCGATTCAACCGAGCACGAATGTGTGCACCATCGAGGGTCAGACTATCGCTGTAATGGTACAGCGCCTGTTTCAACTGACCTTTCTTGGCGGCAATGTTTCCTCGAATGTAGGCCGTCGTCGCTTTTTCACCATGAACTTCCGCTGACTCAACGTGGGACAGGGCTGCTGAAGGGTCGTCGAGGTCCAGAGCCAACATAGCGGCTTCACAGGCCACGGACGGGTCGTTGTCCGGCAGCAATCGCTGAGCGCGAGTCAGGGACGTCTCGGCCGTTTCCAAGTCACCAAGCATTCGCTGGGTGCGCGCCAGGCCAAGCCATGCAACACCAAGTTCGCGATTGAGGTTCAAAGCCCCGTTGAACGCATCCAAAGCGGTTTGGAGGAGGGTACGATCGGTCTCGCCAGTGCCGTCGCGAAGACGGTCAGCGTGAGCCAGATGAACGCGCCCCTCGACGGCGTGAAGGAGGGCGTGGTCGATGCCTTGAGGTGTGGCGCCGAGCAAGGCATCGGCCTCATCAACGCGGTGTTGGAGGAGGTATCGACCGGCCAAGCGTGCCCGCAATTCCCCGTTGCTCGGTTGAGCCTCCATCGCTTTGAGGAGAGTTTCTTCGGCTGCCACCACGGAGCCTTCCAACTCCAGCAACTCGGCCTTCAGGAACACGGCATCCACACCGCCAGCATCCAAGGCAACGGCGTGGGTCGCAGCCTTGAGGGCGTCCCGTTCATGGCCTTGCTTCGATGCAAGCAAACGAGCTTTGAGCGCCCAAGCCTCGCCAGTTTGACGGTCAAGCGTGAGGCATCGCTCGTTGGCCTCCAAAGCGAGGTCGTGCTCCCCTTCGGCTTCGAGCAACTGGGCGTAATGCAACCAATCTTCGCAACGGGTTGGGTCGGCATCCAAGGCTTGCTCAATGGCTTCAATCGCCTCAGAACGAGCCCCGGCTCGGGCCCGAAGGCCTGACAACAGGGAGCGGTCGGCCGCCGTGTCCACGCCCAACGCTTCCAAGCGTCGAACGGTCCGTTCGGCGTCACCGTCTCCGAGCGAGGCCAACAAATGTGCGTGAGCCCGAAGCAGGTCGGGGTCGTCGGGTGTGACCTTCATTCTCGCTTCGAGCCAGTGACGCTGCAAGGCATCGTCGCCTCGCCACTTTGCAATCCATTCCAAGCCTTCCAGCACACTCACGTGACCGGGCGAAGACTGGTAGGCCACGCCCAAGGCGGACTCGGCCCAATCGTACTTCTGGAGATGGGCGGCAGCGAGACCGAGGCGGTGGGCGGTGGAAGCGTCCATTCGCAGGACGTCCATCGTTACACCGTGTGCTTCGAGCATCAAGAGCATTCGGCGGAGAAGTTCGGCGTGATTGACGGAGAGAGTGCTGGTGTCAAACCGAAGCACGTCTTGATGCTGGACAAGAAGACGAACCATCTCACAAACCTCGGCGAGGTCCAGTTGGACACCGGCGTTCGTCTCGTTGATTTTCAGGAACCGATGGACCGTGAGGGATGCGTCGATCTCGGGATGGATTGTTCGCAAATCGTTCATGGTCGCATGAACAGCCCCCAGTTCGGCGGTGAGGCCCTCATTTGCTTGGTTCAACTGATGGAAGTGTGTAGCCTGCGATTCCCTCAACACCGTCTGCATGTCCAACAAACGAAGTAGACGTCGCTGTGTGGTGAGCATCCAGTACCCTACGGTGGCAGAACCACCGACCATCAAGGCTCCAAGTCCAACGGCTAACACGCTCATTGGGTTTCACCTGCCCGTTGCCTCTTTATGGTCTGCGGAAGAATTCAGCCCCAACAGGAAGATTTTGACGGTGCAGGAAGGCTTGCGAAGCCTCAAAAAAACCGATGAAAGCCACCCCTGATGGTTTGAACATTCGCTCACATTCAAAACCCGCCTCGGGCGTAGGGCGTGTTGAGGCGAATGACCAGCGAAGTTCGGGACGACGAAGGCGTGGCAGAGCGCCTTGACGCGTTGGAACGGTTTGGTTTCGACCGGACTACCATGGAAAACTACCTCAGCGAACACGAGGCAGGGGCGCATGAACGATTGTCTTGGCTTGAGGAGTGTCGTAGCACGGCCGTGGTGCTCGAAGACCGAATCGCCCGTCTGCGTCAAACAACAGGACGAGACCTCCCTCAATTCGAGAGCGTCGATGTGTTTGATGTTCTCGCGCTTGACGACGCCTATGCTTCCGTCGACGCCATCATGCGCTCGGTTGCACCCTGGGAGCCGTTTATGCATCGACATCAGGCATCGTGGTTCAATGAGAATCGCGGTTCGGACTGGCAAATGTTGTACGCCCGCTTGGCCGGTCTTGACGTGTCCAGCCACGCTTCACTCTCCCCGCTGATGAACCTCGTATCGCAACCTGACCGCATGGATGAGTTGTCCCGCCATTTGGAGCTCATCATGGACGACGAGCGCCGTCAACGAACCATGATCGAAGACGGGTACAGGGACCTACGCCAACACGGGTATGCTATCGAAGAGGATGAAGATGTGTCCCTCATCGATGCGCTCGGTGAACTCGAGCAATGGCACGCTTTCCACCATCGACGCGAGCACGTCCGCTTGAGCATCGCACAATTGTTGCATCCATTTGACGCCGAATTGGCTGACGATATGCGCCAGCGCTGCTCGGCTCTTTCACACCGATTGCAGCACGAGGCTTTGGACGCGTTGGCCAACGAAGTGGCGCAACTCGCAGGCCAACTCGAGCAGCGACGCGAGGAGTTGTCAGCGACCATCGATGCATGGAGACGACAAGGCATCGTGTTTCCACACGAAGGTGGGCTTCTTCCGGGGGACCTCATGGAATGGGAAGCCAATCATGACAGCATCGCTACCAAGGTGAAAGTGCACCTGGACCTCGTGGAACGATGGCGTCGCTTCGAACGGCTGTGGCCAAGCAGGGCCGAACGTTCCAAACCCTTGGTCGGCCATCTTGACCAATCCTCGGCTCTTCAAGACGCTGTGGACGAAATGGATCAGTGGTGGAAGAAGGCTGAGTTGGATGCGTTGGATGTCCTCGAGACGTTTGAACAACAAGGCATCGCCGTGGGGGTCTGGCGGCATCGCGTCTTCGAAGATCCCATGAACGCCCTCGAAGCAATGGTGCAACACCGACCACGATGGGAGCGAGCGGTGGCGTTGCTCCGGGCCTTGGAATCGCTGGACCCGGTGTACGCCGACACCGATGATGTCCGTGTTCGTTTGGTCGTGTTGGCTGAAGAAGAGCCGACCGAAGCACTCCTTGAGGAAATGGAAGCGTTTCTCCTCACCAAACAACGTCGCCAGCAGCGTCACCGTGTCATGCTCGAAGACGAATTAGCGTCGATCCGAAGACAAGGCGCCCTACCCGAAGAGGTGAACACCGACCGACTTGGTCTGAGGGAATTTGAGGCCCACATCGCACAACTTCAACGGTCGCCTTCTCAAGATTCAAACAACGATGCCGGTGTTTCCTCGCGTATGCTCGCCGGCCTCCGAGTCGAACTCGACGAATGGCAACGCGCCGGCTGGCTGGTGGACGGTTGGTTGAGGCGATTGAACACGAGCCCCATGGACGTGGCGCTGGGGATGAGCGTAGCTCGACCTCACCTTGCCCAACATGCGGCGTTGCGTCGTCGTCTCAGCGCGCTGCCTTGGGAACGTGATGTTCAGTTGGGCCTCGAACTGGAGCAGGCAATTCGGATGCCTGAGGAATTGGACCGGCTTCACCGAAGCATTCCTCAATGGTCGGCTCGGTTGGCTGGAAGGAGTGTGGAGCGAGAAGGATTCAAGCCGTCCTTGTGGCAACCTCAACCCCCCCGACCGACCTTGCTACCGTTGCATGAGCAACCCGCTGTTCGAGTTGAGGTCGTTGGAACCTCGGCGATGGACGATGCCCACGAAGCGATGCTCGAGGCCATGGAGGAGATCGAGCACTCGGATGAGGGCCCGTTGGTTGAAGAGGAGAGCGTTGTTGCTGCATCCAAATCGGTAAAACGACCGATGGTGGGCGAAATCAAAACGGAGTTAAGAAGCGCTCATTCTGCAACGGTGGCGACAGCCGATGTGGTCATTGAAACCTCGCACCCTGGGAACGATGAAACGAACCAATCCGTCGCAACACCGCTCGTCTCAACGGAATTAACGGTGGCCAGCGCTTCGTCGGCTTCTCCTCCACCAGAATCGGCGGTTGACGAGCAGGTGGTTTTGACCGTGTCACATGAAGCGAAGCCTGTTGAGGAATCAGAATCCGCAAACCGCCAACGAGACGATGGGGGTCAGAAGGTACCGTTGGTTGAGAACATCGAAGAGGACGTTGAATTCATCATGAAGGCGCCCAGCAACCAGAGCACGGCATCTGCACTCGGTGTTCTAGCTGAGTTGCTGGCCTTGTTGGGCTTGAGCGAAGAGGTCGTGCTCGTTCAACAAGACGGATTGGCTGCTCTTGGGGATGTTCGACGGGCTTTGGCCCAGCACGTCAATCAGCACCCACGGGACATCAGAATCGCGAGGTTGCTTCGACTCACCTTACGCCTGCTCCCCCAAGGCGATGCAGAGGACCTGCGACGGGCCGAATTGTTGCACGACCTGAGCATCTTGATACCCCCCATCAAACGCTGGATGCGCCGGCGTTTAGAGGCACGACACGGGGGTTCGTCAGGCCGTCTCCTCGATGACGCGCTTGCCTTGGGGCGCGCCCTCGAGCGAATTCCAGGCCTTGGCTACCATCTCCCGCTTGAACGCGACGAGTGGCCCTTGCCCAGTGAGGTCTCCGCCCTTGCGGCTGAGGTTCAAACCCTTCGAACCGCCATCATGCTGCCCTCAAGTGGCGGGGTTCAGACCTGATCAGTTGAGATCGTCCCACAACGCATCCTCGTCAACGGTGGCGGGGGGAGGAGGAACTGGCAACGGAGGCGGAGGCAACGGTGCCGGTGGAAGGGCTGACAGTGGACGAGGGGTTGGTGGCGAGGGCGTTGGCAAGGCACCAGGAGGCGGGGGGGGAGCCATGGGGGCATTGGACGGTGGAGACGCTGCTGAAGGTGGTGGCGGGGGTGAACGATGCGCTGCAGGGGGTTGAACGGATTCGCTGGGTGAAGGTGGGGAAGGTGAAGATGACGCCACAGCGGATGGAGGCGGTGATGCATTTGGAAGCGGGAGTGGTGCTTTCACAGGTTCGGGTTGTGTTGTGATCGATGTGGTGGGAGGGCCTGGGGGGGACGCGCTGGCCTCGACTGGCGGAAGGGGTTTTACAGATTCTTCTCGGGGGGCGGCGAGCAGAGGAGGTGAGGGCAAGGAGGGTGCGGTGCTTTGCACAACGGACATGGAGGCAATCACCGTGTCGATATGTTGGGTCTGAAGTTCCCCCGTTCTCAAAAAGTCAACAAAGGCCGGGCCAAGCAAAGCCGTGCTGTTGTGAATGAGATAGGGGTTTTGTTGCCACCCCGAGAGGTAGAAGTCATGGCGCCCACCATGGTCGGAAAACGACAGGCGGTGCAAGTCCAATTTCTCCATCAACAGACCAGCCATCCCAGCCAAGACAAACAAACTACCGCTCAACACCAGAAGGCTTTGTGTGAACGGCAAGGCCATGAAGATCCCGAACATCAAGGAACCAAACCACACGGGGCGAAGTTTTCGAAAGAGGTCGAGATGCGTGTGGGAATAGCCCGAAATGTGTTCTTTGACCAGCGCCATTCGGACGTTTAAGCGACGGACGCCATCGGCATCGTATCGCGCTTCAACGATGCGCATCAATTCCTCATCAAGCACCAACGACGTGGACTGATGCCCGCTTGTGTGTTGACTGAGAGGAAATTCGGTCACCTCTTCACCCTGCAGAGCAAGGATGGGTGCCGCACGAACGGGAAAGGTCCACGGCTCAGCCGATGATGCTTGGGCGAGAGCTGTTTCCACGGGCGCGTCGTCAACCATTGAGGTCTCTACAGAATCTTCCGTTTCGGTAAGGCCGGACGGGGCCTCATCGTTCTCATCGGGAGATTGTGGGGATTCGGCGTCAACGTCATCCGTACGGTTCGCTGAGGATGCCTTCTCAGGGCGTTCTTCTGGCCCACCGTCGGCTGGCCAGTCCAGCCGGTCGTCCTCGTCCATGCCAAGCCCTTGGCTTCAGCACGGATAAGCGATGCGTTCGCCTTCAACGGTGGATTTCAGCAAACCAGACGTCGATGTCGTCGGAGCCTTGGAAATCCTTGCCCTCTTTGGTACCCACCACGCTGGTAGCCGACGATTGGGCAACATACTTCATGATCTTCTCGTTGACCAAGCCGTTGAACAAGACGGCTTCAGCGTTCTCGGCCTCTTGCAGAGCTGCTTCCAATTTCGAGGGGCCAATCTCATCAGAGAACGTCCCGTCAGCAAATCGAATCATTGCCATGTTCTTTTTCATGTCATCCACGATGTCAAACAACTCCTGAATGTCAGCAGGCGCACTTTCTGGTTCGTCAGCATCGAACTCATCGTCCATGTCTTTGTCCCAATCCTTGTCGCCGCCGTACTTTTCATCATCAGCAGCAATTTTCTTGTCGAGTTGGTGTTTGAATTTCGCAGCCTCGGTCTTCTTCTGAAGGCACATGGTCACGGTCTTTTGCGGAAGCAACTCCCATTCTTGCCCAACGGGGGCCTGAGCCACATGGTCGACCTTCATCATGTCATACAGTTGCATGAACAGCATTTCGCCACCACGGTCGCCGTCAATGGCAACGGTCACGCTCTCCTTGCTGTTGGCCAAATCAATGAGTTCCTGTTTGATGTCGCCGGAGCCGTCAGCACTGATGGCGTTCTTGACCCCGCAATTGAGGAGGTTTCTGACATCGTTTCGACCTTCGACGATGATCAACGAAGATGAAGACTCCACGTTGGGCCCGCTGGTCAAGCCGTGGAAGGAGGTGGCGGTACCGACGGTCAGGACCGAACGCACTTCTTCGATGACGGTCTTGGACGCTGCTTCCCCCGTGTTGACCATGTTCAACAAGAGTTCTTTGGCTCGGTCAACCACTGCGGTTCGCTTGGTAGCACGAATATCACTGATTTGCATCACTTTGATGATGGCATCGCACGGGCCGATTCGATCGATGGTTTCCAACGAACTGGCGATGATCGCCGTTTCGACGTTGTCGAGGCTGCTTGGAATCACGATGACGCCGTGCACCTTTCCGTTCTTTGTTTCCATATCAACATCAACATGACCCACGCGTGCGGTTCGTTGCAGTTGGCGAAGTTCCAACTCATCGCCGAGCAAGCCCTCGGTTTGACCCATGATGGCCCCGATGATGTCCTTGCGCTGGACGGTTCCGTTCACCTTGATATCGGCCCGAATTTCGTATTTCATGGCCTTGCCCTTGTTTCCGCTGTTGCGGTTTGAATTGTTTCTTCCCATGGAGTTCACTCCTTTCCTGTTCAAACCCTCTTCTGGGCCTTGGGAATCACTGCAAACCGGCGTGCGGTGCAATCGTCCCGAAGGGGACGAAGTGAGTATGAACAAGCCTCCCACGAGCAACCCCTTTTTGAATTCTGTGGAATTGAAGCGGCCATATCTTGACATTTGTGAACCAACGGTTTCTTCAAGAAGTCGGGTGCCTTGCATCCATCGTGACCACCGAAACTTTGGGGGCATTGCGGGTCTTTCGCTCCACGGTGGAGGTGATGTTGGCGGACGGTGTGTTGACGCGCGAAGAAAAGCGATTGATCATCAAACTCGCCAGTGCGCTCAAGTTGGAGGCCGATGAGCCCGCCTACATCTACGAATCCATCCAAGCGGGAACGGTTTCGCGTGAAGGCAACACCATCTCTCCGGACGACATGCGCTCCATTTACACCAAGGTGTTTGAGGTGGCGATTGTCAACGCCAGTCTTTCTCGAGACGAATTCAGAGTGTTGGCCCACCTCCGTTCACAATTCAATATCGATGATGGTTTACACGAGGAAATTGAACAAGAATTGCGAGAACTGGTTCGGGAAAAATACGATGATAAGGCCGTGATTGAGACCTTGATGAACACGATCAAAGATTCCGTGGGGTTGGTCGGTGATTTGTTTGATACCTTTCGAAAGCGACCCGGCGAGGGTGGGGCGCGGTGAATCCCGATTTGGATCGCTGGCTTAGCGAACAGTCTCCCAAGCGGCTGCGCCGAAAGCGTTCAGCCTTGCGCTTTCTGCGCGAGGGGTACGCCATTAGCGTGAGTGCTTATACCAACAAAGTTCGTACCGACATCACGGCTCAATCCGGTGGTTTTACCTCTCACATTGGAACCCCGTTGCCCGATTTACGCCAGTTGACTTCGTGGGTGCTCACCAACGCCGATTCCAAACGGTCGATAGCCAAACTGATTCCTGCTTTGTGGCGGCGTCACGGCCGTGAAGACGTGTTGGTGGCTGGCATGTTCTTGGCGAACCTCGACGAGGATGCCTTGGGCCAACCCCCCTGGATGGCGTTCATTCACCTTCTTCAGCGAAAAGAACCGCTTTTGGTGGTGTTGGAGGTTGCCGAGGAATTGGTTCGAGCGGGTCATCCCGTCCCTGACGATGCGTGGTTGGATGCTGCTGCTGCCCAAAGCCCCCAATGGCACCAATATTGCGTCCTCTTTCTCTCACTTCGCTCCCCTCGTTCACTCACCTTGCATAGGTTGGTCGAAACCGCTCCGCCAGGAGGTGCCATTTTCGAACGAATCCGTCAACGCTTGATGCAGGCGGAGGGTTGATGCGATTTCACCCCTGGGGCCCATCATGGTCGAACGCTTGCTACCAGCCGAAGACCCCGTCCTCGAAAACGTTCTGAAATGGACGGTTGAGCGGGATGCAAAGGACGTTCGCCGCTTGCTCGAGTGGTTGCCTGAGGCGCGTTCCAGCCGAGAACGAAAAGCGTTGCTGAATAGGGTAAGGGGGTTGCTCAGTGAACTCGAAGCGGCGTTGGATGCATTGGAAGACATGCATTGAGGTGGACGTATGACAGAGTTGGTCGGATGCATCCTTGCGGGTGGTCAAAGCCGGCGTATGGGGGAAGATAAAGCCCTGATGCGAGGGGGGGTTGAACGCTTGCAATCCATTATGCTCCGTGCAGGGATCAGCCGCGTCATCGTGTTGTGCGGTGCATCCGAGAGGCAATCGATGTTCGTCGGTGAAGTATGGCCGGACCCGCCGCACACGAAGGGAGTGCATGAAGTGATGCAATGGGCCCACGCTCAACTCGATGCAACCAGCATTTGGCTACCCTGTGATGCATACTTGCTGGATGACGAAGCCTTTGCTCATCTTCTTTCACAAGCGGAACGGGGGGGTGTACCGCTCGACAACGAGGGGCGTCGCCAGCCCTTGTTCGCTGTTGTACCGTTCGATTTTCCAACCGAGATGAAATCGGAAAACGTTCGAACGTGGCTGGACGGTTTACCGTCCATTCAGATGGGCGTGTGGGGCCATGCCGTTCAAAATTTCAACTCACCCGACGACCTCAGTCGGTATGCGGCTGAGCTTCGTCTTCTTGGTGAGAAGGATGCCCAGAAGCGATGAGCGAGAGGATTTCAGGATACAGTCGGTGTTCTTCGACCTTGACCCGGTGCGAAAGTGTCGTTTCGGTATCGTCGGGAAACACCGGCACCATCGATTGCCCCAAGATCGGGCCCGTGTCCATGCCCTCATCAACGAGGTGAACGGTGCACCCAGTGACGGTCGTTCCAGCAGCGAGAACATCACGATGGGCGTGAGCTCCTGGGAAATGTGGGAGGTACGATGGATGGATGTTCACCACCTTGCCGTTCCACCGCTCGATAAAGCCGGGTGAGAGCAAGCGCATGTACCCGCAGAGCACCACCCACTCAACATCATAGGCTTCCAGAGCGGCACTGACTTTGGCCTCGTGTTCCTCTCGCGTGGAACGAACGCCATCGATGGTTTGCTCAACTATTGCACAAGGCACATTCAGGTTTGTTGCCCGTCCAATGCCCTCAACATCGGCCTTGTTGGACACCACCACGACGGTTTGGTGAGTCAGCCCGAGGGTCTGTTGTGCTCGAATCATCGCTTCCATGCCGGTTCCTGAGCCCGAAATGAGCAACCCGCACCGTAGCGGATGTTGTGCATCCGCCGTCCGCCAGCCAGCCCGTAGAGCACCCATGATACGCCTAATGAATTGGAGATTTCATACCTTTGCCATTCAAACCAAGGGTTTTAGCGAAGCATTTCCACGGCGAGTTAGGCGGTACAATGGCGTCCGATGAAGCCCCCTCCGCCCTTCGCCACCAAGCGGCACGAACTCGGGCCCAAACCTACGCCACGATGGACGATGAGAGCATCATTCAACACGTGATGGCGGAGCACAAGCCCAGTTCAAATCCACTGGTCAGAAGTTTGTGGATTGGGTTTGGTAGCGTGTTCGTTCTCTTCGCCGGAATTGGCGTTCTTCTCCCGGGGTGGCCCACCACCTCCTGGTTGGTTGCGGCTGCGTATTGTTACGGCCGGTCTTCACAACGCTTGTTTCACTGGCTCCTCACCAACCGTTTCTTTGGGATGCATCTCTTGGGTTACTACCGTGCGGGTCGAGCGCTCCCGTTCCACTCAAAGATGGTCATCTGTGGTTTGATCGGCTTGGTCTCGCTGTTTTCCATCTGGTACATCACCAAGCTTGGTGACCCGGGCTTCGGCCAAACCACCATTTCGATCGTGGCCATCGTCGGAATCTGGTGGGTGGGCTGGCGAGTGCCCACCGTGGTGTAAAACCCGAACTGCGTTGAACGGCTTCAAACCGTTCCTCAGTGTCGAAACAATCGGTGGCCGGTGAAGAGCATAGCCAGCCCACGTGCATCGGCTTCATCGATGACTTCCTGGTCTCGAATTGAGCCGCCGGGTTGAACGATGGCTGCAGCGCCTGCTTCCGCCGCTTGTTCCAATCCGTCCTTGAACGGGAAGAACGCATCGGATGCAAGGACGCATCCTTGAGCGCGGTCACCGGCACGGCGTGCAGCAATACGAACGGCTTCAACGCGACTGGTTTGGCCCGGTCCAATACCGACGGTAGCGGTTCCTTGCACCATGACGATGGCGTTTGATTTCACCTGCTCACACACGCGAACGGCGAATTTCATGCTGGCGATTTGCTCGGACGTTGGTTGGACGGAGGTCACGGTTTTTGCCTTCGACCAATCGATGATAGGGGGCTCTTCAGTTTGCACCAACACGCCTCCTTCAATGGGTTTTCGAACCACCATGCGTTGAAGGGGAGCGAGGCGGTTGCCGGGGCTTTGGATGGTGAGCAATCGACGGTTCTTCTTCGCCATCAGCGTCGCCTTCGCTTCGGATGTAAAGCCGGGAGCCATCATCACCTCGACGAACAAATCACCGACGGCGGCGGCCGTATCGGCCTGAACCACCTCGTTGAAACAAATAATCGAGCCAAACGCAGATTCAGGGTCGCTGGCAAGCGCGAGTTCGAACGCTTCGAGTTGCGTGGCCCCAAGGGCCGCCCCGCAGGGATTGTTGTGTTTCACGATCACGCAAGCATGTGGCGTTTCGGGCCACTCGTCAGTGGACAGCGAACGGCACAAGCGCAGGGTGGCGTCTGCGTCGCTGTAGTTGTTGTAGGACATCGCTTTCTCGCTTTCAACCGTTGCTGTCACCAAGGTTGAGCCGTCGTTGGGCGTGTTGTGATCGACGTACAATGCTGCAGCCTGATGCGCATTTTCGCCGTAGCGAAGAGGGTGCAATTGCCGGCTTGCATTGAACAGGCCGGCAGGAAGGCAGTCCCGTTGCTTCTCCATCGAATCGGAGGCCGCTGGGTCGCCGACGACCCTCCGGTGGAGTTCTTGTGCAATCGCGACATCGTACGCAGCCGTGTGTTCGAAGGCTTCGAGGGCGAGTTGCTGACGAACGGCCATTGGCACATGTTCTGGGGCGCCATGTTCACGAATTGACGCCAGAATGTCACCGTAGCGAGTGGGGTTGGTGGCAACCAAGACGTGCTGATGGTTTTTCGCGGCGGCTCTGACCATCGTCGGCCCACCAATATCGATCATCTCAAGCAAGGCTTCGTCGGCAAGAGGTGGGCGTTGTGCAGCCGCATCTGCAAAGGGGTAGAGGTTGCAGGCGACCAAGCGCAGGGGCGCATACCCCAACCGAGCCAACTCTTCGCGGTCGGCCTCCTGATGAAGGCGTGCCAGCAACGGGCCGTGGATCGCCGGGTGCAGGGATTTGACACGCCCGTCGAAAATTTCTGGATGTTGGGTGATGTCAGAGACCAAGAGAACGGGCAACCCAGCCTCCTTCAGTTGCCGTGCCGTTCCTCCGGTTGAGACCAATTCAAAGCCGAGGTCGACCAAGGCGCTGGCGAAATCAACGATACCGGTCTTGTCCCAGACGCTCAACAGGGCTCGGGGCGGAGGCGATGTAACGGCGTTCATACGGCGAACCCGTTATCGTATTTGCCCCGTCCGATGCTCTTGAACATAGCGACGCATGAGACTGGCTTCAATCGCCCCGCGCCGATATCACTTGGTCAACGCGAAGCAAACCGCACGCCGTTTCCGTCGCCGACTCCAAGGCGTGGCACACGGTGGCAGCGGGAAGCCATGCTTCGTCGATGGGGGCAACGCGGCCGGTCGCATCAATCCCCACATCGTGATGACCCGCCCGGTGTTCGGCTCGAAGGGTCAACAACGCATCCAACCCGCTGGCACCGGCGTTGGTCGCCAGAACCGAAGGGAGGTGTTCCAATGCCCGTGCGAAGGCTTCCATCGCAAGTCGTTCTCGGCCGGCTTGCAGTTCAGCCAATTCTCGCACGGCAAGCGAGGCGCCCATATGGGCGGAGCCACCCCCCCGCAGCAACTGTTGAGTGTTGATGGCTAAGGCCGTGGAACGCAACGCATCGTACAACCCTCGAATCACCTCTTCGACAGCGGCGCCATCGCCACCTCCGACATCCAACGTCACCAATCCAGCCGAGTCACCCACATGGAGGTGGAGGCGTTCACGGCGGCCATCCAGCGATTCACTGGTCTCGATGGAGAGGGCGGAGAATCGACCCAGCAATGAAGGCTCAATGTCGTCGAGGTGGTCGCACATCTGGGCTCCCGTGGCTTTGGCAATGTCTTCAATGCCCGACCGTTCCAGGCCTCCAAGTACGAAACAGCCAGCGTCGGTCAGAGCATGGACAATGCTGGGCTCAATGCTTTCAGCACTGAACACTGCAGAAGCACCCGAGGCCAACACAGCAGCCGTTTTGGATTCGAGGAGTGCTTCCTGGGCTGCGATAAAGGAACGCCATTGGTCGGCGTTTTCAATTTCAATTTCGGCGTCACGGACCGTGTCTTCTTGGTCAAGCGGGCAGGTCAAGGCCAACACGGTCCCCTCGGAAAGCGTTCGTGGTAGTCGATCAAGCGGAAGCGCCGTGTCAAGAAGCAGGCCGTGAATCAGGCGCGTATCGGCGAGGTTGCCTGCGGTTCGTTTGGCCATCCGAACGTCCTCGTGATTGGCCTCTCCATCGTCTCGAGCAACGGTTGTGAGGGCTTCCACCACCATCGTCGCAAGCGTGTCATCAGAGGACTCCGCCGAACGACCGGTCATGGACGTTCGAGCGACCGCCACTAATCGTGCAGGCTCGTCTGTGAGAGATACGGTGCATTTGTCGAGGTGGTCCAGCGCGCAGGACAGCGCTTCTTGGTAACCCTGAACCAAAACCAAAGGGTGCAGGCCGCGTTCAAGAAGTCGTCCAGCCTCACGCATCAATTCACTGGAGAATAACAAGCACCCTGTCACGCCATCGCCGCACGCTTGTTCTTGGGCTTCTGCGAGCGAGACGAAGGCTTTGGCGGCGGGATGCTTCACCAATAACTCAGCCACGATTTTGGCTCCATCGTTGGTGACGGCGGTTTCGCCGTTGGTCTTGTACATCATCTTGTCCAGACCTTGGGGGCCGTATGTACCCTGCATCAAGTCGCCAAAAGCAACAGCGGCCGACACAAGTTTCTGCGTCACACCTACGCCGCTCGTGACGGTCGTGGTGGGTCGAACGATGGCAACAGGGGCTCGCCCACTGCCGTCGTTAGCACCAGCCATGGACACGGCTGGATGCTTTCGTTTTTGAACCCTTTATGAGCGAGCAATCACTTCTTTGCCTTCGTCGATGTTGACTTGGCGTGCTTGCCCAACTTGTGGGCTTTCTGGGCTTCGTTGTTGGACCAGTGGTAAGCCAACTTCAAGAGGTTGAGGTAGTGCTCGTTCCCGTCTTTCTTCATCTTGTCGTGAAGGACTCCGTTGGACATGAACACGTCACCCCAGAGTTGGGCTGCCGTTCCTTTGTCGCCCTTGGGCATGTCAAAGACTTCCTTCGTGGTGGGTTCAAGCAACGACTTCCAAACCCGAGCGGGGTTTACGGCCATGGTGACTTCAACGACGATTTCGTTCTCGTTGATGCCCGTGCCGGTCTGCCAGGTGTTCTCACCGAGGTCAGCAAGGAACGGTAGGCAGAGGTCTTGGATGGAAAGACTCGTCATGGGGTCGGCGTTGGTCAGAGCTGCGTACGCTTCTCGCATTCGTCCGCGATCTGCACCGCGAGAAGCGGTTTGGAAACGCAGTTTGTCAATGGAAGTTGGAACGAGGAAACGGACGTCGGTGTAGTAGACCAGCGGGTTGTCGTCGCTGGAGTTGAAGATGTGCTCGAAAGGAGCAGCACCAGCCGACTCGCCGAGCCAATCGGCTGGGTAAACCGTCTTGAGGGCGTTGGTGGCCACGGATTGAACAATACGTCGCATCAAACGCTCCGGGGCTGCTGAAACATCGTTGAAGGTGTCGAGGTACTCTTGCATGTTGAGGATGTCGTAACCGCGAACGGAAAGGATGGAGTGAACGTTTGGTCCAATCATCTTCTCGCCGTCGACGTCGGCTTGGCTGATCCATCGGCTGCCGCGAGCGACATCGGAGGCGGCGACAAGGTCGGCATACGCCTTGAATCGGCGAGTGACTCGGTTCATGAAATCGGCTTGGTCGAGTTTGGTGAAGACCGTGGAGTCGTAGTTTGATTTCAAGGCGTGGTCGGCGACTTGACTGGCGTTGGCGCAGGTCAGGAGATTGCCTTGGTCCGAGGGGTACATGATGAGGCGGCGGCGCTTTGCTGCACCACCAAGCGTCCCGATGAGCGGGTCGGTTAGGATGTAGCCCATCGTTGCACACACTTCGAAGAGACGGCTGTACTTGTCTTCGTCGCTGGAGTTGCCGATCCACTCGTCGAGACCGGGTTCGATGCAGTGGAATTCGAGCGGGACCATTTCAGATCCGGCACCGAAGGCTTGGCGAACCGTGGAGGATTGCATCATGCCCATCATCGTGTACAAGGAGGTTTTTCCGGTGGTGAGGAAGACATCGGAAATACCCTCTTCGCCAAAGGAAGAGCGGCGGTCGGGCAGGTTCACGAGGAGGTTGAAGGCCGTAGCGGTGTCTCGATTGCCGTTCACGGCAGGCCAAATCCATGTGTTTGGCCGCGTCATCAAGTATCCGGAGGCGTCCTTACCGAACCCGGCAGGCGAGTAGCGAATCCAGCCAAGTCGGTTGTTGAAGGAAACGTTTCGGTGCATCAACGAGGGGTAGTAAACGCGGTCGAGCGGGTCGGAATCCGGGACAACACCTCGGTGACCAAGCCCCCACATGATAACCTCCCACTCGGGATATTCTTTGTCCTGCGTTCCGAGGAAAAGGTGGTCTTCACGGCACGTGTCGCCTTCCAAAATCGCTCCACCCATTCGCTCTTCGTCCCCGGTTGAGCAGAAGAAGAAGGTCTGCGTCGTGAACAATTGTTTCGGCGTCCACATGTTGGCGTTGATGATGGTTTTTTGCTTCAAGAAATCAGCGATATTTTCGATCCGTCGCTCAAACTTGAAACGGTCGGAATCGATCCAAGAAGACCCAAGAATCAGGTTGGTGTTCAGCAACTTGGCGTCCGCTGGGCCGATATACCGTGTTCGTGCATCGGCTCGGGAGTGGTCGGATTCTGGGATTTCTTCCCAAGGTCCCTGCCGAGGGATGTACGTCATGAAGGTCTCGGCGTCAAATTTGTCGCCTTGAGCTCGTGTCACCACGGCTTCAACCTCGTCCATCAACTTGACATAGGTCTCGTTGGGCAAAATCCGGCCGGTTTCCTTGAATGTTTTATCTGATACGCTGCGATGTTCCCACATATGTTCACCTCAAAATTTCTTTTTGTCTTCAGGAGGGGTTTCTTCCTCCTCTTCTTCGGAGGCCTCTTCGACTTCGTCGTGTGATTCGTCTTCAGCCTCATCTTCAGGAGCGTTGTCTTCAGCCTCGGGTTCTGAGGTCTCTTCCTCCGAAACATCCTCTTCTTCGGAATCGTCTGTCTCTTCCTCAGCGGGCTCGGTATCATCGTCCTCAACGTCTTCAATAACGTCGTCCTCGGCATCTTCGACATCGGCGTCGGGATCGAGCATTTCAATGACCGTGTCTTCAGCGGTTTCCTTCGCAACTTCGGCTGCTGCTGCAACGGCGGCTTCCTCGGCCTTGGCGAGAATGCCTTCCTCGTCCATGCGCTCCTCGGAGGCTTTGTTCAGAATCATGGCGGCAGTAGCGGCCATTGAAGCGTTAACGTACGGTGCTGCGCGATAGACGTATTGGGCGTATAGGCCTAGGGCGCCGAGGACGGCGCCGGAAGCGATGACGAGGCCGCTGTTGTTGCGTTGCAGGTCCTCGGGGTCCATGTTGGTGGCCTCTCCGGTTTCGAAGATGGTCAACCCTTGGAGGCCGTGGAAGTAGGTGTTTGAGAAGACCTCAATCACGGCCCAAACGGCGTAAATGATCATCAACATGGAACCTGCGGTCATCCATGAGCGATTTTCAAGAATGAAGTTCATCAGCGGATTTGCTCCACCTTCGGGGGGGTTTTGTTCGACAGACATGGAACAACCTCAGCAGGTTAAACTTCTTCGTTGTGCTTTTAAAGTATAACCCTATAAAAATCGAGGAGGTGTTTGATTCCGCCCACCGTCATCGCCTTGATTTGTTGCGCCCGGATTTGCCACGCTTCTGCGAATGCTCCCACCCCTTGTTTTGTCGCTTGTTCTCGTACCAGTGACGATTTGGCTGTTCCATGCCCTCGGGCATGTCCTCAAAGGATTCGATGCTGAGACGAATACCCCCAAGTTCATTTTGGAGTTGCTTCACGTTTTCTCCGCCTTTGCCCACCAAGGTCGATATCATGTTCGAAGGCGCATATACAACGGCAGATGATTCACTGGTGAATTTGACCTGGCATTCAACGCCAACCCACTGACGCACCGTGGCCACGATGTGGTCTTTGGCCATCGCTTTGACCGGGGAGAGGTCTGCTGTTCGCCCCTCGACAGGGACCACGGCTATTTCCGAGCCGAAGGCAAACATTTCATGGGTTAATTTCCCGCTGGGGAACTCAACCACCTCAATGACGGGTCGGGCCAACTCTTCTTGCATGCCCGTGGGTGGTTTCACCGTCATGCGCAACTCTAGCACCTGATGAATGCGACCCGATTCAACGTGAAGGATGGTGTCAAGCACTTGACTCACCAAGCCGAGTTCCACTTTTCCAATCAGGCGCTGAACGGCCTCAAGAGCAGAGTTGGCATGGGTGACACCCAACAAGCCCACACCCGCTAGGCGAACATCAGCAAAAATTTCGAAATCCCTCGCTCTTCGCACCTCATCGAAAATGACGAAATCGGGGCGGACGAGGAAGATGATTTCAGCGGTCTTTTCCAAATCCCCTTCCAGCGGAGCATACTGCGTGATTCGGTCGGCGAGTTGGAGGTCGCGTGGTGCCTCCATGGTCTTCACCATCGCACCCACTTCGGTATCGAGATACTCGGCAATCGCTTGAGCCAGCGTGGTTTTACCAGAGCCGGGTCGTCCGCAGATAAACACGCCGCGATGGTGGTTGCGCAACCGATCGACAAGCCGTTGATCAAGTTTGTAATCGCCTAAACTCAGCTTCGCCACCGGCCGGACCACCGTCAATTCACGAGCATCGGAAAAAGGCGGACGGGCGGAGGTGATGCGAAGGTCGCCCAACTGAATGACTTTGCAGCCCACGCGATCGATTTCAAGAAAGCAATCGCTTCGGTGGCGGTTGGACTCAACGATATCCACCAAAGATGCTTCCAGAGTCTCGATGGAGAGTGTATCCATCGGCTGGACGTCCCCCTCAAGGTCCTCCAATTTCAGCGAACCAATCGTGCCTCGCTTGACGCGAACGGGGCAGTCGGCCTTGATGAAGAGCGTGTGGACGTCGTCCGACAGCATGGATTCCAAGGCACCGGGCAACGCTGGGTGGTCACCGTGCGTTGCCATCGGGCGCAAGTTGAGTCAGTCGGCCTTTGACACTTCGCCTTTGCTCAAACGCCACCGGGTTGCATCATCATGCCGGTCAGCCAGAAGGACCCGATGAACGTCAGGGAAAGGATGTAGGCGCCAACGGTTGGAAACGCCCAAATCGCCACCGATACTTGAGCGAACATGATGATGCTCAACGCCATGGCGAGCATGGTCCAAGGGCCGTTGCCGTCGAGGTTCAGGGAGGAAAACGAAGACTCGCGGTCGGAGAGAGCCCAGACCACGGCGGTGAGCGCGCACAGGGCGATGAAGGTCACCATACCGTCCATCACGGCGCCTTCCATGTAGCCCACGCCGAGCGCTGCCACAAAACTGGCGCCGAGCATCCGCTGAACCGTGGTGATGCTCATGCCCATGACTCGCCCACGCGGAGGGGATTCTTGAAATCTCGCCCGCTTCATCGTCCCTCGCAAGGGCTCATTGGTTAGCGTAGCGATGCAACCATTTGCTTTGGTCTGCAAGGTGGGTCGCAGAAGGGTATACGAATTTGCCCCCTGTGGTCAATGTCGAAAGTACGAACGTCCATTGAGCATCCAAGGGGCCCCCATCCATCGTCCCGTGCTCGTGAACGCCTCGAGCAGCCAGCGACCATTGGTTCGAACCAAAATCCAATGTTGCCCCTCCTTCGGCACCCTTGACGGTGAAGAGTCGTCGTTCTTCCGCCGCCGCCCACGCAACATCAACCACGGCCACTGCTCCCTCGGCGGTCTTGAGTTCAACCAAAGCGCTGTCGGATGTCCTCTCGAGGCGCACGATCTCCATGGTGTTGAGCGGCGTGTTGAGCATCATGGCGACCAAGTCGAGTCCGTGAACGGCCAGTGTTGCCATGGGCGTAGCCCCGGAGGGGCGAAGGCGTTGGGTGCGGCGTTGGTAATGCACGCGTTGCAGCGGCCCTAAGCGCCCGGAACCATTGGCGTCCGCCAAAGCCTTGACCCCTGAATGATGCCGTAACAAATACCCAACAACAAGTTTCGGAGGCGATGAATGGTTCTCGAGGGCGTTGAGAAACTTCATGGTGGAATCATGATCATCGCTCAGAGGCTTCTCCACCAACATCGGGACGCCCGCTCCCAACAGAAGTTCAGCGATGGTGAGGTGGGTGGCAGGCGGCGTAACCACAGCAGCGGCGGTCAGATCTTCGTTGGCGAGCAAGGATTCGATGGAGGCGTAACATGCGTCAACGTCCAAGTCCCTGACCACTGCTGGGTTAATGTCGCAAACACACAAGCGTTCAATCGCGCCCTCAGCCTTGAGACGCTGGAGAACAGCGAGATGGTTCGACCCCCATCGTCCGCATCCAATCAGCGCCACGGTCATGCTCATGGCACCACCTCATCGGTAAAACGACCGCAACCATTGACCGTCCTCGTCCTGGTACCGCATTCGAAATTCGGTGGGCACCTCAGAAGACGTCCACTGCCAGTGACCTTGCCCGTTAAAGCCCATGAGTTCGTAGACCTCGGGCGTACAGTGGACGCCGGTCTGGCCGAAATAGTGGGCGTGCGGCACTCGGGTGGTCAAACGATGCAGCCCCGCGAGATGCAAAGCCATGGAGGTGATGGCGTCTTGACTCGTTGGACTCCATCGCCATGACACTGTTGGAAAGGGATTGTGCACCGCTTCTCGAGGTGGTTGCAACGAAGGAAGGGGTGGCGTGGACGGGGTGCGCTTGAGGCATCGACGCATGAACCAACGAATGCGGTAATGCGGGCGTTGGCCGTACGGTTTACGCATCAAATATCGAGCCTCGTATTCAAACAACATCGGTTTGATGAGGTCCCAAACACGCTTGGTCAGGCAGTACGTGACGAAGTGTCGGTTGGTCAGTTCAACTTGGTCCAGATGTGGACGAAGCGTGTCTGCATCCCCCGACTCAACGTTCCACACCTGCACGGTTCCCACATCGTTGAACCCGTTCGCCCAATCGGACAGGCGGAGCAGGGTGGTCAAGTAGGTCTCGTTCAACTCGATGTCGTCCTCGACCAGCACCATGCGGTCGTACCCTAGGTCATCGAGCACGTGCCGACGAGCATCGATGAGTTGGCGCCCCACGCCGTAGTTTTCAGCACGCGCCACAATTGAGGCGTGAGGTGCAGCGTGATTCTCGATTAGCGCCATCAACGCCGCTTGTTGAGATCCCTCGCCACCGTCGAGAAAGTGGTGGACATCCACCTCACCCTTCGCCACTTCAGGGCAACGGCCCAAGGAGTCCAGCATCCGTTGGAAATGGTCAGGACGGCCAAACCCAAAGGTCGCAACGGCCGTGCGCATGGTTCACCGCACCGAGCCGTTCTTCATGAGCATGATGCTCCGTGGGCGAGGGTTTCAACCCTCAACGGTTCACCTCAGCCTTCACGGCTTTCTTCGGTTTCGGTTTCCGTGGCCGAACCGTCGGAACCTCCGGAAGAGGTTTCGGCCTCCTCGCTACTCGCCACCGCAACGTCCTCGCCATAGTATTCAGCGTAGGACGATGTGTACGGGATAGAGAGGCTGGCCGTCTCGGTCAATGTGGTGAGATTCGTAGCCGTGATGCCAGCCGAAGAAATGGCGTAGACAAAGTCGCCCATGAAGATGGAACGGCGAATGTTCCGGTCATTCCACCATCGGTTTTCGCCATCAGTGCTGTCGTACAGCGAGGAGTGGTTCACCTCGCCGTACACCGAGAGCGTGCCCTCGCTTTCATTGACGTCCACCAGTACGAGTTTTGACACGTACTGGTAGGACCAGTAGTATCGGCCGTCTTGGACCCATTCGTAACTGCGGTAGGTTGAGAGTGGAATGGCAAGCATGTTCTTTGGCGCCCAGTATTGGAAGGCTTTCGATTCGTACGTCGCTTCGGACCACGACCATGACCACATGTGAGCTTGGTCCCGAGCAACGGGCGAGACACGAAGAACAGCCGTGCGGTTGGGGGCCGTTGGGTCGCTCACATCAAACAACGAGAGTTGCGTTCCCGACCAGTCCAAGCCCGTCCCGTCAGCGTTTGCTGGACCCATGCCAATGGTCAACAGATGGTCTCGTGAGAGCGGGTGGATGTAGGTGGACACGCCAGGGACTTCCAACTCGCCCAAAACAGTGGGCTGCGTGGGGTCGGAGAGGTCGATCACCCACAGCGGGTCAATTTGCTCAAAGGTCACGATGTAGGCGCGGTCGCCATCGTATCGAGCGCTCCAAATTCGCTCTCCGGGAGCAATGTTGTCCACCTTTCCGGCTTCGAGGAGAATTTGCTGGTCTGTTTGCGTGTCAACGCCTCGAACCAAGGTCACGACCTGGGACGACATCGGTTCGGGATTGGCCATCCACCATCGACCCCATTGACCGGTCGTGGTGGCGACGCGGAGCACGCCTTCGTATTCGGAAAGAGCGAACTGGTTGACCACCGTGCCGTTCACTCGACCCGAGCCTGTGTAGACGGTTTGGTCCGGTTGACTGATGTCAAAGGTGTGCAGGTTGGTCATCTCGTTGGCTTCATCGTTGCCCCAAAACCACCACCAATCGAAGGCGGATTCGGCGAGGACCATGACATCGGTCGAAGCATACACCAGCGGGTAGGCGCCAACCACGTGGTCCACTTCGTAATCAAAGACAGACGAGGACAAATCCAAGGAGAAGATGCTCGACATGCCGCGCTGGTAGCCGTCCTCGGGGGCTACAAATTCGGCGCAGTCGTTGTCGTTCATGGCGTGTGTCGTCACCGCGCCACCGCTGTATTCGTAGACCTGAGGAATCAGGTCTGCAAGCGTCAATGAATCGAGCGCCTCGCTGTTGGCCTGCATCGTTTGATAGGCCACCTTCTCTCGAATTTCAAGGCGGAGCGGGTCATCATAATCGAGATTCCAGTACCCGGAGGGAAGGTTCAGCCATGATTGCAGACCGCGAACTTCCATCCATGCGTGGGTGACGGTTCGCACCGTACCGCTGACCTCTCGGGCCGAAATGTAGGAGCCTTCGATAAACAGCTCCCGCTGGACATCGGGCGAGGATCGGTTGCTGATGTCGATCACCGTGAATTTCGTGAGGCTGCTCGTTCGCCATTCGCCGTACTCACCGTCCCATCCCATGGCATCGACCACCGGATGGCTGGTGGAAATGGACCAGGGGCTTAGCGTAGAGATGACCACCAGTTGGTCGCCGTCCAACATCATTGCTACTGGGTTGCCGGACAAACTGAGGTTGGCAGTTGACTCGAGTTGGCCGAATTCGGGAACGCCAAAAATGTGGAGGCGCTGCCCTTGAAGGTAGTAGATGTGGTAGCCGTCCGTCTTGACGAAGTCGGCCTCATCAACGCCTGCTTCCTGGTTATTGGTGCCGGAGAAATCCTCGCCTTCAACTCGACTGGGCGTGGAACGCGGTTGGCTGCTCGGCGCACCGGTGGCAGCAGCATCGCCGTCCATGGCGAACTCAACATCGTCTTCAGCCCACATTCCACCACCATAGTAGTACTGTTCTGCCACAGCCTGGAGCAACATGACACGGTACTCTTCTTCGATGGAACGCTTCAACGATGCTTCAAGGTCCTCGCAGTCATCGTAGCCTTGCAGTTGCGGACTTGCCAAGGTTCTCGCCGCAATGTTGGACCAGTCCTCAGGCAGAACAACGTCTGGCACCTCGACGTTCTGGTCGTAATTCAAACACCCTGACATCAACATCGTCAAAATCAATCCAAGAGCGACCGCCTGTGTTCGGTTCATGGACACGACTTGATGCCTGCTTGCTATTAACAAGTTGGTAGTTTGATTGGAAAATGTTCGGCGTTGATGGCTGAAACGACTCGTCTGCAGGCGTTGCTAGCCTACTCGGATGGTTTGGCCGGTCAAAGCGGAAGCATGCCCTTTGTAGCCGCATAGCCCAGCCCCGTCGCAACCACCAGAATCAACATCAACAGGCGTCGCTTTCCCCTTTTATTGGATGTCGGTTGGGACGCAGTTTTGGCGTCAACAACCAGGGCAGGCAAGCCATCCAACGGCGGGAGTTGGCCGGGCAAGGGTAAAGGCAGGGGCAGGGGCAAAGGCGAAGGAGCGCTCATCGGGCCTTCGTCGGCCTCAATTTGAATGCGGTCGGGGTACAGCTCATCGAGGTCTTCCAAACCGGGAGCCTCGGGAATGGGCCCGAGAATTGTGGCCCACGCTCCTTCAAGCGCTTCGCTTGAAATGGGTTTTTGCAACCATGTCACCGCTCCGGCTGAATACGCAGCATCCCTTGCGATATCGGCCATTCGGGCAGGTGCAACGAACATGATTCGGCTTTCACCACCGTGTTCGCGCATCTCCAAAGCGGCCAAGTGACCGTCCAATGATGGAATGTCAAGTGAAAGGACAACCAACTCAGGGTCCAATCGGATGTACTCATCAACGGCTTGATCGCCGTCTTCGCATAGTTCGACGACGAAATTACGCGTTTTGAACAAGTTTGACAATCGCATGCTCGACATGGGGTTGTTGTCGACGATCAGCACGGTGGGTGCTGCTTGGTCGTCCACATCCGTGACCAATCCCATGCCTATCAATTGCCCGCAACGGGTGCTGGCTCATCAATCAACCGCTATTCTTCCTCGGAAGCGACTCCACTCGAGAGGTCTTCGACCGGGCCGTCCCGCGGCTGACTAAACGTGTCGCGAACCATGCTGCTTTGGGCTTCGTCTTCCCTGCGTGCACGATGCAGTTGGGGGGCTTTGGTGAATTGCATTTGCAACTCGCTGATGACGGCCTTCAGCATCTGAACTTCTTGGGGAGAAAGGTTGCCGTCGGTTTTCTTCTGGAACATTCGCAGCACCTCAATCCCCTCCTTCGCCTCCAACAAGTTGTAGTGAAAAGCGCCGTCTTGGTCGGGCAAATACCCCATATGAAGCATCGTGGAGCGTTGCAACATCTGGACGATTTGGAAGAAACGGGCGCTGTCCTCATCGGCAAACATATCGGCCATGCTTTGAGAGATGCGGGGGGGTTTTTGTTCCCTACGCTCACGATTCAAACATCTGTTCAAGAAGCCATTGTGGGTTAAATTGCATCAAGTCGTCGTAATCTTGACCAACGCCGGCAAACACGATTGGGCGTCCGGTGGCATAAGCGATGGACAAGCCAGCGCCGCCCTTTGCGTCCGTGTCCATCTTGGTCAGAACCGCACCGTCAAAACGCATGATTTCTTGAAACATGTTCGCTTGCTCAACTGCATCGTTGCCGGCAAGGGAGTCGCCCACGAACAAGGTGAGGTGTGGATTCGTCACCTTCCTCACCTTGTTGAGTTCGTTCATGAGATTGGTCTTGTTTTGCATTCGACCGGCCGTGTCCACCAGGACCACATCGATGCCTTTCGCCTTCGCTGACTCAATGGCATCGCGGGCGATAGCGGCGGAATCTCCGCCTCGCTGGCTGGAAACACAACGAATACCCATGCGTTCACAATGAGATTCAAGCTGTTGGATGGCTCCGGCTCGGAAGGTATCGCCGGCAGCGGCGATCACGGAGTGCCCGTTCTGCAACAATCGATGCGCTATTTTGGCCGCAGTCGTGGTCTTCCCAGTTCCGTTCACACCTACGAGCATGATGACCACAGGAACGTCACCCTGGTCGATGAACTGTTGAACGGTCGCATCAAAATCCCAATACCCCGCTTGGAGCAAGGCATTGAGCGCACGTTTCAGAGCGGCTTCAAGCACTTTTGACAAGTCCGCACCTTTTCGCAAACGAGCGCCAACGAGCGCCGTTCGTAAACTGTCGACCAGGGCGCTCACGGCCTGCTGGGATATGTCCGACTCAAGCAACATCCATTCGAGTTCTTCGAGGAGTTGGTCAAAGGCCTCGCCCGGTTTGATAATGCGGCCACCCTCTTCCACCACACCACCACCAAGGTCGACATCGATGGTTTGGCCGTGTTCGGTTTCCAATACGGCGGATTTGGTGGAGCCTTTTGGGGCCTGCTTCACCTCGACTAATTTCCGACCGGTCGTTGTTCGCATCATTGATAGGTCGACCTTCGAGCCCTGAGGACGTTGGACTTCAACACCGCCCCGCTTCTTCATCGCCTTCATCGCTTGCTGTTCCTTTCGGGCTTGTTCCCGTTGTTGTCGCTCGAGCAATTTCCGCTCTTTTTTGGACAGCGTATGGGTCATCACCGGTTCGTCTTCATCCCAGGTGTCCCAATCATCATCAGCCCCTTGGCTTGGCTTGGCAGGCTCAACAGTTTCTTCCACTGCGTCAAGGTCGTCCCAATCCTCCTCCACCTCAACTGGAGCGGGCGGCACAGTGGGCGGTGTGCTGAGGTGCCGGCCTTCATCGGTGTCCGCAGCAACCGTCATTGCATCGGCGTCGGCCTCATCGGCCACCTCCGTCAAACGCTTACGAAATCGGTCAAACAATCCCATATCGCTCCCTCAATCATCCAGCGTTAACTCGCTGCCAAACATGCTTCTCTTGCGGGGGCGCGCTGGAGGCGCGGAAGGGGATTCATCAGCCTCCTCCGGAGCGGGGGGAGGGGGGGATGGCGAGGAGGGGCGTTGGTTCTTGACTTGCTCTGCGAGAGCATTGAACGCTTGAGCGGCCTCGCCCAAACTTTGCTCGGTAAGATCGGACTGAGTCTTCAATTCATCTCGCAAGTGCTGGATGTCGCCCTGGCGTTGAGCGGTGATATCGAGGGCTTCGCTCCACGGCCGCTCGCCAAACACGCCCGAGCCCAAATCAACCAGCGCAGAACCCTCGCCACCACCAGGGTGGCGATAGGGCAGGCTCACACCTGAGCCGATAGGGAGATGCGTGGATATGCTTCGCTGACCGTTGTTGTCAAGAAGGGTCTTGAGGACCGATTCGGTGATGCCGTGTTCAGCAAGCACGGTGTCGACCTGCTCAATGCGGAGATTGATTTCTTCGAGACGCTTGCGAAGTGTTTCCACTTCTTGTGCAAGGCGTTGCAATTGTTCACGCTCAACCATCGGTGTTCACACCTCGCAGGAACTCGGGGTTGAAGAAGCCCCCGACGGAGGTCACTCTTCTTCAGCCGAGGGTGCGATGGTTCCGCCTTGGACGGCAATCTCTTCGCGGAAGTGGTGCAGGACGACGGGTTCGGTGGAGGTGCGCGGATCGATCTCGCCAACGGATTCAATGGAGATGCTTCGACGCTTGATGCGGTGGCGGGAGCCAAGCGTGGAGTACGTCAGCTCCTTGGCGCCGTTGGCGTCAGCAGCGGGGAAATCGTAGGAGAAGGCTTGGCGTTGGCTTCCAAACGGTGCCGTTCCTTGAACTCGGTATGCTTTCATCGAGTTGCCCGACCTGCCATCCAGCCTTAAACGCGCTGGCGCGTTAGCAGGACGCATCTTCACCGATAGATTGAGGCAAGGGGCGAAGGTGTCGGGTTATGCGAGCGACGATGTGGGCCTTTGTGCTGTTGCTCGCTCCACTGGCTTCGGCCTTCCTCTCTCCGCCAACGGTGGTTCACACACCTCCTTCTTTCGGAGAAGAAGTGCTGCTGGTCCTCGAGGAGGGACAGTGGGATGCAACCGCTTGGAAGGTTGCTGAGAGTCACGGCTACATCCCCCTGCGAGTCGTTCGACCTGAAGCACTGCTCGTTTGGGACGACGGTTGGGCGGTGGGAATGGAACATACCTTCGAGGAGGCCTCCCCGGACGCCCCGTACAAAGCGGATGTAGGCGGAGGGGTTCGACTTGGCGCCCATCGCGTCGTCTTCGAACCCAATCTCCCTTCACAAACGCTTCATCGGCTTCTGTTCGCCATGGAGGCGAGAGGCCTCGCCAGCGATGGCTCGGGACTGGCGGTCGAGGGCGCGTGGACACCAAAGGTGCTGGTGGACCTGTCGAGTGTTGAGGATGTTCGGAATGTTCTGCGCCTCCCGGGTGTGCTGTGGGTTGAGCCCGTGCTGGAGACGAAGGCACGAAACCTTCAGGCGGCCGCTTTGATGCAGAACGGCGATCTACTCTCACATCCTTTGTGGGATGTCGGGTTGAACGGTAGCGGCGTAGTGCTCGGTGTCGCCGACAGCGGCGTCGATGCCGACCATGCATGCTTCCGCAATGCCACCACCGAAGCAAGTCCGCATGCTACGGGCCAAGCCGGCCAAGCCGCCGTGGGCCTGCACGATGCACATCATCGAAAGATTCTGGTTCTCAACACCAGCATCGACGACAACGACACCCCCGGGCATTCCGATTACCGCCATGGCACCCATGTCGTCGGCTCTCTTGCATGTCAGGACATCGAGAGTTACCGCAACAACACCGCCCCGGGGGCCGGGAGCAGCATGGCCCACGCAGCAAAGTTGGTCATCCAAGACATCGTCTCCAGCGAGGGTTGGGTGCCACCCGACGCTGACGCCCTGCTGTACGAAGCCTCCTCTCACGGCGCCGTCATCCATTCGGACTCGTGGGGCGACGACACGACGGCATACACGGCTCGAACCGGTCAGTTCGACGCTTACGCTCGAGCGATGCCGTGGTCACTGTCATTCATCGCACCCGGAAACAGCGGCGAAGGGGTGCTCGAGCCGGCCAACGGGCGAAACGTGGTGTCCGTGGGCGCCCACATCAAAGACACGGCCCCCGAGCGGTGGGCGGGCAGTGCCTATGGGCCCACAGAAGCAGGCACGGACGGCGTGTTCCTGCTCGCTCCCGGCTCCAATCTGTTGTCGGCGGCCGCCGACGGGGCTTGGAACACGAACAACGACAACCTCCGTACTTCTTCGGGCACAAGCATGTCCACACCGACTGCCGCAGGTGCAGCGGCGGTGATTCAGCAACTGTACGAACAGGGTTGGGTCGTCGGCCCATATGAACACTTGAATTCGGTGAACGGTTTTGATCTGACCCCTGCTTGGGCGACGCCGTCGATGCCTTCCACCGTGTTGCTCGGGGACGGTTTCACCCCCTCTGGAGCGTTGTTGAGAGCCTCCTTGGCGCTGGCATCGCAACCGTTGAACGAGGAAGCTCGTCATGGAGGCGAGGGGGGCGTTGAACTCCACAACGTTCACGACGGTTGGGGCATGATTCAACTGGAGCGACTGATCAACATCGACCAGTTGGAAAGCGGGCAGCATCCAACCCCCCACCTCTGGATTCACGATAGTTATCGTTTGGTCAACGGAACGGTTCAGGAATGGATGACGGAACACGGCGCTTCCCGCAACGACACGCTCGCCAACCAGTGGGGTGGTGAAGGAGCAGTTGGACCCTTCTTGTCCACAGGCGAGGTCTTTTCGCGCACGTTGCGTCCGGTTGAGGGAGAGAATGTTTCGATTCGATTGGCGTTCACGGCGAGGCCTGAACCAGCCCTTGTCGACGACCTGCAACTACGCGTCCGGTTGGAAGACGGGAGGGTCCTCGTGCCCGACCGGTTGATGAGCGATGGCCGCCCTGTGGCGTTTTACGGTCAAACTGCCAATTTCAACAACACCACCCTGTTTCCCTCTTCCAACGAAACAACGGTTGGTCTCGACATCCCCTCGACCTACCTCAACGGTTCCCAATCCTTCACCCTCGAAGTCGTGGCGCGATACATCGCTCCCACCGGACCGGACAGTGGTTCGGTGGGTGTGAACGGTGACCGGACGGGGTTTGCCATCGTGGTTTCGGGCGTGGACCGCGATTCGACCGAACTCCTTGACGACGACGGGGATGGCATCAACAATGCGAACGATCTTTGCCCTGACGTGGATGCCTCGAACGACGATTCGGATGGTGACGGGTGCCTTGACGATGGTGATGCCGATGGCGTGCCCGACATCTTCGATGCGTGCCCCAGCGTCAATGCCAACGCAGCAGATGCAGATGCCGACGGATGCTTGGACGATGGCGACGGTGATGGTGTGACCGACGACATCGACATCTGCGACACCCCCGACACGAGTTGGCCCGTCACCATAGAAGGGTGTTATCCGGTCGACCGGGCCCCCTTCTTGGAAAACGTGCGGGTGACGCCTGCTTCCAACGGCACCGTGCGCGAAACGTTAGTCGTTGAATGGACGGTGAGCGATGATGATGGCGATGGCGCCATCTCCGAAGTGAGGGTTGTGTTTGAGACCGCTCCAAACACGACCTTGTGGTCGTGCGTTTCAACCGACCCTGGTCCAGTTCATCGATGCGAATGGCGAATGCCTGATGATCTACCCCCGTATTACCGCCTCGATGAAAGCTACCGTGTGGAGATCCGTGTTCAAACAACCAATCAGTCCCCGGCGGCTTCAATGGATTCCGTGAGCGTGTTGGCTGCCAGCGGTTTGACGTTCCTTCCTTCTCCAACCGAGGAAGAGGCGGGCGCTGATTCTCGCTCATCGTCGGGAACGGTCCTGATCACCGGCTTGGGACTCGGGGCTGGGGCGTGGTTGGCTCATCGCCGCCACCGAAAACAACGGCGCGATGAACACGAGTTGCGTGGGCCTTTTCCAAGCGTTGAGCAACGCGGGCCAACTTCCTGAGGATTTGAGCCGAAAACTGTGAATTCAAGAAAAATTAAGAGGTTTTCGTCCGGCGGCGGCAGAACGAAACAGGGTGAACCTTCAAGGTCAATGGCATACTCGGTGAACCATCCCCCCCTCAAGAGGTGTCAAAAATGAGCAACCGCCTGTACGTTGGAATCGACCTTGGAACTTACCAATCAACCATCGCTTCGAGCGCTGGTAAAATGCACACCATCGAGACCGTTGTCGGTCGTCCAAAAGACCCAGTGGCCCGGAATTTCCTCGGTCGTGACGTGTTGTTCGGCGAAGATGCCCTCAAGAACAAGCTCGCCTGCAACCTTTACCGCCCCATGGCTGCCGGCGTGACCCAAGATGACGAAGCCAATCTGGCTGCTGCAAAGGCCTTCGTTTCCCACCTTTTGGAGACCGTTGACCCCGAAGAATACGACGAGGTCCTCGGCGTAATTTGCTCCCCCAGTCACGTGTCCTTCACCGATAAATCCAACCTCGTTGCGACGCTTCGCGGCCAAGTCAACGCCATCATGGTCGTGACCGAGCCTTTCGCCACGGCCTACGGGATTGATGAAATCGCGGGGTCCATCGTGGTGGACATCGGCGCTGGTACCACCGACATCGCTCGTGTGTATGGCACCTTCCCCACGGACGAAGACCAAGTCACCATCAACGAAGCAGGCGACTGGCTTGACCTCCAACTCATGGAATTGGTCAAGAAAAAGTACACCGGCGCTCAAGTGACGAAGGACATGGTCCGAAAGTGGAAAGAGGCGTCTTCATACGTTGGCAAGGAAAACAAGGAAGTCACCGTCGAACTTTCGGTTGAAGGAAAGCGGCAAGTGGTTGACATCGGCGACCTTATCCGAGAGGCGTGTGAACTGGTCATGCCCAAGATTGGCAACGCCATCAAGAAGATCGTGGCCGGTGCTGACCCCGAATACCAACAAGTCCTCCGAAACAACATCATCCTCTCGGGTGGCGGCTCCCTCATCAGCGGCCTCGCCGACCGAATCGCCCACGAAATCGCAGACATCGGCGATGTGCGTGTTTGGTGCGTTGAAGACCCCATCAATTCCGTGGCCGTTGGCGCCCTGAAATTGGCCAGTGAAATGCCGGACGACATGTACACCGCCATCAACTGATTCGGTACGCCAACAAGGGTCCAAAATACGCCTTCCATGGCGTGGTGCTTTCGGTAAGGTTCAAGTGTGGTCCGTCTGGGATGCATTGCCGTATGGCCGTAGAGAGTTCCACACCCGGTGACCACCGTCGCGTTGGAAATTCATCCAACGATGAGCGGGCGGCCCTTGAAGGGATGCTGAAAGGCTACCCGGTGGAGCAACTCGTTGAGGAAGTCATGGTTGCCTGGGACGAGCTCGGAAAGCGCAACGATGAACTCGTGAATGTCAAACAACGGCTTCGCGTGGTGGAATTGGATTTGGCCGAACGGCTGGATACCGTCGCTCCAGAAGCAGCCCGCTTGGGCGAAGCCGAGCAAGCCCTGACCGAAGCTGAGGCACGTATTATCCACCTCGAACGCATGCTGAGCGACACCAAAGAAGAACTCATGTCGCAGCAATCCTCGCTCTCCCAAGAAGAACGCTCCGCCATGGAGCGGGAAGTGGAACAATTGCGCCATCTCACCAACGACCAGGATGCGGTGATCGGAGAATTGGAAGGACGCATGTCCCAAATGGTCGTAGCACTCGAGAAAGCGGCCGATGCCGGACTGACCTCCGTGACCGCCGAAGAAGTCCGCTTGCTCAAGCAACAGGTGGACGAGCGGCAACGCCAACTCGATGTAGAACGAGCGGCAGCGGAAGCGCTGGAAGAAGAGCGACAGCGATTGCGGGACATCGCTGACCGTCTCCGCGGCCTCTTGGATGCGCGAGATCGACGCTTGGGTGAACTGGAAGAGCAGTTGGAGCGGGTGATGCAAGGTCCCCGTTCGGTCTCTGCTGAGCACGATTACCTCGTTGAACAAATCGAAGAACTCAAACGGCGCCTTCTCGACCGTAACCGTGAGTATGAATCCCTGCGCCGGCGGGAGCGTCGGTTGCACAACGATGTGTTTGAACGCGATGAACGGCTCCAGCAAATGACGCTCACGATGACCGATTTGGAAGCCGCCCTTCAAGACCGAACGGCAGAATTGCGGGAATTGGAAGAGCAACGCAGTTCTATGGAACACGAACTTAATTCTGCGCGCCGAAGCGAACGCACCCGTGAAGTGGTAGGACGGGTTTTCGCCGACTCTCTCTCGCTGGTTCGCAGTCACGAAAGTCGGGAGCTCAAGCGTGAATTGTACGCCAATTCTCCAGATGTGGAGCGCACCATCAAAGCCCCCAGTTCCGAAGACATGGCGTCGTTGGCTCAAGGAGAAGAATTGGACCTTGTAACCGAAGAAACCGTGATTGAGAAGGGTATCGAAGTGGACGATGTTCGTCCTCCGTCGCCTGGTGGTACCGGCGACCCAGTTCTCTTTGACGACGACGAGGCGTGATCACGGCGAACACGCTTCAACCATCTGTGTGAGGTGCCCCCGCAGTTCGTCCAGCGTTGACGCTACCTCGGTAATCGTCCCCGTTACCACCCAGTCCGCTCCAGCACTCACGGCTCGACGGATGTCGTCGGGTGTTCGCAAGCCACCTCCGACCACGAGGCAAAGCCCCTCAACCTCCCGGGCTCGGGCGATCAGATCGGGGTGAACGGGTTGGGCTGCGCCGCTGCCTGCTTCGAGGTACAACAAGGAAAAGCCGTACATTTTGGCACAGAGGGCGTAGGCATGCACGGCATCAACGTCGTCCGGCGCAACCAATTCAGCACCGCCCACTTCGCCCACGCGCCCTCCAGGAGAACAGACGAGATAGCCGGTGGGGAGGGGTTCCACCCCAAAGCGGTGAAGATGTGGGGCACCGCGAACCTGCTCGCCGACCAAAAAAGCCCGCTTCGTTGAATTCATCAGCATCATGAACGTGATGGCGTCGGCTGCCGGAGACAACGCGTGGGCACCACCGGGGAAGAGAACGACGGGGATGTCCCAACGAGTTTCGTCAGCCTCAGGATCTTGGCTGGCTGCAAACATTCGCAGTTCAAGTGCCTCTTGGATGGCGGTACAGGTTGCGTGAACCACGTTATCGGGGGTGTCGGTGGACCCGCCGATGAAGATCATGCTTGAGCCGCATTCAACGGCGACAATGGCTCGCTGAGCAGCGACTTCGGCCTCTTGCTTTGCCGGGTCGATCAGGGTCACATGCCGTGCCCCAAATTCGGTCTGGCACACCTTCGATAACACGCTGTTGCCGGAGACATTCATGCTCTTCATCAACGCCTTAACGTGGAAGGGGCATAGCCCTTGCGACCGGCGAGCATGATGCGAGGATTCTCAAACCGAAGGCGCTTGGTCGTTTCATGGAAGGACGCGGGCCGTTTCGTCGCTTGTTGACCTATATGCGCCCTCACAGGAGGACCGTCCGTTTGGCGGCCCTGTGCTCCATCACCAACAAAATCTGGGATTTGGCGCCCCCGTTGCTCATCGGCTTGGCCGTTGACGTGGTCGTGCTGCGCGAACAATCCACCTTGGCTTCAACGGGATTGACCGACCCGTGGCATCAACTCGTTGCTCTGTCGGTCTTGACGTTTGCCATTTGGGCACTGGAATCGCTGTTTGAGTATGCCTACGGCGTACTGTGGCGAAACCTTGCTCAAACCGTCCAACACGAATTGCGCCTCGACACCTTTGACCATGTCCAGCGGCAGGGTATGGCCTGGTTTGACGAGCGGCAAAAGGGCGACATCTTGGCCATCTTAAACGACGACATCAACCAACTCGAACGGTTTCTAGACAAGGGAGCCAACGACTTGCTCCAAGTCAGCACCACCGTCGTGGTCGTCGGAGCAGTGTTTTTGGCCCTCTCGTGGCAAGTAGCGCTCTTCGCCGTGCTCCCCATCCCCCTCATCGTTTGGGGTTCCTTTCGATACCAACGTAGCCTTGAGCCGCGGTACGCTCAAGTGCGAACGTCAGCGGGTCAAATGAACGCTTTGCTGGAAAACGATTTGTCGGGCATGGCTACCATCCAGTCCTTTACCGCTCAAGACCACGAATTGGCGAGGGTGGAGGCGTTAAGCCAGCGCTATCGAGAAGCCAATCGGGATGCGATTCGGTTGTCGGCCGCCTTTACGCCGCTGATACGGATGGCCATCTTGGTCGGTTTCACCGCCACCTTGCTGCTGGGCGGCTGGTTGACCCTATCCGACGAGATGGCTGTAGGTGCGTATTCCGTTCTGGTCTTCATGACCCAACGCTTGCTTTGGCCACTGACTCGCTTGGGCGAAACGTTCGACCTCTACCAGCGAGCCATGGCATCGTCCACCCGCGTGCTCGATGTCCTGGACGCTCCGTTAACAACGGAGGAAGGCGAGCATGAGCCGTCGCGGGAATGCATCGCTTCAAGCGACATCGCCCTGCATGATGTCGCCTTCACCTACCCGGGTCGCGATTCGTTGTTCTCGAACCTCAATTTGGTGTTCGCGGCAGGCCAAACGACCGGCGTTGTGGGATCAACAGGTGCGGGCAAGACCACCCTCGTTCGGTTGCTGCTTCGTTTTTCAGAGCCCAACGATGGGTCCATTTCGTGGGCTGGCCATCCGCTGAACGAATGGACCCTGTCACATCTTCGTTCGTCCATTGCCTTGGTGGACCAACATATCACACTGTTTCCAACCACCATCATCGAAAACATCCGTTACGGCAAGCCGGATGCCACCGATGAAGAGGTGATGGCAGCCGCGGCCCTGGCCGAAGCCAGTGAATTTGTTGACGAGCTCCCCGACGGTTGGAACACCTTGGTGGGGGAAGGAGGTCATCGCTTATCGGGCGGGCAGCGCCAGCGGTTGGCCATCGCACGGGCGGTTCTCAAGGATGCTCCTTTGCTAATTCTTGACGAGGCGACCTCGGCTGTGGACAACGAGACCGAGGCGGCGCTGCAGCGGTCGATTTCTGCTATCGCAGAGGAACGCACCACCATCATCATCGCCCACCGCCTCTCCACCATCCGACACGCCGATCGTATCGTCGTCCTCGACCAGGGCGAAGTGGTGGAGGATGGAAACCACGAGTCCTTGCTCGCTCAGGGCGGACAGTATGCTCGACTGTGGAACGTACAGACTGGCGAACGCTGAATGTGTTAGAAAATGCATTTAATTGTTATCTCGAAAAACGGCGGTTTATATACTGCTCAAAATAAAAGCACCTGAGAACCATGCGTAATAACCTGTTTCCAAAAACCACAAGCCTGCTGTTAATCGCCACCCTCACCCTTGCAATGGCCGGAACGGTCAGCGCTGCGGAGATTGTCAACCCGGCGGAGAAGTACGACGGTGATGTCCTCGGCCTCATCACGTTCTTCCTCTTCTTCGTTGGCTACATCTCCATGGGTGCTGCCTTTGTCTTCTTCATGGCAGAGCGCAACTCCGTTGCACCTCAGTACCGCACGACCATGACCATCTCGGCCCTGATTGTCGGTATTGCTGCCTTCCACTACTATTACATGCGCGGTGTTTACACCGACCTCGGTGAAGTGTCCATCGAATACCGATACATGGACTGGATCATCACCGTGCCGTTGATGGCGCTCAAGTTCCCCTCTCTCGTGGGCAAGGACGCCATTACCGACGAAAAATTCCTCGGCATGGGCTTCACTGGCATCTGTTTCACTGGTGCTCTTATCATGATTGGATTCGGCTACCTCGGCGAGTCTGGTGCACTTGGTGAAGTCATGGGCGCTGCCGCTGGCGGATGGGCTGGCCTCATCCTCGGTGGTGTCGGCTGGGCAATGATCATCGTGGCCACTGGTACGCCATGGTCCTCCGGCAAGGGTGTCGACAACAGCAAGATTGCACCGGAGCTCCTCTGGAGTGCCAACGCCCTGCGCTGGTTCATCGTGGTCGGCTGGATCATCTACCCCATCGGTTACTTGTTCAGCCCTGGTGCAGAACTCGGTCTGGGCGACGGTAACCAAGAGCTCCTCGCGGTCTTCTACAACATCGCTGACATCATCAACAAGATCGGCTTCGGTGTTGTTGCTTGGATGGGTGCCAAGAAGGCCACCGAGGCCTTGGCAGCTGCCGAGTGAGTCGACTGACCTGGCCTCCTTTTCCACTTGTGCTGGCAAAGGGTCGTCGACCTTGAAGCCTTTAGGATGAACCGGTGTGTTCACCTCCATGGAATTCGGCCTCGTCGTTGGTTTGGCGGCGGCAGGGACCACCCTTGGTGTCGTCGAGGGTTTGAAGCCCGGACCGTTGTTGACGATGGTTGTCCGTGAAACGCTTTCGGGCGGGTTGCGGGCTGGCCTTTGGACAGCGGCGGCGCCCATGTTCTCAGATGGGCCTCTGGTCGTGGTCAGCCTGTTTGCCGCGGCATGGATCGCCACCCACCCGTCGCTTCTCCTCGCCATTACCCTCGCCGGAGCCGTGTTTTTGGCGAAGATGGGGCTGGATTGCTTCTCCATGGAAGCCCCGAGTTTGGACTCGGTGGTCTCGCCATCGCCAACCGCCTCGTTTCGTCGAGGTGTCGTTACCAATCTACTGAACCCGAACGTGTACGTTTTCTGGTTTCTCATTGGTGGGCCGCTCATGGCATCGGTCGTCGACCGTGAATGGTTGGCCCCGGTGGCGTACGCCCTGTCATTCCTCATCACGCTGATGCTGACCAAGGCAAGTGTCGCCTACGTGATTCATCGAGCCAGTAATGGTGTTTCGCCTGTCGCTTACAAACGCTTGCTGTCAGCATGCGGCATGGTGATGTTGGGCTTTGCCGGCGTATACATCGTATCCGCTGCCGGGATGATCGCTGAATTGTAAGGCCACTCATCGTCCTTTTTCAGTGGTGGTGAGCCCGTTCTTCAGGCGTCAGCA
>JAYQVP010000010.1:4634-53690 GCA_038148515.1 Candidatus Poseidonia sp. | reverse complement strand
TTATGATGGGAGGTTCCCAACCTCTCCACCCGGGTTCGACTCCCGGCGTGTGCACTGCTCGCATCACTTGGGTGATGTCCATTCATCGCGAGGATAGGCCCGTCGATGAATGGTCTACTCGTGCAGGTTAGAGGACGTCAATGAAAGGATGTGCCGATGCATCATTGGGAGCAGTTCAAACATGATCAGCGCCATTAAAAACATGGCAAACAAACTGAAAAAACGGGCCACATAACTGTGCCCGAATTCAAAGACACTCATTCCCCACAAATCCCACTGTGTGTATGTCATGTGCATCCAAATCAGCCCAGCATTACGGAAAAGGTTCAACAGATGAATCAGGGGAATCACCAACAACAAGGCCCGAACTCGTCGTTTCCAGGGCAAATCCAATACTGCGATGGCACCAACGAACAGAACCATGGATTGAATGGCCGTACATGCCAAGACGAAGTTGATACCAATCAGGGTTCCATCGGCCAACATCAATTCCGTCTGAAACGGGTAGTCACCAGAAAATTCCGTAGCGAACCACCGGTTACCTCCCCATGCCTCCCAAGATACTCGGCCAGACGGGTCGTTCACCCAAGTGGTGCCTAATGTGATGTCTGTCCCCGTAGCGAACCCGAGGAAGGCTGCAGATTGGGCTGCGACCAGCCAGATGGCAAGAACGCTGAGGTAAGGTACGTAGGCAATGAGCAGGTAGGGGCCGCCAGCGAAGGCGACCGTCCCTCTGGCCCAATGGAGAGCCTCTTTACCTCGTCCGGATGAACGTTCTTCAAGCCAAGCAGCGTAGCAAGAAAGCGGGAGGGTCATGGAACTCATGACCGTCAACACAATGTCGTCGTGCCCTGCAAAAACCCAAGCCATGTTGAAGAAATGGAAACCCACCAAAATCCATCCTGCTTGAGCAAGTCGCACGGTATTTCGCCGTCGAAACCACCATGATATCGCCAAGGCCAACATGCCGATGGCCCCGAGGACGGTTCCAAGCCCTTGACTCACCAGCACATGGGTGCGTATGCTCTCTTCCCTATCAATCTCTCCAGCAACAAGAACCATCATCTTCGGTCCTCTCGATATTTCATGGACGGCCCGTTTGTTCAGGTCATCTCCGAATCACTTTCCAGCAGACGCTCGTCGGCCCCCATCGCTTTTCTTGACCGTGACGGCGTTTTGAACGTTGGCCGTCGAGGTTACGTGAACGCACCCAATGAGGTGGAACTGTTGCCCCATGTCGCTGAATCAGTGGCTGAACTCAAGAAGCACGGGTTCATGGTATGCGTGGTCACGAACCAATCCCCGCTTTCTCGGGGCCTGTGGGGGCCGGACCAGCTCCAGGCCATCCACGAATCTTTGGTCCTTCAACTTCAAATGGCGAATAATGACGCAACCTTGGATCTCATCCTCACGTGCCCTCATATGCACCAAGAAGGATGTGCCTGCCGAAAGCCATCGCCTGCCATGTTAAACCTCGGCTCTCGCTTAATTCGCGAATCAATGCCCACTGAACTTGGATTCGAACCATCGGTGCTTCCTGTTGATCGTTCCGTCGTTGATTGGTGGGGGGAGAAACCCACCCCTCCTCATCCTCTCGATTTGATGGTGGGCGACCGTCGTTCTGACATGGGTGCTGGGTGGGCATACGGGGCTCGATTATACCGTGTTTCTCAGGAAGGTGGCCTCGCTGATGTCGCCAACAGAATCACCGACAACGATGACGCTGGTGACCGTTTTCTACCGTGAGGACTTGGAATGGGATGGCTGGGTTTAGATGATACCGATTCACTCTCAGGTGGCTGCACCACCGCTGTGATGGATGACCTCCTCGCGAACCTTCCATCCGGGGTGATTCAAGGCACACCGTGCTTGGTTCGCCTGTGGCCGATGGCACAACAACGAACTCGGGGTAATGCCGCACTGGCCGTGGAATTGACCACGGATGACGAACCATCCCTACTAAGTCACCTTGACCATTGGTGGAATGAACATCTCGAACCGTTGGCCGGCCACGTTTCACCATCGCAACATTCTGCTCGCATTCAGGTCGCATCCAGCCCGGGGATGGTATGGTTTTCCACCAAACCCGACCCCGAATTTTACTGGAGGGCGGTCCGAGGAGAGGTTGTTCTTGACGACGCACCGTCGGCGACACGTCGCTGGGGCGGGATGGGCGTCATTGGGGCAACTGCAGCCGTTGCATGGGATGGACCTGCCACGACATGGGAAGCCATTGCGTGGCGAATGGGCCGTGAAACCGGTTCAAAACGTCGTATAGATGAGGACGCTCTGAATGAAATCGACGCATGGCCCGAGGTGGTCTTGTCACGCGATCCCCGACAAGGAAAGCAACTGATCGCACCGCGCGGCAATTCACCCGTGCTGTTTGGCGTTCGTTCGTTGAGCCAGACCCGTGCAGAAGAAGCCTGCCTTCACCTCGCTGAAAGCAAGAACACAGAGCCCGTACGCCGTTGGCGCGTTTTTCAGACGAACCAAGCCTCGGGAGATCATCTCGCTACAACGCAAATGTTCGTGGTCGAATCTGTAGACGTACACCCTGCACGAAAGCACGCCACCGTTTCCACGGATTCTTTGGTCGTGCGATGTTTTGCAGAGGGTGGGCCAGTGAACGCTCTAGCTCGTTGGCTCAAACCAGGTGACAGATTTGAAGTCCGTGGATTAGTCGCTTCGGATGGTAGCCTTCATGCCGAACAAATGCGGGTCGTTGCCCCCGTGTCAAGACGTCGCGAACGCCCGTTGTGTTCCGATTGTTTGGTTCGATTGAAGAGCATGGGTACAGGTCAAGGGTTGCGGTGCCCTCAATGCAAACAGCGTTCGGAGGACGAATGGAAGGACCTCCCTCCTGTTCCACCGTTTGCTGGATGGGTGGAGCCCCCGATGGACGGGCGTCGGCACTTGGCGCGCCCGTTGGGCTGGTCTGAACCGTGCAGTTCACGTGGGAAGGGCGGAAATCCATAAGAAGCCAATCATCTGTCCCTGAACCATGGACCCGGACACCACGAAACAAATCGCCTATATCGTGATGGCGTTAACCTTGTTGGCCATGGTTTGGTTCATCAGTCAGCGGGCCATGAAAAACAGAATGAGCATGCTTGAATCCAGTGCACCTAAAATTGCGGGTGACGATGTCATGGAAGGAGGCGCTCGCAACCCTGCCCAATTTGATGAGCCCGACGAAGACGCTCTCGAAGAAATGGCTGCTCTGCTGGGTGGAGATGACGAATCAGAGGATGTAGCCTGAATCGTCAATGGTTAAGTTCTGAACTTCGCCTTCGCGGTCCAGTGTTCGTCCAGGGCCATCTTTGGCCCGCCACAATCGCCAAACCGCAAACCCGTTTGCTCGCATGGCTTCTTCGCTGCGAGCAACGATGTGCTCAGTGGATGAACCACTTGCATCGATGCTTCCCTTTGAAATCAGGAGTACGGAGATGGTTTCAGGACATGAATCGATGAATCGCTTGACCTCGTCCAACCGTTCGCGTTCAATTCTCCCGTGATTCGAACACCAATCGTCCAGCACTACCAAACTCACACTGGGCAGCGACAAACTGGCCTCAAGCAAGGCGTCGATGGCCCGATCGAATCGTCCTCCAAAGTGCATGGCATGGAACCGGGAACTTTGTACCAACGAAAGGTGGCTGAAGAGTTGGGAGAAGCGGTGACCGTCGGGCATGTCTGCGCTCGCCCAAAGCACACGATCGCCGGCTTGTATGGCGTCAGCCGCAACATGGAGTCCCAATGTGGTCCCTCCTGTACTCCCTTCAACGGCCAGATGGATGCGTTGTCCGCCGAGCGCAAAATCAAACCGGGTCATGGATTCACCTCGGGGCATCAGTGAATGAGCCTTGCGGCGAGTCTTACGTTCGCAAGGGCTATGACCTCTGCCGTTGTGGCCATGGTATGTCCGGTGAGGTCCGCAAAGGAGAGCGCATCCCCCGCCGCCCTGCTCCCGAATTTGAGGAAGCGTCAAGTTTCCTCGAAGCCATCCGTCGCGATGGGTTCTTCGGAACCGCGATGGATGACAAAAATCAGTACGGTCCCGTTGCCATGATGGTGCTGTTGCTGGTCGTTGCCGCCATCACCGGGACCGTGATTCGCCTTCTTGGCTGAATCGTACCTCATTTCTTCAAATCGAAGGGAAAGATGAAACCCCCTACGCTCCCAACTGCCGCTCATGAGTGACGGTTCCGTCAATGTTGAGAGCCGGACTTCATCCCAAGACAAGCGCTGGACTATCATGGCTGCTCTGTTGGGAACCAACACTGCATTGATGCTGTTCCAAGGGATCGAACAGGACCTTCACCCAAAGCCAATCCGGGAAGTGGCACTCTCGATCATCGCTGCCGCTCTGCCGTTTCAGGCCATTTATTTCTTGATCTACACCTTTCTCCTTGAGCACGAGGGCTCCCTTCCTCCCGAACGCGTCTTGAAATTAGAGAAGGCTTCTGCATTGTGCCAACTTGTTGCCTATGCCTCCTTGGTTGGCGTTGCGATGATGTGGTACAACCTTTCTGAATGGATTGGATTAGCGTTCATGATTTCATCTGTTCTGGCTATTCTCTTGATTCGAACAGTCATGGCACCAGTTGAATCCTCTGCCAACTTGACGACGGAATGAGGACCCTCATCATCTGTTGAGGGAAGGTTGATGAATGGAGTCGTGTGCCTTGGAACATGGCGTTTTGTCCGCTTGACTACCGATACGGGAGCCAAGATTTCAAGCATATTTGGTCGGAAATGGGCCGGCATGAGCGACAATTGGAAGTTGAGCGGGCGCTCATTTGGGCACATTGGCAACTCGGTCGAGTCACCGAAAAGGATTACAACGCTGTGGCGGCTATTGCGAATCCCACATCCGTGAGCAAGGAACGCGTCAGCGAAATCGAGGCGGAAACCCGTCACGACATCATGGCCCTCACCAAGGCCATGGCGGAAGCTGCTGGGGAGGCAGGATGGTGCATTCATTTGGGAGCCACCTCCAACGATATTGTGGACACAGCAGTCGCTTTGCAATTGCGAGACAGCATCGTTCTGCTTCGCCAACGGCTTTGCCACCTCATCAAGGTCTGCGCTGATGTGGCAGAGCGAGAAAGGGACACCGTCATGCTGGGCAGGACCCACGGCCAAGCCGCCGTCCCCATCACCTTCGGTCTCAAGGCGGCTGTTTGGTTGGATGAATTGCGCCGGCAACTCGTTCGTTTGGACGAAGCGAGTCCCCGCATTTCCGTGGGCAAATTTTTGGGCGCCGTCGGGACAGGCGCTGCCCAAGGTGTCCACGCAAGGGAATTGCAATCGCTGATCATGTCACACCTTGGGCTTGGAACCCCGTTGGCCACCACGCAAGTTGTCGGTCGCGATCGCTATGTTGAGTATGTTTCATGGTTGGCAAATGTGGCAACGACATGTGAAAAAATTCTGCAAGAAATTCGCAATCTGCAACGCTCTGAGCTTGCTGAAGCAGGGGAAGGCTTTGATGTGGAAAAGCAGGTCGGTTCGTCCACCATGGCTCACAAGAAGAACCCCATCAAATCCGAAAATGCTTCGGGTTTGGCGCGAATTGTTCGGTCATTTATCATCCCTACATACGAGAACGCCCTGCTGTGGCACGAACGGGATTTAGCTAATTCCAGCAGCGAACGGTTCACCCTCTCCCATGCTTCAGCTCTTTGCGACGACGTGTTGACCAAAACAGCGGATGTGCTCAAGAATATGTGGGTGGACGCCGCTCGTTGTTTGGCAAACATCCATGCGCAGGGAGGTTTAGTGATGGCTGAGAAGGTCATGATTGAACTGGTTGACAAAGGGGTTGCTAGGGACGAAGCCCACGAGGTCATGCGAGCGGCTTCGTTTGAGGCGGTTGAACGAGGAGAGGAACTCATTGATGTTTGCAGTCGAACCCCCGCCATCGCAGCCGCATTCTCAGCCGAGGAATTGGAAGCGATGTTTGATCCCTACAGCCACGTTGGAGTCGCCGGAGAATTGGTCGACGAGTGTGTGGCGTTGGCGCGCCAAGCGATTCAATGAACGTCGAGGTGGCCGCGGACACCGTCCCATTCGACGCTGTATTCAACTTGAAGCCGACCTGGGTGATGTGGGCCAGCGAGAACCAGCGTTTCATATTCCCCTCCTTCGCCCTCGACGTGAAAACGGTGCTTCGCCGCTAAATCCGCCATCATGGCAAACGAGTTGGAATCCAACACACGGCCGAGCCACGTTCGGTCCAAACCCTCTGCGCTTACGCTGGTAAGCATGATTTCAAAACCGTTCTCGATCATTGACGCCACGTGTTCGTGCCCCGATTGGTGCCACAACGGGGTCCAACTCCGGAGGCCCAATCGGTGCGCCATGAGCTCCAACCGTGTTTTCTGATAATCGGAGCGAAGTGCACCGCTCACAAATCCGTCAATGTCTCGGTTCTTCAATGCATTTTCGAGCGCAGTGATGTCGTTGGGAACTGTTCCATCCACTACGACGCTTACCCAATCGATGCCCGCCAATTCTGCTTGCCGTTCAACGAAATGCGTTGACGGAATTTGGAACATTGGCGAATCTTCGCCTTCAACGATCACGGTGACCAAGCAATCAACGGTCCATCCCCTACACGCCGCCCACCACCATGCAGCTGCAGAATCTTTGCCCCCGGATGAAAGCACGGCGACTCGCATGGGTTGAGGTGGGCGGTCGCCTTCTTGAGGATGTGGGCTACAAGAGGGTTCATAGGGGTCCGTCACCATCGTTCAATCGCTCAAGGACAAATCCATGTGGATGCACCCTCATCCTCATAAAGTGTCAGCAGAGCGAGAGAACGAGGTATGAACATGCAACCAAGCGGACGAGGATATGACCACGGCATCACAACTTTTAGCCCAGACGGACGATTGTTCCAAGTTGAATACGCTCGCGAATCCGTGAAGCGAGGGACCACCACGGCCGGATTGAAATTCAAGGACGGTGTTGTGTTGGTGTGCGACAAACGCATCATCAGCCGGCTGATCATTCCAGAATCCATTGAGAAGATGTTCAAGATCGACGGTCATGTTGGTGTGGCCACCTCGGGCTTGGTCGCTGATGCCAGGCAACTTGTTGCACGGGCACGAGTGGAGGCCCAAATCAATCGCATCACCTACGGCGCTACGGTTCCTGTTGATGTGCTGGTGAAGAAAATTTGCGATTTCAAACAATCGTTCACACAATATGGGGGCTCGCGTCCATTCGGTACGGCCTTGTTGCTGGGAGGTGTCGATGAGAGTGGTATCCACCTGTACGAGACCGACCCGTCCGGCGCCTATCAGTCCTATCACGCCGGCGCTATCGGCAGCGGACGAAACACCGTCATCGAATACTTCGAAGACAACTGGAAGGAAAACCTCACCCTCAACGCAGCCATGAAACTCGGATTGGAGGCATTGCGCTCGGGCAACGATTCAGAATTGAACCGTGACGCCGTTGAAGTGGCCGTGGTGGATTCCAACGGTTACCGAGTCCTCGACCGAGATGAAGTCAACAAACAAATTGACCGTTTGAAGCCCCTCGATGACTGAGACTGACTCGTCATTTGTGGCCAAAACACGTGGTGAATGAATGGTCAGTTTGGACGACGCCGTTCTCGCTCGGCTTGAAAAAGGTGGGAAGCGCTACGAGGTACTGATTGACCCGTCACTTGTCGATGACTACAAATCCAATCCTGAGTCGGTCAATCTGGATGATTTTTTGGCCATGGATGAGGTATTTCACGACGCACGAGGCGGCGAGCGACCCTCCGAAGACGCCATTGAAGCCACCTTCGGGACGCTCGACATTGGTGTCATCACAAGCATCATCTTGTCGAAGGGCTCGATTCAACTCACGACGGCTCAACGGAAGGCCATGGTGGATGCCATGCGACAGCGGATCCTCCACCGCATCCACAGTGAAGCCGTTGACCCGAAAACCAAGGCGCCACATCCTCGCACACGCCTCGAGTTGGCTTTGGAAGAGTCGCGTTATTCAGTTGACCCGTTCAAACGGTTGGATGACCAAGTGAAAGAGGCGGTGGCAAAACTGAAGCCATTGATTCCGTTGTCGTTTGAATCGGTTCGTCTCGCTTTCAAAGTGACTGGATCATCCTACGGTTCAGTATCTCAATTGCTTCGCGCTCACCAGCAAAAGGAGAGTTGGTTGGAGGACGGCTCTTGGGCCTGTGTAATCGAATGCCCCGCAGGTATGAAAGGCGATTTAATCGGACAAGTGATGCGTAGATGTGCTGATGCCGAAGTTCGAGAACTGTGATGAGCCCAAGCCCGTCCATAGGGTGGCCTTTATCATGGGTTGGCGATTCGCCACGAACGGAGAGAAAAGAATGTCCCAAGGTCAAACCGGCGCCGAGCAGCGCCTAGTGACCCCGGGAATGGCCGTTGGGCCATCCACCGGGAAGCGCGCAGGAAGCGGCATCATCGCCGCTGAAGAACAATTCATCGCCACCCAACTGGGCTGGCTCAAAGAACGAAACAACACCGTTTCGATCGACCCCATCCACGCAGCCTACATGCCTCGCTCTGGTGATTTGGTCGTGGGCATTGTTGCTGAAGTTCGAAACAACCTTTGGTTCATGGACATCAACGGTTCGTTCCAAGGATTGCTTCCCATGTCACTGGCGCCTTGGAAGGTAGAGTTTGGGGCTGCACGTCAGCACATGGACATCGGTGATGTTGTGTTGGCTCGAGTTCAAGAAGTCGATGAGTGCCACAATGTCGTTCTCACCATGAAGGGCGTAGGCCTTCGTCGCCTCAAGCAAGGCTCGGTTGAACAACTTCCCGTTCAACACATCGATCGAGTCCGTGGAGAAAACAATGCCATGCTTCAACGCATTCGAGATGCGTGCGATTGCCGCATCATGGTCGGTGAAAACGGTCGTGTTTGGATCGATGGTTCTTCATCAGGCGTGGCTTGGGCTCGACAAATGCTTCACGCCGTGGCCACGGAAGGCCACACTCGAAGCGTGGAAACAATACTTCAGGAAATGGAAAACACAACGAAAGGTGATGCATGATGGGTGGATATGGAGACGTACAATTGCTGCGAGATGATGGAAAGCGTTTGGACGGACGAGCTCTCGACGAGATGCGTCCGGTCCAAATTGAGGCAGGTGTGCTGCCCGCCGCCGATGGCTCGGCCATGGTGACGCACGGTCTCAATGTTGCCGTTGCCGCCGTCTACGGGCCGATGGAAGCCCATCCTCGCAAAATTCAACGCCAAGACCGAGCCGTCATCGACGTTCGCTACAACATGGCGCCCTTCTCAACCTCTGACCGAATTCGGCCCGGTTTTAACCGGCGCTCTCGTGAAATCTCTAAGGTCACTGCGGAAGCCCTCGAATCCGTAGTGTTGGTGGAACGATACCCTCGGTCAAAGATTCGTGTTGAGATTGAAATCCTTGCCGCTGAAGCGGGCACACGTTGCGCCGGAATCACCGCCGCCGCCGTCGCTCTCGCTGACGCCGGAATTCCCATGCGAGACTTGCTGGTTGGAGTGGCTTCCGGCAAAATCGAAGACACAGTCGTTCTCGATTTGGACAAAGCCGAGGACAATTACGGTCAGGCCGATCTTCCGGTCGGTATTTTGCCCAACACCGGTGAAATTGCCTTCCTCCAAATGGACGGTGACTTGTCACCCGAAGAGTATGCTCTTGCCATGGAGTACAACTTCAAGGCGGCACGGGAAATTCACGACATTATGGTCGAAGCCCTGCAAAAGAAGTACGAAGGAGGTGAGGCTTGATGGTAGAGTTGGTCCCCAGTCTATTGCGCCAAGAATTGTTCCGATTGGCTGAGGAAGACGCCCGTCTTGATGGTCGTGGTCGCTGGGAGGCACGGGAGGTTTCCCTTGAAACCAACTGCCTCTACAACGCCGAGGGCTCAGCGAAGGTCGTCATCGGCGGTACGGTCGTTTACGCTGGCGTGAAATTTGAACTCCGAACACCTTGGCCTGACCGACCCACGCAAGGTTCCTTGATGTGCGGCGCAGAATTGCGACCGGTTGCCGGCCGAAAATATGAGCCAGGACCCCCGTCTCCTGAATCCATTGAACTCGGGCGGGTGGTTGACCGTGGCATCCGCGAATCGGGCTGCATCGACATGGACAGTCTTTGCATCGTTCCCGGAGAGAAGGTTTGGGGTGTAATGATCGACATTCACGTGCTTTCCGACAAGGGGAACATCTTCGATGCTTGTGGTTTGGCTGCGATTGCCGCCTTGCGAACCGCCGTCGTTCCTGCTGAGCGGTTTGATGTCGGCGAAGACCATGTCCTCCAAGTCAAAGGCACGCCTATCATGGCTTCCTTTACACGAGTCGGTGGCCGCTATGTCCTCGATGCTTCCGAAGAAGAGGAACTGGGTGGTGACGAACGCATCCACATCACACTCGGTGATGAGGGGCATCTCCATTCCTTACAGAAGGGGCTAAAAGGAGTGTTCACTCCCGCCGAGTTTGCCGAGATCTTCGAGGTAGCGCAACAACGATGCACGGAACTTCGAAAACTCGTAGCACAAAAGGAGGGGAACTGATTGGCAAAAAGAACCCAAAAAGCAGGCGCAACCGCACGATTTGGTGCTCGATACGGTGTGTCAGTTCGCCGCAACGCAGGCTCAGCCATGGCGAAGCGTTCACGGAAGTACACCTGCCCAGTCTGCCAATATCCTAAGGTGGAGCGACAATCCGTCGGTATCTGGTCGTGCAAAAAATGCGACCACACCTTCGCCGGAGGTGCCTGGGAGCCGTTCACACGAGCCTCAGACGCCAACAGTCGAATTCTTCGTCGATCTGTTGAGGGTGCGACAACCGCTGACATGGCGTACATCGCCCAACAGGCTGCCATGAACTACGAGCGTGAAATCGCTGACGTGGCCGCCCCTGCTGACGAAGAAGAGTGATTCCACGGAGTGCGCTCCATGTGGACCATCGCCTTGACCGTTCAATCTCGCACCGTTTTTGACACAACGGCTCTGGCTGCCTGTCTGGCGACCGATTGCAACGTGGTATGGACCGATGAAGATTCGTTCACTCTAATGGTGGAAGAAGCCCTTTGCAAAGATGCGAGGGCGATGTGGAACACCCGACTACGAGGGTTGATCGCCACCGATACCGTTCTTTCATCATTCAGCAAATTTTCTTGAACCATGACAACTTCTTACAGAGCGGTGGGAGCATGAGCAACATTGACCAACTCCAAGTCGTCGTGGCTGAGGTTCAAGCTGCGCGACAACAAGTAAGCAGCGTTCGGGCGCAAGTTCAGGAACTTGAGGGGACCATCGCAGCGGTCGAGTCTCAACCGGATGGCATGTCCCTGCATCGGCAATTGGGTGGCGTCCTCATCGAGGTTGCTGACCGGGAAGAACTGCTGAAGGAGTTGCGAGAAACGTACGCTGCCCTCGCATCGCATCTCGAACGTTTTGTCGAACGGGAGCAACAACTCATCGCCACCTATGAGGAACTGAAAAAGTCACTTCAAGGTGCTCAAGGATGAGTGCTTCAACGCCTGAGCGCGAGCACGACCTGCGCACATTGCATGATTGGATTGAGAACGCCGTCAAGCGTGGGCCGGTTGCCGTTGTATGCGGGAAGAACGGCGACATGGATACGGTTGGCTCAGCCGTGGCCTTGGCATCAATCCACCCGAGCATGATGGCGTGTGGGCAACATGTCGGGCGACTTGCTCAAGACTTGCTCGAACAACACCGAGCACCGTTCAGATTCATCACGGATGCATCCTCGTTCCCATCCACCCTCGGAGGTGTTGTTGTCGTTGATGCAGCCAGTGAAGACCAAGTTGGATTCGAATTGCCCAACACGCCGAAATGTGTTCTTGACCACCATGCAACCGATGGATGGACGGTGGATGAGGGCGATGTCCACGTAAAATGGGATGTACGGTCCACCACGGAACTTGTGAGTGTGTACCTCAACCACTACCACCCGTCTGCATTGACGTCGCCTGTTTGTGAGTTTCTTCTCGCTGGCCTCATCACAGATACGGGACGATTTAAACACGCCAACGGCCACTCGTTTTATGTTGCATCTATGCTCATTGAAGCGGGTGAATTGGACTACATGTCCTTCATTCAACGGTTGGAAGGCGTCCCGATGAACGCAAGCGATCGGGGTGCCGTCCTCCGAGGCCTCCAGCGCGCAGAGCTTACCGAAGCAGGAGACTGGTCGGTGATGCGAACATCAGCCGGAACGCTCGAAGGACACGTGGCTGGCTTACTCAACGGACTTGGAGCCGATGCGGTCGTGGTGACTCGTTCACGAAAGGGGGAGACTCGCTTAACCGTCCGTGCCCCAAGGCACAGTGTTTTGGAAGGCCTCCGCCTAGGGGACATTATGGAAGCGTTGGGCCAGCGTTATGGAGGCGAAGGCGGCGGACACGATGGTGCTGCAGGTTGGACATCCTCCCTTGATCCAATCGCTGCAGAATCGGCGTTCATCAATGCGGTCGCACGCATTTCAAGAGGGGGTAAGAATTGATGACATCATCACCCTCAACGGCTGGGCCAGGATTGTTCGTTTCAAAATGGAGGTCTGAAGGGCCCGTATCGCTCGAGGTCCTTTGTGAATGGAAAGAGGCTATGATGATGCCATCGTGGCTCGCAATCGCTGAGGCTGCCCTCTTTCTTGATGCCGCTGAATTGCTTGAGAACATCCAGCCATTGCTCACGCCGGGTGAATCAGCAGTGTTGGGCTTGGTTCGCCGCCGATGGTTAGGCGACACGCATTTGGACGAGGCCATTGAATCTGCTCTCGCTATCGTTCGTTCGGCTGAAACTCGGGATTTGGTTCTCGAAGGCCGATTGCGTATGGAGCGGGGATTAATCCGATTCGAGGCAGGAGACATGGACGGCGCTGAGGAAGATCTCACATGGGCTGAAACGCGTCTCAAGTCCGTTGCGAAAGCGAGTCGAGACCACGACTTGTCGTTGCTGAATAAAGCCGCATACCATCTCTCCAAGGGCGAGGCTTTGATGGCGCTGCAGGTGTACGGAGATATCTCACGCACAGGCGGCCACGCTCACGAAACCATTGCAATATCACGGTTGGGTGCCTCTCGTATACGCTCCTCGCTTGGTCACGAGTTTGATGCCGCGCGCCATGCTTGGAATGCACACAAGCACGCCATGTTGGCTGGTCAACACATGTTGGCCATTGAGGCGGGAACGTTGTTCATCGATGTTGCATGTTCACATATGACCGAGGACGCAGAACCGATGCATGAACAAGTTGAGACTGCGCAGCCCATTGAAGCCGACGGAGAACGGCCCATTCTCCGCGTACATCAGAATGACATCAACGGAGTTTTTGATTGGTGCATGGAACATCTGGACCCGGGATATGGAGGTCCCGAACGACCTGATTTGCGAGCATTGATGACCCTCGCTCATCGCATGGACAAGATGGATGCATTTTCCGATTTGCTCCTTCGCCCTGACCTGGTTGATGACCCCATGTTGGCAGCCGTTGCTCAGGCGTGTGCGACCAATGAGGCGCAAACCAATGCTTGGAGCCAACGATTAGCGGAATTAACTCTGCTCGATGCTTGAAAAATATAGGGCTAAGTCCTCAAATTCATCGGTGGTCCATTCAATCGTGGGTGGAGTTGAAGTCCACCACGCAACGGAGGCCACGCCCCGGTCGTCAACGGTCCAAGATGGCTGCATCGGATCATCTTCGACTTCAACATGCGCCACCCAACCCTCCGGATAGTAGGACTTGTTCCACGAACGAATCACGCCGCTCAACCCCGTTTCTTCTTCCAATTCTCGATGGAGGGCTTGCTCGGGCGTTTCGTTTGGCTCAATATGCCCCCCCGGTATTTCCCATCCCCTTGTGGGGTGCTCCACGAAGAGGACTCTGCCACCTTGTCCCATCGCAGTCAAGTTTGAGCCTATGGGGGTGACCCAAGCCAGCACAAAGCGAGGTTGTTGCACGCTATCACTCCATGCTGGCTTGAATTTGATTCAGCCATGAAACGGCCCAATCTTCGCCGCTAGCGACCAAACGCCGGGCGAGGAAAAACGCAGCGGGATAGTCGCCTGCATCCATCAGTCGTTGAAGACGCGATTCGTCTGGATGCACAATAGGTTCTGCATCAGTGGTGGCGGTCTGGGACAAACCGGGTGGTGGGACAGGGGTTGAAATCCGTTCGGTCAGGGCTTGCATGGCTTTCAAGAACTCCTCTCGGTGGTCGATGCTTGGTCCAGACCACGGTACCGAGTCCTCGCCGTCCATGTTCGCCTTCAGCCGTTGCAAAAAGCGGTCCCGTTCATCATGGTGGGGCCGAATGGACTGGACTTGGTCGTAACAACTCCATGCATGGTCAATTTCTTGCCGTCGCTCGTGGAGGCGGCCCATCTCCAACCAGAGTTCGTGATTTAACGGCCGGTGGGCGAGCAGGTGGCGTGCGAGTTCAATGAACATCTCGTCTCTTCCAGACTTGCGAATGCGTTCCAATCGTCGTCCAAAGACGATGTTGGCGCGCTGGTCTCGAAAATCCAAACGCTTGCAGCGTTCGGCAAACTGAGCGAGTTGTTCGTCAAGCGAATGAGCCTCGCGTTGTTTCCACCAGTCATCGGGGTCCAACGCATCGGCGAGAAACGTGGCTTCAAGCAACTCTGGGCCGAACGCCAAGAAATCGATGTCCTTCAACTGGTCCACCTGTTCAGGGTCGCGCCCTAGGATGGAGAACACATCTTCAAGGACAGCGTGGAGGCCTTCTTCGTCCTTTACCATGACCTTTAATTCCGCTAAGCAGCGCCAATTTCGTTCGTCGGTAAAATCATGCAAAATGGCTTGCCGAGCCTGTTGCTCAGCCCACATCAAATTCTCATGTGCTCGTTCGGGATCTTTTTTGGCCAACTGGGCAAATTTTTGGGCGGTTGACCTGAACCGGTTGCCGAGGTTTCGGCGAGGGTGTTGCAACAGGTCTTGGCTTTCCGACATAGTGAGCCTCCTCACTGAACCGACATGAAGCCTGACCGATCAACGCCGTAATCAATGGTAGCGTCATAGCCAATCTTTGATGTGTTGCCGTCATCGTATCTCGAAGGATCGAGGGAACTGCCACGCTGGCCAGATAAGATGATGGTGTCTTTGTCAGGTTGCCATCGAGTCATCATGGCCCACTCCACTCGGACAGGATCGGTGATGTCAATATCTTCATCCACGACGGTGACGATTTTCATGCTCTTATGTCCTGCAAAGGCAGCTTCGATGGCTTTCATACCGTCGTCGGGGTGTTGCTTCCGAATCTTCAGAACAGCGCCCAACCAACCGCAGCCCCCTTCCGTCATGTGGACGTCGACGCAATGAACCACTCGATTGACGGCGGATTTGATGGTCGGCGCTCTTGGCAGCCCCATCAACGTCTTGTGTTCTGCCTCTCCTGGGATAAGGGCGTGGAAGATGGGGTTGGACCGGTGTGCCATGCCGGCCACGGAGATGACAGGCTCTTGACGAACATCATCGACGGTACCGGTGATGTCGACGTACGGGCCTTCATCGTCATCCTCGGTTGTGATGCTGCCCCACCACACATATTCTGCGTCAGCCGGGGCAACAACGCCGTTGGGAAGGGTGACGAGTTCCAATTTTGTGCCATACAGGCGCTCATGCAGGGCCGATGCGATGGTCAATTCGTCGATGTTTTCATCGAAGGACATGGCGGCCGCCAGCAACACCACGGGGTCGGGCGCATTGACGACGGCGATGGACACTTCTCTTCCCTCTGAGCGAGCATGGTTCACCATAGTTCTGAGGTGGCGAGGAACCAAACGGACCACCAAATGGGTTGGGTCACGTAGGAATTGGCGATGAAACGAAACATTTCGTATCCCATTGTCCTCGGCGATGATGATGCTTGCTGAGGAATAGCGGCCACGGTCTTGGGGCCAATGATGCGGAATTGGAATGGATTCGAGGTTCACCTCATCGTAGCGGACCTCAAGACATGCGGCTGAGGTCTCGTCGATCATGACGGGTTGGCTCGGGTGTTCCATCGCCCATCCCAGCGTATCGATGTAGGCCTCGGGTTCGATGCCAATGGCAGCGCAGAGACGGTCACGTGTCAGCATGTTCACCGCCGCACGGTGCCCGGGACATTCCTTGATGCGGTCAAAGACCGTCATGGCATGGCCGCTGCTTTGGGAGTGGCTCAGCATGCCGTGTACGAGGCTGATTTCATCACGAACGATGGTCGCTGCGCCCAGATGGTCACGAAAGGCCATGGTTCACCCTGCTGGCGGGATTGCTTCAATGTTGTTCAAGCCGTCACCCTCTTTTGCTTGGTCCGAACGGTTCACTGCACAGGGCGTTCGCATGCCCTCGGGGATGCGATTAAATAGGGGCGGCAAGTCGGCGAAGTGCTTCAATGAGGTGACGATGATGGGAAGAGGACTCTTTGCCGGTGCTAAGATGGCCAAGGACCGTCAGAAATTCCGTTGGTCTGACCGTCGCTACAAAAAGCGTATGCTCAAGTCCCGCGCCAAGCACGACCCTCTCGCAGGTTCCACGCAGGCCAAGGGTATTGTCGTTGAAAAAGTGGGTATTGAAGCCAAGCAACCCAACTCCGGAATTCGCAAGGCCGTGAAAATTTCACTGATCAAGAACGGGAATAAACTGACGGCCTTCGCACCAGGTGACGGTGCTATCAATTTCATCGATGAGCACGACGAGGTCATGGTCGAAGGTATCGGCGGCCGCATGGGCCGTTCATACGGTGACATTCCTGGTGTCCGCTACAAGGTCATTCAAGTCAATGGTGTTTCGTTGGACGAGATGGTTCGTGGACGAAAGGAAAAGCCTGTCCGCTGAGGTGAAAGCATGAGTGATGAAGAGACCCCCGTCGTTGAAGTCAAGCCAATCGCAGGCATCGGCACCAAGGTGTTCGGTAAGTGGGATGCTTCCGAGGTCTCTTGCCGCGACCCCGGTCTCGCCCCTTACATCAACCTCACCACGGTGGGTGTTCCCCATTCCGGTGGCCGCCACGCCAACGCATGGTTCGGGAAAGCCAAACTTTCTGTGGTTGAACGCTACATCAACAAACTCATGCGCACGGGTGCTTACACCGGGAAGAAAATGGGTGCAATGAAAGCCTTTGAAGGTGCATTGGACCAAATCGCCGAACGAACCGGCAACAATCCACTTCAGGTCTTTGTGGATGCTATTTGCTCGGCCGCTCCCATGGAAGAAATCACGCGCATCAAGTTTGGTGCAGTCTCTCAACCAAAGGCTGTTGATTCATCTCCCTCTCGACGCCTCGATGTCGCTTTGGGGAACTTGGCCCGTGGTGCCCAGCAAGGAACGCACAAATCCAAGCGCACGCTTCAAAACTGCATCATCAACGAGTTGACCAAGGCCAGCGAAGGTGATGTGACGTCATACGCCGTGAGCAAGAAGGAAGAACTTGAGCGCATCGCAGCTTCGGCTCGTTGAGGCTGTGAAATCTCTGCACCGCTCCTTCGTGAGCGTATTGCGATTCCGACCCGTGTCTACGCCGACATTCTGCACCATAGGACCTCTTCACAAGTCTGTTCACGCCCAGGTCATGGTTGGTGCTCCGAACAGGTTTGAAATTCCTGTTTGTCCTTTAAGCCAGCGTCTTACCCTCATCCTTTGGGATCGGGCTCAACGCCTCTTTGGTTCGCTCTCAGCAATGCCTTTTCTCCCGATCTCCAACGCGCCACTTAAGAACCCGATTCAGGTGGGCAGAAACAACCGAACCGGTGGTATCCATGGGACGTAAAGAAGACAACATCAAGAAGGCCACAGAAGTCATGCACATTCTTCCTCAAATCAGGAACCTGTGCATCGCAGCGCACATTGACCACGGTAAGACCACACTCTCGGACAACCTCATCGCAGGTGCGGGCATGATGTCCAACGAACTCGCCGGTGCCGCTCGTGTACTTGACTTCGATGAACAAGAATCGGCTCGTGGCATCACGATTAACGCCGCCTCCGCATCGATGGTCCACGCCGTGGAGGGCACGGACTACCTCATCAACCTCATCGACACCCCAGGGCACGTCGACTTTGGTGGTGACGTGACTCGTGCTATGCGTGCAGTCGATGGATGTTTCATTCTTGCTTGTGCCGTTGAGGGGCCGATGCCGCAAACGGAAACGGTGGTTCGTCAAGCCTTGAAAGAGAAGGTCAAGCCAGTTCTCTTCATCAACAAGGTTGACCGTTTGATCAACGAATTGCAAGTTACTCCCGAAGACATGATGGAACGATTTTCGGAAACCATCAAGAAAGTCAACAAACTCATTCGTCAGTTTGCACCGGAAAACAAGAAGAAGGAATGGCAAGTTTCCGTTCAAGACGGAACTGTCGCCTTTGGTTCCGCCTATCATAACTGGGGCATCACCGTCCCTTACATGGCCAAATCCGGTATTTCCTTCAAGGAAATCTTCGAGTACTGCAACAACGAAGACCAAAAGACCCTTGCCCAAAAGGCACCCGTCCACGAAGTTCTCTTGGACATGGCGGTGACCAAACTTCCCGGCCCTATCGAGGCACAGAAATACAGAATTCCTAACATCTGGACAGGTGACTTGGACTCCGAAATTGGCCAAGCCATGATGAACTGCGATCCCAAAGCCGAACTCGCGATGATGGTCACCAAGATTTGGATGGACCCACACGCTGGAGAAGTCGCTGTTGGACGAGTCTACTCCGGATCTATCAATCAAGGTGAATCCGTCTATGCGATTGGCGCAGCCAAGGCTGAGCGTGTGCAACAGGTGGCCATGATGGTCGGAGGCGACCGCATCACTGTCCCCAAAGTCGTTGCAGGAAACATCGCCGCAGTGACCGGTATTCGCTCCGCTGCTGCTGGTGTCACCTTGTCTCGTGACAAGGACTTCACACCGTTCGAAGCCATTCGACACTACTCTGACCCCGTCGTGACCGTCGCTGTTGAACCCAAGAGCATGAAAGATCTTCCAAAATTCATCGATGCTCTTCGCTCGTTGGCGAAGGCCGATGCTTCGCTGCAGGTGACCACTAACCAAGAAACGGGTGAAGCTCTGCTTGCAGGTATGGGTGAATTGCACCTTGAAATCACGGTGTACCGCATTGAAGAAGAACAGAACATCAAGGTCAAAGTGAGCCCGCCTATTGTGGTGTATCGAGAAGGTATCCAAGGCAACAACCGAGGCAATGCGTTTGAAGGAAAGTCACCCAACCGTCACAACCGGTTTTTCTTTGAGATTGAAGCACTTCCCGAAGAGGTTGTGTCCGCACTCCGCGCCGGCGACCTTGGTGACGGCCCCGTTCGGTCGGGCGATGCAAAGGAAGTTGGAAACAAATTTGGCGACCTCGGTATGGATAAAGATGTGATGCGCAAGATTTACGCCATCAATGGAACAAACGTCCTTGTTAACGACACCAAGGGTATCCAAAATCTACACGAAACCCGAGAACTCATCATTGAGGCCTTCAACGAGGTGTGTGTCAAAGGGCCAATTGCCGATGAGCCAGTTCAGGGCATGTTTGTTCGTTTGGTCGACGCTAAATTGCACGAGGACGCGATTCATCGCGGCCCTGCCCAGACCATTCCTGCGGTTCGAAACGGGATCAAAGGCGCCATGATGCGAGCACGCACAGTTTTGCTTGAACCCATGCAAAAGGCCTTCATTTCTGTTCCTAACGATTGGCTCGGTCAAGTCACTCGCGAAGTTACTACCCGACGTGGCATTATTGAGGATATGCCTGCTGAGGGCGCAGTGACCACCGTTGTTGGCATCATCCCTATTGCTGAAACCTTCGGTTTCTCGAACGACATTCGTGCAGCCTCCCAAGGCCGTGCTGTTTGGAACACCGAAAACCTCGGATTCGAAATCTTGCCACCTCAGTTGTTTGACAAAGTGGTCGGTGAGATTCGCCAGCGTAAGGGTCTCAAGCCCGAACCAAACCCCGAATCGTACTACGCCGATTGAGGCTTGATGATGACAGGCCACGTTGTTGGCTTGCACTCGAGCCCCTCCGGGGGCGTGCCCAAGCATCCATTGGATACATTGGAGGTGACTCCAGTAGGTTGCACCGGTGATCTCCAGCGCAACACGAAACACCACGGCGGCCCGCAACGTGCTGTTTGTTTGCTTGAAGTACGGGTGTTGGAGTCCCTTCAACGCCAAGGTCATCCCATCATGCCGGGTTCAACTGGCGAAAACATCCTCATTGACGGTTTAGAGACCCCGCTTGGTGAATTCATGCGACTCCAAATCGGTCAAACTGTGCTCCGAATCACCGGTGACGCACCCCCTTGCAAGACCATCAAGGCATCTTTTCTGAACTGTTCTTTTCAAGCCATGAGTCATCGCCAGCATCCAGGAATGACTCGGTGGTATGCCGCTGTTGAGGTGCCAGGGCGGATTGAATTGAACGACCCTATCACCGTTCTCAGTGAAGACGAGCCAGTTGGAAATCTGTGAGTTCACGAAGTGCCACCATCGCAGGCCCATCCTCGAGCCGATTCAAGCATGCATGCGCGAGTTGGTGGAATTCCTCGGCCTTGGACCGGGCATATTGGATGGAGCCCAAGGCATCAAGCGCCTCCAAACTCCTTGTCAACACGCCAGCATCAATCGTCTCCCCTTGACCGAGAGCTTCCAAAAGCCTGGATTTTTCGGGCGAATCGGGTTGTCGCAAAGCGTGCAACACCATGAGGGTACGCTTCCCTTGGGCCACATCGGAACCTGCTGGCTTGCCGATGGTCGCTGAATCCGAGACCACATCGATGATGTCGTCCATCAGTTGGAAACAAAGACCCAGAGATCGACCCCAATCCGCCATGAGTTGAACCGTCTCGTCGTCAGCCCCTGAAATTCGTGCACCAATCTCCGCACATATCCAAAACATGACGGCGGTCTTGCCCTCAATCATCTCCAAATAGTCCGATTCTGACACATCCAAACGGTCTTCAAATTCGATATCCAATTGCTGGCCCTCACTCACCCTTCGAACCATCCAAGCGATTCGATTGACCAAGGGAGCCACATCTTCATGCTCCAGGTTTTCTGCTTGGACCAATCGCTCAAACGCAATAGCCAGCATGGCATCGCCGGCATTGATGGCGGTGGGTACACCGTACTCAACGTGAACCGCGTTCCGTCCCCTACGAATACCGTCGTCATCCATGATGTCGTCATGAACGAGGGTAAAATTGTGAACCGTTTCAATGGCAGCTCCGATGTCAAGAAGGCCAGCGTGTGAGTCTCCGACGGCTTTTGCCACAAGCCACGGCAGCGTTGCTCGCATTCGCTTACCTCCGCCCTCAACCAAATGCATCATGGCGTTGCCCAATCGTTCGTGCCGAGAGGCGCGTAAACTCGCTTCGATTCGTTGTTCAATCAGCGGTTTCACTTCGAGAATTGAAGTGAGCAAATCTGCCCCTTGTGCCCCTGGCAACATGTGGCTGATGTCGCCCATGTCGTGGATTTTTTCGTCGCTCAAGGCAGCAAGTGCATCCGTGTCGTTGAATGAAGCCCACCACTCCGGTCGCATGATGCGAGCCGCAATGCAACGAAACCATGGGGCTACTGCATCTTCTGGAGGGCGTTCTTCAATTAACATGGCTTCAAGTTCCTCTTGGCTGACCCACATGGTGGCAGCCACTTCATTGGGGTTTGGTTTGAGGACAACATCTGCACAGAGGACCAGAATGTGATCCACTTCCCGTTCAATCCACTCCCCGTTCATTCGAGCGCTGTATCTCATTTTTGTCATGAAGGTCATGTCGTCGGTTGTGATGCTGGAAGGGTCAATGCCAAGTTCTTGCTCAAGTTTTCGTAACGCGGCACGTTTGACCCCCATGGCTTCTTCTTCGTCCAATTCTGCGTCGCTGTGAAGGGGGTGAGAACAACACGCGTTTGCCCATACATGGGGGAATGTCACCTTGTTTGCGGAACGTTGCTGAAGCAACATCTCTCCTTGCTTGTTAAACAACAGCACACTGAATGCTCTATGGAATGCGCCCACACCATGGTGGGCTTCATGTTTTGACAGTGGCCCAAGGACTTCATCCCGTTCCGTAACGGCGATGACGGCCTCGGCCATCAATTCAGCCTGATTGGGATCCTGCCCGGTGAGTGAGGCCTGTGAATCATCTGACAAGCTCAGGTGCGGGACATCCTCAAGACTGTATCCGCCCATTTCTTCACCAATTCAATCCAATCGCGGAGGCTACATGAAGAGTTCTCTGCGGGCTCATGCCTGCAAAATTGTTCCCACTACAGGCTCGCCTCGGCAGGCGGCAAGCACACGTCCTTGGGTTTCTCCGTTGACAAGCCACACGTCAATACCATGCTTGGCGGCTACAAAGCCCTGAGCAACCTTGTAACCGATGCCCCCCGTTACGTCGATGGATTGAGCGTGATGGCCGATGAACACGTCGTCCGCCTTGAGAACTGGAATCAATTTCGCCCCGACTTCCGTGGGTGGACGGTCCAACACCCCGTCGGCACCGCTCATCGCAAATACAAGGCGTTTCACACCCGGTACCTCGACAGCAAGGCGGACCGCTAAATCATCTCCGGAGAGGATGCCGAACTCTCTTGGTTTATCGCAAGGTACAACGTCACCGTGCGTGACGAGAACGATGCCACTGGGAGCGTCGCAAAACGGGGATAACTCACCGTGAAAATTCAATCCTGTGTTGGTGGCCCAGCGGTGGGGATGAAGCGTGACAGCTGACACATCCAGTGCAGTCAATGCCTGTATGACATGATCGTTCAGTTCCATCATGTCAAGTTGCACATCCCTTACTGCGTTTCGTTGACGTTCTATTGTCTCGGTGGTTCCTTCTATTCGTCCATCCGCTAAACGATGTTCCTTGGCTTTCAAGTGTCCATACGAGCCTGCACCGTGTACCAGAATGATGTCAATCCCATTTGACAAACACGCCAGAAGTTCACGTGAAAGTTGAGAAATCACCTCATGTCGTACGGTTTTGAGTTGGTCTTTCGTGGTGATGAGGCCTCCGCCCCATTTCACCACGACACGGTCTCGCATGATTTGCCCAAAAACTGGATGCTCATGAGCGTGCCGTTGTTATGACGAGCAAGGATTGATGTGGGAGAGGTATGAAGCCTTGGTCATGGACGATGAACCCACTGTACGGTCTTTCATGCGACATCTACAGGTGTGTTTGGAAGAGGCCGGTGAGATTGCGGACAAGAATGAGCGGCAACAACGCCAATGGCAACTGGAGTCGGCCCTTCAGGAGTCCATCATGTACCTCAATCGTGTGGGCGAACTGAAGCGACATGGTATCGACCCCGAACGTCTGGTTGACGCACCTCCCGGCGAAGAAACACCGCCTGCTCCCAAAAAAGTTGAGGCGTTGATGCTTGGTCATCAACACTGCTCAACCTGCAAATCCACACTTGAGGCGGACCTTGGATTCTGCCCTGCGTGTGGGGCGAAGACGGATTGAGGAGGGTCATTCCTCTTCTTCTTGGCGTTCCCACTCGGCAACCATCTCGAGGATCAGAGGGTCGTCGTCCTCGATTTTGTACAGGTAGTCGCCAGGAACTTCGTCGGTCAAGAACACCGTGGTTCCCGCTCGGTAAATCGTGTGACCGTCAGCGATGGCACGTGAGGTATCGACTTCGAGGATAGCAGGGCGGTGAATGCGGACATGGCCGGCTTCCATAGCGTTGTGAATGGAACGAGAAAGGTGGACATTTTTGCGGTCACCGGCCGTTAAACCGAATTCAAGGAGTGTTTCGACTTCTTCGTGTTCGCATGGGAAATAGAGAACTTCGGGTATGTCGTCTGTGGGTAGGTCCAAGTCGAGTTCGATGGAGTGTCCGTAGGTAGCCCTGATCATTCCGTTTTCAAATTGATAACGACCTTTTTCATCTGCGTTTGCAATGGCTTCAAAGTGCTTACCACGTAGCCAATGGTAACGGTTTCGCTGGTTAGAGATTGCGTCGGACAGTTCGCGAGCATTGACCCAGCCGTTGATGTCCATGTCCACGCCGAATTTCTCGGGTGCATGGCGCAGTACCAATGCCAGGATTCGACCCAATGAATTCGCTTCTCGGTCGCTCATGATGAATTTTCCTTCGTCATTGCACACAGCGCAGTTTGTGCCTGAAAAGTGTCCGTGGCGGTCGCATCGTCGTAGCATGGTGGTGATGCGGGCGGGGCCTGTTCAAGAACCCTGCGGGTTGACTTACGACCGGATTCGTCTTCTTTGACGGTGGTGAGGCGTGGGTATGAAATGCTGGTTGTCCGTCGCAGGGGCATGGTTGATGTTGCTGTCGTCGGTGCTGGCCAAACCAAATACGGACAACATTCCTTGGGGCTGAAAGGGATGTGGGCGGAAGCTGCGCAGCGTGCGTTTTCCTCCATCGATGGGGAGTTTCATCCCAGTGAAGTTGATGAAGCCTTCATCGGAAGTTTGGCATTTGGCGGCTCCCAACTCGGAAACACCGCTGCGTTGCTCACCGAACATTCTGGACTGGACTCGATCCCCGTTCGAAGGGTGGAAAATGCATGCGCTTCTTCTGGGTTTGCCTTTCGTGATGCGTGGTTGGCGATCAAAAGTGGCGAGGCTGACGTTGTGGTGGCCGGTGGCATTGAGAAAATGAACGACTTGACCGCTGAACGAAAGAGGTATTGGTTGGGTGTTTCGGGAGACACTGAGTGGGAACGCTTGGCAGGACTTACGTTTCCAGGCACTTACGCCCTCATGGCGCGACGCTATTTTCATGAGTTTGATTCCACCCACGATGATCTGGTCCATGTCAGTGTGAAGAACCACCTCCACGGATCCTTGAACCCACTTGCTCACATCCAAAAAGAGGTTGACTTTGAAAAAGCAGCGAACGGCTTTATGGTTGCCGACCCGTTGACTCTGTACGATTGTTGTCCGACATCTGACGGGGCATCGTGCGTTGTTCTGGCCGCTGACCATGTTGCGCGCAGGCTCACCGATACGCCTATTTGGGTTCGCGGTTCTGGGGCTGCATCCGATCACCTTGCTCTTCATGACCGTCCGAGCATCACCCAACTCAAGGCAACTGCCATGGCCGCTAAGAAAGCATACGGAATGGCTGGTTTATCGGCTCACGAAATTGATCTTGCCGAAGTCCATGACTGCTTCACGATTGCCGAAGTCATGGCCACGGAAGATTTGGGATTCGCCCAACGAGGTGAAGGAGGACTCTTTGCCCGAGAAGGCAGAGGGCGGTTAAACGAAGGGCGAACCACCATCAATGCCAGCGGCGGGCTGAAGGCCAAAGGACATCCACTGGGCGCAACTGGCACGGGTCAAGTCGTTGAAGTGTTCAAGCAACTTCGCCACGAAGTCGATGCTCGTCGTCAGGTGAGCGATGCCTCGGTTGGGTTGACCCACAACGTTGGGGGTTCTGGGGCTACCTGCGCCGTTCACATCTTCGGGAGGGACCGTCAATGACTGCTGCTGTGGCCATGGGTTACTTGATCGACCACCATGCCGATTTCACCGTCGTTCAATCGCCCTTTACGTTCAACGGCCAGCGGGTCTATGGAGCCGATAGCGATGGAACTACCCTCGCGGTCGCTGCGCTCCTTCACCGACTTAGCCACGAACCGGTCCCACGTGTAACGGTCCCAGAAGGCATGGACGGTGATGTGGTTCACTGGGCAACAGGAGTTGAAACATGTGATGGAGAAGACGACGCTATGGCTTGGGAGTTGTATCTTGGTGATGAAGCCATCGTGGTTCTCGCCCGTCACGGGGCCGAGGTTGAGTTGCATGCTTTGGAGGTTGAAGTTGAGGTGGACCCTGATTTTCAGAGCGCCATCACCGATGCTTGGGTACGTGAATTGAAGGAGACCCACGTCAGTCAAGGGGCGTATGTTTCTCGCCCTCAATACGAGGAGGCTGCCGCATCAAGACTCGGCCTTGAGGGGCAGAAAACGACGTCCGCCGTGATTTGGCCACCCAGGTATTCATCATCCGCATCGTCAATGTCGACACGAACGCGACTCGCAGCGAAAGGTTCTGTTCAATCATGGACCACACTCTCCGCTGCTGGCGCCCCGTCGGAATTTTCAATTCGAGCCCCCATTCTGGGTGGAATCACGACAGTATTCATGCATCTTGATGAGGGCCCGTCGGGTGTTTTCTTGACGGTGGACGATGAAGAAAACCACTTGGAGTTCGGTCAATCCATGGAACTCGTCGTTCGTCGGGTTTATGCTCAAGAGGGATTTATCAGGTATGGTCTGAAAGCACGGGCCATCGAATAGAAGCAAAGGATTCTTAGAAAGTCAAGGCCACGTCAAGAGCATGGCAGGCTTTGGTGGATTGCGCAAGGGCCGTGATGAAGCAAAGGACAACTTGAGTTACACCGAAGGAGGTGACTGCCCTCGTTGCGGTGGCAACGCTCAAGATTCAACCATGGCCGGCTATCTCCAATGTGGTTCGTGCCAACACGAGTGGGCTGATCCAAATTTTGTCGACACCCGCAAGCGCCCAGCACCACCGACTCACCAGCGCGATGCTGAATTGATTGAGCAGTTCAAATCCGAAATGCAAGCAGGTGAACTGGCCAATGTACTTGGTATCAACAAGAATCTGACGGGCGAACAAGAGCAATCACTGAAACGACTTGAGGACAAATGGATGAGTGGAATGCAAGGCCACTACAACGCAGCGGCCGAAGAACGAAAACCCCTTATGATCAGCTTTGACGATGATGACAATATCGTCTCCACCGAAGTCGCAGCCATCACTATCGTTTCAAACGGTTTTGATGGCGGGGAAGAAATCCGTCTTGAGTACCCCGGGCGAGGGACGGAATTTTATGCCTACAATGAGCGAAGCCCGACGGGTTGGAAGCGCGGCCCAAACGCTGAAACAACGGCCCGTTCTATCACGAACGTGATTAATCGTTCCTCGAATTTGGTGTACGCTACCCTTCAAGGGACACGAATTTCCTTCGAGTTGAAAGACGATTCTCTGCAAGCTGCCTCGTTTGTTATCTTCGTGGACGACCCCGGTGGCACGGACATTGTGGCTGAAAAAGGGGGTGTCGTATTGGATTCTCGCGATTTCTCGACCATCCAAGACTACCGCTCTGTCATTGAAATGGTGCTTGAAGACGGTATTATCTCTCCAAGTGAAGATCAACTTCTTTGGGCCATGCGCCAGCAACTCAACATCGATGATGCGTACCACATCCAAATGGTCATGGAAATCTCAGGTTCGAACGCCTTGAAAGAATGCACTTCGTGTGGCTCAATGGCGGAGTTGTACCCAGAGTATGCTGCGTGGTACTGCCACCCTTGTGAGGCGTGGTGTTGAGTCCCAAGTTACCATTCTATAGAATTCATTAGGTTGTATTCAATGGATGTTTTCGCAAGACTGCTGTGAATTCTCTTGGGGACTCTTCATAAACTCAAGCGGTATCCCAAGCACGGTGAGCCTATGGCTAAAGATGTGTTGTATATTGGAATTGATTTGGGAACCTTCCGGTCCGTGATGGTCTCTTCAGACAGTCACGAAGTCGAAGAATTGACCGTCATCGGCACACCCAAAGATCCCATCGCTCGGAACTTCTTGAAGCGTGATGTTCTCTTTGGAAATGAAGCGTTGAAAAACCGTCTCGCACTCAATTTGTTCCGCCCCTTGGAACTTGGTGTCATCAAGGACACGCCAGAAGACCGCGAGTACATCGCTCATTTCATCACCCACCTGATCAATTTGGCCGACCCCGAGGACTACGACCGCGTTGTTGCCGTCATCGGCGCTCCCGCCGAAGCCAGCCACGTTGACAAAACCGCGATCTTTGACGCTGCCTCAGGAACCGTCAACTCCGCGATGATCATTTCTGAACCCTTTGCCGTTGCATATGCCCTCGACATGATCACACACACCTTGGTCATCGACATCGGTGCGGGAACCACCGACTTGTGCCGTGTGTACGGTACCATTCCTGGGCCCGGCGACCAAATGCACACAGGCTTTGCTGGTGACTTCGTCGACAACCAACTCATCAAAGAAATTCAATCGAAATACAACGGTGCTCAAATCACGAAGGACATGGCACGTCGTTGGAAGGAACAATATTCCTTTGTGTCCACCTCGACCCCCGATGAACCCGTGATGGTCGACTTTTCCATTGAAGGCAAGGCCATGACCCTCGATATCACCGACTGCATGCAGCGTGCTTGCGAGGCCATCGTGGACCCCATCGTTGAAAATGTCAAGAAACTCATCGCAGGGTCCAACCCTGAATATCACGATGAATTCCGCAAGAACATGGTGTTAGCTGGCGGTGGCTCGTGCATCAAGGGCTTAGGCGCCTTGATTGAGCGACGCCTATCAGACATGGGCGATGTCAATGTTCACGTGGTTGATGACCCGGTCCGATTGGGAGCAATGGGTGGTCTTCGATTGGCCATGGAAGTTCCTGAGGACATGTGGAAGAACCTCACCTTGGCTTCCCGTTGAGCGGATTTTAGCGTTCCGACGAACCCACCGGGTCGTCTGTTCTCCTCCCGGTTGACAGTTCACGCGTCGCAGAACAACAGAAAATGATGAGGATGGCGAATCAAGCGTTTCCGGCCTTTTCGACTTCGGCCCAGTCTCGCATAAAGCCCTCAAGACCTTTGTCCGTGAGTGGGTGACTCATCAACTGGCGGAAGGTTTTGGCAGGCATAGTGGCGGTGTGTGCGCCAAGTTGGATGCATTGCAAGACATGCGTTGGGTGTCGTATGGAAGCTGCGAGCACTTTGGTGTCAAGGTCGTAATTCGCCCAGGTGTTCATGATTTCTGCGATCAGTTCCATCCCGTCGTGCCCCGTATCGTCGATACGTCCAACAAACGGCGAAACATAGGTTGCACCCGCTTTAGCAGCCATCAGTGCTTGTGATGCAGAAAAGATGAGGGTGACATTGGTCTTGATGCCCTCCTCGCTCAGAATTTTCGTAGCGGCAAGCCCTTCAGGGGTGCAAGGGATTTTGATAATGACATTTTCAGGGAGTTCAGATTTCAAGGCTCGCCCTTGCGATACCATGCCCTCAGTATCCATTGCGGTGACCTCGGCTGAGATGGGGCCTGAGCAAATGCCTGCGATTTCACGGACAACTTCCTTAAAATCCCGCCCGGACTTTTTGATAAGCGAGGGGTTGGTCGTCACCCCGTCCAAGATGCCCCATGAAGCAATTTCTCGGATTTCATCCACATCGGCCGTGTCAAGGAAAAACTCCATGCAGCGGGCTGTTGTTGGGGTTCTATGAACTCTCCCCTTTGGTTCGGTATGTGCGAATTCAAGCCTTACGACTGATGGCTCGCAGCGCCGCTTCGACGATGAACGGGGCTGAGATGTTCATGACATCGAGCATCTCATCGGATTCTCCTGATTCTCCAAATCGGTCTTGAACGCCCACCCTCTCAAGAGGGACTGGTTGGTTGGCCACCAAATGTTCAGCAACCGCTCCCCCAAGGCCCCCGATGATATTGTGGTCTTCGGCTGTCACCAGAGCACCGCATCGATCAACCAGTTGGTCAATCAATGCACCATCCAAGGGCTTTAACGTGTGCATGTCAACAACCGAGGCTTGAATACCTTTAGAGGAAAGAACCTCAGCAGCCTTCAACGATTCCGAGACCATCACGCCGCAAGCGACGATTGCGACATCGCTTCCTTCCTTGAGCACAATCCCCTTCCCGATTTCGATTTCGTTCTCCCGTCCCTCGTAAAGAACGGGGGTTTTGTTACGAGCGGTTCTCATGTACGACGGTGATGCTGTGCCAGCGAGTTGAATCGTGAGTTCCTTGGTCGAAACAACGTCGCTTGGATGCATAACGATGACGTTTGGAAGGGTGCGGTAAATCGCCAAGTCCTCGATGGACTGAGCCGATGAGCCATCCGTTCCAGTATGCGTACCGCCGTGACTTCCGCACACGTGAACCGGCAAGTTTGGTCGTGCGACTCCGTTACGCATCTGTTCAAAAGCGCGCTCTGTAAAGATTGCAAAGGTACTTGCGAAGGGAATGTATCCAGAGGCTGCAAGACCCGCACCGACCAGCAACATGTTCTGCTCGCCGATTCCGCATGAAACGGTCCTTTCTGGATGGGCCTTCCGAAAGTGGAGTGATTTCGTAGATTTCCCAAGGTCGGCTTCGAGAACGACAACTTTCGGGTTGCTGGCCAGTTCGAGGAGAGCCTCCCCGTACCCGTCTCGGGTTGCTGCCATTTTGGTCATGCGCCCACCTCGCCAAGTTCAACCATGGCCTGTTTGTATTGCTCGTCATTGGGCGCAGCGCCGTGGAACGCTGGATTGTCCGCCATAAACGACACACCATGGCCTTTGACCGTATGGGCGATGAGAATTGCTGGTCCATCCGTCGTAGCCTTCAAAAATTCCAATCCGTCAAGAATTTCGCCCATGTTGTGACCGTCAATTTCTTTCACGTTCCACCCGAAGGATTTCCACTTGGACGGAATATCAAACATGCGCATTTGGGTGTCGCAGAAGTCATCGTTTTGAATGCGATTTTTATCCAGAATAACCTTGAGGTTTCCAAGTTCATGATGTGCTGCCGCCATGGCAGCCTCCCAAACACTTCCCTCTTGGATTTCTCCATCGCCCAGCATCACATACACCTGGCGCTCGCTCTCATCAAGGCGAGCAGCGATGGCCGCTCCCATGCCAAAGGACAAACCCATCCCCAACGAACCCGCAGAGAAATCAACACCCGGGCACCATTTCATGTCCACGTGCCCTTGACAAATCCCGCCGAGGACACGATAGGAATTGAGGTCGTTCACCGATATGAATCCGCTTTCAGCGAGGATGGCGTACATGCCGGGCGATGCATGCCCCTTGGAGAGGATGAAACGGTCACGATCCTCCCATGTTGGGTCGTGTGGCCGCACGCGAAGCTGGTTTGAGTACAGTGCGGTCAACAGATCAATCTCGGAGAGGGAACCGCCAGGGTGGCCGGCTTGTGCTCTGTAGACCATATTGACAATGTGAACGCGACATTTTCGTGCGATTTCCTCGAGTTCGTGTTGTGTTGCCATGGTCCTCAGCGGTTGGCTTCCGTGGATGGCCTTTCATACTTGTGACGACAGCTGGTTTGGAATCAAGACCCGTTTCGTTGTTTGGGTTGAAGTGCGTCCAATAAATTTCGAACCGAATCAGCGACGATCATCACCGTATCACCCAAGAGCGTTCCTCCTTTTGGCAACGCCCGACTTGCAAGCCAGATGAATACTGCAACGAACCATGCAAAGAACACGAGGGAAAATGTGTCGTTGAGTGTTTGCACGCCAAATAATTCTGGAAGGTCAACTTTCGCCACAATCAGTACGGCAATCAAAACTCCCATGATCGATTCGCCAGCGATAAATCCAGCACCTATGAGGACTCCTCGGCTTTCTACCTGTTTGGCCGCTTCTACCGCTCGCGGTGAGGGATGTTCTCGCAGAACGCCATCAACTCGCAGGTGGGCGCTACGCAACATGATGTGGGAAATGATGCCACCTGCCATGATCGGGACGGAGAGGCCCAGAGGGAGGTAAATCCCGATGGCAACGCTCATGACTGGCATATTAAGCCGAATCAAAACGATGGCGATGGCAGCCCCCAAGGCCACCATCTGAATGTTCAAATCCCCGCCAAAGGCACCCTGGACGATGGCGCCAATCAACTCGGCTTGTGGGGCGAACAATGCCTTCGAGCACGTTGGGTCACCCGGGAGGGGGTCAAGTTGGCACGCTGTTTGAGAAATTCGGAAGGCGTCATGAAGCAAGGACAGAACGGGACCTATCACCACCGCTCCCGTGATAACGCCGATGATTTCTGCAACTTGCTGCCGCCGTGGGGTCGCCCCAAGCATGTGGCCTGTTTTGAGGTCCTGCATCACATCGCCAGCAATCGCGGCGCTGGACGCAACGATGGCCGCAATCAGGAGTGTGGCCAACATGAGGTCTTGCTGTTGCATGCCCAAGATGACATCGCCAACGATGTATACGAGTCCTACGGTGAACAGCAACGTTGCAATGGTCATCCCTGACACTGGAGAATTCGATGAGCCGACAACTCCAGCGATGTATCCAGCGACCGCGGCGAAGAAGAAGGCTACAAATGCCAAGAACAGTGCTCCAGCGAGGGCAAGCACGAGGGATGACGTCGCCCACCAATAGAAGAAGAATGTCAACACCACGAGCACAGCGCACACCATGAACACCTTGTTCATGGCAATGTCTTGTTCGGTTCGGGGCAAGGCATTCAGGTCTGCTTCAGACTTGACAAACGCCTTTGACAGCCCAGTTAAGATGGTCGTACGCATTGACCAAAGGGTGTAGATGCCTCCCACCACCATCGCCCCCACTCCTACATACCGAATCTGTGTTGACCAAATGGCGTAAAATCCGTCAACGAGTGAATCGGTCGCTGGCCAACCGTAAATCAAGCCGTACATAGGTACGAGAAGGCCGAAGCCCAAAACGCCTCCAAAAAAGATGAAGGAGGCGATTCGGATACCGACAATGTACCCGACCGAAAGCAATGCAATGGAAAGGTCCATACCTGCATACAACCTTGTCGACATGAAGGAAATAGCGCTTTCAACGGTGTGGTGAGTCACTTCAAATCCTTTCACCATTAACCCGTAGATCCCTCCGATGGCCAACGCGTAAATGATCGCTAATGCTCCATCACCACCTTCCTCGCCAGCGACCAGAACTTCCCTGCAGGCTACGCCTTCAGGGTAAGGAAGGGCTTCTTCAACGATAAACAATCGACGAAGTGCGATGGTGAACATCGTGCCCAACAACCCACCCAGCGTGGCGATGATCAAGGTCTCCACCCACTGAATACTCGTCCAAATATTGATCACGAGTAGGGCTGGCACGGTGAAGATCACGCCTGCTGCCAACGATTCACCGGCTGATGCCATGGTTTGAACGGCGTTGTTTTCAAGAATCGAGACATCTTTGAACATTGTTCGCAAAATGATCATCGACATGACGGCAGCAGGGATACTGGCCGACACCGTCATCCCGGCATACAGACCGAGGTAGGCATTGGCGGCCGTCATCAAAATACCAAGAACAATTCCTACGATGACCACTCGGACCGTCAGTTCAAGCGGGGACTCGTCGGCCGAAATGTATGGCTCGCTTCCCCCGCTCATGACTGTTCCAGACGGTTGAGGTAGGTATAGCCTGCGCCAAGAGAAGCATCGAAAGAGTCCCACCTATCAAACTAATATGCTTGAAAAACATCCAACATCTTAGACAACGCCCCTGTGTGGCGTTCAGGAGTGTGTAATGATGAACAGTGATTGGCATGCTCTATCAGTTGAATCAAGTCTTGACCGCATGGAATCCTCTGTTCAAGGCATCTCCGCAGACGAAGCCATGAAGCGACAACAACGATACGGATTGAACAAGTTGGATGAAGCCGTGCCGACGCCAGCTTTCTTACGTTTTATCTCCCAATACAATGACCCTCTCAATTACCTCCTCATCGGAGCCGCTCTCGTCGCTCTAGCCATTCACCCAGACCAACCTGGTGATGCCATTTTCATCTTCATCGTTCTCACGGCGAATGCTTTCTTTGGTTTTTGGCAGGAAGGTCAGGCTGAACAAGCGATGGACTCGTTGAAAAAAATGTCCGTCTCAACATGCGTGGTCATTCGCGGTGACTTTGAAAACGAGATTCCGACTCACGAACTGGTGCCGGGCGACGTAGTTCGTTTGGAACAGGGACTGAACGTCCCAGCCGACCTCCGGATTGTCACCTCTCAACAATGCAAAATCGATGAATCAGCCCTCACTGGGGAATCGCTCATCGTGACAAAATCGGTTGACCCAATGAATGAGGATACACTCCTCGCCGATCGCACAAACATGGCTTACATGGGCACGACTGTCGCTACCGGCCGAGGAATTGGGTTGGTTGTCGCTACTGGTATGAACACCGAATTGGGATTAATTGCTAAGAACATCTCGGAGGCCCAAACGCCAAAAACACCTCTCGAGTTGAAACTCGAATCGTTAGGCCGTTTCCTCGGATTTATTGCCCTTATCGTGGCTGTCCTTCTCGTGTCGCTCAAAATTCTCGTTGCGTACGGGACGCCCGGGGTTGACCTAAAGGAAGAGGCCATCCAGCAATTCATCGTAGCTATCGCCATTTTTGTGGCGATCGTACCCGAAGGATTGCCCATCATCCTTGTCATCACGCTCTCGTTGGGCATGCGTAACATGGCTCGACACAAGGCCATTATTCGGCGAATGAAAGCCGTTGAAACCCTTGGCTCTACCACAGTGATTTGTTCGGACAAAACGGGAACCCTCACGAAAAACCAAATGACGGTTCGTCAAATTTTCACATTGGATGAAGATTTTGGAGTTTCAGGAGAAGGGTTCTCGCCCAATGGAACCCTCGTTCGTTCGGGCGTTGACCTGAGCGATGCAGATTTGCAAGCCCATCAGTCTTCATTGGGCTTTCGACTTCTCGGTTCGTGTTTGGCCCTGTGCCACAATTCAACATTGGTTAAGGCTGATGGTGCGTGGCAAGCCATTGGAGACCCGACCGATTCAGCATGTGCTGTTGCAGGGTGGAAAATCAATGGCGATGTTAAGAAATTCTCCTACCGACATCCACGAATTCGTGAGTACTTCTTCGATTCCAACAGGAAACGCATGAGTGCGATTCACGAATATGAAGGGAAATCTTGGTTGTTCTCCAAAGGAAGCGTGGAAGGTTATGCTGAATTGATGACCCACAAAGTCGCCGGCAGTGCTCTCGAACCGCTGACGGAATCGGACCGTACCAACATTATGGAGATGAACCGAGATCTCGGATCAAAAGCCATGCGTGTGCTCGGTCTGTTTGCTCGAGAAGTCATGGCGGACGAGGATCTCGAAGACCTCGGAGGCATGGAATCAAACCTCATCTTCCTTGGTCTGGTCGGAATCATGGATCCACCGCGTCCCGAAGTGAAAGAGGCCATCCGAACCTGTCAACGGGCTGGAATCAAGGTCAAGATGATCACCGGCGACCAAGCCATGACGGCGAGCGCCATTGGTCAAGAACTCGATATTGAGATGGGTGCCACACCCGCGATGGATGGAAAGGCCTTGTCGGAAGTTCTTGACGATGATTTAACCAACATCGCAGAAAATGTTTCTATCTTCTCACGGGTCACGCCCGACCAAAAAATGCGCATTGTTTCAGCGTTACAAGAACGTGGAGAAATCGTGGCCATGACGGGTGATGGCGTGAATGATGCACCAGCCCTGTCAAGGGCCAACATTGGTATCGCCATGGGCATCGCCGGCACGGATGTGGCAAAGGATGCCTCGGACATGGTTTTGCAGGACGATAACTTTGCCAACATTGTCCATGCTGTCGAAGAAGGGCGGAAAATTTACCAAAACATCAGAAACTTCGTGCGTTATCAAGTATCAACGAATGTCGCTGCCGTGGCACTCATTGTTCTCTCGACATTCTTCTTTGGCTGGAATCTCCCGCTCACAGCGACACAGATTTTAGTGATCAACATCTTGATGGACGGGCCACCTGCAGTGGCGTTAGGTGTCGAAAAGAAGCACGGCAATGTGATGGATAAACCTCCAAGACCGGTCGACGAAAATTTACCCAACCTCAAAGACATGTCATTGATTTTCTATCTTGGAGCAGTGATGGTGACGGGGACCTTAGCCATTTTCTTCCTTGCAGGCGGAGGGTTGGCAGAGTGTGAAATGCTCTCAACGCAAACCGCCACTGATGCATTCAATCGGTCGGCATGTCTCGACGGCGACCAGGACGCAATCGATGATTGGCAAGCGTACGCTGACGGGCATTTTGCCCACGCTCAAACCATGACATTCGCCGTGTTTATCGTTTACCAATTGTTCAACGTGCTCAACTGCAGGTCGAATGAAGAGAGCGTATTTCAACTTGGTTTGTTTTCAAACCGAGCGATTAACCTCGCCCTCCTCATTTCCGGAGGGTTGTTGTTGTTCTTTGTCCAACTTTCCTCAATGTCAATTCCTCTGGTGGGCATTGAAATCGGCAACTTGCTATCCACAACGTCTCTGACGCTGAACGATTGGGTAACCATCCTGCTCGTAGCGTCGAGTGTCTTTATCATTGAAGAATTCCGAAAATTCATTGTCAAATCAAAGGTATTTTCCGTTCGTTGAACATGAAGGCGAAAAGCACATCTTCATGAAGATGGAACTGTGCAATTAGAATATGGGTGCTCATGTGCAACCACCACCCCTTGCCGGTGAGCTGCCAAATTGGCTAGATAGGCTTCAGCAACTGCTTCTGCCACGTTCCGCTTGGTCAGCCCCTTTGCAACCCATCGTTGCACAATTGGTGGCCAACGTCCCTCTCTCGCTCGAAGAGGGGCGCATTCTGTACGATCACAGAGACCTCCATGAACTTGGCCACCTTGCGAATTTGGTGAAAGAAGCGCGGTTCGGCCCCAAGGTGTTCTTCAATCAAAACGTCCACATCAACCAAACCAACATTTGTGTCCTCGCCTGTCGATTTTGTGCGTTCCGTCGAGGCCCGAAAGCTGATGATGCATACGCCATGGACATCGAAGAATACATCGAGGACCTGTCGCGGTATGCAGGCGCCGTTGATGAGGTGCACTCCGTAGGGGGGCTGCACCCTGATTGGACGGTAGAGCATTATGAACGGATGTTTTCTTCAGCCAAAGAGCGATTTCCTCATGTATCGATCAAGGCGCTTACAGCAGTTGAAATCAAACACCTGGCTCAGCGCTCCAATATCACTACGAAGGCGGTGTTGAAGCGCTTGAAGGACGCCGGCTTGGATTCGTTGCCCGGGGGCGGGGCTGAAATTCTTGATGACGATGTTCGCGCAGTGATTTGCAACGGAAAAGAATCTTCGGAAGAGTATCTTGCGATTCATAGGGAGGCCCATGAAACAGGCTTGCCATCCAATTGCACCATGTTGTTTGGTACGATTGAGACCCTTGACCAACGCTTGCAACACCTCATCTCGCTTCGAACACTGAACGAGGTGACTGCCGGATTCCAATGTTTTGTCCCCTATCCTTTCCTCCCCGACCATACGCGTCTACCAGAAGCACAACTCGCTACGGGAAGTGAGGTTTTACGCACCATTGCTGTTTCACGATTGATGTTGAACAATATCCCCCACATCAAAGCATATCGCATGAACATAGGAGATGAGTTGGCTGAATTGGCTCTTCAATTTGGAGCGGATGACATTGACGGAACGGTCCAAAAAGAATCCATCATGCATTTGGCTGGTTCCACTGCCCCTCTTGACCATAATCGGACGAAACTTGCACGTCTGGTCATTGATGCGGGTCGAACACCGGTCCAACGCAACACCACATACACCGAATTCGCCGAATACGTGCCTCCGCCAGCAACCAGAAGCACCCGCCTCACCATGGCCTTGGAGTGATGTTGATGAACAATCCGACCTGGACCTCCACTATCGGCAGGGTGGCCTTCATCAACTGCGACCCCTTGTTTTACGGATTGCCGAACGATTGGAATATCTTGTCTGCACCTCCTTCATGGCTCACCGGTCATGTGTTGAGAAAGGATTGCATTCTTGCACCCATCCCAGCGGCAGATTATGCGAAACACGCTGATGAATTGGTTCTCATCCCCGATATCGGTATCGGAAGTCAAGGCGAGGTGGGGAGTGTGCTCCTCTTCGGTGCCATCCCCCTTTCGGCCATGAAGACCATCGCCCTTCCATCGGATTCAGCCACCTCGGTTTCCCTGTTGAAGCATCTCGTTGGGCAGCAAGGATTGGAGATGGAATACATTTCCACCGGTCCAGACTATGATTCGATGATGTCGCTGGCCGATGGTGCGTTACTCATCGGTGATCGTGCGCTTGAAGCCGCACGAATGTTTCCTGAAATGGTTCAGTTGGATTTGGGGACAGCCTGGCTCGAACTTGAAAAATTGCCGATGATATTCGGTGTATTTGTCGCTCGAAGGGATACTCCGTTGCCACTTGTGCAGCGAGCGCATCGAGCCCTTGTGGCAAATCTTGAGGAATTTGAGAGCAACCATTCTCATCGAGAACATGTGATTCAATGGTCCATGGAAAAATCAGCCTTGAGCCATAGCCGACTTGACCAGTACTACGGCGAAGTATTCAACCGCCTCAATCCTTTTCATCTCAAGGGCTTGCATCGATTTTTGGCTTCAGCATGTCATTTGGAACAACCGCCAGAGTTTGCTTGGTAGGCCCTCGTTGTATCAAAAATCAAACGGTTGGTTCTTGAAGGTCACCGAATTGGCACAGTCATGGTCACCGAGTTGCCCTTGGATGAGAATGGGAACCGAATTGTCCGTATTGGTCACAGTCCAGACCCGGATGATGCCTTCATGTTTCATGCCATGACCACTGGGGCCTTTCCGACTCCCGGCTACACCTTCGTTCATGAACTTCAAGATATTGAGACGCTTAATCATCGTGCGATGAACCAAGACCTTGAGGTATCGGCGGTGTCGATTCACGCCTATCCTGATATCTCGGACCACTATGCTTTGATGAATTGTGGGGCGTCAATGGGTGAAGGCTACGGGCCAATGATTGTATGCCGCAAGGGTGTCTCCGAGGAAGAAGCACGAGGCAACATCATTGCCGTCCCCGGCCTCAAAACGAGTGCATACCTTGGGCTTCGCCTCGCTTGGGGCGACTGCCTCACGGAAGTGGTTCCATTCGACGAGATTATTCCTCGGATTTTGGATGGGACGTACACGAGCGGGCTGATCATTCACGAAGGACAACTGACCTACGTTGAGCACGACCTTGATGTTCTCATCGATTTGGGCAAGTGGTGGAATGGACGTACGGACAATTGGCCTATGCCTCTCGGTGGAAATGTCGTTCGGCGCGATTTGGGTCAGCAGGTGATAGAAGACATCACACGGTACACCAAGATGAGCATTGAACACGCCATTCACTCTCCGGATGAAGCGTTGGAATTTGCCAAGGCATGGGGGCGTGGAATCGATGATGACACCAACCGAGAATTTGTGGGGATGTATGTAAATGACCGCACCATTGACTACCGCGAGGAAGGTCGCGCATCCATTCGACTATTCATTCGAGAAGGCCAAGAATTGGGATTGATTCGTGACTCCTTCGATGTGAATTCCATTGACTTCATTGGTGCACCCTGAGGTGGTTCGTGTGGATCGTGAGCGGGTGCCTCAAGTTAGCCAATACGGGTCGGTTGACCCGGCACCACCAGCGCAAAACGGTGAAGTCTCCCAATGGGTGGAGGTGGTTTGTGATGAGGAACAACCCATGTTTGAGCGTATGCGAGCAGTTTTTGCATTGCGCAACCATAGAAGTGACGAAGCCTGTTTGGGGCTGTGCGATGGGTTCTCAGCCTCGAGCGCCTTGCTCCGACATGAAATCGCCTATGTCTTGGGGCAGATGCAAAACACGGTTGCACTACCGAGTTTGATTGAACGTTTGTCCGATGAACACGAGCATGTGATGGTTCGTCATGAAGCAGCAGAAGCCATGGGAGCCATTGGAGACCGGTCCGTGGTGCCCCATTTGGAAGCCTTCTCATCCAACCATCACCCCGAGGTTGCCGAATCATGTATCGTTGCACTGGACCTTCTCGCGTGGGTTGCTGGAAGCGAATTTGAATCCACGGAATGGTGAACGGAACCTCAAGTTCAAAGACTAGGTGCTTTACCCGACATTCAGGAAGGATTCCCATGCCTCACGAACATATTCAACTCGCACAAGCGCCCAATGGCGAACTTGGCCCGCGTTGCCACTCCTGCGGCATGCGGTTAACCTTCGGGAACGCCATGGTGGTCGACAAGTACTACATGTGCTGGGAACACTACGTTGAGGCCACGGGAGCAGACACGTCAACACAGGTAGCTGCTGCGGACGAACGTTTTTGGATGAAAAACGAATGAGAACGGCTTAGTTCAAGAACCCTCAAGACAACGTTGCTTTGAGGGCGTTGGATGTCGGAGGGATGGGCTCGCTTTGCACACAGGTTCAGCCAGTACTACCGTACTGCCGAACTTTGGGCCCCACCTCGATTGCGAACCAGGGAATGGATGTTTATTCCGTTCGGAGGTGCACCTCCTTTGCGACACAAAGGATTCAGTGATGTCGCTCAAGTTCAACGATTTTTGACCGAGCGAGCCATGCATTCATGTTTCTATTCAACGGCGTACTGGAAGCGCCCTCATGAATTGAAGATGGCCGATAAAGTGTGGCAAGGCGCAGACCTGATTTTCGACCTTGACGGCGACCACTTGCCCGGCGTAACCGACCGTGACTTCCCTGGAATGTTACGCGTGATTCAGGAACAAGCATGGTCGTTGTGGAACGATTTTTTGGAGCCGGAATTTGGATTTTCTGAAGAATACCTCCAAGTCACGTTTTCCGGCCACCGCGGGTTCCATCTTCATTATAGGGACCCGTCCTTGTTCCATCTCGATTCGGAAGCAAGGCGTGAACTTGTGGCGCATATTCGTGGCGAAGGGGTGGATGTTCAGGGCGGTCTGGCAAGGTATCACGACAACGAGGCAAAAGGCTGGACCCAACGAATACGTTCTGGCATGGAGGGAATGATCAACACCCTCCAGTCGGTTCATCGCCTGGAGGAGGGGTCCTCCTCGGAATTGCGTCGATTAGAAGCAGCGTTGCAAGCCTTGCAGGACCGTGAGGGTCAAACGTCGCAACGTTCCGCGGCTTCCATCAAAAAACTCGCTGAACTTTTGGACCACCCTCAACGCGTTCAACGATTAAAGGAAGGGAAATTCGAAATCCTTGGCGCCTATCAAGGGCTCTTTCTGAATTTGTTGAAGGCTGACGCCTCTGTTGTCCTGGGGGCAGCAGGCGAAACCGACGAGGTCGTCACCATCGACGTTCGACGGCAAATTCGTTGGCCCACCTCTCTGCATGGTAAATCAGGCATGCGAGTGAGTGAATTTCCTCTTCAACGTCTGGACCCAGATTCGTCCAACGCATACAACCCCTTGCATGAGGCCTTTGTTTTGGGCAACGATACCACTCAGGAGTTGGAATGGTTGGTTGATGACGCCGTGGCTCAGTTTGGAGACCTCCGTCTTGAAAGTCAAACCGGACGTCGTTTTTCCATTCACGAGTCCGGCGCAACCTTCCTCGTCCTCAAGGGTTGGGCTGCGCTCGTTTGAGGATGTTAATCGTGATGCGAATGCACGGTGAGAAGATGCGAAACTGCGGTAAGGTTCAAGGGTGGTTTCCCATCCCTTAGGCCGAGGTGAGTCCATGGGCCTGAGGCGAGGGAAGAAATCCAAGGAGACTCAACCTGCCACACCAGCGGCCAACCTGCCGCCTTTGGGAACCGTTCCCGCTCCCCTACCTGCTCCCCTGCCCATTCCGGCACCAGGCGCACCTCTCCCTATGCCAAATGCACCATCTCTGCCTCTTCCAGCACCCTTGCCCACTCCAGACTCTCTCCCTGCTCCTGCCCCTGCCACCCCCGAAATCCCGCTTCCCTTGACACCTTCCCCAGCCACCAGCCTATCGGCCAAAGCCGAGGAAAAGGGGTACAATGAACTGTGGGCCAAGCGTTCGGACAAACCGCTGCAGCAAATCTACGGCCACATTGATCGGATCAGCAACAAGGAAGCAGGATCATTGCTCGACCGATATGCCGATCGATTTGGTCACTCCTTGGACCGCGAAATTATCGTGATGCGCAAAGCAGCCGTGGACGAAAAAGTCGCTGAACTTCGAGACGCACCTACCGTTGAGCTCATCAATGATGAACCTACGAATGACGTAAGCGATCTCGAACGGGTTGAAGCCGAATTGCGCTCGCTCAAGCCACTCTATCAAGAAGCCAAGGCCCTGGGAGATAAAGCGGCTCTTGCCGAGTTGACACCGACTCTCCAAGCCTTGATGGCTCAACGGAAAGCCCTCAAATCCTCTTCGAATCCAACCGTGGCGACCGCTTCACCAGCCTCTGTTGATGAAGGGGATGCTGTGTTTGAACGATTTGTGACCATTGTTGATGACTTGCTCGGCGAACATTTGCCCGCCTCGGTGGTTGATGAGTTTGTGTCAAGTCCCGGCTTTGATGTCTACCGAAACGTGCTTGAATCCCCAACGGCCATGGACGAAACAACCAGGGGCCAATTTTACAACATGGTCGACGACCTTCTTGGGAACATGTCTGAATCATCCATCGATGCCTTCGTCGCTTCCTCTGAATTCGAAATCTACCGCCTGGTCGGCGAACAATACAAGGATGCGTGATACACATGGGACTACTTGACAAAGCCGGAGCAAATGCCCCAGAGGCGCCCAAAAAGGCCACCGTGGCTCCCGCGCCGGTCGCCGCCAAACCTGAACCTGCGCAACCAAAAACCGCACCCGCCCAGACGAAACCTGCGGCAAAAGCGAAGAAGCAAAAAGCCCCAAAAGCACGCCCAGTGGGTCTTGCAGAGGATTATGAATTGGCGTCCACCATGAATCGGCGAATCTCTTGGCTGGTGAATTTTATCATTAATTTCGGGGTGCTGTTCGCTGCTATTTTTATCTCCATGTCGGATACCGGTGTCGTCACGACGATTCTGTTCGGTACGAGCGCAGCGATTATTGTTCTCAATGCCGTGTTCATCCCCATGAAATTCAGCCGGAATCTTGGACAGTTCGTTTCAAGGACCAAATTTATCCGTGGTGACGGAACCAATCCGCTGTTTTTGCACGGCATTCTGGTTAACACAGTAGGTTTGCTGAGCTTGATCGGTGTGATCATGATTTTCACTCAATTCCAAAATTTGACGGAAGCGGACAACACGGCTGCGATTATCTTCTTCTCCCTTGGAACGATCTTTGTCATTCTCTGGTTTATTGACCGATTCCTGCGAAATGGTAGCGAGATGGGACAAGGTATGTACGACTTGGTTTTTGCTGCATACCTTGTGAAATATGTCCCTTCGGATGATGAGAAGGCCACAGGAATTTGGGCTCGCCTTGAAAACATGGGGAATTTCGGTGACCAACTGATGAAGCGCCAAGAAGAACGTGCTGCTAAGCGCACTGAAGCGAAGAGCGCTAAGGCTGAATCCGCTGACACAACATCTCAAGAAGGTTGAGTCGGACGGCGAGAACGAATTGAATGACGCCGTGGTTTCGAAAGCAAACGTTCACGTTGCCTCTGTTGGCCTTTTTGGTCACGGTTGTTTCCACCGCTGTTGTTTTTCAAGAATCAATTCTGGCTACACCCTTCGTGTTCCTGACAGGATGTTTGATGACATATTTAGAAACAATAACACTGCTTTCATTCCGAGCCCCATCGAGCAAGAAACCTCCGATTGACAATGAAGGTTGGCACCACGTCCATCACGCCATTGGCCGTGACACCGTATCCACGTACCATCGGCGTGGTCATGCCAATCGACCCACGGTGATTCTTTGTCACGGTTGGATGTCCGGTGCTGTCCGAATGGAGGGTCGGGCGCAAACCTTTCTTGCGCAGAACTGGTCGGTTGTCATGTTGGATTTACCAAGCCACGGTGATTCGAGCAACCTTTCAAAATGGACGGCAGAACGATCGTGCAGTCTTGTCATTGAAGCATTGAATCGCTTGTCTCGTGAGCATGAACTCTTTGAATCGAATGTTCACTTTTATGGTCATAGCATGGGGGGTTTCATTGGCCTGCGTTTGAGTCATCGTCGTGAAGAGTTATTGTTCGGAGAACAGTTGAGCTCATGGATTTTTGAATCTCCAATGACGGGATATTCTGAAATTCATCGAGAAACTATGCGATTGCTGCGTGTTCCTCCTCTCCTCCGCGGTATCGTTTTGCGAAAGACCATTCGACATTTTAACGCCCTCAACCGAGGGCGACCGGACATTCAGCACCTCGATGAAGCGGATATGCCTCAATGGGGAATACCTCGTGAAAAGACACTGCTCCTCCAGGCAAGTCCCGACGAACGATTGGGAGATGCGCATTACCTCCGCCTCATTGCGTGTTTGGAACCATACCCCGATCTTCTTGAGGTGCACTTTCTCAATGATCTCACGCATTCGGGCTCACATCACCACGAAGGGCGAGAAGAAATCGTCGATGTCTGGATTCGGAACATTACCGGAAAGGGCGCCCCTGAAGTCATCACCTCAACGTCTGAATGAAGTAAATGGAGAATCTATTCACTTTCATTGACGACCATGTCGGTGGCTTGCTGCCCATTACCGGCTTGTTCGAGAGCGAGCGCTCGCATGTCTTCGTGTTCATCCAACTCATCCATGATTTCTTCACCCAGCAAGGTCTCAATCACGTCTTCCATGGTGATGATCCCCGCGGTTCCGCCGAATTCGTCACGGACAAGGGCGAATTGTTGCTTGCGCGTCAGGAACAAGTCGAGTGCATCCTCAATGGTGGAGGATAAACTGATGATCGAGATGGGTTTCATCATGTCCTTGAGTTGTTTATCCCACTCATCCCGACTTGCAGCCATGAGAATTTCAGATCGTAACACCAAACCCTGTACGTTGTCAATGTTGTCTTCAAAAACCGGTATACGCGAGAAGACAAGGATGGTATTGGCATCGAGCAGTTCTCGAACGGTCATGTGCATGTCCTGGGCGTTGACGACAACCCGCGGTGTCATTTCAGACGCGATTGGGCGGTCTCGCAAACTGAGAAGATTGTGGATCACTGTTTCTTCGGTTTCATCCAGTGCACCATCGATCTCACCTAAGTCGGCGAGAGCGACGACATCGTCACGTGTTACCATGGCGTGAGTTGACGCCGGAAGGGCCGATTTCAGCCATTGAATGGGTACGATGATCGGTTTGAGTGAGATGGTTAATCCCGTGAGCAAGTAGGCGGCGGGTGATGAGAGACGTTTCCAATACGCCGTGCCCAGTGTCTTTGGGATAATCTCTGAGAGGAATAAAACCGCCAAGGTCAAGATGGCAGAGGCAAGGGTCAGCATTTCAACCCCGTAGAGTTGCTGAACTTGTGACCCAACCCCCGCAGCCCCCATCGTATGGGCAATGGTGTTCATGGTCAGAATCGCTGTGAGGGGCTTGACCGAATCGTCGTCTTTGAGGTGCTTCCAGAGTTCCCCTGTTCGTTTGCCTTCCTTTTGAAGTACGTTAACGTGGGTGTTAGGGGTTGAGAGAACGATGGCCTCTAAAATGGAACACACAAACGATACGCCGAGAGCGAGTGTGATGTAGAATACAAGGAGCGTAAAATCTCCTTCGCCCGTGCTAGTGGCCGTCGGACCTACGGCTAAATAGAACTCATTGAGCATGCTGTGGACAAGACCCCTGCCTGCGCTGGCTTATCCTCTCCACGCGAGAAGGGTTCTTCAAAATGACGCTTGAGCACGGGCGTCTCCATTCAATCGCCACGAACGAGGGTGAACCTCAAGAAGCGGAACGCGTCCCAACAACCAGAGGGGTCTTGGCCGTGGATGAGCATGTGTTGATTTGTGTGGCATGGCCCTACGCCAACGGCCCGCTTCATCTTGGGCACGTTGCGGGTTGTTATCTTCCACCCGACATACAGTTTCGATTCGAGAGAGCCATGGGCAATCGGGTTTTGATGGTCTCGGGTTCGGACGAACACGGGACGCCCATCACCGTCAGTGCCGAACAACAGGGTGTTTCACCTCAAGACATCGTTGATCAGTATCATGCCATCAATCTTCAGGCACTGCTTGATTTAGGTTGCTCGTGGTCGATGTCAGTGGACCCTCGTGGTCCCGAATATGGGGGCGCCCTGTTCAACCGCACCAGCGATGTTCGACACAAATACCTTGTCCAAGAAAATTTTAGCAAACTCGAAGACGCTGGATACTTCCAACGTAAGACGATGGAGCAATACTTCGAAATCGATCCTGAAGGCGGAGGTCGATTTCTCCCTGATCGATACATCGAGGGAACGTGTCCTGCTTGCGAATCACCTGGTGCACGCGGCGACCAATGTGACGAATGCGGTGCCACCTACGAGGCTGCTGAACTTCACCAGCCGATTTCGAAAATGAATCCGGATGCAAAGGTGGAAATTCGCCCCACGGAGCATCTATTCTACCGTCTTGACCTGTTTCAAACCGCTTTGGAGAATCACAGTGAACGACGTGAACGTGTTTGGAAATCCAATGTGAAAGCGATGACCAAACAATGGTTGGACATGGGCTTGCGCCCCCGTGCCGTCACACGCGACCTCGACTGGGGGATTGAGGTGCCGTTGGAGGGCGAAGATTGGGCGGGTAAATGCGTTTATGTTTGGTTTGAGGCCGTCCAAGGCTATTACACATGTGCACGGATTTGGTCCGAAAACAACCAACACCAACTTTCCGATGGCGTGGATGCCTGGAAGAAATGGTGGCATGTCGCTGAAGACGGGCGAGAGCCACGCCATCTTTACTTTCTCGGCAAAGACAACATTCCATTCCACACTGTGATTTGGCCAGCCATTCTTTTGGGGCTAAACCAAGCTGAACGAGGATTGGATGCGAGTTCCCCACCTCAACTACCAGGTCCAGGTGAACTTGCACTTGAATCAAACGTTCCCGCCATGGAATACCTCATGCTTGCCGGCGGACAGTTTTCGAAATCAAGAAAACATGCTGTTTGGCTCCCCTCCTTCCTTGAACGATTTGATCCCGACACGCTTCGCTACTACCTCAGCATCAACATGCCAGAACAACACGATACTGACTTCAACTGGCCGGATTTTGTTGAAAAAATAAACAGCGAACTTATTGCTGCGTACGGAAACTTCGTTCACCGTGTACTCACATTGGCAGAACGCCTTCCATCGAGTTCTGGCGAAAACCCTCTTGCTGCATTTGACGGCCATGAATGCTGTCAAGTTCATCAACTCCATCTCGAATCCTCGTTGACCGAGATCACCGAATCCCTCCAACGTCATCGATACAAGGAAGCATTGCGCCACATCATGAACATCGCCCAATACGGTAATCAGATACTTCAAGCAGCAGCACCATGGAAGCATTTGAAGGAGCGAGGAGAAGGTCACGAGACGAGTCTCGCAACCCTTGCTTTTTGCTGGCGAATCTCACGTTTCCTCGCCATCACAACCCAACCATTTTTGCCAACAAGCGCACAACGTCTTTGGAGTAATCTTGGATTCGAAGAACAAGTATCGGAAGTTCTCTGGCATGAATCTGTCAACTGGACCTCTGACATGGAATGGGTTGCGCAGCCACCACAACCTCTGTTTGAACGTCTTGACTTGGATGCTATTTTGAAGGTTGAGGAAGGCCTTGTTGGTGAGGCAGCAGAAGAACAATCATCTCCCGTTCATGGCATTAAAGGCGGGAAAAAATCTGGAGGAAAAGAAATGGATGAAGCACCTGAAGGGACCACATACATTGACTTTGATACCTTTCTCAAAGTCAATTTGCGAGTCGGACGAATTGAATCGGTTGAAGACCACCCGAACGCAGACAAACTCTACGTTGTAAGGTTAATCGACGGAAGCGATGCAGGCAGAACAATTTGTGCTGGACTCAAAGAATTTTACACGCCAGAATCGTTGACCGGCAAAACGGTTATCTTTGTTGAAAATCTCAAACCACGTCCTTTGCGGGGTGTGCTCTCTGAAGGCATGATGTTGGCTGCAGATGATGGACAGGGGACGGTTCGGCTGATCACCGTCGATGGTGAGATTGAACCGGGTTCCCTTGTTCGATGATCACGGGCCCATTCGGTTTCGCACGGCATCCATTACCGAGCGAGATGAGATTCGAACTTGTTCTTTTAATCCAGCGAGGTCATCTCGCATTGTTTTGCCCCAATCTTCTGGGAGCGACTGGATGTTGATTTCAACGTTGAAGATGGCCCCCTTCGCCGCAGCACTACAAAGAAGGCCGGCCACGCCAACATCGGTGACGGCGTTGGCGTTACCAAGTCTCGCCAGCGTTGGGAGGTGGGTGAGCAGAGAGGCTGCCTGTCGAGCCGTTTCAAAGGGTACTTCTGCTGCACGCAAGGTGGACCGTCGAATCTGTTCTTTCCGCACCAAGCGTTCCTCATCCGTCGATTTAGGCAACGAATATGCGTCCATCACTTGATCGAAAGCCTCGCTGTCTTGCTGCGCAAGCATACCGGATTCGAGCATGATAGGGATGGCTATCGTTTGCAATTCTTCTGCAATTGCGTGACCTTCTTGCCATTTTGCATTGCTTAGGGTCAGGTCACAGACCATGACGGTCAGCGCGGCCGCTTGCCCCAGTGCGACGGCAGAGGCGGTTCCGCCACCAGGTGTCGGGGAGGATGAAGCAAGTGCAGATTGATATTCGCGCAATGTCATGTCCATCCACTTCATGAGCCCACCTCTTGTTCAATGGCCCATTCAATGATACGTTCCCGCGGCTCAAATGAATGCTTGACTCGCAAACCAAGTCCAATGATGGCGGCTTCAACAAGACTCTGGTCGTCTTCTGCTTTAGGGTTGAAGAACGCCCCGGCATCCAACATGGCTTGTAAAGGGACCAGGCCCACAATCTCACTGCCGCACAAGGAGGTGGCGTGGTCAGAGGCAATGGTTTGGCAGGCCAAGTACGCAGCATGGAGTGGTGTTGCTTTCACATCCAATAGATTGAGTGAAACCTGCGAGATTTGGAGTTCATCCAGTTGGACCCCCATGCCCTGGACATGAGGCAACATGCCGTGAATTCGGAATTTTTCTCCCGAATCTGAGGTTACCAAACGCCCACTCGTTCGAACCAACGAACCAATTTTTTTCGCAACAACGGCACCTTGTTCCTCAACATTGACATTGTAAGCGACCAAAATGGGCCGGGAACCAATCGTAATTCCCCCTGAACGTGCGGTCGTTTCATTCCAAACGGTTGAGCCAGCATCCGGCCAACGGGTGGATTCATCGGCCTCCTTTTCGGGGTTCAGACGAGATTCCAAACCTTCGTATTCCCCTTTGCGCAAGGATGAGAGCATGGTTCGCTCAGGACTGGATGCTGCATGCCCGTACAGAAAGAACGGGA
>JAYQVP010000010.1:3427-4534 GCA_038148515.1 Candidatus Poseidonia sp. | reverse complement strand
TAGCAACCTGGAACGTTCCTGACAGCGTCGACGATGGCGTTGATGGTGGTCATGTTGCGTCCTTCGCTGATGTTGGGCACGCATTCTACCAATGGCGAATTCATGGCACAGGGACTCCCAATGGAGTCCTTGAATGTTCGTTGATGACGGTCAGGAGTACAGGGCTTCAGGTGACCGTTGTCTGGAACCTTGAGACCGCTTCTTGTCCAAGCGGTTCACCGCCTCCATCATGTCCGCTTGTGTCACCGAGGAACGACCTTCACGGATGGCGATCATACCTGCTTCAACACAGGTTGCTTTGAGTTCCGCTCCAGAATAGCCTTGTGTTCGCTCCACCACCCGCTGAACACTAATTTTTTTGGTGTTCATGCGGTCGAGGTGTACAGTAAGAATGGCTTTCCGTGAACCTTCTTCGGGTATTGGAATTTCAATCACTCGGTCAAATCGTCCCGGCCGAAGAAGGGCGTCATCCAAAATATCGGGGCGGTTGGTTGCGGCGATGATCTTGACGTCGTGGAGAGCATCAAAACCATCCAATTCGGCCAGCAGTTGCATCAGGGTACGTTGGACTTCTCGATCGCCGCTGGTTGAACCGTCCAGGCGCTTGGCGCCAATCGCATCAATTTCGTCCAAGAAGATGATGCTCGGTGCTTTCTCCTTGGCCAATGAAAACAACTCACGAACCATTCGTCCACCCTCTCCGATGTATTTCTGTGCCAGTTCGCTTCCGACCATTCGTATGAACGTGGCATTGGTGTGATTGGCGACGGCCTTGGCAAGCAGCGTTTTTCCACAACCTGGCGGACCTACCAACAGCACACCCTTGGGGGGAATAATTCCAACTTTCTCAAACAACTCTGGTTTGACCAGAGGCAACTCAATCGCTTCTTTGACCGATTCAACTTGCTCGTCAAGTCCTGCTACATCGGCGTAGGTGATGGTTGGTTTTTCCACCATCTCAGCACCGCTGACCATCGGGTCCCACGCTTCGTGGAGAACTTCGATGACGGAAAGACTGTCCTGGTTGAGAGCGACTCGTGTTCCGGGTTTGAGTTTCTCGGGATCGAGTCGTTGATTCAACGATACTTGGAACACCGTCCCGTTTGA
>JAYQVP010000010.1:0-3327 GCA_038148515.1 Candidatus Poseidonia sp. | reverse complement strand
GCAGTCAAAGTTGGCGTTCGATCGGTGCAAACGGGAAAGACGCAGGTCACGGCATGTTCTCGGTGCGTGGACAAATTGAACCTGGCACCCAAAAGCGAAGCACCCGGCCTCCGTCAAGCTCGTCATATGAACTCGAAACCAGCCCCTCAACGGAAGCACGACATCATGGCCCGCCCGGAGAAGGACCTCGCTGAGGATTTTCATAAACGGATTTCCAATGCACGCGCCTCAAAACAATGGAGCCAGCAACAACTGGCAAAGAAAATGGCTGAAACTGTCAACGTCATCAAAGCGGCCGAATCGGGCAAACGTCCTACTGATGCTGTCATTCGAAAGTTTGAGCAGATTTTGGATGTTGTGTTGTTGGTTGAACATTCAGCTAACGAAACTCGTATGATCAACTCTGGACCATCACGTGGTATGACATTTGGCGATTACCTCAATGACTTGAGGTGAGTTCCTGAATCCAATTGCCGTACATGCCGTTTGGCTTGCTCAAGACGACCCGAAGAAGAACACCGCGGTCTTAGCAGCCAAACGTGGTGATCTGCGGTTGCATAAGAGTCTCAAAACACTACCAAAAAGAGGCATTATTCTCGAACCCTTGTGTGGCAAAGTGCTCGGACCAGAAGACCATCATCTGCTCACAGAACGGTATGGTGCATTGGTGGGTTTAGACTGCAGTTGGGCTCAAATTGAAGATTCTGTCGATGCCGTCATGCGCCGAACCCGTCTAACGCCTCGGATGCTTCCATTGTTGCTTGCAGCCAACCCTGTGAATTGGGGCAAACCTGGTCGTTTAACGACCGCTGAAGCATTAGCGGGTGCATTGACCTTGGTTGGGCGACAACCACAAGCAGAAGAGGTGCTCGGAGCTTTTCGGTGGGGTCAACGTTTTTTTGAACTGAATGCCGAACCACTCGAAGCTTATGCTCAAGCAGAGACGAGTGCAGAATTGGTTGACCTTCAATTCGAGTTCTTCAACGTTGAGCGGCCATTGGAGTGAGGATATGGGAGGGACACACGAAATTCCTGTGCAGCGGTGGACCGAAGCAGGTGTTGCCCTTGGTGTCGACAATCTAGCGGATGAGAGTGTGATTGAAGTCGCGATCAATGGAGAACGTATTTCCACCTTGCTCGCAACCTCCTGTGACCTTGAGGATTTAGCTCGAGGTTATCTTGCCTCCGAATATGGACTTTTTGAGTTCGCTTCACCACCGTCCTTTTGTATTCAGAACATGCCACACGCCATCCACGTTGACATGTTGGTTCAGGACCCCCCTGTCCTCCAATCGCGTGATGGGATTGTGACCTCCTCGTGCGGTGCGTGTCGCGTCAGCGATGAGCTTCAGATGATCGAGATTAGTTCCGCCGTTGACGAACCGAGCGAATCCGTTGCGATAGAATCCTTCCTCGAAGGCTTGAATGCCATGAGGGGCCAGCAATCCATGTTTGCATTGACGGGAGGTTCCCACGCTGCAGGTCTCATGTTTGATACCACCACACAGCCTCTGGTTCGGGAGGATGTTGGTCGGCACAACGCGGTGGATAAGGTCCTTGGGGCAATGCTGCGAGAGCAGGGGCGAAAGAAGCCCGTCGCACTCTTGATCTCGGGCCGCTGTGGATGGGATATTGTAGCGAAAGCGGCTGTATTCGGCATTCCGTACATTGTTTCAGTGGGTGCCGCAACCTCATTGGCTGCCAAGACCGCACGTCAATGCAACATGACCTTGGTCACCTTTGTGGATAATGGGAAAGCCGTGATGATAGGCCCCGTCGCCCGAAGATTGAGCCAAAGCATTGAGTAGAGGCACTTCGGCTGGCGTGCCAAGAGGGAGATGCATGCGTCAACCAACCCAAGCTAGGACCCCTCCTGATACGAAGGCCCTGAAACTGAAGTCACCGAAAACAAAGGCTGCCGGCATTCCAGCAGTCACCTCTTCTGCATACCATGGTTTGACCAAAATGGGGTTCGTCAAAACCATCAAAACGCTGAGCATGGTCAATCAAAATGAAGGCTTTGACTGTCCTGGGTGTGCATGGCCGGATCCCGAACATCGCACACGTTTCGAATTCTGTGAAAATGGTGCGAAAGCTGTCGCTGATGAAGCAATGGAGGCGCGTCTGACTTCATCCTTTTTTGCCAAAAACAGTGTCCAAGACCTTTCTAATCTATCCGATCATGACATGAATCGCCTTGGCCGACTGGCCCAGCCAATGTATTTGGAAGCGGGCGCCAATCACTACCAACCCATAGAATGGGCTGAAGCATTTGAATTGGTTGGCAATCGACTCCAATCACTTTCCGACCCGAATCGAGCAGTATTTTACACATCTGGCCGAGCCAGCAACGAGGCTGCCTTTCTCTACCAATCGTTCGTACGAATGTTCGGCACCAACAACATGCCTGATTGCTCGAACATGTGCCATGAGTCAAGCGGAAAAGGTCTAGGCCAAACCATTGGCATTGGCAAGGGGACAGTGACACTTGACGACTTCAATCACGCCAAGTTAATTCTCGTGATTGGTCAAAACCCAGGGACAAATCATCCTCGTATGTTGACTGCGTTGCGCGACGCCAAGCACCATGGCGCAACCATCGTCCACATCAACCCACTGCGTGAGGCCGGGCTTACTCGATTCAAGCATCCCCAAGATTACATGAAAGGCTCGTTGGCCAGCACGACCTTAGCCGATGTTCACCTCCCTGTACGTGTTGGGGGAGACGCTGCGCTCATCAAAGGGCTTATCAAAACACAACTCGCTGCAGGAGCCATCGATCAGGATTTCATTGATTCCAAATGCGACGGATTTGACGCCATGGTGGCGTCCCTTGAAACCGTGAAATGGGACCAAATCGTCTCGGATTCTGGAATACCTCGCCACGATATAGAACGGGTCGGCCGACTTCTTTCGGCGTCCACCGCCACTATCGCCTGTTGGGCGATGGGCCTCACTCAACACCGAAACGGTGTAGGCGTGATTCAGGAAGTGGTCAATTTACTCCTCATGAACGGTCATGTTGGGCGCCGAGGGGCTGGATTTTGCCCGGTCCGAGGCCACTCCAACGTCCAAGGCGATCGTACAGTCGGTATTTGGGAAGCCCCAACTGAAGCGTTTCTGAAGCGTATGGAACAGGGGTTGGGAGTTTCACTCCCGCGAGAGCACGGCTATGACGTCGTTGGAGCCATTGAGGCCATGGTGGCTGGCGAAGTCGATGTCTTTTTTGCCCTCGGAGGAAATTTTCTCTCTGCGACGCCTGACACTGATGCCACCGCTGAAGGCCTTCGGCGGGTGGGATTGACAGTCCAAGTTTCAACGAAACTC
>JAYQVP010000009.1:0-58236 GCA_038148515.1 Candidatus Poseidonia sp. | reverse complement strand
AACCAACGGCGAAACACGGTGGACCATGACCGATTCCAATTGCTGTACGGGCTGCTCCCACACGACCCCGAACCGTACACCCATGTTCTTGATGCTACCAATCTCAATGCAAATGAAATACTTGACCATGTCGTCCTCCTCTTGGAGGCGTTGGAGTGACCCAGCACATCTTGGACAGCGAAGCGACGACAGAGTCCTCGTACGGGTCTTCGCCCGATGAACGCTCGCTTGATGCGCTTCTCGCTTCTGGATTTATCCTCCTCGACAAGCCAGCCGGACCTACATCGCACCAGTTAGCCGCTTGGGCACGTGATTTGTTGGGCCTTGACCGATTGGGTCACGGAGGCACACTTGACCCCTTTGCCACTGGCGTGCTCCCGTTGATGGCCGGGCGATGCATGAAGATCACCAACAAGATTCTGAGGCACAAGAAAACGTACATCGCTGTCTTCCGCTTCAAAACCATGCCAAGTGAGGAGGACCTGTTGGCGACCATGGAACGAATGACGGGGCGAATTTACAACGTTCCTCCTGAAGTTTCTGCCGTAAAGGTGCAAGTCCGCACACGTCGCGTGTTCAGTTTTGACCTCCTGGGGATGGACGGCAACGATGCTGTTGCTACCATCACCTGCGATGCGGGGACGTACATCCGAACCATGGCCAGAGACCTTGGGCTCATGCTGAACACACCCGTGGACTTGAAGGAATTGCGTCGAGAACGTTCCGGCATCTTTGACTTGTCTCAATGCGTGACGATGGATGAATTTGCCGATGCCGTTTGGCTGTGGAAAGAATGCGGTCAAGACGAAGCCTTGCGCCGAATCGTTCATCCAATTGAAAAATTGCTGGTTGATGTTCGTCGGTGCGAAATCAAAGACAGCGCTGTTGCTGCCTTGAGTCACGGCGCCCCTTTGCTCCGGCCGGGCATTGTCTCCATTCCAGCGAACATGGACAAGGGGGCTGAACTCTTGGTGACCTCCTTGAAGGGCGAAGCGGTCGCTATGGTGAAACTCAAGGAAGATACCAATGCGTTGATTGGAATGCAACAGGGTGAAGTCGGTCGACCCACCATGGTGCTGATGGACGCCGATGTGTATCCTCGGCGTTGGACCTCGGCTTCTTGATCACGCTTCGATGTATTCTTCGTAGATGTATTCGTCCGTTTCAATACGGATTTTCAGTTCTGACATGGTTCCCCACTCCTGCTTTGTCAACCGAAGTTGAACGGCCCCCACGACCTCAAAGCAACTTTTTGTGACACGGTCTGGTTATGAAGTTTGAGGCCTGTTTTGGCGTTATCCGACAAACCAGCCTTGAACCCTGTTCGGCTCAACGGGGCGAGAGTTCACTCGATTTTCTTGATTTTATCGGGCATCATGAAGGCCACAAGGCCGATAACAGCTCCACCAAGAAGGAGCATGATGACCCACAGCATCTGGGTGGAGATAAAGGCGGTGGATTGTTGGCTTGTGTCAGTGCTTTGTTCCTCAATGGCCAACAAGGACTCGAGTTCGTTGTTGGTCTCGTCACCTTCGGTGATTTCCATGCCTCGGTCAAGGACGGCATTGAGTCGAACGACCCGTGCGTCGTCTGGAATTTGCCAGTCACAAATCACAGCCCGCAGTTCTCCTGGCTGCAGCAATGGAATGGTTTGAATCCCGATGAGTTGGTCATCGGTTTCGCAGCGAACCGAAACAAGAGTGGCGTCGGCTTGGCCCTGATTACGGACCAGCACTCGCATGGAGATGACTTGGCCTTGGACAAGCGGATCATCACCGACATCAATGGTTTCAACCACCAAATCGGGCAGTGCCATGACCTCAAGGTCAATGATTCGTTCAGTGCATGACGACATATCGCATACTGAAATCAGGACGGATTGGAATCCAGCGGTCGGGGGAACGACCGTGACCGTATTCGACGCAAGGTCCACGCTCGCCCATGAGCGGTTGGTGGAGGCAGTTACGCTGCCCGTCGCTGTGTCAACATCGCTCCAGGTGAGGTTGATCATGGTCGCCATGTCACGTTCTACAGGTATCAAGGATTGAAATTCCCAAACCTCGGGTGGGTCATCCACCGGGTCAACAGTGACCGTGAACGCATCCTGCCAGGTGTTGCCCGCAGAATCTGTGACGGTGACGCCCACCACGGCTTGGCCGCTGCCTTCGGGCAGCAAGCGCAAACGAACATCACCTTCGGCGAGGTCGACCTCAAGGAGTTCGGGATGGGAGTTGGAAAATGTCACTGTGAGGTCGTTGTTGGCGGTTCGGTCATCGGTGCAACGACGAATCAAGGGCAAGATAAGGCCCCCGTTGTCCTCGGTCAACACTTGGTCGCCTACGGATTCGCACACTGGGTCCTCGTCCCACTGAATGGCATAGCCGCCTGAAACGGCAATCGTATGCAATTCGAGAGCCGTGTGACTTTCGTTTCCATCTGAATCCCACGTGAACCACGCCTTGATGAGCACGTTATACGAATCCGTCCCAGGTTCCAAAAATTCGCCAATGGGCCATTGGTGGGTAAACGAACCGAGGTTCATCGCTTCGTTTGACACCAATTGATCGTTGACAAATACCAGCCAGCGTGAATACTCAGGGTCAATGCCATCATTGGTTCCAAAGACTCGCCCGGAGAGGCTTAGGGTGGGGTCGTTCACATCGACCCAAGCAGAGGACACGCAGGCATCGGTGACCGTCAACCGCCATCGATACGCCTCGCCCGGTGGCAAAAGCGTGTTGGGCGTGAGCGCAAAAAATTCGTCAATGGATCCGTCGGCGTGCGTGACTTCGATCTCAACCGTCACGCCGTCGACTGAACCGTTGGAAAGGTCCACATGAGTTCGGCCCAATGTTTGGTCGGGTGGATGGTGCAGCAGAGCACTGGTCCACATGCCGGAGGTACCGGGCACACTTGGTGTCAATCCGCACTCGTCGATGGCCATGTTGTCATACTGGCCCGATTCAAAATCCAAAGGCAGAACGGGAAGTTCATGCCCCGAGAAGGTGGAGGATGCGATTCCAACCTCTCCACCATACCAGGGCGTTTTGACGGTGATGTCCAATCCTAATGCGTCGACGACCAAGCGAGAATCGTCAATGCCACCCGCCGAGACATAGTCGAGGGTGAACACCAAATTTTGAATCGTGCTCCATGTCCATTCGGTCATGTCGGTCAGGTTCAGTCGGTACGCCGTGTTGTTGATGTAATCCACGTTGCCTTGGGTGTGAGCGAAGGTCTTCAAGAGGTCGAACGTTCCGTCGTACTCCACTGAAATGCGTACGGTATCTTCCTGGAGGGCATCTGGGATTTGGAACACGCCGAGCATGTGCACCTCAACCAGTTCATAGTTGGCCAAGCCTGAGGTGTCAAACGTCGTCAGTTGGATTTCTGGGCCCGTGGACCAGGTGCTTGCTCCGTCGGGAGCCCCCACTGAATACGTGGAATTGGTTGGAGAAGCAGAAGACCACACCGTCATGGTGTCGAGGTGGACAGGCCGTTGGTGCAACATCGTAAGACGCTGGTCAGCCACCATTGTTTCTGTGTACGTCGCCGCTGCTTGCGTAAAGGATGTTTCCGAGCCAAGGCTCCACTGCGATGCATCGGTGAGATCGCCTTGCGGAAACAAATCCACGGTTGAGGTGTCGTGAACACTTCTTGCTTCAGCCACGATACCAAGAGGTGATATCAACGAGAGAAGCATGAGGGCCATGAGTGACAGGGTGCGGGCCTCGGTTCGCATGGTGGTAGGTGGGGCACGGCACTTCTTGAAACAAAGGGTTCAGCGCTCATTGACTGTGTGGTATCACTTGTAAGCACGGCGCATGGTTGAAATACCAAGCCCATGAGGCGCTGTTACCTCTCATGGCTGTGGTGGTGTAGGGGTTAGCACGGCAGATTGTGGTTCTGCCAGCCCGGGTTCAATTCCCGGCCACGGCCCCATCAGTCTTCATCAAAATCAATGGTATGACCCATTCGCTCTTGCTTGGTCTTCAGGTACGGAAGATTGCTGGTGTTGATGCCCACAACCAACGGCGTTCGGTTGACGACCTCAATGCCGTGCTGGGTCAGTTGAGTCACCTTGTCGGGGTTGTTGGTCATCAAGTTGACTTGGCGAACCCCAAGTTCGCTGAGCATGGTAGCGGCGATGGCGTAATCTCTCCCGTCTCCAGGGTGGCCAAGCATGAGGTTTGCATCCAGGGTATCGGCGCCGTCGTCCTGCAAGTGATAGGCCTGAATTTTTGCATGCAATCCAATGCCTCGCCCTTCTTGCCTGAGGTACAACAGGACCCCCCAACCTCGCTCAACGATGGCATCCAACGCTGCATTGAGTTGCGGCCCACAGTCGCAGCGATTGCTTCCGAAGACATCACCCGTCAAGCATTCGGAATGGACACGGACCAAGACAGGGTCTGGACCACCCATGTCGCCAAGGGTGAGCGCTACATGGTCGTGGCCGGTGCTGTCTTCGTGGAAAATTTGGATGCGGAACTGACCGCGTTGGGTTGGAAGCCATGCTTCGCTGGGAACATCGTCGGCGTTATCACTCACGTGACCACCTCAATGACAAAGCGAAATTCCCCATCGTTTTCCCCGACGTGCACCAACCTGTGGCGTGCTCGACCGATCACGAGTGGCAGGTCGTGAAAGGTTTCAGGGTCGTCCGCCAACACTTCGAGGACATGACCGTCGCTTAAGGTTGACAACGCCTCCTTTGTTTTAGCGACGGGGACGGGACACGCATAGCCGATGACGTCCAACCGATGGGTGGGCGCTGGGACGTCTTGGCCATCCACCATGGCCTCGGGAGGCAGCGGGTGGTTTTGAACACACGGTTCACCGGCCCAACGATTCGTTCGACCTCATCGTTCTGCAACACCTTTTCAACTCGGCCACTGCTCACCGTTCATGGCTGCCACGGCACGTTCCCGACCGGAGGGGGACCTGTCATGGGGTGAAGTTGGGGAATTGGCCCTCCGCTACGGGCGGATTCCCTTGGCATTGCTGTGTGTGGAGGCGTTCTATTGGTTTTTGACCATGCCTTCCGACACCTTGGTACCCGTTCAATTGACGGAAGCCTGGCTGTGGAACGAGTTGACGAATTTGATCTATGGCGAAGGCAGTGCTGTTCTCAGCACCCACAACGGATGGATGACACGGATTGACCTGCAACATCCGTCGTTCCCCGGCCCCTTTGACAGCGTTGGCCTGTATGTGTCCGATGAATGCGCTGGCGTCCATGAGATGATTTTCGTCTCGACATTGGTGATGATGACCGATGGAGTTCCACAACAGCAGAAATGGCGAGCCGTTGCCGTGATGTGTGGTGTGGTCTACGTACTCAATCTCTTGCGATTGCTCGTCTTTTATCCCATCGCTCTCAATGCCTGCATGGCCACCCCAAATACACAGGCATGCCTCACGCCCATGTGGCAGTTTCACGAGAACGTGTACACATGGGGCTTCCTCGTCGTCCTCGTGGGTATGTGGCTCGTGTGGTTCGTGAAATTTGGCGGACCTCAGCGTACCTTAGACGCTAGTCAACACGACCATTCACCTTGGCGACTGACACGTCGGTGGAGGTGGGGCTCCAGAGAGAAAGCATTGCTCGCCGTCTCGCTGCTGTTGTTCATTGGAGCATTTGCGAGTATTTCACTCAACGAAGAAGCCAACAACGCTCGTGATACGCTTGCCTTTTGTGAGTTTTCGAATTTGCTCTCTTCAGAGTGTGGCGATGCACAACAACGCTGGGACGATGCCATCGGCTATGCTTGGTCGCTTTCAGCGCTTGGATTGGCGGTCGCTGTGGGGACCATGACGGTTTACGAGCGACCTCGTGAAGATGGCTCATGGCCTTCCGAGGACCGAATCAAAGCCGACGAAGCTGCGCCAGAGGTGGTTGAGAAATCACACCACCAAAAGCGGGCAGGTTCGTGGCGTAACCGCTCCGAAGAGGAGTGATTCACTCCACGATGGTGGCACTGAGTTGGTGGCCGTTGTAGGGGCGCTTTTCAATGGCTTTCATCGCCGTGCCGATTTTGCTACCGTGCAGGCTTACGGTGGTCGAGGTATCGCCGATGTCGATTTCCCCAACCACGAGTTCATCGCAGTTGAGTTGGTCGACAAACCACTTGGACAAGTTGAGGGCAGAACCCACTTGGTCCCGAGCGATGTCCAGTTTCACCGTGACATAACCAAACACATCGGCGGATTCGCCATAGTCCTCTTGTCGCTTGACAGGGTCGCGTTCGACACCCTCTGGCAGTTCGGGGGCTTCGACAGGGAGGATGTCTAGCCCGTAGGTGGCCATGATCTTCGAGAGTGTGGGGGCATCGTCGCGGGAGACCAGACTCCATGCTTCACCTGTACGGCCGATACGACCCGTTCTTCCGATGCGGTGGATGAAGGAGTCCAAATCATCAGGCAAGTCGTAATTCACCACCAACGTGATACCATCCACATCAATTCCACGTGCTGCAACGTCTGTCGCGACAATGGTGCTGGTCTTGCCTTCCTTGAACTCTCCAAGGATTCGCTCGCGCTGATTTTGGCTTAGGTCACCGTGGAGGGCAGCGACATTGAATCGGTGTTTTTCCAATCGCTGAACTGCTAAATCCACCATTCGTTTGGTGTTGCAGAAGACAATGGTTTGGTCGTCTTCGCTCATTCGAGCCAAAAGGCGACCCAAGACCCACAATTTGTTGGAGCGTCCAATGCGGACAGAATAGAGGTCGATAGGGGGAATGTCGAGGTTCTCTGCGTTGGTGAGAACAAACTCGGGCTCATTCATGAATTCATGCGCTGCGTCGATGATTTCTTGTGGGAACGTCGCCGAAAACAACAGCGTTTGTTCTCGCTGTGTCATTCGTTCAACACACCACATGATGTCCGGGAAGAACCCCATGTCGAGCATACGGTCGGCTTCATCCAAACAAAAGAGCGTGGGTTGGCCTAGGTCAATGTGTCCTCGTTCAGTCATATCCATGACGCGACCGGGCGTGCCAACGATGATGTCAACACCGTTTCCGAGAGTTTTGGCCTGCTTCTCGAGGTCGGTGCCTCCGTAAACGGTGAGAATCTTCAGTCCCATGGAGCCTTGCAACGTGTTGAGTTCTTCGGCAACCTGACTGGCCAGTTCTCGAGTGGGCGCCAAGATGAGGGCTTGCAATGCCCCTGTTGCTTGACATCGCTCCATAATGGGAAGGCCAAAGGCAGCGGTTTTGCCCGATCCGGTTCGGGCTTGGCCGATGACATCGTTGCCCTGTCGAGCCAATGGAATGGTGTCGCGCTGGACTTCGGTCGCGAATTCCCATCCAGCATCCGACAACCCGTCCAAAAGCAATTGAGGCAGCGACCATGAATCGAATCGGGTTGTTGTGAACATCGTTCTCACCTGCCGTCTCAAGCGTTCTCAATTGGCCGCCGAGACGAGGCGACCTCCCACTGGTTCCTCAAAGGTTCTCACGATCTGCAATCTCTTTTTGGAGTTCGCCCAACCAATACCGCCGTGCGTTTTCACGGTTCAGCGGACGGCCGGTCTGGCGCACGTGCTCGAGTATGTACTGTCGGAATTTCATCGACTTGGTTCGGTTCACGCCCTTGGGGGTAATGCCGTCCCACAATCGGTCAAATTGCACTTCTTTGTCATCAAACGGCCTGTCATCGTCCATTCAATTCACCTCTTGAACGCTTTGGCGACCGGCCACCTCTTCTTAATGCTGTTGCAGTCCCCGACAACGGTTCACCACTCGTCCATCCCTTCATCAGGCTCGAAGTCGTCATCATCGTCGTAGTATCCCATGAGCTCATCCTGGGTGGGCCTCCGTTCACTGTCGCGGGGCGTGGATGTAGCAACCTCCGGATGTTCAGGTTCACTATGTTGCGGATTGGATTGGCTGGGTGATGGGTTACGTGCTGGTGGTGTTTCAGCATCGAGCATGCCAACACGTTTTCCTTCGGCGAGAAGGATTTCTTTGTCCAGTTCAGGTACTGGAAGAGCCGGGGATAGAGCAGCGTTCTTTTCGGCTTCGGTCCCCTCCAGAGCAGCATCATATTGGTAACTGCGTAGAGTATCGGCCAATTGCTCGTCGCTTTCCGTTTTCAGCAAATCATCGCACAGCGTTCGTAATTCAACTTCGCTCGTGATCTTCGGCAGTAAGGCGATGCAGGCACGCCTGACGCGTATGTCGTCGGCGCGTGTTCCAGCGATGATGAGGTCTCGAGCACGGCCATGACCACGGTTCAAGCGTTCGATTGTGCGAATGGCAGCAAGACGTACATCTGCGTCGGTGTCTGTGATGGCCCGTTCGGCCAGCACGGTTCCCATCCTGACATCTTGTTTGGCCAATTTAGGCAAGGATTTCGCTACGGTACGCCGCACTTGCACGTCCTCATCGGCCAGTGACCATGACACCAAATCCCATACGGCCGAAGTCTTCCGCGCGACGATGGTGTTCAGGAGTTTAGCGGCCTTCCGACGTAACACGACATCGTGTTCCAAGAGCAAAGTATCCACATGTTCAGCCACAACATCTGGCCACGTGTTGGTGAGTGCTTCGAGCCCTCGCCAAGCGCAGGCACTCCGGTGGCGGTCAGCCGAACGCAATTCATTTTCCAAGGAGGAACGTACCCCCGATGGGAAGGTAGGTGCTGCTCGGGCCAATGATTCACTTGCTGCCTTTCGTACCTGTGCATGTTCATCATCAAGCAGCACAGAGAGCCAATCAAAGAGCTCATCTGACTTGCGAACTGCGAATTCAGGCAACACCTCCAATGCGGCGATTCGTACACGATGGTCTGGGTCCTCAAAGGCTCGAAGCAACAGCCGATGAGCGGCTTGAATCATGTGATGTGGCACGTTGCTCAAGGCACGAACGCCGTCTTTTCGTCGCATGATTTGGTCTTGACCGTTCCAGCGAACCGAACGTTCGTCCAGCGTTCCCTCTGCTAAACTCATCATGTCAGCGGGAAGCAACATCGACCATGGGCCTTTGACCGGTTCGTAGGAGACGCCCTGGGGTCCCGATTCACGGCCGGTTTGAATCGGTAGACCCGTCCGAGGGTCTCTGGCGATGTATTCCTTTGACATACTGGTTCCGACCGTGCGCACGACGCCGTCCATCATCAACTTATGGCGCTTAAGGCTTCAAAAAGTCTTGAACAGGGATGCACTCATTGTTCGTAGGCTAACCAGGGTGATTGGCTACCTGCCGTGCGGTACCAATGGCCATTGGGTGTTGAGTACCACTCGTAACCATGTTCGTCGACCGAGGTGGGGGTTGCGTTAACCGGGGGGACGTTCTCTCCACCAGGTGCATCGGCGATGGACTCCTGGAACGTTGCCTGTGGCCAATCCTTTACCGGTTCTCCCCCGACGACTTCGTGACCATCTACTTGGCTCGACTCCACCTCCATCGGCGTCTCTCGAGTGATCTCACCTTCGAGGTTTGTCCAATCTTTGCTGACGGCTTGTTCAGTTTCGTGCTCGACTCCGTTGCGACTGCTTCTATAGAAGAGCATCGAGCCTGCTATAACAAGGATGATCAACCCGACTCCACCCAGAAGAAGGGTTGCAGAGCCCTCGGTTTCGTCTTCGGTTTGGGTCGAAGAATTGTTTTGGGACGGGGGGTTACGTTGAATCTCCAATTGCCCCATCTCGAGGACGCGTCGCTCGTTGATCAAGTTGGTTACCTTAAGGGTCCATGCTGCGGTATGGTTGACTGCCTCAGTGCCGTTTGTAAGTATTAGTTGCAATGATGACGTTTGGTCAGGTTCTACGTTGGCCTCTTCGACGGTCAGGTGTTCGGCGTTGTCGAGGGTGAACGAAGCCACAACAGACGTCGCTCCTTGGTTGGTCACCGTGCATTGCAACAACGTTTGCTCTGCCGAACTTGATTCATTCACGAGGAACACCGTGCACTGATTGGTTGTTTGAATCGCAAAGGCTTCTGAGAAATCAAGCGCAAACGTGGAGGATGTGCACGCCTCCATCGCCGCTGCATCGCACACCGTCACGGCATAGAGGTGTTCTTCCGCTGTGGGCAACCCGACGGAAAAATTGAGAGCGATGGGACCTTCTTCCAGAATCTGTGTGTCGTTCCAACCGTTGGAGTATTCACGAACATCAACGGAAACATTGCCCGAACGGGAGTTCACTTCGCCAACCAAACTCAAGGTGGTGAAATTCACGACCGACAACAGTCCATTCCAAACGATCAAAGGCTCGAGAACCGTGAATGTCGGCCATGTCAACCAAGGGTTTCCAGCCACATTCCCCTCATCGTCTTCGAGATGAATGTGGAGGCTGTATTGGCCGGGAATCAAGTCTTGGGTGTCAAACACCAAGGACACGTTCGTATTCGGCGTGGACACGATGGATTTGTTTTGGACTTCAACACCGTCCTGCACGACTGCTATGGAGCCATGGTACACTTCATCGTTTGAGCCCGCCCACGATACGTCCACGGAGAAAGCATCGCCTGCTTCGATCGAAGCGGGATGAACCGCATCCAACAAGAGAGGGCCTTGAGCATCGGTGAGGACGATGACAGCATCCATTCCGGTACGCCACCCATCCTCAACCGTTTCTTGAAGACCGTCAAATTCGCTGACGACAAACTCGACGGTCCACTCGCCCATGTCTCTTCGCTCGGGAACCCATGTCATCGTGTAGTGTTGCTTCTCCATCTCCCAAACCATCGGCACTTCCAGGGGTTGGGTCGTGCCGACTCGGACCATGTTCATTCGAACATCCAGTGAGTCGCGCAGGTTGCTTTCTTCCAGAACGAACGTGAGTTTGGCCCCGTCGATGTCCCAAACACTGCGTTCCTCCAAGGTCGACAGCAAGGTTGGGCCGTTGATTTGCACATCGCTGATGGAGGGGGCGACGGGGTATATGGTCAGGTTGTAAACGGGATAGGGCAGGATTTCGTTGCCGTTGCTGTCGCTCACTCGGAATGTGAGATTGACATGATGTTCAAGTTGGAGTTCGAAGCCATTCGCGTCCAAGTAGATGTAATACCCTTGCAAGCCATTGTGGTATTGCAAGTCAACGGCTTGGGTCAATCCGTCCGATTCCACCCAGTCGAGACCAAGGAATTGGACGTCTAAATCGTCCTCGCCGGCATCATCAAACAGCACGACGCTGTACGAATTAAGGACACGGAGGTCGGGCATTTGTTCAACGCCTTGTCGGTGTTCGATAGAGGTGACCACGGGGGCATATTCGTCCACCCAGTCAAACATCGGGTTTGAAAATTCAACGTCGAACACGGGGCCGCCTGGGGGCACGGTCGTCCCTTGGACGGTGAAACGATGGCTGCTGGAAGCGCCGAAGCAGGACATGGATGTGAAGGCATAAAAGGTGCCACATTCGTAGAGAATAACATCGTTCACGGCGTCGGTGAGGTTGAGCGTCACCGCGTAATCCCAACGGGCATCGCCATGAGCAAACCAGGGCGCAGTGGAACCACTCATGGTGACGTCCACCGAGATTCGGTGCCATGCTACGCCGTTGGTGTCGGTCCACGTCGTGGCAGGTGAGAGAGCATTCAGGGCGCTGGCGTCAATGAGCAAATCGACGCCCTCGGGGGTGTGGTTGAGTTGTTGGGCAAGCACGGTGGTGCCGCCAATCGATGCTTCGGTGAAACTGACGCTGGCATCGGCCGCTGGCCACTGCATCCAGACCGAGAGATTGTCATGGAACGTGGCGCCCACAGGTACATCAAAGGAAAACTGAGGTTGGCTGGCCGTGCTTGTGTCGTTGACCGAGGCGGTGTGTCCCAGCGTGAGGCCGCTGATGTCGGGAACGGTAGCTTGGCCGTCGTAAAGCAACGCCGGATAGTGAAGGCTTGGCGTATGTGTGACGGTGACCTCAAAGGCGGTGAGGGAGGGGCTGGTGGTTCCGGTTCTTGAGAAGGTGTACGCCAGTTGGAGCCATGCATGGCGTCCGACAACTTCGCCCGACAACGACAGGGGTTGCCAGTCGCTCCACTCCTCCCAAGACGCATCGCTGCCGTTCAGGGTCGTACGGTAGGCCACCGTCAGCGAACCGGTGGACGGTACAGTTGCAGCGTGCGTGATGTGTGCGGTGGATGGCTGCTGCGTTTGTGTTTGAACGGGTTGGGTGACGAACGTGCCATTGTTGGCGGTCAAGTTGCTTGAGGCTAAGTACCCCGCCCAAGTTGATGCTGTGACCACACCGTTGCTGCCCCCGTTGCCGTCAATGCCGTCAATACCCGTGCCGTACTTCAGGCCCTTTGAGCCACCATTTCCACCGACGGCTTGGACGGTTCCACTGTTGCTGTAGCCTCCGCTTTGGGTCTTGATCACAATGCGTCCGCCGGCACCGCCGCCGCCACCATCGCCACCGTCATACATCCCAAAGCCGGGGCCGTTTTGTGCACCGTTGGCTCCATCGCCACCGTCGCCACCATCGGCTTTGATTTGACCGCCATTGCCTACATTGACCGAGTTGGCTGAAAGTTGGATCGAACCGCCCGAACCACCTCCAGCACCCGAACCACCCGGTCCGGTTCCTTGCGTGGCTTGGCTCCCGCCATCGCCGTCTTCGCCGTTAGCGTGGATGCTGCCGTTCACATAGATTTGATTGGCAAAGATGCGGATGTAGCCTCCACCGTTGCCTCCGTTTGCCGCCGAGTGGTAACTGCTACTGACGCTACCCCCTTGGCTTCCGCGTTCGGAACCGTTACCGTAGGATGAACCTCCTGCACCGCCGTTTGTGCCTCCGCCGTCGCCACCTGCTCCGCCGTGCCCAGCGCCGCCACCACCGTCGTTTCGACCATTGGAGGGGGTGGTCGTGCCCGTGCCAGCCCCGGTCCCTCCAGTGACCAAAGCGTTCGCTTCAATGGAGGTTCCTTGTTCCACCCGCAAGACGTTGACGTAAAGGGTCAGGTCCCCGGTCGCCACGATTCGACCGCACGAAGCAAAGCCACAAAGCAATTCCAAGGTGTTGTATGAATGCGTACCGCTCATGGTAGTGCTGTTGAGAACGGTGGTGGAATTTGTTCCCGCCTGAGGAGGCCCTGCCGAAGCAGACATCAATTCCACGGACATGCCGTCGCTGACCGTTCCGTTGAATGTCCCGTTGAGCATGCCGGAGGCGACGGAGTACACGGTGGTTGAAGTCGAAGGGCTCCCAGAAAATTGGAGGTCGACCTGCCCGTTGGTCATGCTGTAACCGTATTCAACCGGGACGGTGGGTGTGATTGAGCCACCGACGGATGAGGTAAAGGAGGAACTGCCATCGCTGAATTGTTGAACCGTTGAGGTTCCGACAGGTTGGGGTTGGTCGTCATCGGTGAGGTCCACCGTTGGCGGCAGCCCAACTGATGCAAGTTGGAACACAAGAAGCACCACGATGGCGACCACGGAGCCTTGCTGTTGATTCATACCAGCGGGTCAACGATAGCGTTCTTAAGGCCACCGAACATTGTGCCCGTTCGTTTGGCGGCCATTGAATGGCGTCGCAAACGATTTATGGCGTGCATGCTTAGCACGATTCATGTCTGAAGAAGCATGGACCTTGGATGAAGCCATGGCGAAGTTAACCGATGCCCTGGCCGAGAATAACATGACCGCAGAGGACCTTTTTGCAGCCTTTGATACCGATGGTGACGGCACCATCAACGGACCGGAATTGCACCACGGCATCAAAGCCACCGTGGGCGAGACCCTCTCACCCGCCCAAATCTCTCAAATCATTCAAGCCTTTGACGTCAATGCCGACCACCGAATTGATTTGGCCGAACTCAAAGCAGCGTTTGGCGAAGAAGAGGAATGAGGTTGCTGAAGGATGTCCTTTCGGGTATGCATCAACTGTAACGGAATTCGTGTGTATCCCTACATGGGGTTCATGGTCGGACAGCGATATCAGTGTCAAGACTGCCAAGAAATGATGGTCATTCCTTTGGAATTTGACACGCAGGAAGACTACGAAGCCTTCAGCAAAGAGCGAAGCGTCATGAACGATGAAGAATAACGCCAACCACTCGTTTTGATTGGGTGCATCGCCAAAGGTCAAAAGCATCCGATGGAAGGGAAGCCCATGGGCAGCCTTGACATTGCCAATCCGAGTGAAGAGCACACCATGCTTCGAGAAATGGTTCGAGATTGGACGCAAGAATTCGTTGAGCCACAAGCACACGAACATGACCGAGAGGAGAAATTTAACCTCGAGTTGCTTCGTTCGATGGGAGAATTGGGTTTGCTCGGCATCAGCGCACCCGAGGCATATGGCGGCGCTGGGTTAGATGCCGTGGCTTGCACCATTGTCCATGAAGAACTCTCTGCGTCTGACCCCGGGTTCGCTCTTGCTTACTTGGCTCACTCCATGCTCTTTGTCAACAATTTGGCGTACAACGGTAACGAAGAGCAAAAATCCCGAATTCTGCCGAAAGTGTGCTCGGGTGAGTGGATTGGCGCCATGGCGATGTCGGAACCCGATGCCGGAACCGACGTGTTGGGCTTGTCCACCTCAGCGGTACAGCAGGACGACGGGACCTGGCTGCTCAACGGGCGAAAGATGTGGATCACCAACGGATGCATCGACGAAGACGGTACTCCCGCCGATGTTGTATGGGTGTATGCCCGTACTGGCGAGGATGCTCGTGGCCGAGTCCAGATGTCGACCTTCCTGGTCGAAGCCGGCATGAAAGGCTACTCCGTGGGGCAAAAAATCTACGACAAAACCGGCATGCGTGCCTCCAACACCGCCGAATTGGTGTTCGACGACTGTGTGGTCCCCGCTGCCAACCTCGTCGGTGACGTAGGCGGTTCGTTGCACCACATGATGGGGAACCTGGAACTTGAGCGTCTGACGCTGGCCGCTATGGCCTTGGGAATCGCCCGTCGTTCGCTTGAAGAGATGAACAAATACGCCACCGACCGTGAGGCGTTCGGCTCTCCAATCCGAGAATTTGGCCAAATTCAACGCCACATCGGTGAGGCTTGGGCCAAGTACAGGGCGATGCGTGCGTACATCTATGACACCGCTAACAACCTCACGATTGGCACCGCTGGCCAACGCTTGGACTCCGACGGCGTCAAATTATTTGCGACCACAGCCGCTAAGGAGATCGCTGATTCTGCCATGCAGGTCATGGGTGGCTATGGGTACGTGGGTGAATACAACGTGGAGCGCCTGTGGCGAGATGCCAAACTGCTCGAAATCGGTGGAGGCACGCTCGAATCGCATCAAAAGAATATCACGCGCGATTTGCAGAAGAACCCCGATGCCGTTACTCGATGAGTTCCACCGTTTCGGTTGGCGAAAGCAGTCGCTTCGTGTTGCGCCAAGCGCTCGCAATCAGCGTTGAAGAAACCAACACCGCCACAGCGGTCGCAGTCCCCCATGTCCATACGCTTGACATGGTGGCGATGGTGTCATTGGAGAGCAACAAGGCCATGATGGTCGTGATGCCCACGGCCAGACCCGTCTGGATGAGCATAGGCGTTGAGACCCGCAAGAACGGAGCGGACTTGCCTAACTGGTGAAGGACAAACATCACCCAGGTTCCGGCACCCACGCCCCAAACGGGAATTTCAGCAGGATAACTGGTGAACAGCATAATCTCGTGCGAGGCGAGGTAGCGGTCAAGACCCGTCAGCAAGACGACCCACACCAACGATGCACCCAACAGGCTGAGGGCTGCCGTCATGCTGCGTGAGGTCACGACAGGCGATGCGCCTCCCGTGGACTCCTTTGGCGAATGTGTCGGCGTTGTCTCGTTGAGAGCCAAAGCCCGGTATGTTTTCTCCAACTGGTCCACTCTCGTGGAGAGGGCGTGCATGTGGTCGACCAAATCGACGAGGATGTCGTGTTCTTCGGCCATGACCGCCATGCGCTCTTCCTCGAATTCGGGGAGGGTGATCATTGACGGCGCCACATCAATGAAGCCATCGCCCTTAAGTTCGGCTTTCGTTTGCTCGATTTTCTCAGTAAGACGTTCTTCTTTCCGCTCTCGTTTTGCATCAGCAGCGCTGGTCATGGCTTCGCTGGTTTTGGCCATGGCGTCTTTGCTCGCATCGGCGACTTTGCCCATCGCCTCTTTGGTTGCCAAGGCTGCTTTTTTGGAAAGCATCGATATTTTTGAGCCCGTTTGAGCCAATCTGTCCGAAAAGGAACTCGGAGGCTGGGAAGGCGAGAAGGGGTCTTCAGCCATGACACACGGTTCAATTGCTTCCATGTCAAACCTTCGGAATTGTTTCAATATTCAACGGGAACCGGGTCCAAGATACGCCAGAGATACCATGCGGCTGCTGTACGGTAGGGGCGCCATCGTTCAGCAATTTCGCCGACCGCTTCCTTTGTGACCGCTTCGGGCACGAGGCGTTGTGTGCCTCGAATCAACCCGATGTCGCCGAGGCTGAACACGTCAGGGCGGAGGAAATGAAACATCAGCATCATCTCCGCTGTCCACGGCCCGATGCCTCGAAACTGAACGAGATGGCGCTGGATGGCTGCGTCGTCCATCGTGTCCCATGGCTGATTGAGCAACCTATCTGCTTGCTGAGCGAGACCCACGATGTAGCTTGCTTTGGGGCGAGTGAGGCCGCAGGCTGCGATGGCTTCCTGCGTGGTGGAGAGCACCGCATCGGGACTGGCTTCGCCCAAATGATCCAGGAGTCGCCCCCAAATGGCATCGGCGGCCGTTACGGAAATTTGCTGGCCGACAATGGAGCGAATCAGAGTTTGGAACAAATCGTCCCGACTTGTGATGCCATCTTGGCCGTAGCGCTCGATGACCGGGCCCATGAGGGCATCCTCGGAGAGGGCGGCCAAAGCGTCTGCCCACCACATAGGGACTCGTCCGGGCATGAAACGATGAACGGGGGTGGGGTTTTCAACCCGTGCTTCACCCACGCGTCATGCGAGAAGGCCTCATGGAACTTCTGAAACTCAAGGATGTCCGTCGACAAGGTTGGGTCAACGCCGGCGTTACGCAGCCTGAATCCGTCGCTGCGCATTCATGGGGCATGGCGATTCTTGCCCTCAAACTCTGCCCTCCATCCTTGAATCTCGAGCGTGTTCTCACCCTTTGTTTGGTTCACGATCTCCCCGAAGTGGTCGTGGGTGATTTGACGCCTGAGGACGACCGGAGCACGAAGGTCGAAGATGAGCGAGCCGCCATGCATGCGATGGCTCCAGAGTGGGTGTACCTGTACGACGAATACGAGACTCAATCCACACCCGAAGCCATTTTTGTTCGCTCTCTGGACAAATTGGACATGGCGTTTCAGGCCCACCTTTACATGGCGAACAGCGACCTCGACCTTTCGCCGTTCATTGCGAGTGCGCGTCAAACACTCGGCGACCATCCCTTGCTACGGTAAGATGGGTGCCGACAAAAACAAAAAGCGGAACCTCTCCGACCGACTTACACAGCCCGATAGTGTAGGGGTCCATCATAGCGGGTTTTGGTCCCGCTGACCTCGGTTCGAATCCGAGTCGGGCTACCTCTGCTTCATCGTGTTCATTGGCAACGCTCTTCAACGCCTCCCTGCTCCCCCTGGCTGGTGAACCTTATGATTGAGACCATCGGCGTGATTGGAGCAGGACAAATGGGCAACGGCATTGCGCAAGTGGCTGCGTGTGCAGGCTACAACGTCGTGATGATTGACATCAAGGATGAATACGTGGAAAAGGGACTTGGTACCATTCAATTTTCTCTTGGCAAACTGGTCAGCAAGGAGCGAATGACCCAAGACGATGCCGACGCTGCCCTCGCCCGCATCACGACGGGAACTGACCGTAGCATGTGCGCTGATTGCGATCTTGTGGTCGAGGCTGTTCCCGAGATTCTCTCGCTAAAGGCTGAGATTTTTGCTGAACTCGACGCCGTGTGCAAACCAGAAGCGATTCTGGCCTCGAACACGTCCTCGATTTCAATTTCGACCATCGCCGAGTCGACGAATCGGCCGGACAAGGTAATCGGAATGCATTTCATGAACCCTGTGCCTATCATGAAACTCGTCGAAATCATCAACGGCGCAGACACCAGCGAAGCAACCAATGCTGCCGTGGTGGAAGCGGCGGAAGCAATGGGCAAGACGGCCCTTTCCTGCAACGATGCGCCGGGTTTCGTCTCCAATCGCATCCTCTGCCCCATGCTCAATGAAGCGATTTTGACCCTTCAGGAGGGTGTGGCTCAACCCGAAGCCATTGATGGCATCATGAAATTGGGTATGAACCACCCCATCGGACCTTTGGCTCTCAGTGACCTGATTGGCTTGGACACCGTGCTTCACATCATGAATGTCCTTCACGAAGGATTTGGCGATGACAAATACGCACCTGCTCCCTTGCTCATCGAGATGGTCGAGGCCGGTAAACTCGGGCGTAAGTCTGGGGAAGGCTTCTACACGTACTGAATTCAGTACTCGGGGTAGTCTTTCTGATAGGCCGGGTCAACGGCATTGTAGGCTTGCTCTTGTTGGGTGTAGGCTGCATCAAGCGCCTCATTGACAGGGGCGGGCGCCTGCTGTTCCAACAGCGTGTTTGCCATCTCCTGTTCGAGCATGTCGTCGAGTTCGGTGCGCATGCGTTCAAGCCGGAGGGCTTGGTGCGGGCCAAGCAGGCGCAACATCACGGCCCTCTCGTAACTCATGGCGATGTCTTCGAGGTCTTCTCGACGCGTCGCTTCCTTGAGCATCCCTTCGAAACGTTGGGCGCGTCCTCCACGGGTGGCGAGGCCAATCAGAATCCAAGTCGTTAGGGGCACGCCCAGCAAAATGCCGATCAAATCCCAAGCGCCCAACCCAATCGCCGTTCCCGGGACCACGATTTCAAAGGTCTCAACTGGCCGGGAGTCGTCATCGTACGGGTCGGTGCCGCTAGTACGTTCCGTGAGGTCCGAGTACCCATCGTTGTCGTCGTCAAGGTCGGCGTTGTCCCCAACGCCGTCGCCGTCAAAATCACGGGTTTCCCGAGGGTCGGCGGGGAACGCATCTTCGTCATCGGGAGTTCCATCGTTGTCAAGATCGCCGGGGGAGGGCAGCATGGGCAGGATGTCAATGCTGTCGTTGTACCCGTCGTTGTCTTGGTCGAAGAGGTACGGGTCGGGGTTGTTGCCGCTCAAATTGTCGCCGTAGCCATCACCGTCCTCGTCAATGCATTGGGTGGAATCGTCGGGGAAAAGGTCGGCGAACCGTCCCGTGGGGTTGTCTCCGCACCCGTCACCGTCTCGGTCGGCCCATTGGCTTGGCTCAGCGATGAAGGCGTCAGCGTCTGAGCCGTTGGGATTGTCGCCGAACCCGTCGCTGTCAATGTCAGACCACTGGGTCCCGTCGTTGGGAAATTTATCGCCGTTTGACCCAAATCGGTTGTCTCCAAATCCATCGCCGTCGCTGTCAATGTATTGAGTAGGGTCGAATGGAAAGTCGTCTTCACTGTCTTCGTAGCCATCACCGTCCGTATCGATGTATCGGGTGGGGTCGTTGGGAAAACCGTCCCCATCATCCGAGACGCCGTCACCATCCGAATCCGGGCAACCAAAGCGGTCGGCCGTGCTGTTGCCAAAGACACCCGGGCAAGCATCTCCTCGGTTCCCTGCCGGGTTGTCGCCGTAGTTATCGCCGTCCGAATCCTGCGTCTGGGTGGGGTCGTAAGGGAAGGCGTCGAATTGGTCCTCAACACCGTCTCGGTCGTTGTCAATCCAGCGCAGGGGGTCATCGGGGAAGCCGTCGCCGAGGTCTGAGAAGCCATCTCCATCACGGTCAGGGCATCCGTAGCGGTCGGCCGTGCTGTTGCCGGCGACGGTGGGACAAGCATCCCCTCGACTTCCTGCTGGGTTGTCGCCAAAGGAATCGCCGTCGCTGTCGCTGTGTTGTGTGGGGTCGTAAGGAAACACGTCGAAACTGTCCTCGATTCCGTCTCGGTCCGTGTCGATGTACCGGTCGGGGTCGTTTGGAAAGCCGTCGCCTTCGTCCGAATAGCCATCGCCATCAGTGTCGATGCAACCGTAGCGGTCGTTGGTTGAATTGCCGAAGGTGTTGGGACATGCATCGCCTCGCGTCCCTCCGATGTTGTCACCGTATCCGTCCCCATCGGTGTCGTTGTGCTGGGTGGGGTCAAACCGGAAGTGGTCAGGGTTTGACCCGTTGGGGTTGTCACCGTATCCGTCACCGTCCAGGTCCTTTTGCTGCGTGGGGTCGTTGGGAAGAGCATCGATCAAATCGGCGTAGAGATCGCCGTCGCTGTCAGGGCATCCTACCAGTTCAATCGAGCTGGAACCAGCGACCTGTGGGCAGTCATCGCCGCCGGGTCCAGGGTTGTCGCCGTAACCGTCGTTGTCGCTGTCCATCCATTGCGAGGGATTGTTGGGGTACTTGTCGTTAGCATCGCTGAATCCGTCCATGTCTTGGTCGGGGCACCCGCGCCGGTCTTGTGTGGATGTTCCCGTGACGCCAGGGCAATCGTCGCCGTAACTGCCCGATGCGTTGTCGCCGAAGCCATCGTTGTCTGCGTCAACCCATTGCGAGGGCTCAAGCGGGAATTCATCGGTGCTGTCGGCCCATGTGTCACCGTCGGTGTCGGTGCACCCAAGCCGGCCGTTGCTCGAGTTGCCGTAGGCCAGCGGGCAGTCATCGGAGGATGAAAATCCGGGATTGTCGCCGTAGCCGTCGCCATCGCCATCCGCCCACTGGTTGGCGTTTGTTGGAAAGGCGTCGTTGACATCCGCATAGGTGTCGCCGTCGGTGTCTGCGGCCAGCAACGTCAAGGCTTGGATACCGTTTTCCTCATGGACGACCATCACGGTGTTCTGGTTGCTGGCGACGTGTTGTGCACAGCCTGAATTTGCCGAAAACACCGTCGTGTTGAGCATGTTGCCGTTGCTCCAAACGATGAGCGAATTTTGGTCGTTGGTTCCGCCCGATACGATGGTCACGGCATCGTTGGTGATGCTGCCGCTGTGGCAAATCACAACATAGTCAAGGGGGCCGTTGGAGGCAGCCACAGCACTCACAAAGGAGCGGCTGGTGCTCAACACATCCGTGTTCGAGATGTTGAGGCGTCGGTCGCCCAACACCATGGCCTCTTTTCCATACCAGCGTTGCTTGACGAGTTCTGTGGTCGTTCCTGCGTCGCTCTCTTCGTGGGTGTTCAACGAACACTGCTGGCCGGGTGAACCGGTGTTCCAACCGGTCACGTGAACGAGCATGCTGTTGGCAAAATGCTTGACGTCGGCCCGCATCAAATTGTCGTACGAACATTCACTTGAGCCGAAGATCCATCCGTCAAAGTGTTCGGTACCACTGGCATCAACTGTGCTCGCCGTCATGCCCAAACCCCAATCGGCGAAATCATCGGGGGACCAGTCAGCGTTTGCACCAAACAGGGAAACTGCAGTGTCAATATTCGACACAGTGTTGGAATCGCCCGACGGGTTGCAGTCCGAGACCGACAAACCGTTGAGAGCCCCTGAGTATTCGACGCTCAAGAATTGAGGACAGTCGGGCGAGGGGGCGATGGTTTCGCTCATCGTGCCCGTTTTCGTGCCGTATTCGACGGAGAGAGATGTCATGTTGAGCCATCCTGAAGCACCTCGCAGACTCAACGAATCCGTTGAGAGGTCAAGCAAATAGGTGGTCAGGTTGTACCGTCCGGTCGTGGTCGCGCATTCGTCGCCTTCAAGGGTCACGCTGGAGGTCGCATGGACGTAGCATCGGAGGGTAAAGGCCAGATAATTGCCCTTTGCGTCGGCGGCCAAACGCTCAAAGGGCCCGTCGCTCGAAGCACCAATCGTGACGTAGCGCATCTGTAGGTTGTCATCCACAACCGTGACGTTGACGCTACCCGAAGCGTTGCTGATGATGACCAAGCCTTGCGCCGTGGAGAACAATTCAGCGTGGGCGTTAGCGTTGAAGTGCACCGTGGAGGCGGTGGTGCCGTTGGGCCAAAGGTGCATCAAAACATGCGATGTGCTGAGACCCGTCCACGATGAACTGCCGACCTGACCGTTGCCTGAATGAGCGATCAGAACCACGTAACTTCCGTTGTGATGGACAAGATCGACGACGACCGCCCCGTTAGACACCTGGAGCGTCTGTGCCTCGACGAAATTGGACGAAGTGGGTGTTGAGTTCACTGCTTCGAGCACGGATGCTGTATCGCTCAACACAAGCATTGGCGACTGCGGTACGGCAGCGAGCAACAGCAAGGCGAGGACCGACCAGACCCGAAGCATGGATGGTGTTCGGTGGAGCGATTTATCAACCTATGGCGGAGGGGTCGGGTTTGGTCTCCTCCTTGCGGAGTGCACGTGGCCTCTTCCCATATTCATGGGGTGCCGTTGTGTATGGTGACGTACACAACCCTACCCATGTGTTCCCATACGAATTCAAGGGGGCGCTTGTGGATGATGGTTTTGATTTAGTTGTGGTTTGATATTTATTGCACCTTTGTTTTGGATAATGTATTAAAGACATCAACATTTAGAAAGAGTATGAATCAGGCGTCCGCAGAAGCAAAACAGAAAAGCAAAATCCTGGCTTTCCTTATTGCTATTTTTCTTGGCCCATTGGGTTTCCACAATTTCTATCTCGGTCGTTGGAAGAGAGGATTCATCCAATTTGGACTTGTTTTCATTACAGTTGGAGCAGGGCTTCTCATCACTATTCCTTGGGCGTGGATAGAAGCGCTTGGGATTTTAGTTGGGAAAAATTCAATGGGGCCAAAGAGACAAGAGCACACAGATTTAGACCAAGAAATAGCCTACTCACAAAAAATTGAAGTCAGTGCTAGGAAGGAGTATTTGATCGCAAGTCTACTTCTCTTACCTTTGTTACTCCTTTCAATTGCTACGTCCGGAATTCCACTTCTGTTTGCTGTAATATTCTATCTATTTGTTGGAGGATTATGGAATAAAATTACCAAGATATTCATAAAGTCAGTTTTACCTTTGTATGCCACCATTTTCAGTGGCGGAAAGAAGTTCTTGATTCGATTTTCAGAATATACAATGCCTTCTACGGACACGCGCCCCGAACTGTTTAGAGCAACTCGGAAACTGAGTTTAACAGCCATTTTTGTATTATTTTTCCTTATCAGTCTGATCGCACAATCAAATCTATCAATGGTGACCGAAGGCAACATACCGGACGCTGTTGTATGTGATGATGGTACCATTGACCTTATCGGGACATGTGATGATGGAAGTGATGGAGTTCTCTGTGATTCCGATTGCGTAATGGACAATACTGATGCAATTGACAGAATTAAAGAGGCTTATACTTCTTGGAAGATTATTGTAGTTCTCCTATTTGCACCTTTTATCACTATTCTTGTAGCTCCGATATTGGTGTTGAGATATAGTTCACTTTCAATCGTTGATAAAAAGACCAGATCAATGAGTCCAATTGGAGAAAAAGCAAATGATTTGACAAATGTAGCCGCTGGATTCGGATCAGTAGTCCTATTTTTCCAAACAGCCTGGAGAATTTCATCATCAGCAGCAGAAAATGGAAACATTACTGAAGGGCTTGGATTTGTCGCGGCGATATTAGGTTTCACCTTCATACTTGTATTTGCATTCTATCCACTCATATGGCTTCCAATGCTGAAATTTACAAAATCCTTTGAATCACACGTTCTTCTCTTAGATAATTCACTTGTGGAAAGCAAGGCCATCGAGGTGCATCAATTGACATACGATAATAACGAATTGAGAATTACGCCAGCTGATCAAAGCGATCAATCAAATTCCCCCCATTCTGAACAACCAATCAACAATCTGGCTCAGCCTATTTCACTTGAGCATGTGGAGAAACCGATGATTGATGTCGGCCCGCCCATAGATGCCATTTCCAGTAATAGAGACGAGCATGGGTTTGAATGGATAGTTCATAATGGAGACAACTACTACAGAAAGTCCGATACAACTGATCAATGGATGAAGTATCAAAATTGATTTGTGTGGTAATTGACCACAATATCTTCACAGGGGTTATGCTGAGCCCACTTATATTCGGGTAGTCTGTACTCATGGGTTCGCAGTGGTCGTGTTGAACGCTAACCATCAAGATGCAACAGTAGTCAACCTCGAAGCCCGTGATGAAACGATTGGCGACCCACACAGGACCTTTACAAACGTCCCTCTTCTGGTCATGCCATGGACCCACCCACGGCCTTGGTGACGGGAGCCTCACGAGGCATCGGACGAGCGTTGGCTTGCGTGCTTGCCAGCAAAGGCTACCGGGTCATCTTGCTCGCACGGGACACGAATGCCCTGCAAGAAACAACTGCGGAGGTACAATCGCTCTCCTCAACCTCCTTTGCCCTGCCGTGCGACCTTGGCTCCGTTGACTCCATCAACGAGGCAGCGCTTCGCTGTCTTCGCTCCGTCGACCGACTCGACGTGCTCGTTCACAATGCGGGTTCCATCGCCCCCATCCGTCCGTTACTCGCTGCGGATTCGACCGCTTGGGCGCAGTCCATGCAGGTCAACGTGCTCGGTGTTCAACACCTCACCTCGGCCCTCGCCTCCTTGCTCCATGGCGAGCATCATGCTCGGGTCACCACGATTTCAAGCGGTGCATCCCAACGCCCACTCCCTTCGTGGTCAGCGTATTGCACGGCCAAAGCCGCTTTGGACATGTGGACGCGTTGTCTGGCCGAGGAGGGTGCAAACGACCTCATCAGCGCCATTAGCATCGCTCCAGGCATCGTTGACACCCAAATGCAACAGGAGATTCGTACGGCATCACCCGATGATTTCCCGCTCCATTCGACCTTCCAAGCCTACCACGATAACGGCGAACTGACCAACCCGGATGACGTCGCACTAAAGCTGGTACCGTTGATTTTGGAACACACCATGGAGCAATCAGGCCAACGATTTGACGTGCGGGATTTGTGAGTTTTCAACCGCCTCCGCCCGAATAGTCATAAGCCAATACCATGACAGAAGAACCGAGGGACAACCATGCCGGGAACCGACCGTGTTGAAATTCGAACGTTGAAAGTTGGACGATTCTGTGTCGTCGAAGACGAGGCTTACAAAATTTTGAGCATCTCCAAATCCAAACCCGGCAAGCACGGTTCGGCCAAAGCGCGTCTTGAACTCGTCAATATCTTCAACGACAAAAAAATCTCACACGTAGGTACCGTGACGGACACCATCAACGTCCCCATGATCGAAAAGGGTACGGCCATGGTCACCCACATCGAGGGCAGCGAAGTTCACGCCATGAACATGCGCGACCACTCCATGATGATCCTGCCCTTGGAAGCCGAGATGAACATCGAGGCCGGAAAGGAAATCATGTGGATGGAAGCCCTCGGCCGCTACAAAATCATCCGAGACCATTGATGGTGAACGGCCCTTGGCTCTTCAACAGGGCGATTGTCCTGTTATATCGGGTATGAATTCAAATACTCAACGGGCTTTGAACAGGCATGGAATCAACGGCATCCGTGGCAGAAGTGAACGACCAACGCGTGCGGGGCTATTGCGCCTATGACTGGGGAAAAAGTGCGTTTGAGACATCGGTCACCACGGCGATTTTCCCGGCTTGGTTCGCTTACCTATTTGCCGAAGCCAACGGCATCTCGACCAAGTTCCTCGGCTCCGATTGGACCGCAGACGCAATGTTCTCTGCCGCAGTGATGGTGGGCGCCCTTTTGGTCGCCATTTGCGCGCCCTCGCTTGGTGTGATTGCCGACCGGCGGATGATCAAGCTGTGGTGGCTTCGTGTCCTGACCGTTCTCGGGTCGGTCTCATGTATCCTTCTGGCGCTCTCTCCGTATCTTGGCGTCCAAATCGGGTGGATTTGGGCTCTGATCATGTTCATGGCGGCCAACGTTGGCCTGAACGGAGCCGGCGTCTTTTACAACGCTCTCCTTCCCCACATGGGCGACGAGTCTGAGATGGATTCTATCTCCAACAAAGCCTTCGCCGCAGGGTACCTCGGCGGTGGCCTTCTACTGGTGGTCCACCTTGCCATGGTCATGACCTTGAGCGGCACCTGGGTGATTCCGTTCGCCATGGCCACCTCGGGGTTGTGGTGGCTCGGCTTTGCTCAAATGACCTTCCGGATGGTGCCAGAGCCCCATATCGAACATGAGATGGAGCCGATGGGCTTGGTGGACTCCACGAAGATGGCTCTTGGCGAAGTGATGGCCACGCTCTCCGATATCAAATCGTTCCGCACGTTGTTTTTCTACATGCTTGCCTACTTCTGTTTCATCGACGGCATCAATTCCGTGACGGCGCTTGCCGGAGTGTTTGGCATTGTCGTCTTGGGCTTGACCACGACGGGGCTCATTCTCACCATTCTCATCATCCAATTTGTGGCTGCTCCAGCGGCGATTGGTTTTACGAAACTGGCCGAGAAGTGGGGCACGAAGAAGGCGCTTCAATTCTCCCTGGTATGCTGGTGTTTTGTCATTGTAGGCGCCCTCTCCTTCGCTCCATTGGAACTGGAGCAGCACAGTGAATACGACATCCAATACGACTGGAATGCCGACGATGGGACCTACATGGCAACGGCCCGGGAGGGCGTGAACAATATCGCTGCACTTCCCGATGACGACGAGCAGCAGTGGGCATTGACGCATGAAGCGATCCTTCCCGTTGAGCAAAACAGCGACGTCAAGGATGACTACGCTGTGCAATGGGCCTTTAACGACGACGGTAACGCTGTTGCCGTTCCCGTTGTGTTGACCGCCGAAGCCTTGGATGCATTGGATGCGACCATGGACGAAGACTCTCGCTTCTCCTATTCCATCAGTGGGGGCGAATTTGAAAACCGAACTGGATTGGGCATCAACCACCCCACAAGCCTCGGCGATGGCAAGATGGACTTCATTCCAAAGACGGCCCGCTCGCTGATTTGGGCTCCGTTGGGTATGTCCGTCTTCTTCCAATTCCTTCTGCTCGGTGTCTTTGGTGGAGCCCTTTTGGGTGGCTCGCAAGGTCTGGCACGGTCCATGTTTGGGCAGATGGTGCCTGAGACACGGTCGGCAGAATTCTTCGGCTTTTTCGGTTTCTTTGGCAAGGTGGCTGCCTTGCTCGGCCCCCTGATCTATTCGGTCATGACGGTCTGGTTTGATTCCCGTGTCGGTATTTTTGCCATCTCCTTGCTCATCGTCGCCGGGGCCATCATGCTTCGTAAGGTCGATGTGGAAGACGGTATTGCTGTGGCCCGCGCCGAGGATTTGCGCAATCGCAAATCGAACATCGTGGAGTGAGATATAGCGCAACCGTGATGAAGTGCCTTCGCAACCCATAAGCGTGAGGCCGTGGCCTCGCGGGTGAATTGCATGGCGAAATCCGACGCTGCTGCTGGGAAAACTGTCGCCAAATCAGCCTACAGGCAACCTGTCACGCCCGAAGGGCTCAAGGCAATTGAAGCTGGAACCCTGACATGGCTCGACGATGAGATGTACAACAATCTCAACACCGGTGTTCTTGAACAGTACCTTGAGGAAAAGAACCTCCAAGAATCGTTTGAAGTTTCACACTGGAATACACCAAAAGTCCTCATCGGTATTGGGATTGGTGCCGTCTTTTCCGGTGTGACGGCGTACATCGGGCTGAAACTTGGTTTGGCGATCTCTGCAGCCTGGTACATCGCTTACTTGCTGGGCATGGCACTCAAATGGTCGCCTTCTGAAGTCAACATCGCCACATCTGCCACCACCGGTGCAACCCACGCCTCAACCGGGTTCATTTTCACCTTCCCCGCCATTTTTCTTCTTGCAAGTCAACCTGCCTATGCGTTAGCGGACGGCCCCTTGGTCACACTCGAGGACGGCGAGGCGTTCACGCTCGCTTTTATCGGCATCGTGGCCTCGATGTTTGCAGGCTTCCTCGGTGTGATGTATTTCATCATTTTCAGACGTGTTTGGTTGGTCGAAGACCCGTTGCCCCTTCCCGGTTTTGAAGCGACCCTGAAAATGCTCGATATCTCGTCGGATGTCAGTACCGGTGCGGTGGAACACGCCCGAGATTCGCTGAAAACCATCGGTGTTTGGACCATCATCACCATGGTCGGTCTGTTCCTGATTGAATATCCACTGATTTGGCTGAACGATCGCAAAGTTGCTCTGTTTGATTACATCGCTGAATCACTCCACTACGGCGATATTGGCTTAGCCAGTTTTTACTCACATGGAAAGATACACCAGCCTTCGGGTACCGCTGACGGCATTTCACTCGGTCAAACCCACTGGTCGGAAGACACGGCTTGGAACCCATTCGCCTACACCTATGTTGGTGTGGCCCTTACCCCTTCGATGTTCGCCATCGGTTGGTTCATGAAGGCACGCGTCGCTTTCTTGGTCAACTTGGGAACCATCGTCGGCTGGTTCTTCCTGGTACCCTTGGCGGTGTTCATGAACGTCCCGATTTACGATGCTGGGCAACAAGCGAACATTCCTATCCAAGACTACGCAAGCGGTGGTTCGGCTCCGTTGCAAATGATCGCCTTCGCCAAAACGGTGAGAACCATTGCCATCGGCGCCATTGTCGGCGGTGGTATGTTCGGTCTGGCCAAAATGTGGCGAACGTTTGCCAACATCTTCTCCGACATTGGTGCGGCTTTCAAAGGCGACGGCAGCCAAGAGTACATGGAGGGCAAAGGATGGTATGAGTGGCCACTGAAGCATATTCCTATCTTCATGGGCGTCACCTTCTTGGCTATGATTGTGATTTTCAGCATCGGCGGATTCTCGCCCCTCGCAGCGTTGGTCTTCGCTCTGGTCTTGATTCTCACGACATTCATGCTTGGCGCCATTGCCGTTCGAGTCATGGGCGAAACGGGTATTGAACCTGTTTCGGGAACCTCGTTCATCGTTCTCCTGATGTTGCTGGGCGTCTTCCTCAACGCTCAGGACCTCCTTGACCTATCAACCCAAGACGCCGTGTTGCTTGGTTTGGTGGGCACAACGGTCTTTGGTTCGGCTATTTCGATGTCAGGGACCGTGATTGGCGATTACAAGAACAGCCTCTACATCGGTAACCGGCCGTACCACATCTCGAAAGGGAACATCATGGGTGTTGTGCCCGGTGCCATCATTGGAGCCGGTGTGGCGATTTTCCTCTCCATCCAACTCGCCGAAGGGCGCATTCAACTCATTGCTCCACAAGCCAACGCCTTCGCTACGTTTTCCGTGATCTTTGCCGAGGGTCAGGGGGACCTCGTTCTTCTCGCTCTTGGATTCCTGCTTGGGGTCTTCGTGGAATGGGCTACCGGCATGGGTACCTCATTCGGTTTGGGGATGTACCTCGATGTCCCTCACACGCTACCGATGCTGATCGGTGGCGTGGCTCGCGACCGCTGGGAGGACAAGAAACTCCAGCCACGCATCGACGCTCTAAAGGAGAAAGAAGGAACGACGGTGGCCGAAAAGCAACGAGCACTCATCCTTCTGAGCACCTTCATGGTGGCAGCAGGATTGCTAACGGGAGAAGCCTTCTTTGGGACGGAGTCCAGCATCCTCTCCTTTGTTGACTCGCTTTGGTACGACGACAGTGGAGCACCTGCTACCGTCATGGGCATTGATGACTTCCCGAACTCGGGCGCTTGGTATGCGATTCGAATGACCAGCCTGATTCTCATCAACGTGGCCGTCGGTGCTGCCATTTACTTCCTCTTCAAGCGAGCAGGTGTGATTGGCGGAGACCCCAAGCCCGCTGAGGCTTGAGTGTGAACTCCATGGGCCACGGCACGCCGCCTCGGTGGGTGTGGGTCCTGTTGGGCGCCTCAGTCCTCGGAGTATCGAGCGCCGGAGCCTTGTTCCAACATGTCAACGACGTCCCCCCGTTGCTGCGAGCCTCTTGGCGATTGCAATTGACATCCTTGGTCTTGTTGCCACTATTTGTTCACCAATGGCGAGGGAGCAATGCCGCCACGAAGGAAGCCTACCTTCGCCCTCGGACATGGCTCTTGCTGGGGGCCAGTGGGGTCGCTCTCGCCGCCCATTTCGGGGCCTGGGTTGCCAGTTTGGACCAAACCACGCTCACGCATTCCTTGCTCTTTGTCACGGCCCACCCGTTGGTTATCGTCCTCGGGATGGGGCTGTTATCACCCTTCGTCGTTTCCATCCGACGTCCTGTTCGCCGTGAATGGGCGGGAGCATTCGTGTGTTTCGTCGGAGCCGGCCTGACACTCTTGGATACGGGTGGCGAGCAGGGCGACCAAACGGCGACCCTATTAGGTGACGGGCTGGCCTTCGCTGGCGCCATCTTTGTCGTTGGTTACATCGTTGTCGGCCGAATATTGCGTTCTTGGATGCCGATTTTCCTTTACGCCTTTCCAGTGACTGCCTTGGCAGCGGTGCTCCTGCTGCCAGCCTCCTGTTTGCTGGAGCCACAAGCGGCTGCCTTTGGGTGGTTGGGATGGGTGGACGGTGCGTATTTCATTTGGTTCCTGCTGCTCGCCTTGGCTGCAGGGTTGTTGGGCCACACCGGTTTGAACACCTGCCTTCGCTACCTTTCACCGTTGGTGGTGTCCGTCGCCGTCACGCTTGAGCCTGTATTGGGTTCGATGATCGGGTGGTTGTTGTTCGATTCCGGAGTCCCCGGAAGGTGGACGTGGGTAGGAGGATTGGTGCTCGTCGCTGGACTTCTGTTGGTGGTTGTGGCATCTGAAAACATCACAAGCAACCAAGCGAACAATGAAAACAACACGGCTTGAGGCATGGCTGTGGACGAAGAACGTGGTTGGTTGGTCTTGACCAACGATGACGGCATTGAAGCCACAGGGTTTGAACTTCTGGTCAAGGCCCTGCACCACGCAGGATTCCCCCTCATGGTGTTGGCCCCCAGCAGCAATCATTCCGCCACCGGGATGCGAATCAACCTCATGCAACCCATGCCTCTGCGTGAACGCAACGACTTGATCGACACATGGGGATTGAACGTAGACACCACACCGATTCATCTGTTTGAATTGGATGGGACGCCTTGCGACACGATGATCGTTGCGTTAGACGGCGGATTGGAACATCTCGTTCCGGGTGCAAAACCTCAGATGGTGGTGTCAGGCGTTAACCTCGGTCCGAACCTTTCGCAGGATGCCTACCACAGCGGGACCATGGGAGCTGCGCGCGAGGCAGGCTTGTATGGGGTGCCAGCCATCGCCTCGTCCTACACCTCGTTTGACCCGGAAGGCATGGACGTCGCTGTTCGGGCAACCGTTGACATCGTTCGAATGGCTTCACGGCGGCTGCCACGAATCGCTTCCAACCTTGGCCGCCCTCACGGAAATATGGACACGCACTACTTCACGTCATGGCCGCATCCCAACAACGACGATGGGTGGAAGGAGAACCCCGAATTGGCCTTGTCCCTCGCCTTTGCCAACGGTGACTTGATGCTCAATCTCAACATTCCTCCGCAGTGGGACAGTTCGTGGGCAACGACCCGATTGGGAGTTCGGTGGTATCGCAATGCAGTTCGCATCGATGAAGGCGAGGCGGAATCAACAGCCACGTTTACCATCGGCGCAGCAACAGTGGACCACTCGCCCATCCTTCACGGAGATTGTGACGCAGTTGAGCGCCACCAAGCGAGTTGCAGCAGCCTCTCAGTGTGGCCTCAGAGCCATCCATTCGCCTTGGACGAGGACTTGTTAGCCCATTCGTTGGAGCACCCCGTTGATGGATTACCTGCTTGGTTGGTGGGGCCTTGAAGTGGGCAGCGCCCGTCGAAGCGATTGTCACGACAGATTGAGGTCGACGCCCTCGTCGAGCAGAAAGTGCACGATGCCAATGGCCAAATGCCCTTGGAGCCATGTCTCACCGAGCGAACGAGCGAGTAGACCGTGTTTTTCCACTGAAGTCAGTGGCTGGTCGTCACTCAACACAAACCCGACCTGTTGCTCATTTGCCTGAGACCGATCGGGCAACTTCGCCCCTCTACGCCATAGGCGGGGTGCATCCGCATCCAGAACGACGACGGTGGTGTCGGACCAGTCTCTTAGAGTCGTGCTCAAGTCGCCCCCACTGTGACATAACCCCTTGCTCACGTTGGACCAATGGCCAATAGGCGGTTGTGGCGTGGCGATGACTTTACCGATGACGCCTGCTATAGAACGGTCATCAGCATGCAGACCTGTAAGTTGTGAGCCGTCAAAGCGAATCCGTCGCGGGGGCCCAGGTCCTCCCATGAGGTGGAGGATGACTTCGGTATCGTTTCGCAAGCCGTGGCTGGTTAAGAGAGCCGACATGGTGGCTCGGACCAGAACGTCAACGCGCCCCGCACCACCTGCCAAATCGTTGAGGGGTAATTTTCCCTTCGACATCGCTCGATGGCCCACGATGGCAAAACGACGCACGGTCAGGCCCCCGGACCCCGTTCTATCAACGTGCGAATCGCATCGCTCAAGTCAAGGGGTGTTTGAAGAACAAAATGAGAACCCTGTGCGTCGACCAAATAGGCGCGTGGTTTGTCGCTTCGCCCTAAATCTTCCAGTCGATTTGCCACCACCGCCGTCATGCCTGCTCGCTGCACTTGGGCCAAGGCTCGGTGGATGAGGTCCGTTTGTTTGACGCCCGATTCAAGTTTGAAACCAATGCGAACGGCCCCCTGACAGGTATCTTTGAGTTCTAAAATGTGCTTGGGGCTCTCGATCAGCGGTACATTGAGGGGGCCTTGTTGGCTCGCTAGTTTTCCTTTGGCGGGCGACTCAACCACATAATCCAACACAGCGGCCGCATGAACCCAAGCATCAATTCGGTCGTTGGACAAGGCTTGGCATTCCTTGAGCATGGCTTCAGGCGAGGGTGTTGAAATCACCAGAGGCAGCCAGTCAGGAGCAGGGGCGGTGGTCAGGCCTGCGACGCAGGTGATGTCATGGCCGTGACGAAACAAGTCATCCGCAAGCGTCCAACCCGTGGTGCCAGAACTCGTGTTTTGGACATGGCGGACATCATCAATGGATGAACGCGTAGCGCCCAGCGTGATCACCACGCTTCGACGTTGAGGTTGGTGCCGGTTAACCGCATGGGCAAGGAGAGCCGTGATGTGCTCCGAGGAAGGTGTCTTTCTCTTTCCCTCCTGCAAGGGTCCCCACTGGACGGTCACTCCTTCGTCCATTAACTGCTGGACGAGGTCGTCGGTGATGGGGTCGGTGGCCAAATCTGCGTGCATACTTGGAATCATGACGATCGGAGTACCTCGTGAGCGAGCAACGGAAAGCGCCATCATGAGCGGTCCGTGTTGCAATCCGTGGAGGTGGCTGGCCATGATGTCCCGTGTCGCAGGAGCGACCAACACACCGTCCACGTTGTCCAAGACAGAAAGGTCCCCGTCCCAATCCGTGATGACGTCGGACTGCGCGGCCCATCGGACGGCCAACGGCGTGATGATGCGCTGAGCTGCATTGGTCATCACGACGGTCAAGGCAGCCCCTTCGCGTCGCAGTGCTCGGGCAAGGCGTACCGTCTCAACAGCAGCGATGCCCCCCGAGACGCCCAATACGATGTGCCGTCCTTCAAGGGAAGTTCCCGTGCGCTCAACATCTGTGTCGCGCATGGACATGATTCGCCCATTCAGCGCCTGCTCAAGACATCTTCGCTTGTATCATCCCCCGTAGCCCAATGGTTCAAAGAGACCGTTCGCCACGCAAATTCATGGCTGGTGGTCGAGCGGATGAACTCGTTCTTGCGGGCTCTGCTCCAACGAGCACCGTACCCGGCGACCCCATTGCCCACATTCATCGGGGCACCAGTTTCATCGTGTTGGTTGATGGAGCCATCGTCATTTACATGCTTGCTACGGTTCTTGCCCTCGCTGGTGCGCTTGACACGCTTGGTGGTTCTGCGTTCATGGGTGGGGCCGTTTTTGGAGGCTTGATGGTGTATTCAGGATACCGGCAACGCCGAGTTTGGGCGTATTGGCCAGCGGTTGTGGTGTTGGTGATGGCGAGCCTGTTGTTTGCGACCTTGGCGTTCATCAACCTGCTCGAGGGGCTGTTGTCAGGACAAATGGTGTCCTTTTTGTTCGTGTTCCTCATGGGGTGGGCCTCCTTTGGTTCTGGCCGTCGAGCCCTCTTCCATTGGCATCCCGGGTACCGGTCGGGTTACCTTCGCCAACCACTATCGAATTCGTTTGAACTCGCCGATGGCGAGATGTTGGCTGCCTGCCCATCGTGCATGGCGGTGCTGGCTATTCAACCGACGATGTTAGGGCGGGCGGACCGATGCCCGCATTGCTCCGCTCGGCTCGTGAGTCAATCCTTGATGGACCGTTACGACGAGGACGAGTAGGTGCGTTGAGGCACTTGGCAGTTGAAAAGGAGGCTTCTTGAAGGGAAGCGTTCACGCATGGGCGAGGAGGCGATTCCATGACCACTGCCTACGAACGCCTTCAGCAACTCTTGGACGGGGACCTTGACCCATCCGAAATCGCTGACGACCCGGCACTCGTGAGTTTGGCAGACCGTTTATACGGCATCAAAATCGCACCGGTTCAGCCTGTTAAAGCCCGAGACATGGTGTCCGAGCCCGCCATTCCCGTCACCGAGGTTGCCCCTCCAACCGATATGTTGGTCGAGGTCATCGCTCCCGTTTCCCCCACAGGCAATGTACCCCTCCCAGCAGGCCCCCTCCCTTCGCTGGAATTGCCGCCCGTGCCTGCTCGAGGATCGAGGTCACCCCTGCGATGGTTCGCTCTTGCTGGTTTGGTTGTCTGTGTGATGAACGTGTTTGGCGCCTTTTCCAGCCTCTTCAACGGCACGTGTGCTCCCGGCGTTTGTCGCGGTGCTGAACAAACTCGCATCAACTGGCTTTCAGTTCACCAGGTAGGTGAATCCGACGGCTGGTCGTACTCGTTGCTGTCATCGTCAATGGATGGCGTCGGAGGTATTGCTGGTGGCGTGGGCATCCCTGACATCGTGGCCATCGGGGTTTTGCTGATCGCCATGATTCTCCTGCGTCGCAAGCGGTGAGTGCATGTCACCCGACGGTCTTGTAGCCCAAGCGATTGCATATATCGGAATGCTGTGCATTCTGTCCGCTTTTACGCTTGAGACTCGGGATGTGCTCCACAGCAAACAGCCCCTTTACCTCTGGCTGATGGCCATCGGCTCCGGCCTCCTTGGTGTTCGAGCCTACCTCGTATCGGAGTGGGCTTTTTTCGTTCTTGAAGTTGTTTGGTTCTTGGCTGCTGCACTCGCATTGATGAGTGGCAAGAAGGATGGTTTGGCGGCGTGAGGCAGCGTCATCTTGATGAAAAAGAAGGTGGCCCCAAAACCATGGGCCACGGCAAAGCCAAGCGGGGCATCCCTTCCAAAGAGGATCAGTTCAACGAATGGTATCCGTTTATGGTCGAAGCCGCTGAATTGGTCGACAAGCGCTATCCCATCAAGGGAATGGATGTTTGGCGGCCTTACGGATGGAAGACGATGAAACTCATCGATGCCCTCACCCACGCCGAAATGGAGCGAACCGATCACGAGGAAGTAAACTTTCCCTTACTTATCCCTGAGAACCTCCTTGAGAAGGAAAACGCCTTGGTGGCTCGGCTGAAGCGAGCAAGAGAAGAAGGAGTCGACCCCGACGACCTTCGGGAAGAGGATGAAGAAGGCGGGTTCAAGAAAGAGGTCTATTGGGTCAAACACGCAGGCGAGAACGACCTCGACATTCCGATGTTCCTTCGGCCAACGTCGGAAACAGCGATGTACACCATGTTTCCGCTTTGGATTCGCTCGCACAAAGACCTCCCCTTGAAGATCTATCAGATGGTCAATACGTTCCGTTACGAAACGAAACAAACCCGTTCCTTCATTCGGGTTCGAGAAATCCACTTCTTCGAAGCCCACACCGCCCACATTGACGAGGAGGATGCCAGTCGACAAATTGCCGAAGACCTCGATATTGTTGACCGCATTATGCACGACCTTTGTCTCCCCATCATCAAGGCCAAGCGACCTGTTTGGGATACATTCCCCGGAGCCTGGTACACCATCGGCATCGATGCCATTATGCCAAACGGGCGAACGCTTCAAGTGGCATCCTGTCATCACTACCGTGACCAGTGGGCGAAAGCCTTCGATGTGACATACGAGGACTTGAACGCTCAGCAAACCTATTGTCATCAAACGACGTACGGCATGTCCGAGCGTCTCCTTGGCGCAGTCGTCGGCATGCACGGAGATGAAAACGGACTCATCATGCCTCCCAAGATTGCGCCGTTCCAAGTCGTCATTTGCCCGATGATTCGTAAGAACCTCGAGGTTGATACCATAGGCGTTGCCCACGACGTCGCCGACAAACTCCGCTCCCGTGGTCTCCGTGTCAAAGTCGACGACCGAGACCTCCACCCCGGTCAGAAGTACTACGATTGGGAGATCAAGGGCGTGCCGCTTCGGCTCGACATCGGCCCACGTGATATTGAACAAGGAACCGTTTTCGCTGCCCGCCGAACGGGAGGTAAGGAACCGCTCACGATGGACAACGTTGTTGATGAATGCTACCGGGTATTGGGTGAAATCAGCGAAGAACTTCGCCAACGGGCCTTTCGTCATATGGACGACGTGGTTCAACCGCTTCCCCCCTTCAGCGAACAAGACGGCAAGTGGACGATGGATGGAGAAGTCGAGGATGGCCACATCTACGAGTTAGCATTCAACGGTTCAGATGCACATGCTGAAGTTATAGAACGGACGACAGGACTCTCTTTCCTCGGGGATGCAACCGACGCCTACGAGGATGAACGTCCTTGCCATATGACCGGCCAGCCGACGAAACGGCGGGTCTTTTTGGCAAAATCCTACTGAGCGTTTCCCATAGCGAACACGGCACCACAATTCATGCAGTGGTTGCCTTGTGAGGGTGTTAATTCATTGCAGCTTGTACATGGGATGTAACTGTGTAATTCGAGAACAGCCTTTTGCTTGATCATCACCCATGCGACCCACGCATAGGCCACGGTCAGCAAGATGAACAGGCCAACGACGGCACCGGTGTTGAGATCGAGGAATTGAAAGGCCAGGGCAAAGGTGAGAAAGACACCGGCAGTGAAGACATAGACCGGCCATTCAAGTCGCATGAGCACTCCTCTCCTTCATCGTGTGTTGGTGGGTGTTGTGCCCTCCTCACATTCCAAACGAGGACGGGTCAATGTCCATGTCGCCGTCCTTCATCATCTTCCGCATCTGCTTGTTCAACTTGCGGTTGCCTCCCATACCTTTCATCATCTTTCGTGAACGGTTCCACTGGCCGATGAGTTCACGAACGTCCTTTTCACGCACACCCGACCCTCGAGCTATGCGTTTGATACGGTCGGCTTTGATTTTTGCCGGTTCGTTTTTCTCCCAACCGGTCATGGAGTCCATGATGGTTCGATATCGGTCAAGATTGGCTTGCATGGCTTCTTTTTGTCCCTTGGACATGGCCCCCATGCCTCCCAGCATACTTCCCGGAAGGAACGACATCAACTTGTCAATCGTGCCGACTTTTGACATCATTTCCATCTGTTTGTACATGTCATTGAGGGTGAACCTTCCGCTCATCAGGCGTTGAGTGAGGCGCATGGCTTCTTCCTCGTCCATGTCTTCGGGAGCCAAATCAATGAGCCCCTGGATGTCGCCCATTCCAAGCAGTCGGGAGATGAAGCGGTCTGACTCGAATTTCTCAAGGTCTTGAATCCTCTCACCAACACCGATGTGAACGATCGGGGCTCCGGTGGCTGCGACGGCCGAAAGTGCCCCACCTCCACGGGCCGTACCGTCGAGTTTTGTGATGACGATGCCCGTGACGCCGGCCAGCGAGTGGAAGGAAGCGGCGACCGGTCCGGCGGCTTGACCCACCTGTGCATCAATGACCAACCATCGGTCGGTTGCCCTCGTCAATCCGGCGATGTTTTCCAATTCATCGACCAACTCTTGGTCAAGTTGGTGACGACCCGCTGTATCAACAATGACAAGATCAGCGGCCGCGCATGCTTTCAATCCGTTGCGGACGATGGTCACAGCATCGGTGGTCTCTGGTTCACCATAGACCTGTATGCTGGATTCTTCGAGGAGTTGTGACAACTGGGCATAGGCGCCGGGGCGGTGAACGTCAGCTTCGATGACCGCCACTCGCAAACCGTGTTTTTTGCGGTACCATTCAGCGAGTTTTGCCGTCGTGGTGGTTTTCCCCTGGCCATAGAGCCCGACGAGCAGCAAGGTTGCACCCCGAGGCTGAAACTCTGAGGGGGGGCCGAGCAAGCGGACCAACTCTGTGTAGAGGATGTTCATAGCGTGTGTTTGGACGGTAAGTCCGGGGCGTGGCTCCTCCTCTCGCATCCGAGTTTCCATTCGATCGACAATTTCCTTGGTTTGTCGGATGTTGAAGTCGGCCTCCTGGAGGGCACGCCGAAGGCTACGCGTCATTTCGCGCAGTTCATCCTCGTCCAAAGTCCGTTTGTTCTTGAGCAAGCCAAGGGAGCGAAAGATTCCCTTTGACAAGCCTTCAAGAGCCATGTTGGTTCCTCTGTCTTCTCCTTCTTCAATTCATGGTTTCACGGAGATGATGTGCGAGGGATGGTCAACACCAAGACATCGCCCTCGAGGTTGGCTTTCACCATGCTGGATTTGACATGTGTCGTTGTAGCGATGGCATGCTCTCTGCCATTTACGCCAACAAATAGCGTGCCGTCTTCGCTGCGCAAGGACAAGTCATCCCGATTGAGGCCGGGAAAATGAAGATGGACACGTTCCACGGCGTCCTCAAGTTCCACGGTCATCCCGCGATGAACTTCGTGGTGAAGGACAAGGCCCATTTGATGGGGTCCAATGGTGGTCGGCCATTCATGTGGGGCTCCGTACAATCGATGGCCAACTGTTCGTAACGATTCGAGGCCAACAATTTCCTCATCTGCAAGTTCCAGTTGGCCAACGTGCACACCCTCCAACCGCTGTTCGAGTTCGCTGATTCGCTGAAGTTCCTGCTCCCGGCGTCGCTTGAGGAACGGGTGGTCGATGGATGGAGTGACACGATTGACCAAACAGCCCCCGATGGGCAGATGGTGGTGAAGCAAGGATTCGTGGGCACGAATCGTTTCATTCACGCCCATCCGTTCAGGAATGGTCACCAAGGTGAAGGAGGAGGTGGCCGGGTCACTCAAGACACGCCGAACATGCAAGACCCTTCGGCGAAACCGTTCCAATTCTTCCTTCATGGCGTCGCTTTCCTTTCGACCAAACAGCATCGAGCGCAACCCACCCGAAACTCGCATCAGCCTCAACAGTCGTCCAGACCACGCTTCAATGAGTTCAGGCAGGGCGAGAAATCGTAGCGTATGACCGGTCGGGGCGGTATCGAAAACAACCACGTCCCACGTTGGGTTTTCGATGTGTTTCAGCAATTCGTCAAAGGCGAGCGCCTCGTCAAGGCCGGGGAGTATCATGTCCGCCGTATTGATTTCGTCCTTCATCTCGGCCATCTCTTCCTTGGCTTGCGGGTCAAGCATCATCCCAATCCCCCCCAACCCGCCAAGCCCTTTGGTTCCCATGCCAGAGAGAGCCTCCCCCACCTTGGGCAGCAAGGTCGATAGTTTGGCCTCAGGGTCCATCTCCAACCCAAACAAACCGGGGACGCCGTTGACTTCCGTGGGCTCGGGGCCAAGTTGAACATCCAAGGAATCTGAGGTGGAATGGGCAGGGTCGCTAGATACCAGCAGCACGCGAAGCCCGGCATCGGCTAACCATACGGCGGTTGCGGCCGAGGTCGTTGTTTTCCCAACGCCTCCTTTCCCACCAAAGAGCAACAGACGGGCCATGGTTTGGCGATGCGCTGGGGGTGTTTGAATCACACCCCTACCCTCATTTGAACAACGATGTTCATGAAGGGCATGCACCAGGCGGCTTCATGGCCTCAGAACTCGTGTTGTTTCAACTCTCGAGTTTTTGCGCCCTCATCGGTATGACCCTTGGTTGGCGAGGCGTCATGACCCGATTTGCTGGGTTTTATGATCTACCAACGGCGTGGAGTCAAGTGTTTTGGGGTTTGGTGGTTGGGGGCGTTTACGCCTCCATTGCCAACTGGATGTTGCTGGAGCCGTATTACATCGCCGTCACATCCAGCGGCCAAACCAACGCTGGACTGAACATCATCTCCTTGCTCTTCGTGGCCTTGTTTGCCAGCATCGCCTCTCACCTGTTGCTACGGCGAAAACGTGTCCGCCAAGGTGGTTCACAACCCACGAGTGGATGGGCATTGGGGCTCGCCATGGGGGGTATGGTGGCCTTGGTCTTGTTGTTCCGGATGTTTGAGTTCGAGGGGATTTTTGGAGTTGCCGGGCTGGCAAACATCGCGTTTGTGGCTGTAGTGACGCCCCGGGCTGAGGCGTTGATTAGTGCACGGCACGGGCACCTCATGCTCAGCGACCGTCGTTGGGGGGCCGTGCTGCGTTCGACGTTTTGGCGTTCATCCCTCTTGGTGGCGTTGTATTCTGCTGCGTTCAACCCAGTTGTTTGGGTGTTTATCCTTCCCTTCGTGGTCCTATCGAATTCGGCTTCGGAGGCTTGGATTTGGGAGTCCATGCCAAAAGAGTCACGTCGTCGACTGAGGCGACTGTGGGCCGAGCAGGCTCGGGAACGAGGTGACAAATCCTCGTTGAAGGGTGCATCGGTGGAGAGTGGTGGGTCGAAATTCATCGATGGTGAAGAGTAAGCACATACATACTTCTATGCAAACTCCCTTTTGCTATCAAATAAGACGCGTCCGTAAACTCATTTTTCATCCGGGTCTCTTTGAGCAATTGTTATACGACGCCAGCCGAGCCTCAACGCATGGGTGCATGCCCTTATTGTCGCAGCACGGCCCTGCCCAGCGACACGATTTGCTACTCATGCGGCCGGGTGCTCCCCAAAGGCGATCGCACCAGTTACCGACTTGAGCAGCAGTTCAGTCAGAAGGGGACGAGGGACACTGCCTACAAAATGGCCCAAAATCCATCCAAGCGAGGAGTTGTTCAAACTCACACCGGTCGCCGTCGCAACATCATGAAGCGTCGCAAGAATCGGTTCAGAAGCGTGGCCATGTTGGGGTTGGTAGCCTTCGTAATGCTGTCGCCACAGGCCCAGGAAGCCATTTTCGGGGAATTCGGCGGGGTCGAAGATTTTCTCCAATCGCAACTTGCTCCTTATCATGTCTACCCAAACGAAGCCACCTATACGCTGTCAAAAATTGCTGACGTCTCCATGGGTGGGACCACAGGGACAGGCTCTGTGACCGAAACTATCCTTATCCCGCCAGTCTTGCGTTCGTCGCTATCAGGGGCCGCACAATTCACCTTTGTTGACGGTCAAGGCAACGAAGCAGCAACGACGCTTCAGGAAACACTCGAATTAAGCATGGTGGTGGGTAGTGAATCCGTGAACATCCCCATCGATGGCCTCCCTGACCGTTCATATTCCAACCGTGTGACCACAACTTCAGGTCACGAAGTCTGGTGGCCTGCTGTCGGAACGGGTGACGACGAATGCCCCATCGCCAAGTGCGTGATCGTGAAGGTGAACTTGGAAGCAGGGGAACAAATCCGGTATTCCTTCGATGTACGAGTAAAATCAACGGCGTATTCGTGGTGGGACAACGCTCGTGTTCCCCAATGGGTGGACGGCCAAACCTATGGCATCAACATGGACAACTCCGGTACCTTCAACGACATCAATCAGCGAGGAAATGGTGTGCGAAAAGCTGAATTTGCCGGCGATGAGTGGTACTATCGCGACTCCACTGGAGACTATGCCATCAACGGCATTGACGCCTTAGTGATGAGCACTGCCGACATGATCGCTGCCAGCCTGCCAGAAGGCGAGGGATCAAACGCTTACGCCTTTTCTCGAGCGAGTTTCGATTACCTTCACCAATACATCTCATATGACCGGGACGCTCCAATCACCGCCCGCTCAGGTCCGACGTGTTTGGCTGCGCTCACGGGGGATTGCGACGAACAAACGAACGCATTCTTCAGCATCTTGCGCACACGAGGTGTTCCGGGATGGTATGCATTTGGCGTCTTGGGCGATCCCTTTCTCTCAAACAGTGGTTGGGAGGCTCACGCATGGGGGTACATTCTGTTGCCCATGAGCGATGCTTGGTGCAATGAACGAAACATCGTCCTTCAGTCGTGTTTCGTTGAAGCACAAGTGGATGTTGTCAACAACAAGTGGCTGCTTTCAACCCCAACCGCCTACATTGACTGGGTCGAGCAGTACGATGTGACAGGTTCCGCGGTGTATGATTACTACCACCCCGTACGTTCCATTACCTACGGAGCGAACGGTGGAATTGACAGGGCCCGTTCCTTCGAAACCTTGGGCGATGTTGAATTCGCAGGGACCTCATTTAAGGTTAAAAAATACGTTGAATCACTGGACTGAGGCGTTATCATGAGAATCATCATCGGTGGGGCGGGGCGTGTCGGAACCGCCCTGGCAAAAGTGCTCACGAGTGAGAAATACGATGTCGTTATCATCGACCAAGAATCAAGGGCTGTGTCCAATGCGCAAACACTGGATTGTCTCGTGATTCACGGCAACATCACGTCACGACAAACATTGCTCGAAGCCGGCATTACCAGCGCTGAGGTCTTCGTCGCCGCCACCCCGTCCGACGAATCCAACCTCCTCGCGTGTGCCATCGCCGAGCATGCGTACAAACAAAAGCAAGGACGTGACGGGTTGATCAGCATTTGCCGATTGCGCGAAGGAACCTTTGTCCAAGAATTCCGAGAAGGACATTTGCAACAATGGGCCAACGTCAATCACATCGTGAATCCTCTCAGGGGTGCGATTCAACGGTTGAACGCAGGGTTAAGGGCAACGGAAATTGAGGAGGTTATCGCCTTTGAATACGGTGCTTACGTGATGGAATTTGATATTCGTGAATCGGCTGCCAATATCGTTGGTCGCCCGCTCGCCAAGGTCAAGGAGGACTTCGTTCACGGTCTACCTCTCATCGTGGGTGTGAAGCGGGAAGGTGAGCGCAGTTTTGTCCCCGACGACGACAGCGTGTTAGAGGCCGGCGATCATGTTGCCGTCGCCATTACCAATCTCGATCAACTCAACCCTGCCCTGATCACGTTTGGCCACCCCGTTTCCTCGTTCCCCGACGCTCCAAAGGTAGCGGTGGTGGGAGCAACATCCATCGGAACCCAAATGGCAGCAGATTGGCTCGATCACGGCGCTAACGTCACCGTGATTGAACGAGAATTGCATCTGGCCAACGAACTTGCAGGGTCAAAAATTGGGGGTCACCCTCGTCTTGATGTCATTCACGGAGACCATCTCGACAAGACTCTCCTTTCAGAAATTGCCATCGATACATTCGATGTTGCTGTCAGCGCTCTGGATAACGACCATGCCAACATCGCAGCCGTACTCTTGATGGCCGATTTGGGCGTTCCGCACACCGGGTTGATGCTGTACGATGCGGACTTGGTGAAGGTCACCCAACGAATGGGTATTTCGTTTGCAGTTGACCGACATAGGGTTGCGGTGGACAACATGCTCACGCACATTCATCAAAGCCTCTCAGGCCATTTTGCTCTGCTCTCACAAATTCCAGGCGTGGTGGGAATCACCTTGGAGGTGACGGAGAAAGCAAAGTTCGCTGGTAAAACCGTTGAGGAAGCGATGTTCCCCGATTGGCTACGCCTGGCATTTATTCAGCGAAGGGGAATCTCGGGCGGCTGGAAGAGTTTCAAGCCCGACAACGATCAATTGTTGCTTGAGCACGACCGGGTTGTGTTGTTCTGCCTTCAGGATCGCGTGGCCGATGCACAGAAACGATTCAAGGTGTAATCATGCGATTTGACGTCGTGAATTTGATTCTCGGCTGGACGTTGCTGGCCTTGTCAGCACCGTTGCTTGTCTCGGGACTCATCACCGCTGTTCTGGACAGTCCAGACTTGGCCATGCAGGCCTTTTTGCCACCCCTTCTGGCAACCATCGGGCTTGGATTGGGTATGCTTCTCTTTTTCACTCGCACCAATTCTGCCGAGCGATTGCGAGACCTCGAAGCCTTTGTTGGCGTCGGTTTGGTATGGCCCATCACCGTTTTCATCGGTGCGTTGCCGTTTTGGTTTGGCGGTGTTTTTGTCGGTCCGTTTGCCGATGATGCAGCGGTCATCGACATCGCCCGAGGGTTCGTGAACTCCTGGTTTGAATCGATGTCCGGTTTTACAACCACCGGTTCGACCGTCATCGCTCACAACATGAGTCCGAATTGCATCCCTGGAACGACGGTTGACTGCATCAACGCACAACCTCGTGGTCTCTTGATTTGGAGGTCGTTGACGCAGTGGCTGGGTGGCATGGGGGTCGTGATGTTGGGCATGATGGTGCTGTCACGAATCATCGGAGGTGGCATGGCGCTGGCGCGTGCTGAATTGACGGGGCCATCGCTTTCCCGCCTTCGCCCGAAGCTCCGCCAAACAGCGATGGCCCTGTGGGGGCTGTATCTCCTTCTCACCGTATTGGAGTTCTTATTGCTCAAGTTTGTGGGTGGCATGGGTGTGTTTGATGCGTTCAATCACGCCTTAACCACCATGCCCACTGGAGGATTCTCGACCCGAGATAGCAGCGTGGGGTATTACGATTCAATGACGATTGAACTCATCATCACCGGTTTCATGTTCCTCGCTGGGGTGAACTTCACGTTGTTGTGGTTGGCAGGTACGGGACAATTGCAAAAGGCGTTCAAGGACGAGGAATTCAGGACCTACGTCTTCTACATCACTGGGGTTGTTCTTTTGGTCGGTGTGGCCTTGGTCGTCAACAACAATCCGGTAGGGGAATCACTCCGAGCATCGCTGTTTAATGTCGTCTCGTTGGCCACCTCCACCGGCTATGCATCGGCGGATTACATGAGCACCACTTCGGGCAACGGCGCCTTGAATTGGCCTGTATTGACTCACATCATCATCTTGATTTTGATGATCATCGGTGCATGCGCTGGTTCAACGGGTGGTGGTTTGAAGATCATGAGAATCCGTCTAGCCTTCAAAATCGCTCTTCAGGAACTTGCTCGAGTCGCCCGTCCTCGTCGAATACAACACATTCGCATGAACGGCGAGGTTGTCGAAGAACGTCAACTAAATCTGGTTGTTGGGATGTTGTTCATCTGGATTATTTTGTTCGGTGTTTCCAGCCTTGCGCTTGCTTTGGCGATGCCGGGGGAGTCGGTCGAAAGTATTCTCTCGCTGGTCGCCTCAAGCCTTGGAAACACGGGTCCAGCCCTCGGAAATTACGGGCCGAGCAACACTTGGGCGAGCATGGATTCCTCCGCGTTGTTCATCACATCCATCCTGATGTGGTTTGGTCGTTTGGAACTTCTCACCGCCATTATCGTTCTGCACCCGCACACTTGGCGCCGTGAAGAGAAGTCAGAAGGCGATGTTCAAGCTATGGCCGTGATGAAGAAAATCCTCGACAAGGACGAGGATGGTCAAAACAACCTACGCTGACCGGGGGGTGGCCCTTCGTCCTCGTTCTTGGGTCCTGGTTGTTCATTGGGGCTGGAATTCGGGTTGTTGTTGGATGGAGATGGCGCCAGTGAAGGTGATGGCGCCTCATTGTACGACGACGTTTGGTTGTTTGACTCTCGTTGGCTTGCCAGCCATTCATCATGTTTGGATTCATACGCTTTGAGGAGTTCTTTGGTTGAACGCCGACTTTTCGCCAGTCCGGCGAGAGACACGTGTTCCTCGGCAGTCAATCCGAGCATGAACGAGGTGTTGAAAAACTCCACATCTCCGAGCGGGTTTGATTCGTCGGTCAAGATCAACAGCGGCTGCAACAAATCCTCAATGGTGGCGGCCTTGCTGGTTTGCGAAAAAAGGGTGAGTTTTTCCACGATGCTTGAGCGGCCTTGTCTGGATGACCGACGAAGGTAGTTCGGATAGGACGGGTAGAGGCGACCTTGGAGAGGAACATTGTTGGCGACCGATGCGCTCAACGCTGAGAGATGTTGTGTCCAATATGTTGAGCGATGCGCCGTGTTGAGGTACCGCCCCATCAGCATTCGGTCCGCTTGAGCGAGTGTCTGGGAAGCGCGTCGCACACTTCTTCTGTCGGTGAACAACGAGGCATTGTTCCAATGAACCCAATTCAAGAACTCAGATGGTTCTTTGTCAATTGTTCGTATGAGTGTCGTTGAGGATTTACTAGTTATGCTTCTATAGAGTTTCTCGAGCCCGGGAAATATCTCAACAGAGACGTCCCGTTGGCTTGCTTCGGCATATCGCTCAACGATGTCTCTCGTTAGGGGTTGTCCGTGAAGGTCGGTGGTCATCACTTGCAAATCTCGGACCAGTGCACGCAAATCACCGTGATTGGTGCTGGCCAGCGCTTCTAAGCCATCCTCCGTGAACGAAATGTTCTCTTCACGAAGGACTCGCCGGGCAATTCGGAGCAGAGCTGCGTGACTTGCCCTAACAAAATTAATTTTGATGAGATGTTTGGAAAACCGTTCCTTTGTCGATCGCCAGGATGAACCCCCGCCCCAAAGTCCCATCTCTTCGTTGCAGGCCAAGACCACGGGCTGTTTGGTTTCGTCAAGCAGACGAAGGAGTTCGGCTTTTCCCCCCGAATCGCCAGAGAGGGCAGTTCCAGGGTAGGCGTCTTCTCCTTCCATCGCTTTCTCGATGCGTTCTTGACTGACTTGACGTAATCCGCCGGTGAGATGGTCCACTTCATCAAGCAACACGAGCGTCCTCGAAGTGGGGGCGGATGGGTCGTGAAACAGCGAGCGGTGTGTGGCGCCACTTGTTGCCGCTTTTCGGATGGCGGCAGCGTTTCTGGCGTCGCTCGCATTTAGTTCAACAACGTTCCAGCCCATATCTTCGGCGATGGCCCGGGCGACCGTCGTTTTTCCAACACCTGGCGGACCGACTAACAAGATTGCTTTTTTCTTCGGTGTGCCAGCTTTCCATTCGTCCAACCACGCGCGAATTTGCCTTCGTTGGACTTCGTTTCCCTCGAGTAACTGTTCACTTTTGGGTCTGTGGCGCTCAGTCCAATCGCTTACTGAGGCCATGCGTTGGAAACGGTGTTGAGGGTTCTTCAACCTTCACTCTGAGGCATGCTGCAAGAGCCAAGATTGAACTTCATCGATGCGGATACGAAGTTGCTCGCCGGTATCCCGTTCCCGAACCGTCACGGTGGCATCCTCGGTTGATTGGTGGTCGACCGTGATGCAGATGGGGACGCCGATTTCGTCAGCACGCGCATAACGCCGCCCGATGGAACCACTCCCGTCGTACATTGAGACAAGGCCCGCCGTAGAGCAGATTTGGGTGTGAATTTGGCTAGCAAGAACATCCATTCCATCTTTTTCAAACAACGGAAGAACAACCACATCCACAGGGGCGATAACGGGTGCAAGTTTGAGAACGGTGTAGGGTTCTCCGTTTTTCTCTTCCTCGTGGTAGGCATGATCGAGAACATGCCAGATGATTCGATCGATGCCGAATGCAGGCTCAATCACGTGGGGGAGGTACCATTCTCCAGTTTCCTTGATGGTTTTTTGTCGAGGTTTGACATGTTCGGGTTCGACGGTGACGAAGTCCCCTGATGGCAGCGCTAATTCGCAAGGAAAGGTCGTTGATTTCGGTAAGGCTTCAACGGCTTGCTTGACTGCCCCTGCTTGGGTGGTGAACGCTGGTCCTGCTGTTGCTCCGTTGATCGTCCAGCCGTCAATTTCAACAGTGCGGGGTTCGTCAAATTCTCGACGTGCTCGAAGTGATTTCCCCGTTGCTCGTTCGTGTTGCTCAAGGTCAAAACAACCTCGATGGGCGATGCCAACGCACTCAATCCAGCCGTAACTCCCCTCGATTTCAGCATCCCAGCAATCCATGGCGTAGTGGGCCATCTCGTTTTGTTCGTGTTGCCGGAATCTCAGGCGTGTTGGGTCAATACCTACCTTGGTCAAGAAATCCCGTGTGATACCCATGAATTGGGCTACGATAGGATGTCGAATCACGCCCATTGAGACAGCCGCAGAGAGGGTGTAAGTTTGTGCTTGTTTGCCGTCTTGGATGAGGACAAGGGGCGAATTTTCCCACGGTTCCAAATCGACATTCACGGGGGCTTCGGGGTTGATGAAGTACTCCAATTCGGCCATATTGAATTCTCGTAAACGAATCATGCCCTGCCTCGGCGCAATCTCGTTTCGATACCCTTTCCCAACCTGCATAGCACCGAAGGGAAGGCGTTCGCGGAAGTGACGGTATAAGGCGTTGAACGAGGTAAACATGCCTTGGGCTGTTTCGGGACGGAGAAACCCCGGTCGGCCTGAGGAACCTGCGCCGATGGTCGTGTTAAACATGAGATTCTGAGCCACCACGGTGCTCCAAGCGACTGCCCCGCAAGAGGGACAGACGGGTTGATTCGAGGCGATCTCGGCTTCCAATTCGTCCTTGGTCAATGCATCAGGGTTCGGGTGGTGCCCCTCGAGGAGAGTGTCGGCCCGACTTGCTTCGTCACAGGCATTGCAAGTGGTCATGAAATCTGAGAATTCACCAACGTGGCCACTGGCTTCAAGAACTTCGTAAGGGGTGACGGTTGGGCAAGACAACTCCACGACATTGCCCAACGTCAGCCAGTGGTCAAGCCACGTTTGATTGATCTTCGAGCGCATTCTTCCTCCAACAGGGCCAAAATCGTAGAGCCCTTTGGCGCCTCCATGAATCTCAAAGGCGGGGAGGAGAATGCCACGACGTTTCAGCACTCCGCTGAGTCGGTCCAGTCGGCCTTCGTCAAGCACACCTCTCACTCCTTTTCGTAGGCTGTTGGGCGTTGCCTATGAACTTCACCGACCTCACCGCCAACGAAAACTCGTTCCAGACACAGGATTAAAATCCACACCATCTGTAAGGAATGCATGGGCCAAGCCATGGTTGCCATTACGCAACAGGATTGCACAGGTTGCGATTTGTGCATCACCCATTGTCCATTTGAGGCACTCTTGCCGTTGCTCGTCAATCCTGAACATCGTCAACATCCGAAACGCCCTGTCGTTGTCGTTGAATCCAACTGTGTTGGTTGCCTCTCATGCATCGGCTCGTGCCCCACCGATGCTTTACACGAGATAGCCGCCCCGCCCATCAGCGTCCGCTCGCCTTTGCTTCACCCTTCTCAGCCTCCGGAACTTGAACGGTTCGACCGCTGGAAAAACCGCTCCACCCGTTGGGCTTGATGTATTTTGATAAAAGCGACAGCCTTTTTATGTGAATGTGTCCCCTTGCACCCGTAGGGCGTGTAAAAACAAATGGCCGATATCACATACTTGGAACACCCCATGGAATCAGATGCGCTGTATGAGCGTCTTTGTCCTCCCGTTCGTGCTTGGTTTCAAGATAAATTCCCCGATTTTACTCAGCCTCAAAAATTGGCTATCCCTGCCATCATGGACCAAAAACACCTGTTGCTTTGTTCGCCCACCGGGTCTGGAAAAACACTCACGGCCTTTCTCAGTGTCATTGACCATCTTGTACGTCTCGCCCTCGAACGAAAACTTGAGAAAAAGGTGTATGCCGTTTACATCTCACCCATCAAAGCGCTCGCCAATGATATTCAACGCAATCTCATCGGACCGTTGACCGAAATAAGCGAACGCTATCTCCCCGACCGGGCTCAAGAGGTTCGAGTTGGATTGCGTACGGGAGATACCTCGCAATCTGACCGCCAGAAAATGCTACGCAATCCCCCTCATATTCTCATTACCACGCCCGAAAGCCTCGCTATTGCCATCACTTCACCGAAATTCCAACCCATCGTCAGCGAGGTTGAGTACATGATCATTGACGAATTGCATTCGATGGTGCCTACCAAACGTGGCGTCCATCTGTCATTGACGCTCTCGTTGCTCGATTCGCTGCTAACGAACCCGGTGCAACGCATTGGCATCTCTGCCACGATGGAACCTTTGGAAACAGTGGCAGAATACCTCGTCAGCAGCGACGATCGGGAAGCCCGAGGACAACCCACTGAAGTCTCGATCGCCAAAATTTCTGGGTCAAGAGAGCTCGACCTCGACATTCTGATCACACATCCAAAATTCAGTGATTTACCCGTCATGAAGGTGCTCGAATACAACATCGAAGCGATGGCGGATTTGATCGGTGCCCACACGACCACGCTTGTGTTTGCCAACACTCGGAAAATGACGGAAACAATCGTTCAACGTTTACGTCCTTTTCTCGGTGATTTGGTCGCAGGACATCACGGTTCAATGGACAAAAACATCCGCTTGGAGGTCGAAAAGAAACTCAAGTACGGCCATTTGCGAGCAGTTGTCACCTCTTCGTCGTTGGAGATGGGTATTGACATCGGTTCTGTTGACCTGGTGATTCAAGTCGGCAGCCCTGGCGATATCGCTACCGCATTGCAACGAATCGGTCGTGCAGGGCACCATGTTGGCGGTATACCTCGTGCACGATTTTTGCCTCAAAGTGTCGATGATTTGATCGAGTTGGCTGCGCTTCAAGCAGCGATCCAAACCGGAGATATGGACCGATTGGATTTCCCACAGAATTGTTTGGATGTCGTCGCTCAATTCGTCATCGGTTTGGTGATCATCAATGATTTGGACATCGATGAGGCCTACGAAATTATCGTCAATTCCTGGTCGTATCGAAATTTCGAATACGATGACTTCATTGAAGTTTTGGACATGCTCGAAGAAGAGCGGCGTATTTGGATTGACTGGGAGGAAAACATCTTCGGAAAGCGCGGGTATTCTCGAATGATTTACTACACCAACATCGGTACCATTGCACCTGACAACTCCTATTTGGTGTTCAATGCTGAAGGTTCGATTTTAGGAAAACTGTCGGGCTCCTTCGTTTCCAATTTGCGGACCGGAGACGTCATTTTACTCGGTGGTTCAACCTACCGTGTTTCCAATATTCAAGGGACGCGCGTCAACGTCACCAGCGTGACCGGGCATCGCCCCACCATACCTTCCTGGTCGGGAGAAGCACGTTCTCGCAGTCGTGAACTTTCCCAGGCTCTGCTTGATCTGGTCGGACATTGCATCGTCGCACTGCGAAGGGAGAATGATCCCCGCATTCTCCTTCGTGATGTGTACGGTTTGTCCAACGAGGTGTCAAACGCTATTGCACGTCACCTCGAAGAACACAGCCTTGATTCATTTCAAGTCCCCGATTCGAATCGAATCCTCGTTGAACAGGTCATTACTGGTTCATTTCCAACCTACATGATCACCACCTGCCGTGGACGTGGTTTCAACACGGCCCTCGGCTATTACATGGCAGGATTGGCCGAAGCTGCAAATATCAACGTCATCGAAATGTCCTTTGATGAAAACGGACTGTTGCTCAAAACTTCGAAGGAAGTGGACCCGGGTCAATTGTACACCTCGTTCCGGGAAAACAATCACTTGGATATCATCGAAAGGTACATTGTGAACACACAAATTTTTGCAAAGAGGTTTCGTGAGGTTTCTGGACGCTCGCTTATCATTCCAAAGCGAATGGGGGCGGAAGAAATCAGTCCGCAACAATTCCAACAGCGGGCTGAAGCCCTGCTTCAAAAACACCGCACCATGGAAAACAGCCTTCTGATGCGGGAAGCCAAGAACGAGATCATGTTCGGTGATATTGACCTCATCGGACTTCAGGATTTCCTTGAGTCGTGTGTTTCAGGACGCGCTAGAATCGTACACACGAAGGTGGTTGTTCCTTCACGGCTCGGCATGTCCTTGTTCATGTCTTCGTTTGAAGACCTGATGTCGATGAAAACCCGTGCATTTTTGGTCAAGGATATTGACCCGACCATCCTGCAACGTCTGCTGGGAACACGTTCCCTTGCCACGGAATTATCCAACGATCAATTAACCGCCTATTACTCAAATAAAGCACCTGTTCCTTCCGATGCTCGTAGCCTCTTTCGGCTGATGAGCCATGGGGGCGGTCTCGACCGACAATTCAATAACCCACTCTATAGAGAGAAATTGAACGACATCAACCTCGATACCATTCGTGATTGGGTTGAAGAATTGTGTCAGGCCGGACGCATCACCAAGATTGAGGGCACAGGTCAACCCGAGTTGGATGGAAAATGGTTCACGCCCTACATGGCTGAAATTCATGGTACCCTCGGTTGCCTCGCGATGAACGGGGGCAAGGAGGCAGATAATCTGCTTGAACTTCACACTCGGGGATTGACGTACAAGGTGGCGACAGCCTTCGAAGGGACGAAGCCCACAGAGTGGAGTGAACAATCCTTGGGCGACCCCAAAGAAGCCCTGCGGGTCAAGGTCATTGAGATGTTAGGCTCAGAAGGCCCGAAAACCGTCGATGAAATGGTGGAACGATTGCCGTTCCCCCAAGCCTTGATCGAGCGAGCCCTTCACGAACTGGAAAGCCGAAACGTGATTTCTGTTGGATTTTATGTCCAAACCAACGAGGCAGAGTACATCCTCAAGATCGACGAACACCGACTCACCGGAGGAGAAGAAGAAGTCGTTGAGTACCGTTGGGTCCAAAACATGGTGCTGGACAAATCTTTCCATCATTATCCCGATACCTTCAACGCGTTTAACGAACACGTCCTCTTCCAGAAACAGCAAGAACTGCTGTACCGAGTCAACGACTTCGAATTCAGTGATTGGACCGATGTTCAACTCGATTCGGATGTCATCATGGGGCGTCTGCTCCACAACCGAATCGGCTACACCACGAAACGTAACTTACCAATGCTGTTGGGGTTGAAACCAGAACCTTACATCGGCCCGATGGAGGATGAACTCCTCGGACGTATACCGCCTGGCGAAAACGTCACCCGGCAAGAAATCATGGATGCGTACCCCAAAGGGGACGAACATCGCGCACTTCAGAGGGACCTAAAGAATGCGCTAACGAACCTTGAACGCCAAATGTTGGTCGTGAAACAATTCGAGGAAGTCCCCGGACGAAGACGACGCTTGTCCTTGTTCCATCGTGTCCACGAGGTGTACGAACCGCTTTCGTTTGAGGACGCATTGGAGGAAGTCGTTCGGCGAATGGGTCCGGTTAAAGCCAACACTCTGCGGTTCTACGTGTCACGCAGTTTCGAGGAATTGACGGTAGCGTTGATGAACTTGGAACGCAAAGGCCGAATCGCCAAGGTCATGGCCCTGGTCCCCGAACCTGAAGCGTTCTATTGTGCACCCGACGAGGTGGAGGAATTGCAACGTCCTCGTCGAGAGGACCGAACGGTTCGAATTCTCACGCAGTCAGACCCCTATGTGTCTCGATTTATCTGGGAAGTGCGCAGCCTCCTCGACCGGGGCTGGTACCTACCAATTTTCAAGGGTGTAGATCCGATAGGCAAAGTACTGATGTTCAAGGTCAACGATTACCTCGAAATCAAGGATTTGCACGTTCCAACGGCTTATCTCGACGAGTTCTGTTTAGCGTTCAAGACCTTGTTGGAAAACCACGCGGCTCAACTTGTTGACGTCTCTGTGTTAACCAACGTGAACGGAGAGCCCGTCACTTCCTTGGACGATACCACCAGAACGGCCCTTGAATCCATCGGGTTTAGAATGACCGGAGAGCGAATGATTCGTGGAGCGGTGGTCGACCCACAACCTCGTGAAATTGCCGAACGGGCTTTGTTTTATCATCACCACCTTCACCAGCAGACTCGGCATGAAAACGAGATTCAAGCGCTCAAAGAAGTACCCGAAATTCGGGATGATTTTGCCCTTCGCGGGCGGTGTGAATTGTACCGTGTAGACCTCAAGAGCATGGCCAGTGCTCATCGATTGCACCAAGGCATCAATTTACGAGGCCATCAAGTGTGGGCCAGTTACGAACATTTCCAAGAGATTTTGGCCATCCGCAATCAGCCTGCGGATGAAGAATTATGGGATATCGTTGAATTCTTTAGCAATCATTCGGACCCCAATCTGTTCAAAGAGCGGCATGCCCTTTCACAATCGGAATTTAGGAAATTGATTCAACCGTTGATGAAAACGGGCCACATTGTGCAAGATTTCCGTGGAGGCTTCCGAAGCGTGTTCCTTCCGGCTAACACCGACCGAGCAGAGATGAGAAAAGAATACATTCGAAAAATGGTTCAGGATTATCCCGTCATCACACTTCGTCAATTGACTCAATTGGCTGGTCCTTCCTTCAAACCCGAGGAATTGAAGGCCGTACTCAATTCGTTTGAAGAGGACGAGACCTTGGTCAAAGGCTTCTTGATCGAAGATTTCCATCAAGTGTGTTGGGGTCGAAAGGAATTGCTTGAAGAGGCCAAATCCATTCCTTCCATCCGAGACTTTGTTCTTCCACCCTCCGATCCTATCGCACCGTATTTTGCTGACTTGCTCAAGGAACGGTTCGGTTTTGGCTCAGCTTATCTGGTGTTCCGCAACGCAGAACCCGTTGCTGCATTCAAGGCCAACACCCGCAACAAAATCATCGATGTCAAGGATTACGAGGGTTCGGAAAAAGCCTGGCGAATTGTCAAAGAATTTGCTTGGGAACACCAAATGCCGCTGCAAACTGATTTGAGAATCGGTGGCGTAAAACTTCAGTAATGCTTGCTGTTGACGAAAGTCACGTAACCACTTTGTTCATAAAGAGCGGACCGACACTTCTTGCCATGAAACAAGCAGTCGTCCTGCTCGCCCTCTTTGTTTCAAGCCTACTCGTTCCCTTTTGCGCTCCCGTCCAAGCGCAAAGCGAAGAGGGTATGTCGGTGCTTCATTCGGCCGTGAACCCATCCAACAACAACACGTATTATCTCCTCTCAGCGAGTTCTTGGGAGGATGCTGCGTCCTACGCTCGGTCGTTGGATGGATTTTTGGTGACCGTCGATGATGCCTCAGAAAATCAATGGCTCTACGACACCTTTGCCACGTGGGATAACCAAAGTCGGCATTTGTGGATCGGTCTTTCCGACAGCCAATCTGAAGGCCAGTACAGATGGCACGACGGTACTCCGTTTCTTTATCGGCATTGGGGGCAAAGTCAGCCTTCAGCGGGGGGCGACGAGGATTACGTTCACATCGCGGGGACCAACATGGGCAACATTGAGCCCGGGACCTGGAACGATTTGGAAAACGACCCGCAATACTTCCCTGTGTACGGTGTTGTAGAACGGGGTCCCGGTGCCAATTATGCACTTCGATTTGACGGTGAGGGCGACCACGTTGTGGTCGAACACGATAACGAACAAAACATCACGCAGACCATCGACATGGAGGCATGGATTCACCCCACGAGCACCGAAGGCGTTCAGTTCATCATGATGAAAGGAGACTATGGATGGGGGCTTGCTCTCCAAGGGGACACCTTGGCGTTTGCCTCTGAATACAGCCTCTCCAAACACCCTCGTTCAAACCGAACGGTCGTCGCCGATGAATGGACACACGTGAGAGCCACTATCGAGGCGGGCGTGGGCGGTCAGATGTGGATCAACGGCATCCCGTCGGGGGACATCACCGCTGACGCAGCCAACATACCCCTTGGCGACTTCGGGTCAAACGATTGCTATTCTTCAGGCGAATCGTGCGATGAATTTTACATCGGACGAATGGGTGCTGGATGCGACTGTCACCACTTCCAAGGCATGATTGACAACGTCACTGTCCGCTCCGTGGATGAAACTGGAAATCCGCTCGTGGTCATGGAATGGTTGTTCACAGAAGGCGAGGGAGGGATCACTCGTGATTCAAGCGAACGATTGGGCACCATTGTCGGGGCGGATTGGGTGATGCCAGACGGCAGCATTGTCGCACAGGCGGTTGAATTGTTCGCCGGTCAAGAGTACACCATTGAGCAAGCAAACCAAGGCGACACCCTCCTCTTCTTCACCCACGTTGAAGATTACACCCGAACATTGGTCTGGTTTTCGAGTTCGTGGATGATGGACGACTTCAACAGCGAGTCATCGTACGAGGTGTATGTCGGATTTGGCTATGTTGCAGATAAATGGAACAACAACGACTCATTTTCATCAGAATTCGGATTTGCCTATGAGTCGTGGTCATGGCCTGAGGAAGGCACGATGTGGTTCACCATGTCGGTCCAAAGCGACATGGAACAGGTGTTTGTCGGTCTCGAATCCGACACCGTTGATCCCCCGCCCAGTTTGGACGAGATGGTCGAGTTGAACGACGGGATTCCAGTGCCCAATCAGAACTTGGAACGCAATCCGAACTCCAATGAAGAGGTCATGATCAACTATTATTACGTCAACGTCACTGAGCCATTGGCAGATCTTCGCGTCCGAACCTACGGCGGGCGTGGGAATGTCGAATTGGCGATGTCAGGGTCAGCACCCATCTCGCCAACGAATTGGTGGGAGATCGGTATACCGTTACCCGGTGAAGACGGTGATGTGACTGAGCCGGTCAGCAAAGAGGCCTGGTCAACCAATCCCGGGAACGATGAGGAAGTTCACCTCTATGATGTCCAACCGGGGGTGTATTACATCACTGCCTACACCTACCGGATGGCCGAACGATTCACCATCGCCGCTGATTTCGTCTATCCACCAGAAAACGTTGAGCCGGACGATGCCGTGGAGTTGACACCTGGAATCGCTTACGGCCCCATCAGCGGTTACGAGGGCCTCTCCCAGTTTTTCAAAGTCGAGGTTGCGGAGGGAACCGAACGCCTGGTGTTGACCCTCTCCGGTGGTCAAGGCGAAGCATCGATGTTCATGCGCCATGAAATGGCTCCCACCCGTTCCACATATGACCTCCACTCAACGACTGAGGGAGCCAACGATCGCATAGCGTTTAACGACCCGACACCCGGCTGGTGGTACATTCTCATCAGCACCGAGCGCGCATTTTCGGGGGTTTCGGTACTTGCTGAATATGCCGAGAGGTATGTTTGGGACTACGACGGCGTGCCCATTCAACTCTTCAATAACGAAGCAATCGAGGGCATCAGCGTGCCAAAAGGCAACACCGTTGACTTCTATGCTTTCCTCGAAGAGCCTGGAAACTCTTTCTCGGTTGAAACCTCGGGTGGAACGGGGGATGTCCAAATCGTTGTTGAGGGCCTGCGATATGACCTCGAATTCAACGATGGAGGATGGGACGGACCTCGGCCGGGTTTTGACATCGAAACGGTCACGAGCACGGTGGCGGTCAAGAGCAGCGATGCTGGTACGACGCACACCGTGACCTTCAGCCAACCCATGAACGGACGAATCGACATTCAACTCACGGGCGTGAGCGATGCGGAAGAGATCACGATTCGCGCTCGATGGGACCGAAGTGATTTCCCCATCGAACCCGTTGACCCGGTTGAACCCAGCACAGCCGCCTCCTGCAAAGAACTGGCTAAGGAACAATTTGCAATCCTTGACAGAGATGGCAACGGTCTGCTCGATGAGGAGGAAGCTCGGAACATCGATGCTCCCTTAAGTCAGCGTCAGGCGATGGATGTCAACGACGACAACGCTGTCGAATTCCGCGAATTCCTTCAATACGTGTGCTCCTGCGACATTGAGTTGGCCCTTGTGTTCGATGCTTTGTCCGAGGGTCGAGCGAGTGTATCCATTGAGTATCTTGAGGCACATACGTGGTCAAACGACTATGATTTCCCCTCGATGAACACCAACGAGGACCAGCGCATTGACCGAGATGAACTGAGTCTCTTGCTGTTGATGTGCACCACCACGTTTGATGCCTTTGATTCAGACGGCGACGGTGTTCAAGATGAAGACGATGCGTTCCCAGATGACCCATCGGAAACAAAAGACACCGATGGTGATGGAGTTGGCGATAATGCTGACATCGTTGCAAGTGTTTCAAATGACATTATCTATGCTTCTGCAGGTGTCTTAGCAATCGTGTTGTTCGGCGTCTTGCTCCTGTTTGTGAGGGGGCAAGGCTCCAGTCGTTTGGATGATGGTTGGCAAAAGCAGGTGGAACATATCCTCCCTTCAAACACTCAAGAGGAGGACCTTCTGACTCAAAACGACGAAATCACCCCCTCCATTGACACCGACTTCTCACTTCGTCCATCGGACTTGACATCCCAACCTTCGCTGTATTCCGAGCAAAGCCTCGCACCAATCGCTGCACGCCCCGATGCACCGCACGAGGCTCTGATGGGCATGATGGTCGACGGAATCGAAGTGATTGAACACCCGTCAGGAAGCGATTTGTGGTGGAAACGAACCGATCCAGATGCGCCTTGGACGCAGCGTTGAGTCAAACGAAGACCTTTTGTTGCATGGGGTTTGGGCAGGCTGCCCTTGTAGTGTAGTGGATATCACCCTCGCCTCCGGAGCGAGGAACCCGCGTTC
>JAYQVP010000008.1:0-58500 GCA_038148515.1 Candidatus Poseidonia sp. | reverse complement strand
TGTTTTCCAAACCAGTGAAAACATCGGTGGATTCGAAAGTGCGGTTGAAGAAAACATCCGCGGTGAAGCAGAGTTGATGGGTGAAGCAACGGATTCTGATGGCGATGGCCTATCCGACAAACTTGAGGAAACCCAATACGGTACCGATCCTAACGACCCCGATACGGATAACGACGGTATGAGCGATGGTTGGGAAGTTCAACACGGGTTGAACCCGCTCGACAACGGAGAATCCGAAGATTTGGAAGTCGATCCCACTCAAAATCAAGAAACGGAAGATGCAAGCGTTGAGAACGAGAGTGAATCGTGGCCCGATCCAAGTCAGGGACCGAACGGCGACCCCGACCGTGACGGATTGACCAACCAAGCTGAGCAGGAATTAGGCACCGATCCCCAACGAGCCGACACCGACAACGACGGCCTCAATGACCGCTGGGAATCGCTCTACACCATGGTTGTCCAGACGCCCGGTGGTGAAGTGACCTTGTTCAACCCATTGGACGGAAACTGGAACTGTTTGTTGCTCGATCAAGCCATGGTCGACGCCCTCGAGAGCCGATTCAACGGTGAGAACGGGATGATGGATTGGGATGACCTCGCATCAAACGGGCGACACTCCTGCGACATGGTGCTGGACACCGACGACGATGGATTGGCCAACTTTGAGGAGGAATCCTTCGGCACCAATCCCACATCTCGGGATTCCGACAAGGATTTGGTGGACGATATCGTCGAAGTCGCCAACGAGACGATTGCCCTTTACATGGGGCTGGGTGAGCAATGCAACGAGAAACTTCTGGACCCCGTTCCCCGCATCGGGCCATTCTTTGGATTCGACCGCAGTTGGTTCCGAATGGACATGGACGGTGATGGTCTCCTCAACGGTCCTTCTGATTGGGACACTGACGGTGACGGCATGCCGGACGGATTCGAGTACTGTTACTCTGTTTCCTCCATGGCTCCTTCCGCCGCTTATGTCCTAAACCCCTCGAACGCATCCGACGGGTACGGGGATTGGGACGAGGACGGCATGAACAATCTCGAAGAATACCAAGTTGCTCAAATCTTTGGCGAAGGCAACTTCACCTCACCTTGGCTTCAGGACACCGACCAAGATGATATGCCCGACCAATGGGAAGCAGCCAACGGCCTACACCCCCGTTCTGCCCTGAACCGCGACCAAGACCCCGACTACGATGGCTGGGACCTTGATGGGGACGGCGATGTCATGTACTCGACATTGGAGAACACCGCTATCGTCCACACCTTGGATGTCACCCTCGGCCAAAAGGTCGAGGCTAACCAACAAGTCGCCTCAGCGCGCATCACCCTTGCCGGTGGAAATCAACAAGTCATCCCTATGCGGGCACCCGTTGACGGGTATGTTTACGAAATCAGCGTTGTGAAAGGGCAGTCAATTGATTCACGATTGTTCAGTTGGATCAACATTGTCGAAGAAGAGGAACGATTCACAAACGTGATGGAATACCGAGCGAACGACCGAGACCAAGACGGTATTTTGGACGGACGCAGCACTGACCCATTGAACCCTGACACAGACAACGATGGCCTCATTGATGGTATCGAAGTCATGGGTTGGGAAATCCTCGTAGTGAACCGAGGCGTCCAGCCGACTTGGGTCACTTCCGACCCCGGTCTCTACGACACTGACGCCGATGGCCTGTCCGACTTCATGGAATTCTCATCCGTCTGCAACCTCGGGGGTTCGAACGCTTCCAATCCCGACACCGATTCAGATGGCCTGTCCGACCTAGAAGAAGCAGGTGACAATTTCATGTGGGAAGGAGAATCCTATTCCACCAGCCCGTGCATGTTTGACACGGACAACGATGGCTTGGAGGACGGGGAAGAAGTCATTCCCGGTGAGGACAACTTCCTGACCCACGCGAACAAATCTGACACCGACGATGACGGATTGGTTGACGGACAAGAAGTGCTGTTTGTGCCTCGCCCCTTCCAAAACCCAACCAACCCTCTCCTCAACGACACCGATGCTGATGGAATGTTGGACGGATGGGAAATGCAGGTGAAATCCGCAGAGGACAACACGAATTCACATAGCCTTTGGGTGGCTACCTCCACGTGGTTGCGTCCCGGATGTGAAAGCACCCAAACGAGCAGTTGTACGATGCAACCGGGCGGCTATGTTTGGCAAAATTGGTTGGGGGGTTTTGCCCTTGAACCTAAATTCCAGGTCAGTGAGATGAACCTGACTGGATTCCAAATGCCAGGGAACGACCTCTGCGACGGCTGCAACGGCCGGTGGGCTCTCGATCCATCGCTCTCATCTCTGAAGGACGATACCTTTGACATCGACAACGACACACTTGCCAACGGCATGGAAGCACCCGACCGCTGGAATACCAATCCTGTTGACGACGATACCGACGGTGACCTCTTGCCGGACGGTTGGGAAGTCTTCTACTCTCAACAAGCCTTTGAGCTGGGATTGGTTGATAATGAGACGGTTGGCGTTTACGGAGCTCGTGGCGTCATGGACCCTGCTATGCCTGACAGTGACCTCGACGGCATTGATGATGGATATGAAGACCCCGATAACGATGGCCTCAACCGTAGCGGGCTGGTCAAGCGATATTGCCCAGGATACAACGACTCGACCAATTCAGAGTGCAACATCGACCCGGATTCACCCGATGGGCAACGATTCTACACGAATCTCGAAAATTACACCAACTATGAGGAAATGATCAACGGAACAAATCCAATCTCAAACGATACCGATGGTGACGATTGGAACGACGGACCCGAAGTGTATTATCAAGATCATGACGATGACGGGATGGCAACTGGTTGGGAATATCACTTCCAATTCGATCCGTTTGACCCTGCTGACCGAATGGTAGACACCGACGGGGACGGCCACGTCAACTTCTGTGAATACAAGTGGGACACCAACCCGAGGAACCCTGTTTCTTACCCAGGGCAGGGCGAATTGTGCGACCCCTTCTCGGACTGAGCACGTGAGGCATTATGACGTCACTGCGCTTGGAGAACCTCGTTCTTTTGTTGGTGATGGTGGCTGTCATCACGCCTGCAATGCAACCTGTTCTCGCCTCTGACGAATCTGTGAATGCTTCGGGTCTTTTGTTCGAAGTGGACCAGCGTAATGGCCATCACGCAACGGAATGGTTGTCGTTGAGCGGTCGCTCCACAGCGCCACTGCGAAACACGAGTTGGATGCTTGTGAACATCAGCAGTTCAACCCCAACCACCCTCCTTTCTGGACCGTTTCTAACATCGGTTCAACCCGCTTCGGACGACGAGTACCTTTGGACCTTGCAGTTGAACACCACCGGCTATTCGTGTACGTGTTATGTCAGACTGGAGAGCGTACCATCTTCAACGGACGTTTTGGTGGCTGAAATCTTGGTTTACCTCGGTCAGGAACATCACCGGCCTGTTTTCGAATCCGAAATCCATCAGGTCCAGCAATCAGGTATGGCTGATACAGCCATGGAATATCTCCTAAACGATCCTTTGAGCTTGGACATACCTCTGATTTTTCCACCCCTTCAAGGGCCAGGTTCCTCGGTTTCCGCTTCCGTTTGCGAGGCGCCGTTTGGTGTATGTCTATCGGCTCCCATCAGTCACACCCTCGACCATCAATGGGCCAATAACAGCCTTCATCTTCCTCTCAATGCCTCGAATCTTGATCTTGATGAAGGAATTTATCTTGTCTCTCTTCAAGTCAAAGATGCCTTTTTACGTTCTTCGGGAACCTACGGATTGATACTTGTTCATGACGTGCTGCCACCTACAATCCAACTCAGGGCACCCACGAATGTGAGCGAGTTCCAATCCTTCATGGTTCTGGCCGAGATAGACGATGGTTACGAGGGTGCTTCGACCACAGTTACATGGAGATTGGTAGATGACGATGGTCGAACACGCGCCCCGACCGAAGATGAATGGGTTAGTGGGAATCAGTTACTCCTGAATTATTCAATGTCGGGCACCGTACGAATCGAAGCGACGGCTCGCGACCGTGCAGGCCTCACCTCCTCAGCAACCGTTGATGTGGGTGTTATGAACGTCCCTCCCATTGCACGAATTTTCATTGATGGATTCGAAGGTCAATCCGAATCTACGATTTTGTTAGGGCCAAACGATAATTGGACACTGGATGGGTTGGGGAGCAGCGATAATGAAGCCATCGAATACCTGTGGGTCATCGACGACACCACCTCCATTCGTGGCCAAGCAGCGCTGACCCGAGCAGACATACCCTCAACAGGACTTCATCGTGTTGAGTTGATCGTCTTCGATGATGATGGTTCAACCTCCAATACGGTGATTCAAATTGAGATTCAAGATATTGGTCAAGAACCCGAGCCCTCAACGTTGCCTTTGTTGCTTGGTATCGGCCTCTTCATTCTTCTCGCCATGCTTGCTGTCCTGATCATCAACACTTCGTCGAAGTCAGAAGGTTTGCCAAAGTGGTCCGCTTCAGGGCGGTCACGTGGAGATGAGAATACATTCAATGAATTGGAAAACGATGCAACGGTTGAAGAAGAGAAAGCGTGACACCGATTCATGTTCGCAGAGGCGTTCGCTCGTCTTCCCCCTCAGCCAGAACCCACCACGGTGGACGAGTTTCGGACTCGACAAGCTCGGTTGACCTCACAGTTTCGACCCTCGGATCTGTTCATTCTTTCCTCTCCATCGTTTGCTGTTCACTCCAACGATGTGGAATACCGCTTTCGAACCTCCAGTGATATGTTGTACCTCGTCGGATGGAGCGAACCCGAATCGACCTTGATTGTTCGCAACGAAAATGGTGAGTGGGTCACTTCCCTTTTTGTTCAACCCAAAAACACCCTGATGGAGATTTGGGAGGGCCGGCGACCTGGTGTTGAAGGCGCAGTTTCGTCATATGCAGTTGACGAGGCATACGACCATGCATCCCTCGAGGAGCACCTTGGGCGATGGTTGAACGATGCCAAACGTGTTCTCGTTCGCTTAGGCATTGATTCGGTCGTGGACGGTATTGTCACGAAAGCCGTGGAACGCAGGGACCGGGCTCGCCAGCATTTTGGAACCGGTCCGGTGGCGATTGAAGACCCCTCGACTCTTCTCGCCGAGCTTCGCTTGAGAAAATCGAAATCAGAGATTGAGCAGATGAAATTTTCCAGTCAAGTGGCCAGTCTCGCACACGAATTGGCGATGCGCCACAGTCGCGAAGGTGTCACTGAATTCCAATTGCAGTCTGTCATTGAAGGGTTCTTTTCCTATGCTGGTGCTTCAGGTTGGTCCTATCCTTCCATTGTTGGTTGTGGCGAAAATGCGACGATATTACATTACACGACCAATCAAGCCATATGTGGTCAGGACGAAGTCGTCCTGATCGATGCAGGTGCGGAGTTCCGAGGGTATGCGAGCGACATCACTCGTTCTTGGCCCATTTCAGGAACCTTTTCCGATGCCCAACGCGAAGTTTACGAAGTGGTTCTCGCCGCACAAGAAGCCGCCATTGCTCGTTGCAACGTGGGCGAGGCCTATACGGCCCCTCACGAAGCAGCACGCCGTGTTCTTGCTGAGGGGTTGATTCGTCTCGGCGTGATTGGACAAAGTCTTGAGGAGGCTCTTCACCCAGAGAATGGAGAACTTAAGCAGTGGTACATGCACAACACGAGTCACTGGATTGGTCTTGACGTGCATGATGTGGGCGTGTACAAACCGGGTGGGGAACCGAGGCTTCTCGAACCCGGTATGTGCCTCACCATTGAGCCAGGCTTGTATTTTGGTGCATGGCGACCGGATGTCGACTGTCCAGAAAGATATGCCAACATCGGTATTCGCATTGAAGATGATGTGCTCATCACTGAGAATGGCCCGGTTGTTTTGACTGAGGACTGCCCCAAAACAATTGCTGATATGGAAGCCATCATCGGTCAACCGTTGAACTGAGGGCTCTGCATGGACTGGCGGGACATTCTGGAGCGGCAACGTCATTGGTCACGAGACCAAGCCAATGCCTATCGCTTGTCCCCTGAAGAGGCACTCACACTGTATGAAGACGCACCTCTCCACTCTTTAATGCAAGCCGCTCATCGCCGTCGCCAAGTGATGCATCCCGGTGATGTCGTGACGTATCTGGTTGACCGGAACATCAACTACACCAATGTCTGCACCATTAATTGCCAGTTTTGTTCCTTTTATCGTCCACCGGGCCATGATGAAACATACACACAATCCTATGACGAAATATCACAGCGAATTGAGGAATTGGAAGCGATCGGCGGTGTTCGTATCTTGATGCAGGGCGGCGTCAATCCAGAACTCCCTCTGTCATGGTACACTGGCCTCCTCGAGCATCTCACCACCCGCCATCCAAGCATCGCTCTCGATTGTTTTAGTCCGATTGAAATCGAAGGATTGGCCGAAGTTTGCGGTCTTTCAACCCTTGAAGTCTTAACGGAGTTGAAGAATGCGGGCATGCATGGTCTGCCCGGCGGTGGTGCTGAAATGTTGGTGGACAATGTGCGCAAGGATGTATCGCCCAAGAAGGGTTCACCGCAACGATGGCTTGATGTCATGGAGCAAGCCCAGCACCTTGGGCTGACCACCAGTGCCACCAACGTCATTGGCTTTGGTGAAACATGTGCCGACCGAATTGAACATATGCGACGAATTCGAGAACTTCAAGACCGTTCCGTGAAATTCAACCGTTCCGGTTTCACCTCTTTCATTGCATGGCCGGTCCAACTGGAAGTAAATTCGTTCGGGCGGCGTAATCGAGGCCAAAACAAGCATGTGTTGGGTGCAGGTGCTTCCGAATACCTTCGTCATGTGGCTATCGCTCGACTGTTTCTCGACTCCATTGAACACATCCAGGCATCTTGGCCAACCATGGGTGTGAACATCGCTCAAATGGCACTGTTGGGCGGTGCTGACGATGCGGGGTCGACGATGATGGAGGAAAACGTTGTCTCGGCATCGGGAACGTCGAAACTTTCAGCCACGGAACACGAATTGCAAGCCCTCATCGAACGGGCAGGCTTCACGCCTCAACGTCGGGATAGCGATTACAATCTTCAGGAGACCGAAGTGGTCGTGCCTTTGCGAAGTTCCCTTCCAGCCCCGCCGCCTACACCGTTGTAGGTCCGTAATAGACAATCCACACGACGGCACGAATTTGGCGCCCACCATTACCAACACCGTCGGAGGGTATGTACTCCGCTCCGTTCAAATAGCCTCGATAGGTCATGTGGTTGTTGTTGTTGGTGGAATTGTCAACCCAATCCGTGATATCGTAGCGCCATTGCTTCACGTCCTGTCCTGCACACCAACCGGCTCGACCGTATGGCCACGACCCAAACTGATTGGCTACAACGCCGTTAGCAACTTCGTTTTCACAGCCCTCGTTACTGTAGACGATGGGGTGCCACTCGTATGTTTGGTGAGTGCCAAGCATGTAGTGGTGTTCATGGTCACAAAATTCTGCACAATTCGCATTGTCTTTGCCAAAACCGTGACCGGTGATGGTTGCGACAATTTCAACCCTGCTCGCAGTTGAGGGAACGGAAAAGTTGAGTTGTCGATTAAAGCGGGATTCGTTGTTGTAGGTTCCATCAAATTGACCTCCACTGAAGGCGTAAGTGGCATTTATTGCACGCTCCCCGCTACCCCAATTGCTGAACAAGAAGGTGATGGTTAAATCTCCGCGATTGGCACCTGCGTATTTGAACCGCCGCTCGCCGTCATCATGAAGCATGAACAAGTAAGGCGTGATGTCGGTAAGCCACATACCTTCACGGCCGTAGGTTGTGATCCATCGAACCATTTCGGTGTTGCAAATTGAGCTGTTGTCCATGTCGCAAACATACAGGTAGGCGAGATAATCCCATTCGTGACACCCTCCGTATGTTCCATCGGACTTTTGGTACCGATTGCTGCGCTCGTAGCAAGCGTGTTCATGGTACACTTCCAACGTATCATAGGATGTTAGGTCGTTGGGCAGATCGAATGAGGCATTGGAAAATGACGAATGTCCACCGCCCCAGCCACCGCTGTGACGTTGAAAATCCATGATGGATACAGCGTGCACTGCGGGGTCCTGTTCCCGGATTTTAGTTGGAAATTCAGCCACCCACTGGTTGGGCTCGTGTGATAAATGGTAGGGGTCATTGGATTGCGTGGTCCAAGCATAAAGGGAGCCGGTTTCCCGTGCTATCTGGAAACGGTCAATGCCCATGTAGAGGGGGTTACGGATGTTGGAGATCATGGAGCCCAGACCCCCTCCCAAGTTGCTCGCATCAGCGTCAATGTAATGGATTCGCTCGTTCCAATGTGCTTCTTCGTCATTGGTTAAACCGGCCAACACAGCATTCCGCTGACCGATAATGTCACTGTGATAGCTGTTATCAAACGAGCCGTAGAACAGTTGGGTGTTCTCAGGCAAATTTCGGATAAAACGACCCGGATTTTGCCCCCAAGTTCCAGAATTTCCGTTTCCGCTCGAGTCTGTGTACTTGAACAGGAAGAAGTAGACGTCTTCACCCGTCCATCGATTTTGAAAATTGTAGGTTCCGTTCAGGGTGGGAACGGAAAATTGTGGGACGATTTGCATCGGACCGTTCAGACCGCTTGCTGATGTCCAAGGCACTGGGCGTTGCACAACAGCGCAGCCTTGTTGGTCGACACTCCAGCGTTGGGGCGATTGAGGACAGATGTCCACGTTGGCAAAGACACCGTCGCCATCAAGGTCGGCGCAGCCCGCTGCATTCACTTCCAAGCCCTGAGGCGTGCCTTCGCATTGGTCAATGAAGTCATTGACGCCATCACCATCGGTGTCCCGTTGAATTGCAGCACAGCCAACTTCATTCACGTCCGAAGCATTTTGTGGGGTTTTGGGGCATCGGTCGAGGACATCACCCGTCGCATTGACGTCCTCAACACCATCATTGTCGTCGTCGTCGTCTTCTGTGGCATCCATACAACCGTCGTTGTCCCAGTCAGTTTCGTTGTTTGAGGTCCATGCTCCGTCGCCTTTGGGACACAGGTCGTTCATGTCGAGATGGTCGTCATTGTCATCGTTGTCGTCTTCATCGAGATCTGAACAACCATCATTGTCCCAATCGCTGTACCGATTGGAAGCCCAACCTTTTCGGCCCAACGGACAGAAATCATCGACATCAAGGACACCGTCACCATCGTCATCCAAATCTTCGTCCGTATCGTGGCATCCATCGTAATCGTAATCGGCGCTGGGTGTACTGACCCATCCGTAGGATTCGGGGCATTCATCAAAGGTATCATCGATTCCGTCGTTATCGTCATCATCATCTTCGTCTTGGTCTCGGCACCCATCACGGTCGCCGTCAGTTGCCGTGGTGGACTGCCACCCATCCTGCGAACCGACCCCGTTCTGGCATCGATCGTTGGCGTTCTGAATTCCATCGCCGTCATCGTCTTCACCTGCTCCCTCAATGAGAATTTGAGTCGTGGCAGTATCGGTGAGTTTGGTGAAGAGGCCACACGATGCTGTGGTTGTGATGCTGTGTGACGAGGTCGCTTCTGTAAAATCCAAGAGAATTTTCCATGTCCCTTCTTCGGAGAGTGGAAGCCCTCCTTGGGTTCCATCGCTTGATTGATAGGTCGCCTCGCAGGATTCAAGCGATGCGTGTTGAATCGACCCTTCAAACCAAACAACGTCAGGACCCTCCAAGATGTATCGTGCAGGTGACATAATGATGGGTGCTTGTTCAACGGGCTCGTAAACAGACATGGTCAGGACCAAGGGCGATACCATTGGCTCGAGCAAGGTGTTTCCCGCATTGTTGATGCGAACCGATACAATATGTTCGCCAACTGTTTCTGGCACAAAGGCCAGGCGAATACCGTCCGTGATACGTTCAACGTCCAATTCCTTGACGGGAAGAAGGTTGGGGGCTCTGACATCAACCTCTGTGCTCCATTCACCTTCGCCCACCAGCGTGACCATCAAGATGAAGACGGCTTCTTCGCCCAACGTAACGCCTTCGGGAGCGGTAGCCCAATTCGTTTGAAGACTGTACGTCGTTGGCTGCTCTGTACCGTCTTCAACATCGGTAGGTTCAGTGGTAAGACACCCTGCAAGAAGCAACAATCCGACAAAAGCAACCGCCATCGTCTTTCGACTGTCCATGCAGTAACCTAACTGAAGGCGTCCTTCAATGTGTTGATTCAATCATGTCGAGCTCACTTCGACCGTCATGCAACTCGGGAAGGTTTACCGATAACATGGTGCTTGATGGGTCTCCCACGCGCAACGGCTCAACCCAGAGCAAAGCCCCTCCCTTTTCCCGCTCGATACGGACAATGAATTCCCAATGAACCCGTACAAGGTCGGTATTCGTAGTCCCGGGCCACGTTGGAAGTGGAGGCTGCAGCGACAGTTCCTTGCCCTCCATCCATCGTTTTGTCCCGCCGTTGGCCATGATACGCATGGGACGTAGGAAGAGACCACCTTTGACTTCTTGCCGTTCCATCGGAGCATCTTCGCCTCCGGCCGTGCCATCATCGAGGCCCACTTCCCAATGGTGGGGGAGTTCTGTCGAGAGACCGGGAGGCGGCTGTTGATCTGGTGCTCGATCGAGCAACTCAAGCAACACTTCTCTCGCAGGTGCTAGCGCTCCAACGCGCCAGAGCACATCGGCATGTTTCCATTCACCCTCCCAATCGGGGAATGTCACCTTCACAGCCAGAGGTTGGTCGGCGATGGGTGGATGGGAAAACTCAATCTTCGGAGGCTGTATTGCACGATTGAGGAAGGCTGTTTGGCGTCTCAATTCAAACAAATTTGCCACGACGCGAATCGCCAGTGGGGCGAAAATGAGGGGTACAACCACCACGGCTAATGCCGGGTAATCCAACAGCCCCCATCGCACGGCCTCAAGACCGTAAACTGGTAGGCCCAACCACAACAGGAGTGGCGAAATAAACAGATACATCAAACTTCCAAGCAAAACGATAACAACCGCATTGATGAATCGCCGCACACGGAGATGGATGGGGTTTGGTATCAGGTACCACCCTTGTCGCTGGCGAGTGATCACGCTGGCGAACGGTGTTTCATCCACATGTGCGAACGCATTCGGTGGAATGAGCACTTGTCCATCCCATTCGTATGAACGTTCAACGAACCAGGATGATTCATCACCGATGGAAAAGGTAACGCCCGATTCACCAACACGCCGGTGAGCCTCCTCAATGGAGTCCAACTCGCCAATGATTTGGCGTCGTTCTGCGACGGGGAGTGCCTCAGGGTTCCATCGTGAAGGCTCAAACGGTGGGTACCGGATACGGTGTAGTTCAACAAGTGTCCCCATCGCGCCCCCTCACGTAAACAGCAATCGAACACCTGCTTTGAGGGCAAGTGGGCGGAAGGCGGGGACCTCTCGCAGAAGGGCCAGCCCCAACGGAACAGGGCGCTCAATGTCACCAATTTCATTGATGAGTTGGATGGTGTTGGGGTGTGCAAAATTCTTGAAATTGTGATCGAGTTGTCGATCGGTACAATCGCTCACCAAGAGATTCCTCAAGGTTCGTGCGCGGTCTTGGTCTTTCTTCATGGCCGCCCAAGGTTTGGCGGTGATGCGTTTGAGATCGTTTACACTGAGTTGATCGCTTCGAATAGCGCTGGTAAGTTCATCAATAATGCATTGAATTTGATGGAAACCAGGGCCAATCCCCCCTCCTGTGGTGGGCTTCGCCATTCCAGCGGCGTCGCCAAGCAACATGACTCTATTTTTGATCGGGTGTTTCACCATACCCGATGGGACCGGGCCACAGTACCTCGCAACTTCACTGATGTCCTTGAATCGGTCATGCCAAAGTGGGTGCTGAAGGAGATCATGGTAGCATGACTCAATGCTTCGGCCGTTCAAGCGCTCTGCGGTGGACCATAATCCAATCCGATGGGTGCCGAAGCCGGACGGAATGACCCAAGCAAAGAATCCTGGTGCTATGTCACTTCCACTGTACATTTCCAGCCATCGTTCTCGTCCTCCATACCCGACCACTTCGGTTTGAAATCCTATCATCAATTCCTTGCATCGGCCCATTCGAAATGCACGTCGTGTCCAACTGTGTGCCCCGTCGGCGCCAATCAGTAATTTTGCGCGGACCTCGACTTCCTCATTCTGTTTCAAGACCGTGACCTTCACGCCATCGTCAGCAATTTCAGCCTTGACGGGAGTACTATCAAGCCATAGGTGCGAACCCTGCTCCATGGCTTGCAAAACAACGGCCTGGTCGAATTTTTTACGGCAAACAACGTACGTTCGGAGTGTTCCCTCGGTGCCAACAGGAACCAATGTGCCACTTGGCCCGTGAATTAGAGCCCCGTCAACCTCCTCGAGTACGGTATCATACAGTCCAACGGCATCCATGGCCGAAGGCGTCACGAGACCAGCGCATTGGAATGGGCGCCCGATTTCTTGGTGTTCTTCAAGCATGAGCACGGATAGTCCACGTTGGGCAAGAAGCGTGGCGGCCCTGCCACCAACGGGTCCAGCCCCGACGATGACTACATCCACGTCATCCATGTTACTTGGCCGTGCCGCACGTGTTTGAATGTTGCTTTATGTTCGCCGAATTACGAGCGTTTTGCAAATGTATATCCAATGGATTCGTTTTTCTTGAAATACAACTCTGCTGCAAACGGATTGCCTGTTTTCTTAGAAAGGAAATCATCGAATGGACCCAGTTTACGATGTTCAATTAGCGTTTTAGCTTCTTCTCGGCTGATATCGCGTTTGGAAACTGTTCGCTCAAGATGAATTTTACATCCACTGGTCGAATCTTCCACGGTGTAATGGGTTTCAGTCTCGATGATGTTGGCTTGATGTGTTGGACAAACGCCAACAACGCCGGGTTCAACGGGGAAGCGTTTGGCATCGGCTGCGGCATCCCGTGGGGGGAAATCAAAGGAAACACGGTTGTTGTTGAGGACCAAAAAAGCACTGAATGGACGATTACGTTTGGATGTGAAGTTTTCAAGCAAAGCGGATTTTCCATTAACAAAAATGTCCTTTGCTTCGTCAGGTGTCACCGGTCGCTGGCACATGACGTTCTGCATACCCCTGAAGGTACACGCATCGTTGTCACAGACGTATTGGGTTGCTGTGACCCGAATGGCACCTTGGTCACACACTGGACAGGTACACAACTCCTCGTCATCCGATGATAATTCTGCACTTGCTTGACTGCTTGAAGCCACCCGGCCGTCGTTTCCGATGTTGACGGATTGTTCGTACCCTTCACCTGCCTGGGAAAAGAATCCATGAAGGTCGGTGATCGTCCCGTCTTGAATCAATCTCGAGGCCGTCACTCGGTCAAACCATCGACCGGATGTATCCTTCCAAAAAACGAACGAGCATCCTTTGTCGCGCCCTTCATTCTTTTCGCACTGATACGAGAGTGTGTTCTCATACACTCCACCTCCGCATGCAGGGCAGGCCCCCAAAGATGGTTCGTTTTTGTACAACCCGCTTCGGTCATGATTTCGGATTCGCTCGACCATCTCAGTGGTTTGTTCAACCACCTTTTCCATGTAGTGCTCAACGTTCTCCGAGCCTCGCTGCACGGCCAACAACGACGCTTCCATTTCCCCCGTCAATTCAGCCGAAGTAATCCATTCCACAGGGATCCGGCGCAGGACATCAATCATTCGAATGCCGTGTGGAGTAGCACTGATCGTCCCGTTGCGCGAGCGTCGGATGTAGTTGCGGGTCAGCAGTTTTTCGATGGTATCAGCTCGTGTGGCTGGCGTGCCAAGGCCCTTGTCTTTCATGGCTTCCGCCAATTCATCATCATCGATTTGCTTGCCTGCCCGCTCCATGAGTTGCAGCAGGCTTGCTTCTTTGAGTCGGTTTTTCGGTTTGGATTTCTCTTCAGTGAATTCATGGGTATCCAGCATCGTGTTACAGGGATTGCTTGGGAGTTCGCCCCAGCCTTCGGGCGTTGAATCGTTTTTGGGAACGACGGCTCGCCATCCTGCTGTTTCAAGTCGCTCGACTTCTTTCACAAATTGAAGCCCGGATGCTTCGCTCACCCGCTTTTCAACGCGCCATTCGGAGGGTGGGTGCCAAGAGGCGAGGAAATTTCGGACGATCATATCGTAGAGCTTGGCATGGTCGCCGCCAAAATTCTTGGGCGGTAGTTGTCCTGTTGGAACGATGGCGTAGTGGTCAGAGACTTTGCTGTCGTTGAAATTTCGTCCGGCATTTGACAGGCCATCGCTTTGTAAACGTGATGCATGTTCGGTGTAATCTGCTTGAGTGGCGAGTTGCTTGAGTGTTTTTGCCACTGTTTCATGCATGTCCTCTGGGAGGTACTTTGAATCGGTTCGGGGATAGGTGGTGAGTTTGAATTTGTCATACAAGTCTTGGGCAACCCCCAATGTCCGCCGAGCCGACCAAGACCACAACCCGTTGGCGCGTTTTTGCAGGGTTGTCAGGTCAAAGTTTAATGGAGGTTGTTCTGTTTTTGTGCGATGATGCTCCTGGGTTGTGAAGGAAGGATTCCCCTTTAGTATGGTTTCAATCGTTTCTTTTTCACTCGCATCCGTGATTCGATGTGCTTTGTACTCGGGGCGGTCTGGGTCGTCCTTGTGATCGATACGCTCCCAGCGTGCGGTCCACTTTGCCTTGCCAGCCTGAAAGGTGGCTTGGAGTTGCCAAAACGGCACGGGAATGTGAGACAGCACCTCGATTTCATGGTCAACCACCATTGCCAAGGTGGCGGTTTGAACTCGCCCAAGTGAATTTGGCGCCTTCTCATTTCGTTTCTTCGGAAGGTATCGATTTGCTATCCGTGAGCCGTTCATGCCGATGATCCAATCGGCGTGTGAGCGAGCATAGGCAGCGTCAGAAAGGAAACGGTAGTCATCAGAGCTTTTTCGTTGTTCAAAGGCTTCAAGCAATGCATCGTAGGTCATGGATTGCATCCACATCCTCGTTGTCGGTGTCGAGATTTTTGCGTGTTGTACAATCGTTCGGAAGATCAATTCGCCTTCTCGTGCCGCATCGCAAGCGTTGATAATTTCAGTGACTTTTTTGTCTCGGATGAGTTTTGTCACAGCGGTGAGTTGTTTTTTGTTTCGTCCTCCTTTGGCTTTGTATTCAAATTCCTTGGGCACAAACGGTAACAAATCCATTGATTTGAACCAATTTTTGAACACTTCATCGTAATCGTCCATCATTTTCAATTCAAGCAAATGGCCAACAGCCCATGTGATGATGATATCATCGCTTTCCCAATGTGTGTCGTGTTTTTTTCCGACACCAAGAACGCCAGCCAAGTCTTCCGCCACGCTCGGTTTCTCAGCGATGATGACGATGGACATATGAGCAAGGGCCGATGCCGACCATACTTGAACCCTCCTTCATCTTGGCAATGGAGCCTTGCACACGCATGAAATGTCCCATTTCATGAAGTGCTACTCAACGGTTTGAAACTCGTTTTCGGTGTTCCGTTTCATTCCACGGGGGTTCGTCGGGCGAGCCAACACAACCGATGCATCCTGGATAACCTGCGTCCAACAATTCTACGCACATGTCGTGGATTGCTCCCCAAGAGGCCGCAGAATCACCGGGTAGCCAAATCACGTCAAGGGAGGGGGCCAGGCCACCACATTGGGCGAACAAAAATGACGTTGTCGACTCGATTGTCACCACTTCATCCGGATGTTCGTGTAAAATTGGAAAGGTTGTCCGAGCAGGCATGCAATCTGCCATGTGCAAACATAATTGGTCGAAGGAGGGCTTGTATTCTGCAGGTGCTCGTACCACCACGTCCTCTTCACGCAACAGCATTCTCGCTACCTCGCGAACCGCAGGCCAAAGCGGGTCAGAGATTCGCATCAAACATCGCAAAACGCCGTAAGTCTTGAAGGATGGCTCGGCGGAGTGCGCTCTATGGGCAGAGGTTACCGCATCCTTGTCCGTCCTCTTTTGCGTTTGATGGATTCCGAAAGGGCCCACCGTAGAACGTTGCGAGGTTTGCGTTGGGTGTCATCAAACCCCGTGGGACGAACAATGCTGCGTTGGATGTATTCACCGGCGTCGAACCTAAGGGTTGAGATGTTTGGGACCTCCTACAAACACCCCTTCGGGTTGGCCGCCGGCATGGACAAAAATGCAGAGGCCATACGGGGTTGGCCGTGCCTAGGATTATCGTTCATTGAAATCGGTGGCGTGACGATGCTGAGTCAAGATGGAAATCCTCGTCCAAGGATGTTCAGGGCCGATAAAGCGCAAGCACTGGTGAACAGAATGGGGTTCAACAACGGTGGTAGCGAAGCTGTCGCTGTTCGGCTTGATCGGTATTTCAAACGATACGGGCGCCCACCCATTCCCCTTTGGGTGAACCTCGGGAAATCAAAACTAACGTCGCTCGACGATGCTCCAATGGACTATGCCACCACCATGGAGCGTTTGTGGGCCTATACCGACGTGTTCGTCATCAACGTTTCTTCTCCGAACACACCTCATTTACGGGACTTGCAAAACGATGATGGTTTGATTCGCATCCTTGCCGCTTGCCATGGTGTCAACGAAAAGCAAAGCGAATTGACACATACTCCATCAAAGCCCCTTCTCGTAAAAATCGCTCCAGATCTTACGTCTGAACAACTTCGGCATGTTGTAGAAACATCTCACAAGCATGGAGCGAACGGTATTGTGGTCTGCAACACAACCGTTGAACGCCCCTCAACATCTATCGCTTCTGATCAGCGTGTTTTTGACCAAACAGGGGGATTAAGTGGCCGGCCGTTGGCCCAACGTTCGACCGAGATGATTGGTGAAATACGACGAATGGTTGGTCCAGATTGGCCCATCGTTGGCGTGGGAGGTATCGATTCTGCGGACATAGCCTGGCAGAAAATCCTCGCAGGTGCCACTCTTTTACAGGCCTACAGTGGTTTTGTGTTTAAAGGCCCTTCGCTTTGCAAATCCATCGTGAAAGGTCTAGAGCAGCGATTGTCGGATAGCGGCTTTTCCACCATTCAAGAGGCAGTCGGAAAAGCCGTCAATGAAGAGGGTTGTTAAGAGACCAATCGGTGGGAATGCCATGTGGGCACGACGAACTCGGGTCCTCGTGCTCGGTGCGGTGTTGACCCTTGGGCTTCTTGCTACATTATTGGTGCAATCCCCAGTGCCCACCACCACCGTTGATGAAATCATGAATGAACCAAGTAACTTCGTCGGCCAAGAGGTGGCCGTTCGTGGCGAAGTCCGCGATGGGACCATCGACAACGGAAGCATGACCTTCGTACTCGAGGGTCAAACCACTTCAGTACTGGTAAATTTTGTTGATGCGTCGGTCGCCAATGGGTTGGATGACAATCGAACGGTCTATGCAGAGGGGCGTTTGATCTTGAGCAACGATGTCTATGTTCTTGAGGCCGACATCATCAAAACATCGTGCCCATCAAAATACGAGGCTGACAACAATTCCGAGTAGTCAATGCATTCGTTGAATTGATATAGGCCGAACCATGAGGGTCTCACGGGATAGGTGGGGAGCTCGGCGTACCCTGTACCACAAAGCGTCGTTATGGTGGACTGAACGCCTTGGGGCGGCGAAAGCGGTCTCGTGGTTCCCGTAGGCGGACGTTGATGTCTCGCCCCCACATGACTCGGGTGTCATGAACCGTCTCCGGAAGGAAACGGGAATTGGATAACCGGGGGACTAGGTCAGGCCGGGAACGGAGCAGCCCTACCTGGGGCCATGGGTGCTGTGGGGATCCGGGATGGAGGATGCTTGCGGATTCGACCTCGTGGAGCGCACGTCCACCCTTGGCTCTCCCACCTCATATATCGAACACGACGTCAGCGTACCAGCCAGGTCCCTCAAACACAGGGACTTCGTTCCATTCACTCTGTACGGTTTGTCCGGCCTCGACCTGACGCACAACCAGTCGGTGCGTGGTGACCGCTTTGATTTCCACTTCCCGCTCGATTTTCTGAGCATCAACCCAAGAGACCTGGGCATTGACCTCCCATCCCTCAGCGCCATCGGTGACACGCACTTGACACTCGACCAACCATTCCTGTCGAACTTCAGCACGGTAGAGTATTTCATCCAACCATGCGAGGTACAACGCTTCGATACCTTTGCCGCCGTGTTGGGGCCGGACGTTCCATTCTCCCGAAGTTCGGATAACAGATTGCGCCGAGAGAAGGCCCTGTTCGCTCATGAGGTAGGACATCATCCCGTAAGCTGCGTCTTCAAAGAGGTGAGCAAGCCCATGTCCAAACACACGCATACCAACGTCGGCGGTGGTTGGCCAGAGCCACGAACTCACATCAGCACCTCACCGTTTGGACACTTGCAAATTCCATACGTGTTCGCCAATTCGATGAATCATTTCTTCTCTGTTGAGTACAAATGCATCGGTTTGCTCGGCTCCCAGAATGCATTCACAGGCGGCGTTCGCAAGAAGCGCCGTGTCGCCAATATCCAACCCGCGTGAAAGAGCAAAGGCGATGGCCACGGCTGCGGCATCAATGAGTCCGATCATCTGCCGTAAATCCACCAGACTACAAGGTGCATGAACGGTTTCCGTATCTGCGGAGTATATGGTGACACCTGCCTCACCGCTGAGTACCACCAAGTGCTTCCAGTTGTACTGCTGAATCAATTTCTCTGCCGCTTCAGCACCGGTTGAGGCGCCGACGCGACGACGCATCAACTCGAGTCCCTGCTGTTGGAATAAAATCCAATCGACTCCCTCGGTACGATGGAGGCCTGTTAATTTAGGATCGGCAATGACGGGAACATTCGCTTGTTTTGCTGCTGCGAACAGGCGCTCTGCACCTTGGTCCGTAATGACGCCTTGACCGTAATCAGAGGCGATGAGGGCAGATGCCCCGTTCAATTCTGCAATGGCCTGCTGGTACAATTCTTCCGATGCTTCTTCGGGAACAGGGGCATCCTCCTCGATATCCCACCGAAGAAGGAGTTGCTCTTCTCGAATCAAACTCTCCCTTGATGCCAGCATGCGAGTTTTGACGGTCGTGACACGGTCATCAACAATCGCAATTCCCGCCGTGCTTACGCCTTCGGTTTCCAGCGCCTCAATGATGCTTAATCCAGGTGCATCGTCACCAACAACGCCAAACAAATGGGCATCCAAGCCCATTGATTTCAAGCCCCTTGCCACGTGGGCAGCAGCTCCGACATCTTCCTCCCGAGAGGTTTCCCGAAGGACAGGAACGGGCGCTCGTGAATTGAGATTGTTGGCGTATCCATGGATGTAGCAATCCATCATTACATCGCCAATGAGCACCACCTTCGATGCTTCATTGGATCGCAAATGTTGCTTAAGTTCTGAAAGCGTATCGTGAAGCGTTGCTTCCTCATCGGTCATTCCCATTCGATTACCTCCCATCCAATTGCTTCAATTCCCGCATGATGTGTTCGTGCTCGGCATCGGTGACGCCCAATTGTTCACGAAGCGTTTTCAGAATGGCGTGTTCGTCTGCGGTGATGACTTTGTCCTGCCATGCCGTCCGAGCAGCAGCAGCATAGGTTTCGTAGTGCTCGCTAACACTGGGTTGGTCGCGTGCTCGCTTCAGGAGGGCGTTGTGCGTGACTTGGTCGATGCCAAAAGCGACTCGGAATGTGTCGAGTAAATCAATTTCATCCTGCATGATTTCACCGTCATCCAACGCTTGGAGAATCATGTCGTAGTAGACCTCTTCAGGAGGAGGGATTTTCAGGGATTTTCGGGCCTCATTGGACAAGCGGCGAGCTCGTTCAGGATGTATTCCCAAAAATTCAACCACTTCGTTGAGGAGTGATTGTTCGTCTTTGGTGATTTTCCCATCCTCCCAAGCACGAGCGAACATTCGGCGCACAAGTTCCTCGCCGTGTTGGGCATCGATCGAGGCCTTACCCTCTGGATTTGATACGGGAGATACCAATGGGGCTTCGTGAAACTCAAGGCCGTCATCAAGGTGGGAGAGCAGGTCGAGCATGGGTTGAGGGGAGCGCCAAAATTGGTGCAATGCTCGTTGCTGGCCGTCGTGAGTCACCTGCAGATTCAACACTCGTTCTCTCAATTCATTGGCAGCCTTGGTGCCTTCTTCGGTTAAACTGTAGACGCGTTTTCGCTGTTTGCCCCCGGGAATATGTCGTTGCGTGACATGGAGGAGCCCGTTGCTTTCCATTCGCTTCAACGTGCGTGGGATATGTTTTCGCTGAACATGAACGGCAGCAGAAATGCCAGCCTGCGTGAGACTGGATGGTGCATCCCAACCACCAGCGGGGAGTTGTTGGTTCCACAAGTGGAGAAGGGTCCGCTCTTCAGTGGTGAGCGTTCCAAGGTACCCATCGACCATGCGCTCATCCCTTATTGCGTTGGAAGAAGTGATAGCACATAGGCCAATCGGTGGGCGACGGGATGAAATGGTTGCACAGGTTGGACCAGCCATGACAGGACGGCCACGGCGGTATGCACCCCGTGAACGAACCAAACGTCCACTCGAATCGAGTTTGTCTGCAAACGCTCCACCATCTACGCCACATCTCTCGCCGATCGCTCACGAAGAAGGGTGGTACCTTCCATCCCCCTTGGCGTCTCGCCTTCATCAAAAGAGCGCATTGGGCAAACCCACAACGGATGGGGGAATCGTGTTAACTGCCGAGGAAGTCATGTTTGCTCATTGGTACCGCCATGTTCCGTTGCCATCAGGTGACGCATGGTTTTCACACCAATGTTCGATTGAACCTCGTTTTCCTCAGCGTATCATCGCCATGGACGTGATGCGAAATGGTGGGGAGCGAGTGGTGCCAGCCGTACAGGTCTCAGAACGATTTCCTTCGCTTTCCGAACAGACATGGGCCATCCGCTGGGAGCGTGCTGTGAATTGGATGAAACATCCGGGGTATAGCCAAGTCCGAGTCCAACATGCGAGGGATCCTGTTCATTGGATCGAACTCATGGAATGGGTTGAATCCGTGACCAACCACGAACATATTGCAGAATTGTGCGTCATTGACGATGAGTTTGATGCCACCGTTTACCGGCTTTCCGTTGAGTCCCCTAGCGGTGACCAAATGACGATTGAGTCCCTGACAAGTGATGAACAAGCGAATATTCGCCAATCGCTCAACCAGAGTGTTTCGATGGATGACGGTTGTTTCCTTTCGCAGGAAAACGAATATTGGCCGTTGCCTTCGTTCGGCGTCGAACATTTTTCAGGACGTTATTTGCGTCATGAAGAGGTTAGTTACCTCCAGGGCTCGGGTCAAGGTGACAACACACTGATTTTTGCAGACTTAGTACAGCGAGGTTTGATCTTGCGTCCCGGATTCAAGTATGGGTGCCGATGGCGAGCCTATGCAACCGATGTTGAAATTGAACATGCTCCATGGCTCGTCCAGCCTACTGAACAGGCTCCGTCCAACTGGGAGGAAGTATGCCTGGCCGTGAGATTAGCCGAGGGCGTGAACAAACAATGGTTGTGTGCAATCCCACTGAATGAGAGAATCGTATACCTCCGTATTCATCGAACGGGCTGATCTTCGTCAATTGGCCGGCCCCATGGATCATGCCGGTCCACTTCCAACGGAGAGTGCGCCATTACATCAAATGATGATGTTGGCTTTTCGTCGATGGATGGAGGCGTTGTTCGCTGACGGAGAAGGCCTCCTGCGAGGGAAAGCGCCATCAAAGCCAACATCGTTGCCAGGATGAGGTTCGGTTGGGTAAGTTGAGCGAATGCTGAGGATGAGGCTGAGGTTGCTTGCAAGGAGACATCAATGGCCCATGCCTCCCCTTCGGCCGTCGAAAGTACGACGGTTCCGTAGACCATCATGTTCTCCTGCAATAATCCCGCAGGGTTGATGCTGAGTTCCACCTCGGTTGTGTTGGAAGAAACAATGACATCACTCGGGCCTTGCGCAATGCGTTCGAGCGGTCCATCAAGAACAACGTTGAATCGTTGACTCCCCGAACCTATGGTTGAGAGGGGGACCTCCAACGTCCCTTCCTCTACGGGGTGAATCATTGAGGAGAAACGAGATTCTATCGGGACGCGGTTCATGATTCGAAATTGATAATTGAGGTCAAACACATCCCCGTCACACGTAATTGTGCCCGTTAAGTGGACCACGGAATTTGGTGTTGCGGTACCCAGAACATGAATGGCTGCTTCGGTGGAATCCGCCTGCTCAATCACCACTTCACGTCCGTCGGATGATTGCAAGAGAGGTGTGCATGTGGTCGTTGAAGGTGAGATTGACAGAGGAATCGCCTCTCCCACAAGGACCGTAGCTCCGTGGTCAGGTAAGTCGAGGGATGTTTGGGGACTGCAATCTTCTGCGACGAAATTAATGTTGAACGATGCATTGTCCATGCTCACGTTTGCCATCCATGGCACGAGCAAACCATCATGAGTTCGAATTTGAATGCCCTGCCGTCCAAACGTGGTGTTGTGACCAAAAAGATCGCCTTGCTCACCTTGGTTGCTTCCTTGCATCAAGTCGCGATTGCCATCAGCCTCAACAACATACATCCATGGACGATTTGGATTTGTGTTCAATTCATTCTCTTTGATGTTGCCTGCACTCAAATCTTGATACGAAACCAGGATTCCGTGACCCGGCAAACGTTCGTCATAACCGAAATCGGTTCTCGCTTCAATGAAAATATTCTCTGTATCTCCGATGGGTACTTTGTAAACGGTGCCGCCTTCCGTAATACCCGAAATTTCAACCGTAGGGCCGTAACAAGGACGAGAGGATGTTGCGGGCCAGTCAAGCTCGAGTGTTTGGATGCGTTGACTACCGATTAAGTCAAGGGTTGGGCCCGAAGGCATCGCCGGCCAACGGCCGCCTCCGTTCCAATTTCCACTGGCCATAATGTCCCAATCGCCTGGCCCCTTTGATGCCACAGTCGTTCCAGATTCATGCACTGGATAGAGGTCGGCGGCACCCATTTGATGGAGCATCTCATGCAATATCGTACCAACGCCGCTTGATCCGGTTTGAAGGCTGGCCATGGTGTAATGGGCGATTTCTAAGCCATCATCCACCTCGATGGGTTCGTCAAAATGTGTGAAATGACTCCAAATCCTTGATTGGGTCGCAGGGTTTTCCTCTTGACCTTTGGTGGTGTGAAGGATAAGGAATCGGTCAACGAATCCATCGGCATCCAAATCAAATCGGGACCAATTTGTATCGGTCGCTAAAACTACTTCTTCAGCGAGCTGGACTGGCAAAAATACACCATCTTCATCGGTATCTTTTCCACTTCCATCGCTGCCGTATGCTGCCAACGATTCGCTTGCTCGAATCACGTTTGGATACACGACGATTTCGAGAATTGTCTCGTTTGCAGTCATCTGTCGGATGTAAGGCACGGCTGCTTGTTCAAGGAGGCGTTCAGCTTCCTCAATTCCCCACCCGTTTGTTGATGGATGAGCCTCAAAATCAACCACGACAACAAGCCATGACTCTTCAGTTTGGATGCCCAACAATGGAGGGTCTTCCGAGGAAACGACAATCTGCCTCTGTTCTAACCATTGGTTGACAGCGTCTTCGTTTTGCCCGAACCACGCCGACCCCAGTAGGAGGAAGGCGATTGCGACCATGGTGAGCAGGCGTCGCATGGTGTAGGGTAGGGCTAGGTTGGTTTCAAGGTTCGTCGCTTCTGCTTGATTGCATTTCACGATTGGTTGAGTATAGTGGACCGATTGACGAGAAAGAAATCTTCCGGATAGTAATTGCTCCATGGTGTGGCGTCTGTACTCATGACGACATGCCGTGGGAGCAAACCATGCTTGGTGATGATGAGGTTGAGTCGCTCGTGGATGTTCGCCTCATCAAATGGGTCCCCAAGTGTGAGCAATCCAAGTTCAAGGTCGGTGGAGAATGAATCACCACCTATTCTGTGATTTTGGAGGTCCATCAGGTTCAGTCCGTGCAAGTTGACCCCCATCCGTTCGAGGTTGCTGGTAAATCTCTGCGGACATGCCTTGGTGTTGCAACCCGTGATCACGGCATCCGTGGCTCTTTCACGCAAGAGATGGGAATAGACGGCGTGTTCATCGTGGCGATTTCGGCATATCGATACGGTGGTGTGCGTTGAGAATCCTTCGGTCATCCCAACTCCAGCGTGAACGTTTGCTCCCTCACACGAGCAATTCAATAGAGTGAGTCGCCTTCGCTTTCCCTCACCATCAAAGCGGTCGATAATTTGGCCGGAGGATGATGGTTTTTGGCGATAAAATCCGCGACCTATCCACTCGTGGGACAGCGTCATCAACACCAAAAAGGGCAGGGTCATTGAGCCCAAACTTGGCGGGATCGAAAGGACCAGAACCAGGCTGCTAAAGCCATGGATTCGCCAACGCCACCAAGATGAAGTTCGTTGGTTGATGATGCCCATGGTGCCGAGGACAACAACAAGGGCATAGGTTGTGAGGAGCAATGAAGCCATCCACATGACAAAGCCGGACATGGTCAAAAGTTCAACTGCTCCATATTGTGGCGTAAGATTGGCGCCCATGTGTTGCTGGTGGGTTACCTTAAACACGGCAGGAAGGATTTGTCTTACCAAAAAGATGTTGACTGCAAACAAGAGCAACCCTGTCCCAATGACCCATCGCCGGAGTGCGATGTATTCATCCTCGAGCAATCCCGGACGAGAAAAAGCGAGGAGATGGTGAGCAATGAGGGGAGTTGATGATAACAGAGCTAAAAAGAGGGCAGAGAACCATCGAGTGGCCGACCACCGTGCTGGGTCATACACGTTCAGGCATGCACCCTGGCACGGCTGCAACCATGCAAGAACAGTTTCAAGGACGGCATCAATGGAACGAAGCCAAAAAACGGTCAACACAGCAACGGTGATGAACAGAATTGTCGTCCGTAGTGAGGCTTCATCGAGGTGGTCTTGGAGGGTCGTGTCACTGTCCTGCTCCAAAAGGATCGACATGGTACATCGCTCAAACGAGGTCAGTGTAGGTCGTCGGGGCCCTTGCTTGGACAATCGTTCGATAAACGCCATATGCAGCCCAAAGAGTTAGCATTCCGGTCACCAAAGCGTACCCCCAAGATTGTCCCGAGTCAATCACATAAGCGAAGGTCAATCCCAAACCGGCGGCGAGGACTCCCCGTCGGAATCCTTGTGGGACAGCGAGGCGCTTGTCCAAATGCGTGGGCCCTCCACCAAACCGTCGTTCGTAAAACTCACCTTGAATCACGGCGGCAACAATAATGAGCGAAAGGGTCGTCCAGTAATACAAATTACCGTTCTCGAAAAACTCGTGAGCAATACCCTCTTGACGAGCCGCTTCAACAGCTTCCGGGTCTTCCTCGGCAACGAACAGCGAATCGTAATCGCCAACACTAATGGTTCGTAGGGACACGTCTTCATTCGTGTAGATCGCCGTATCGCCGGGTGCACCGATGGTGAAGGTGAGGATGTTCCATTTATCGCCCTCATCGAAAACGCCGTTTCCGTTCACAGCGTTTCCAACGAGTTTGAAATTCACTGGCCCCACGTCTTCTGGAGGTGCGGTCCAAGTAATGATCCAATCATTTCCTGGTGCACTCTGGGAGAGAGCCCCGGGTTGGTCAGCAACTTCTTGGCTACCCTCGCCAGGCGAGAGGAGGCCAGCACCGCTATCCCAAATCAAGAATCCACCGCCTTCGTTTGATGCGTGTTGCAGCTTGATGGTGAATTCATAGGTGTCGCTGGTGTTGTACGACCGTGGAACATTGGAAATCGAGACGACCACCTCTGTGGATGGAGAACCGCCGCCGTGGCACGTGCAACCGGTTTCAATCACGAGGTTGCCGCCGTTGTCCCAAGGTGGCCCGTTGGGGTTGCCCAAGGCAGGAGCGACCAACATCAGGGACAAAACCACCATCAGCGCCGCTGTTTTTGTGACCCTCACTGACCAACCCACCTTGTGTTTTCCACCCGTCCTCGCTCTTTGAATGTTGCTTCAAGACCACACTGAAAAGAACATCATATCTCCTTAATGGCGTTGTTCAGACCGGTCATCATTGCCTTTCCATCGCCGAACAACATCATGGTTTTGTCCATGTAGAACAAATCGTTGTCAACCCCTGCATAACCAACCGACAAGGAACGCTTGACAATCACCACGGTCCGAGCCTGATCGGCATCAATGATGGGCATGCCGGCAAGCGGGCCTTCACCGGTTCGAGCAGCTGGATTACACGTGTCGTTCGCACCGATGATCACTGCAACATCGCATTCGGGGAATTCAGGATTGATTTCGTCCATTTCAATCAACTGCTCGTAGGGGACGTTGGCTTCTGCGAGGAGGACATTCATGTGTCCGGGCATACGACCCGCAACTGGATGAATGGCGTACTTGACTTCGGTACCGAATTTTTCGGCTACCAAATCGCCGAATTCCTTGACTTGGTGCTGACACTGTGAGACAGCCATACCGTAACCTGGGACAATGATGACCTTTTGAGCGCCATCAACCATCATGGCGACCTCGTCGGGGTCGGACCCTACCTTCGTTCGAGTGACTGTTTCCTTGGTGCTTCCTCCGAATGATTTGAACAACACATCTGGCAACGTCCTGTTCATCGCTTTGCACATGATGAACGTCAGAATCAAGCCGGAGGCGCCAACCAAAGACCCTGCAACGATGAGAACGGGGTTGCTGATGATAAAGCCCGTGAAGGCTGCTGCAATGCCTGAAAGGGAATTGAGCAAGGAGACGACGACGGGCATATCAGCACCACCGATGGGCAACACAAGGACGATGCCCAAAAGGCACGAGATGCCGATGATCGCCCAAAGGTAAGTTTCGTTCGTTGGATCTTCAATCGACATCACGATGAGAGCGAGAACGCTCAAGGTAAGCAGGACTTTGACAGGATTAAGCCAGGCTGGCCCCCATGTCGGCGTTCGAATCCACTTCCCGAACAGGTTAATGCCGCCTTTGAGTTTCAACATGGCAAGAATTGAGCCGGTCAGTGTCATCCAACCGACAAGAGCCGAGAGACCAGCGGCGACAACGACGACCTGAAGGGTCAATCCCTCTGGTAACGCCAAGGTTGAATCCTCGATGTATTTCCATGTCTCAGAAAGGGCTACCAAGGCCGACGCTGCTCCACCAAACCCATTGAACAATGCAACGAGTTCGGGCATACCGGTCATTTCTACCTTGATGGCCATGACCAGTCCGATGAGCGAACCGATAACGAGGCCCGCGACAATAAGTGGCACATTCATGCCGCCAGTGGTTGAAACCTGCATGTCCACGACGGTCGTGAGCACCGCTACCAACATACCCATGGCTCCGTATTGGTTTCCACGCGGAGCGGTTCGTGGGTGGCCGAGTTTCTTCAGACCGAAAATAAAGAGGGCTGCTGAAAGCAGGTACCCAAGAGGAATCCAGGCTTCCATTTCAATCCCTCCTCCCTTTTCCTGCAATCATGTTGAGCATGCGATTTGTTACGGCAAATCCGCCAACCACATTGATCATGGCCAACACCAAGGCTACGAAGGCAAGTAGCCCTGAAACAAGGGTGTCGCCACCGTTGTAGGCGACATTGGCCCCCAGCAAGGCCCCAACGACGCTGATGCCTGAGATTGCGTTGGCGCCGCTCATCAGCGGCGTGTGCAGCGTTGCCGGTACTTTGGTGATCAATTCGAAGCCAAGGAAAATGGCGAGCATGAACAAGGTCAGGTCGGCGATGAGCGACGCTTCGGTGATCATTGAACCACCTCCGCAAGGCGTGTTTGCTTCGGATGCATCGCCCCATCCTTGCAGATGAGCACACCGCCCATGCCGCCAACATAGAAGTCAGAACCTTCCGGTGCGCCGACCAAGATGTCGTCGTCCTCGCCGAGGACAACACTCCCGTCTTTGACCAACGAGGTGAAGAATGTCGTGAGGTTGTTGGAATACAGCATGCTCGATGTGTTGGCGAGTGTGCCCGGGAGGTTGGATGTTCCGACGATGATGACTCCGTTATCGGTCGTGATGATTTCACCGGGCACGGTGTCCTCGCAGTTTCCTCCAACATCGGCGTTCATGTCAACAACCACGGCACCGGATTTGAATGCAGCAACTGCCGACGAAGGCACGGTGATGGGCGCAGGCCGGCCGAAAATACGAGCGGTGGTAACGATGATGTCCGCATCAGATGCTACGGAGCAAACAGTGTCGTTGACCTTTTGAATGAACTCTGGAGTAAGTGGTTTGGCATATCCTGATTCGTCTTCAAAGTCATCCATGCCTTCAACTTCAATGAAGCGGCCACCAACGGATTCAATTTGCTCTGCCGCTGATCTACGAACATCCGAGGCATAGACCACTGCGCCCAACCGCTTGGCGGTTGCTATGGCTTGGAGGCCAGCGACGCCGCTGCCCATGATCACCACTTTGGCGGGCCGAATCGTACCCGCAGAGGTCGTCATCATGGGGATGCCTTTTGGAACATGAGCAGCTCCCAGCAACACGGCCTTGTAACCGGCCAAATTGTCCTGACTGGAGTTTACGTCCATGGATTGAGCCCGTGACAATCGACGAGGAATCATGTCCATGGAAAGCAGATTGACCTTGGCTTCCATGCAATCCTTCACGTGGTGGGGGTGCCGGAATGGGTCGGAAACACAGGCAAGGTTGGACCCTGCCGAGATTCCGTCAACGCCGGGAAACCGAACGGTAACGACGTTTTCGCACGCCATGGCAGCCTTGCGGTCAACGATTGTAGCGCCAGCAGCCTCGTATTCAGCGTCGGAATAGTTCGCTCGTACACCGGCCCCCGATTCGACAAGAACTTCAAACCCTGCCTTCATGAGTTTTTTCAAACTCGATGGGACGATGCTTACCCTTGACTCGTCTTCGGGTTCTTTGAGGACGCCTAGTTTCATACCAACACCTGTGTCTGTCCCGAGCGAGTGGGACAACTCGGCCACCGAAAGGAGGTTTTTAGATGCGACGATAGGAACCTCTGAGGTGGTGTTGCCAACCTGTTGCCACTTCCATCCCAAGCATCGTTCACCACTGCCCTTATGGACTGTGTTCATTACGGCCAACTCGGGAAGAACCATGGCGAACGGACGACGAAAAATTTCAGTGATTGGTGCAGGAAATGTTGGAGCCACGTGTGCATTTGTTTTGGCACAGATGAAGGTCGCTGACATCGTCCTCCTCGACATTTTCGAGGGCTTTGCGAAGGGAAAAGCATTGGATTTGTCGCAAAATTCCAACATTCTCAATTACAACGGTACGATCACTGGCACGGCTGACTACGCCGACATATCCGGCAGCGATGTCGTGGTCGTGACCTCTGGCTTTCCGCGTATGCCGGGGATGACCCGTGAGGATTTGATCGGTAAAAATGCCGACATCGTCACACAGGTTGGGGAAGGCATCAAACAACATGCTCCAGATTGCGTTATCATCATGGTCACCAACCCCCTCGATTTGATGACGTATCACATGCAGAAAACCACAGGGTTCCCACCTCAACGGGTGATTGGTCAAGCTGGCGTACTGGATAGTGCGAGAATGGCTCACTTCATCGCTCTTGAACTCAATTGCGCAGAGGAGGATGTTTCGCCGATGGTCCTTGGAGGTCACGGTGACACCATGGTCCCTCTCCCGAGATACACCACCGTGGGCGGAATTCCCATCACTCAATTGATCAGCGAAGAACGCATTGACGCCATCAGCGCACGTACTGCCAGCGGCGGAGGCGAAATTGTCAAACTCCTCGAGAAAGGTTCTGCTTTCTATGCCCCAGGGTCAGCGGCAGCCATCATGGCTGAATCGGTTTTGAACGACCGACGCCGATTGATTCCGGCTTCATGCCTCTTGAACGGAGAATACGGCTTGAAAGATGTCTACATCGGCGTTCCTTGCATTGTTGGCGCTAACGGCGTTGAGAAGATCTTTGAGTTGGAATTAACTGAAAATGAACTCTCGTCGCTTCAGTCCTCGGGGAACTTCTACAAGCAACAACTCGCTGACGTGCTTGGTTACTGAGTCCGAACCACAATCAAACTCTGCGTTTGCCCCACCGTGGTTGCGCCTTCGACGGGGTTTTGTTTTCGAGCGAGTTTATGCCCCTGTCGTCCGCGGCTTCGCATACGTGTGATGATCTCCTGACCCACATAGCATCCCTTGTTGGTGTGAACTAGAGATTCGAGTCCGCACGCAAGAGGGTGTCGATCTTGCGTGATCTCGTATCCGTGGTAAGGTAAGAAGCGCTCAACCCTGTAATTGTTCCATTCTTCAAGAGTCCATGTTGGCGTCCATTCGTGTGCTTTGGGCACGACATACATCGTGCCGAAGAAACTGTCGTGGACGGTGGCAACATCCATTTCAAGACGCTTTTCATCACTCAGAAAGACATCGTTCAACATAGAGATGTCTCGAATCGTGATGGATTGGCCGAGGATTTTTGATGTGAGGTGCGCCAGTAGTTGTGTTTTGTTCGCTTCGTACCCAATCAAAGCCACGCCATTGTCGTTCGGAATAACGTCGCAAACGTCGATGATTTTGGCATGTTGGTTCGTGAAAACGGTTGTGCAAGGACCGTCAACACGGTTGGTTGAGAGGCCGTCGAGAAATGGAAGTACATCGGAACCCTGCAAAAGCAGAATTGATGCAGGATGTTTGTGCATCCCCACGCAAAGCCCTCAAGCAAAGGATTCGCCACAACCACACGATGAACTCGCATTTGGGTTGTTGATTTTGAATCCCCCGCCCATCAAGCGATCTACATAATCGATTTCTATTCCGTTGAGCAGGTGGCTGGATGCCAAGGGGACGAGTACACGAAAACCGTTGACCGATAGTTCTTGGCAGGGTGTATCGGTGTGCTCAACGATTTGCAAGTCATACATGTAACCTGAACAACCCCCGCTCAACACACCAACGAGCAAGGCATGACTGCGGTCATCTCCAAAGGCATCTTCAAGCATCGCCGATGCCTTCTCGGTCATGGTTAATGTCACGTCCACCACTTCAGGGGCGTGCATCTGCAACGGTGAGGCGCTTTCACAGGTTCCGCAGTCCATGTGGTAGCCTATCTGCCACCGTTTTTGAACTTGACTTGAACGGAAGCCATTCATGCCTTTTTCTTACGTTTCTTATCGAGCGCCTTTTGCAGAATATTGCAACGTCGAATTTGATCCTTTGCACGGCGTTTGGCATCATCGCTGAGGCCTCTTGGCATAGCTTGTTCAAAACACTTGATGGCGTCATTGTAACGCTCCATTTCTGCATAGGCCGTTCCCATGTTGTAGAGGGTTTCACCTTTGACCTCCGTGGGGCGAATTAACATGGCTTGGTGGTAAGATTCAACGCATTTGGGGTACTCCTCGAGGAAATAAAACGCATTTCCACGGTTGTTGAGGATTCGAATGATCATTGAATCATCCCCTGCAAAGGCTTGTAGGGCCTTGTCAAAGCACGACAGTGCTTCTCTGTATTTGTTTTCTTCAATCAATTTCACGCCTTGGTTGAACCATGCCACGTCTTGGTTAGATACTGCACTCGAGGCGGTGCTTTGAGGCATGTTTGACGTGGATTGCTGGGCGATATCCAAGGCTGCCTTGGCGAGGTCAACCTCTGGTGAAGCAACCGAGGGTTGACTGGGTTGGGGGATCGTTTCAGGAGTCAGCAGCAGTTCATTGGCCGCAGGAGAGGGTGGCTGGTTCGCTACCGTTTCATCGATACCTCCCCCCAACTCAACCGTCGTTTCCAACGAAGAGGTCGGTTCGTACTCAATCACGGAGCCGTCGGTCGGGAAGGACGAATATTCCGAATCGAGGCTTTCCATGTTCATTTCTGGAGGACTGGAACTTTCGGATTCGGTCGGCGAAGGTTCCTCGGTCAACGTCGGGGTCGCTTCATGTGCAACGACCTCCGATGACCTACCGGAATGGCCATTCATACTGGCCGCCTTGGCGTGGCATTTCTCAGCAGTCACGAGATCGCCGGCTTGTTCCAATGCCCGTGCAAGGCCCGTCCAATGAGATGGGTTCTCCGACTCTTGTTGAATAAGACTCTTCCAAGCCATGACAGCGTCGCTGTGTTGGAGTGAGAGTGACAAGGCCAATGCACGTTGTGGCGTTGTTTCTTCACCTATCAACGTGAGAGCAAGGCGCGCCATTTCAGGGCCTGCGGGTAACGAAGGGGGCAAACCACCGACATTGTCCAAGACATCACTCTCACCCTGTGCAAGTTGTAGGAGGGTTGAGATGTAACGCGGACGCTCTTCATGGTCGTTGACTTGTTCAAACAACTGACGTCCTGCTTCGATGTACACCTCCAATCGACCTTCAGATTGCGACAGCATCACCATCTTCTCGGCGGCTTTCGTGTAGGTTGGGTCAGACGACAAGGCGCTTTGATAGGACGAAAGTGCTTCGTTGACCATGTTGTTACGCTGTTGAATTGAGCCGAGGTTGAACCAACCCGAAGCATGTTCAGGTTCCAAATTTTGTGCATGAGTGATAGCAGCAATGGCGAAGGTATCTTGATTCAGGCGAGCCATCGCCCCGCCAGCGATGCGCCAAGCACCAGCATGTCGTGCTCCGATGGTTTTGAGGTGAGGTTTCAGCAAGGCTAATGCTTGTTTTGGGTCGCCTGCTTTGATGAGGTCGGTGGCTTCCTCCACCAGAGCATCGAGGTCGATGCTCTGAGGGGGGTCTGCGATAACTTCTTGAGCGACGGGTTCAGGTTGGAGTGCTTCAATTTCCTTCACCACTTCGTGTTGTGCCACGACAACGTCGGCTGCACTCTGCAATTCTTCTTCGCTCAAACGCCCGTCACCATCGTGGTCATGATGAACGGCCTCTTGCAACAATTCCTGAGGATTTGAAATCCCTGCATCTCGTGCGACGTCCTCGACTGAGTTCATGTCGACCTCTTGGCGATCGGTTTTCACCGGCTCCATGGATTGAATCGTGAACGATAGCCCACTGTCTTTGCAACGCGCCATGAGTTCAACCAATGCAGGATGGCCAGGAAAGAAGCCAAGAGCTCGCTGGGCCGTGTCATACGCACCTTCCAAATCCCCAATACGTTCGAGCAATATCGCCATGTTGGCCGTGGCTGGAGCGTGTTGGTCATTCAAATCCAAGCAAATTTGGAACGACTGCCGGGCACCACGAGCGTCCTGTTGGGCTTCGAGAAGAACACCACGATTGAACCATGCCATGTCGCACGAGGGGTCGATCGAAATGGCTTTGTTGAACGCTGCAAGAGCCCCTTTCACGTCGTTTCTTCGTGATCGCTCCTCGCCTACCGTAAGCAATACTTCGACCATTTCCTCCGGGTCGTCGACGTCTTCGATTTCTGGAATGAGATTCGCAGGTGGTTGAGGGGGGGTGTTTGTCATCGTTGGCGTATCGTCGTTCGCCACGGCTTGAATCGCCTCGTTCACTGTTTCCAGAGCAATATCTTCCGGCTCGTGTCCGTGGGATGCGTGGTCACCCGCTTCCTCGCCTTCTGTCATGCATCCATCACCGACCTTCCGCATGTTTGGAGCATGAATAAGTCTTGCTTATTGTTGGTTCATCGTTCAACGCCTACATTCAAAGACTTGACCGACCTGCACAGTTACGTTGGTCACCATGAACATCGTAGGATTAGCAGGAGAATATCGGAAGACGTCCAAATCAGGCATGCTCGTCAATCTTGCTCTTGACATCGCGGCTTCACAGGGCAGTGATGTGACATTTTGGGACCTCTCCGAAAAGCCACTCCCGCTCGTTGGGGAGGAGGGTTGTTGGGAACATCCGAATGTCAACGAGTTCCAAACACTCATCAGCAACGCCGATGCTGTTCTCATGTGTTCTCCTGAATACCATGGAACGATGTCGGGCGTCATGAAGAACACACTTGATTGGATGTATGACAAACACATCGGCGGCAAGGTCGTTGGCTTAATGTCAACCCTCGGCGGCGTGACGAATGCCAACACCCTCAACCACATGCGTATTGCCCTCCGCTGGTTGCATGCTTGGCCTGTTCCAGAACAACTGGCTATTGGTCATGTGAAAGAAGCCTTTGACGATCAGGGTCAATTGGTCGACGGCGATCTTCATGATCGCCTTGAGTCCCTTGTTCATTCGGTGATTGAAACCAGCAAGAAATTGAGTGTTTGAGCATGGTGAGCGCTTCCGAACAACGTCCTTTTTTTGAGGACCAATTCGGTTCAACCTACCGACTCATTGAACCGGGTTCCTTCACGATGGGTTCCGCATCACCGTTCGGCAGACCCAACGAAATGCCTGCTCATCACGTGTCTATCCGTGAGCCTATTTTTTTCGGAGAACGACCGGTGACTCAACTTCACTGGGCTTCGGTCATGGGTACAAATCCTTCAAAATTTCAGCAGGGGTGGAGTTCAGGGTTGCGTCCGGTCGAATGCGTAAATTTGGAGGATGTAACTGAATTTTTACGACGCCTGAACCTTGCCGAACAAGATATGACTCGCATGGGGCTGAAAGGTCATTGGCGTCTTCCGAGCGAATCAGAATGGGAATTTGTGGCGAGGGCGAACTCCTCGTCTCGTTGGTGGTTTGGCAATCAGGATGCTGAACTTGACCACCACGGTTGGCATGCTGGCAATTCTGGCGGACACACCCGTGAAGTCGGATTGAAAAAAAGCAACCCATGGGGCATCTATGACATGTACGGTTTGGTGAATGAATGGTGTGCTGACCATTGGGTGCCCGACTATCAGGAAGCCAGAAACCAATTGCCTCATCGTGTCGATTCGTGCTCAAAGCATGTTGTCCGTGGTGGTACATGGTTCTCCGAGAGCGATTCTACGCGATCTGGTGCAAGAGGTTACGCTGACATGAACAAGCGAAGTGATGGGCTTGGATTGCGACTGGTTTGGGCGCCATTTGATGTTCAATCACAGTGATTACGTTGCCTCGCCGGGGAGGGGATGGGTGTCATCCCCCTCTCGAAGACCGCCTTCCATGAGGGTTTGATGGTCGGGAACGCAGCCCGGCCCGATTCTCCACCGTTCATTCAATGGGTCGTCCAGCAACAATAAGAGATTGGTGGATTGGAAGAGTGCAATCGCTGCCGATGTTCGTTGAATGGCCGGCGAAACTTCCTCTCCGAACACATCGTCCATGATGTGGCATACTTCAGAAAACGTCCGACTTCCATCACACAGTTCCCACAACAAGCTGTTCATCGCATCAAGCGGTCGTCGAACTTCATGTGGTGCTCGCAGTATTCGGGCGAGAAATTTTTCTAAACGATTGAACTGCTTTGGAATCCGCAACACGATGTTTCGGCCACTAACACCTACCAGATTTGGGTCCTTTCCAACCGGTCCGGTTCGGGCCCACCATACAGGGGCTCGCGTAGGATATTTGTTGGCCAATGGGTGCTCTTGAGCGCCGGCTAGTTTGACCATTGTTCTCCCTCAAAATTCCATCCACGTCCAAATAAGCAATGAACTCATGGAGACAACGCCACACAATGCGACCCATTGTGTGAATTCTCTCCTTTCTGTAAAATGTCGAAGGTACCATGTTCCGACCCCACATGCAGCGACCAGGAACCACAGGGCGTACCATAAACCAGGATAGGACGCCATGAAACGCCCTCAACCCAAGGTCCCATCAAGATATTGCTGCCCGTAATAGGTCCACTGTTCCATTGTCCAGCCGGGAGGCAACCCCTCGGCGGGGAGAGGAGGCCCTTGATGGATGGCCGTGGAGGATTCTGGCTGGCCGGTAGGGGCCTGAGTGATTGTTTCAGATGAATCAGTACGTACTTGCCCTGGCTGTGCAGAAGTCGAGGCTGGTGGCCCTATGTGGTTTGGTTGTTCGTTGTTAGGTTGGAGTTCATCGTCATGAACCATGCTACGCTTACTGCGCATCAGCATCGCCATTAAGGCGACCAGGAGGAAAACACCGGCCGAACCCGAAGCGATAACAACCACGCTTGAGATGCCCTCAGGTTCAGGTGCTGTGAGGTGCGTGAAGGAAACATCAGTCTGCTCTAAAAGAACACCGTCTTCGCTTTTTACCATCACTTGAACTATTCCTTCAAGCGAACCTGAGAGCCGCAACACTTCGCAAATATGTTGACGTTTTTGAGGCTCAACATGGCCGGGCGTGAGTTCATATTGTGTTCCCGTTTGATTGACTAAGCGGTTGTCACATGTAACTTGCCATCCGTCGGGACTTGCGATTGAGAGGACATAAGATTCGGTCATCGTCGAAGTGGACGTGTGGTTGACCCAGATACGGCCTGAATCGCCGTATTGAAGCGTTCTTGGGTTGTCGCGTTGCACATCCAATTCCATGCTTCGTCGCTGGTTGACAATGACCAGAGCCTCATGCACCATCTCGACGGGCAACCCGTCTTGATCAAGAGCGCCATCAACTGCAAATCGGAGCACAAACCGAGTGTTCAGTGGAGTGTCTTCCGGAATCAAGACCTCCAAGCGCAGCGTCTGTGAGGTGGCTGCTGGAAGCATCAACTCAACAGGTGTACCTACGCTTCGTGTGGCGCCATCAACAGTGAAGAAGGCCACCATGCCTGCAACCGGTGGGGATGAGGAAATGGTGGCGGTTACGCTGAGTCTGTCCTCGAGTGCATTTCCGACGTTTTGAAGGAGCACATCGGCGAACATGATACCACCTACAATACCTGACGCTGACTGTTGACCTCCCGATAAAACCGGTTGTCGAACGGCGGCTGTTGGTGATACAAATTCGATGCTGTTGTTCTCTTGGCTCCTGTCGACACCTGCAACGTCTCTGGCGGTTATGACGATGGTATTCAATGCACCAGCGGGGCCGCTGAGGGGGAGATGTACCCAGAACTGCACGAATGTCGTTGACCCCTCATCCATCGATGCTTCAAGTCTATGCGGTGCCGTCAAGTTCTGATACTCAATGGCCGTCCACCATGTCCATGATTCGGGAATCAAATCCGGTTCAATGAGGACGTCAACTGGACCGTTTCCGAGATTCACCACCCGTAATTCAACAAGGTTGGGTTGTTCAGGCACCAATTTGCTTGGGAATGCCACCAATTCAAGTGCAACATCAGTGATGGTCCTGGTGCGTAGGAAATCAATGGACGTTCCTTCAATTTCCATGAAACTGCGTTGCGACTCGATTATGGGGGTGATCGACGGTCCTTCTTCATCTGCCCGTGCATCATTCGGTGCTTTCACGAGCACCTCAAAGGTCGTTGAACCTCCAGCGTTGAGGACCGCGTTTGGGCGAGATGGCTGATCTACGGTCCAACCCTCGCCACCATCCACGCTAACACGCATTTGGAAGATATCTTGGCGTGTTGCGTTGTTCCAAATTTCAAATTCAAGCACGACCTGTTCGCCGGGATCAAGGTCAAGTCGGTTGGATTTCATGTCTTCAACCAAGTCGACAGAGGCGACACTCGTCATTGACGCCGCGATTTCAATGGTCTTGACATCTACCCTAGTGGAGTCGTTCTGGGCTTCCAATGAGAGGTCGAAATCCACCACAGTATCGGGTGAAACTCCTTGTGGTGGCGACATGGTCATCAGGAGGTTGATGGTTTCATCAGGGCGAATTAATACTGAGGTATACTGTGACCATGCAAGGCCAACAGTCCACCCAGAGGGTAAGGACGACGTATCAATGCCGACGTCAAAGACGTCGGAGGCGTCTCCTTCATTGGAGAGGCCCACTTCAAATGTGCAGGTGTACGTTGGAGGACAGCTGGGTCGAACGGCGGGAAGTTGTATGACTGGAATCCGATCTGCTTTCACCAAAAATTGAACGGGGAGACTGGTAGTCACACTTGCATATTGTTGCGAGACGATGTCCACTGTCATTTGGGTAAACCCAATACTGGCATTGATATCGGGTTGAACCATGATGTTGAATTCAGAGGGAACACCTGGTGCCACCATCAGGCCTTCAGTGGGGTCAAAACTTGTGCCTGATGGCCGCGTGTAATAGGCATTCCATGCCGCAGGTAAACCACTGAGAGAGGGTATGAACCGTTCACTGATGTTACCGGTGTTGATGATTTTCATGGTGATTTTTCCCCAATCACCGGGTATGGCTCCTTCCGTAGATACACCCTGGGCAGAGACATTGTAGTCCGATAGCCGTACCTTTTGATCGTAAACAATCACAATGTCGTCAATGTAAAACCCAATATCGGTGCCTGCCGCGTCAGATGTGAATTCAAATTTGAATTGAGATGAACGATGAAACAGGTCCTCAGCAACGGGAATTAAAGGGGAACTGGCTCCTTTGTTGTTGACCGAGAATGTTTGCCAATTTGCACCATCGGTGAAGGTTTGGTCAACCGTTCCGCTGATGGAACCTATATCCGACCATCCGCCCAGGGCTGTTCGTCCGTAAATTGTCAATTCGTCGTTCGCAGCGGTGCTCCCCGTGTAGTAGAAGGAAAGCCCGTTGGTACGGGTTGGATTTGAAACAGCATCCGAGAGGTCCATGATTGGCGTTGTGAGAACGGACATTGCGTTGTTGGCGTACGTGGAGGACTGACCGTTGCCAGCATGACAACTGCGGCCCTTTGAGATGGAGGTGTCTGTGCTCATGGTCCATCCATTCCCAAAGGTCCAAGCCGTGTTACTGTCGCAGTTGAAATAATCGTAACCTGCCGTGAACGGTTCTGAAAATACATCGTTGCTTGGGACATCGTCGGAAACAGTGGAGGTGACGGTGATGCGTAGAGTGTGGTTGCCTGCATAGGAGGGCGTAAGTGGAACATCAACGGTATTGCTGGATCCGCCTGCGAGGGATGCCATTTGCGTTGTTTGGTTCACGAATTCGAAATAACTGTACTCGTTGTGCAGCAGGATGACGTTCACATCGATCACGCCTGAGGCGGCCGTACCGATGTTTTCGATGGTAATGGTGAGCGTGGAGGACACGTTGACCATGCCGTCGATCACATAGAGGTTTGATGGTCGATTAAAATTGAAGATTGGAAAATTCGAGGAGAACATTTTGAAGGTATCTTCGTCGGCGGAATTGGTGTACTTGACGTCAACATTGTTGACCAATACATCAACACCTGTGGGGTTGGACGGGCTGTTTTGAGGATTGGCTGATGTTTCCGCGAGTTGGCTTGACAGTCCCGAATAGGGGAGCAGCAGCAAGAGGCCGAGAATAAAGCCCGCTCTGAACATCATGGGTACCGGACTGCGATAGCCCTCAATCTATTTAGAAACCATCCTCTAACACTATCCTCATTCAGATTCTGATTGGGACTGCCTCGTGTCGTTCGAGGTAGCGTCTGATGTCGACAGGCTTGAATTGACAGCGTTCTGGGCCAGCTGAAGGCGTCCTTCATCGCGTCGCTCTTTTGCTCGTGCAGCAAAATAGACCGTGAATGATGGAATGAGGACCATGGAAAAACATCCCACCACCGCTGCGAGCGCCCACAAGAATTCGGTTGAAGCATCAACGGAGAACACCGCAACATCCTCAAAGGCTTCATTGATGGTCTCTGTTACAATAAATGGCTGGGTCGAGCGATTGCCTTGTTCAATCACTTCCACGCGAATCAAGGATGGCGAATGGAAGTAAGCCACTGCTGCCCTCGATTTTTCTTCAGCCTCATCCAAGGACTGAGCGAACACAGAACCGTTAGAGCGCCGTGCCGGGTCTACCGATGTCAGGGCGTGAAAGGCTATATCGCCCCCATCGTCGCTCATTCGTTCGTGGACCGTGTCATAGACGCATTGAAGAGCACATGAAAATTCGTCGTCCCGAGGGTTGCTCGCTTCGTAGGCAACGCCCAAGAGCGGGTGACTGTACAGGCCTGCTCCGTTGGAAATGCGGACTTGGGCGCCTGGGGAGAGAGAAGACGCCGTAATGTTGACCCACGTAAGGTTAGAGCCGTTGGCGACCACTTGCCACGCCCATGTGGTGGTGTTGGACTCCTCGCTGTATGTTCGTTCAATCAACTCGTCGGTTTGGTTTGCGGTGTAGACCGTAGCCGTTGCCTCGGTTGAATAGAGGTACACTGAAGGAGATACCGTGGCACCGTAAACAGCGTAAGAGAGCATGAAAATGAGAGTTAAAGAGAGACCGATTAGGGTCCGCAGGAGGTTTGGGTTTTGAGCCAAAGCCTTCTTCATTGTCTTCCGGCTGTCCCGTGTCGTTCATCAAGTCTTGTATACGCCACCTTGGCGATGGACTGCAACCCATCACAACGGTGTATCACCCGTTCTTTTCATATAGGGGCGGACGGTCGCCATGTTGCTTGGTGTTACACGATGACGACCGTCTACGACATCCCCGCTGACATTTTTAATCCTGCTCTGGCCGCCGCCATGGCAGAAAACGATGCCATATCCATGCCTGACTGGGCTGGATATGTCAAGACTGCCGTTGACCGAGAACGCCCCCCTACGCAGGATGACTGGTGGTATTTCCGCACCGCTGCCATCCTCCGCAAGGTGGCCCGAAACGGCCCCATCGGTGTGACACACCTCGCCCAAGCCTTTGGCGGGAAAAAGGACAACGGATCGATGCCCAACACCCCAGGCGTTGCCTCGCGCCACATCATCCGAACTGCTCTTCAACAACTTGAAGACGCTGGCTTGGTCGAAAAAGTACCGACAAAAGAAGTGGATGGGGAAGACGGCAAGATTCAACTCTACTCCGGTCGACAGGTTACGGCTGCTGGGCAAAAATTGGTCGACAACGTCGCCCATTCCGTGCGCGATGAAGCCGAGGCCCAATACCCCGGATTGGACAAATATTGACCGGGGATGAGGACGTGAGTGAAGTGGCCAGCGCAGACAACGACGAGTTGGCAACTCTTCGTGCCCAGCGCTTGCAAGCCATGCAACATGAACTCGAAAACCGAGCGGCCCAACAGGTGGAGGCTCAACTCCAAGCAGAAGAAGTAGCACGTCAAGAAGCCGACCTTGACGCTGCTGTGCGACAGCACCTCACACCCGAAGCTCGTTCACGTTTAACACGCATTTCTTTGGTTGAACCTGCTCGTGTCCAATTGATCAAATCAGAACTTGCTCTTCGGTTTCAAAACGGAACCCTCCCCACGCCGCTGAACGACCATGACCTGAAGCGTTTTCTCAGCGACCAACAGTCCAAGAGCCGCAGCAATGCGTCCATCCGGAGAATCTGAGAAGGTGCTCGAAATGTCGAAAAACAAACCAGCAGCAAAAAAAATTCGCCTCTTGAAGGCAGGAAAGCAGAACCGGCGTGTCCCTGTTTGGGTCATGCTCAAGACCGACCGAAACACGGTGTCCCACCCCAAGCGACACCAATGGCGACGAAGCAAGTTGCAACGATGAGGTGATTTGAATGGTCCGTCCCAATGAATCAGAACTCGTCGTTCCTCTACGAAACGCATGGAACATCACGCGATTCAAGCGTGCCCCCCGTGCCATGCAAATTATTCGCGAACAAGTTATTCGCCATCTCAAAGTTGGCGTTGATGAAGAATTGTACATCGACCCTGAGGTCAATGAATACATTTGGAAGCGTGGTATTGAGAATCCACCCCGAAAGGTTCGCCTGCTGGTGACTCGTCACGATGAACCCGACATTCCTATCGAGGTCAAGCTGATGAATACGCCTGTTGTCAAAGCATCCAAGGCCCAGCGAACCGTCGTTACCGAGGAGGAGGAGTGAACATGGGAAATATTCGTCCAAGCTTTATCAAAATCCGAGCCATTCGATTGTGCGAAGAGCACGGTGAAAAATTCACGGATGACTTTGACCACAACAAACACATGGTCGCCGAATTGACGGATGTCGAATCCAAAAAGCTGCGTAACTGGATTGCAGGATACGTCACCCGATACCGCAAGCGACGCACCGATTGATGGTGGCGTGGGTGCCGCTACGAGTGGACTGGGATCGCCAGCCCGTCAGCGTTCACGCTGACGAACCTGAAATTCTTGAACGTCTGGTTCTCTACCTCCGCACCCATCACATGGTGAAAAAACGGTCGTTGGTGATGCCAGACCGAGATGCAGGAGGATTTCTGTTCTTCATTTACCAAGTATGCGACCCACGATGGATCATCTCGTTTTTGGAAAGTGATTCGGGCGGTGCCGCAAATGGGTGATCGACTGGATATTCCGCTGCCAAGCGGACCGTTTGACGTGGTGGTGGTTCTCGTTGGCGTATCCCACCCCGGGAATCTTGGTGCAATTTGTCGGTCGATGTTGAATTATGGGTTTGACTGTCTTCGTTTGGTCAATCCGAAAACCACTGCGCAGGATGGTGATGCCGTGGCTCGGGCGAAACATGCCTCCACCGTTCTCAATTCGGCGACGACGTTTGCAAGCATCGATGAGGCAGTCGTTGATTGTACCTTGGTGGTTGGGACCTCCGGGAAGAGAGAAGTAGGAGACAAAACGCTGTATCGGCATTTCCTCTACCCCTGGGACATGGTTCAGCGCGTGCAAGAACAGGGAGGTAGGCTCGCGTTGGTGTTTGGTGAAGAGGGAAAAGGACTCTCCACCGAACAACTTGATGAGTGTGATTTCTTGGTGACGTTGCCGACTTGGGAGGGTTATCCTATTGCCAATTTGAGCCATGCTGTTAATGCTCTATTGTACGAGATACATCGAAATCGAGTCCTTCACCATCTCGGCGAAGACCCTGGTCTACCACAAGTCGTCCCGCTTGAAAATATCCTCGAGCCAAGTGTCCGTCAAGCACTCGTTTTGGCAATAGAACAATTCGCCTCAGCGTCTTCCACTGCCGAAGAACGGAAACGTTCCGTTGAGTTGACATTACGACGCACACTGCTCAAAGGCGGCCCATCAAGCGATGAAGCGACACGACTCATTGGGGCCTTGGTTGAAGCGACGACAGCCCTTGAATTTGCATCCGGCGATGCAGCTTGGAAAAAGGATCATCGGCGACGATTGCGCTAATCACGTTGCCATGTTGCTGTTGATTTCGGAGTCTCACGGCAATGCATGGCAACCAGTTGGAGGCGATTGCCATATGTGGTTTTGATGTGGGGCTCAAGAGCATCAAACGCCCATTTGGCTAAGTTTTCTGCCGTTGGAATGAAGGGTACAACCACCGTTCTGTGTTCATCCCCCATAAAGCGGCAGGCTTGAATGGCTTCCACATCCCCTTCGTAGACGACAAAGGCATGGTCGATCACATCATGGACATGTTCCATCAACAGCCGACTAATATCTGAAAAATCCATGAGCATGCCCTCATCGGACACGCCTTGCACCTGGACAACATCGCCTTCGATCTCTGCCTCGAAACGATATCGGTGACCGTGTAGGTGCTTGCATTTTGATTTGTGATTGGGCACGCGATGGCCGGTATCAGTTTCAACAAAGCGGCGGATACGTGTCGTCATGTTCAAACCTCAGTTTCAGTGAAGATCATCGACGCCGAATTGATGCAATATCGCTCACCGCCATATGCTGCAGGCCCATCATCGAACACATGTCCTAAGTGCGCTTGACACTTTGAACAACGGACCTCCAAACGTTCCATGCCATGGGATGAATCCGCTCGTCGCTCAATGTTTGCATGTTCATGTTCTGTGTGAAACGATGGCCAACCACAACCGGAATCAAACTTCATGGATGAGGTGAATAACCGTGTCCCGCAACAGATACAATCGTAATGGCCAGTCCTGGTTTCGTTCCAGTACAGTCCAGTAAACGCTCGTTCTGTTCCTGCTTGGCGAGTCACGTAATACTGCAATTCGGTCAAACGCTCTTTGTAATCTTGATCCCGGTGCGATGCCTCGGTCTGCAAAGCATCTGCTAACACCTCGTCCCAAGGACGAGAGTACTCAAGTGGGTCTCTGCGGCCAATGGCATTGAAGGCTAAAATGCGCTCTACGTCAGAACCCGTGCGCCCGTCACTGCGGCCGTCTTCGGTAGGTTGATAGGAAGTTAGGGTTCTCGAAAACACCTCATCGAACTCCAAATCCATCGCTTCAGTTGATAGGAGTGCGTCCCTCAAAATGGACGCCTTGTCCATCTCCAAATAGGGCAATGAGAAAGTGACATGTTCGCTTCCCCAGTTGCCAACGGCAAAAGCGTGCTCGAGGGCACGATAAAACTCGGGTCTGCAATCGGGATATATTGCATGGTCACCACTGTGGACACCCAACACAATTTCCACGGGTCGGCCACTTGATTGCGACTGTGAAAGAGCAACGCCGTACAAAATTGAGGCAAAGAGTGCGTTTCGATTTGGAACGACGGTTGCTTTCATGTTCGCTTCCTCGTAATGACCCCTTGGCACCTCTCCGCCATGTTGGAGAAGGTCGCTCTCAAAACGCTTCGTCGCAGAAGTGAGGTCCACTTCATGATGCTCCACTTTGTATCCCTTGGCTCCAAGGTATGTGACGAGCTCTTTACAACGCTCGAGTTCCAGCACATGTTTCTGCCCGTAACGAAAGGAGAGGGCTGTCACACGGTATTCCTCATTGAGCAATCTCAATAACAGTGATGAGGAATCCATCCCTCCACTCAATGCCATGACCGCTTGCTTGTTCATGTTCCCCATTACAACACCCCCATCCATTTGTGGGTTTGCAAGGACAAACGCCATGATGGATTGTCCTTGACGACGGCTTCTGTTTGTGCAAAACTTCGTCCGTTTTCTTCAACGGATGCGCCCTCGTCATAGCATGGTTGAAGAAAATGATGGTCAAACCCGGATTTGAGTTCATCGTACATATTGAGAGGTTGGCCCACATAGACACATTTGAGTTCATTGCCAGTTCGTTGTTGAATGGAAATATTTGGATACATCTGATCTTTTGGTGATACGCAAATCCAATCAATAAGGCCCTCAGGTATGGGGACGGTGCCGTTGGTTTCAATCGACAAGTGATAGCCACGCCGCTTGAGTAACCTTGCCAATGGCCCCAGGTCATTGAGCATGGGTTCGCCTCCAGTAAACACAACATTCGTACACTGAAACGCGAGTACTTTCGCAAGAATATCGATGCAATTCATCACGGTGTATTCGTCAAAATTGGTATCGCACCATTCACATCGGAGGTTGCATCGTCCGAAACGGACAAACACGTGCGGGATGCCGTTTCGAAAGCCTTCGCCTTGGACAGAATGGAATATTTCGACGATGTTGTAGGTCGTTGCTAAATCGGTGGCCGAATCCCCTGTCGGCCCACCCGAACGGGAACATGTATCTTGATCCATGTAATCACCTACAATGTCGGCTGCTGAATCAGTTGCATCAATTCTGTACGAGCCTCGACGCGTTCGAAGAAGACGCCGCGCATAGCCGATGTTGTCATGACAGCACCCTGCTTGAGCACGCCGCGGCATTGCATGCACCCGTGCGATGCCTCGAGGATGACCGCAGTGCCAAGAGGCCGGAGATGTTGTTCAAGATCATCAGCGATGCCTTTGGTGATACGTTCTTGATTTTGCAGGCGCTTGGCGTGGAGGTCGAGAATTCGGGCGAGTTTGCTGATGCCAACAATTCGTTCAACGGGGATGTAAGCAATGTGTGCTCTTCCCTTGAAGGGCAAGAGATGATGTTCACACGTCGAAAAAAATTCAATATCTCTGAGCAGGACAATCCCATCATATCCCTCGCCGTTAAAGGTAGCATCCAATATGGATTCGGCTGACATCGTATAGCCAGCGAACAGTTCCACCCAGGATTCGACCACTCGCTTGGGAGTGTCGACCAAACCTTCACGATGCGCAGCATCTTCGCCCTCGATGTATCGCAACATGGTGCGAATAGCCTCCTCAGCGCGTTCCCTTTCATTCAAATCAATCACCTCGGCGCCCATGTCGCTGGTCAATCACATCAAGCTGGTCCAACATCTTCCTGCAGGCAGTTCGGATGGCATCGGCCAGACTTACAAATTTCCGTTCATCGCCGACATGCATACGTAAATCGTCCACAATCTCTTGCGGCATGTCCAACGAAACTTTGGGCATGATTGGCCGTCTGGCAGTGGCTATAATAATCTTGAGGTATTACTCTAATAATATGTAATTCGCATCATGTTCATCATGATGCCAACGTTCAAGGGTCTCGGTGGATAATCATCACGCATGGAAGCCCATACCGTTCACCCAGCACTTAAAACGCTCCACCGTATGCGTTCGTCAACAGGTCGCATGGACACAAATGGGCTCAGTGATGAGGAGATCTCGTTCTTCTTGAGTCGCGACCCAAATTTGGCAAAAGCAGTGGACGAGGCTGGCGATACATTTGAGCGCTGCATCGTCGAGTTTGGCCTTGATACCATGAAACGGCCTGAAAAGGAACTTGTTGCGCATCTTCAGGCTGGTTTTGTGAATTTTTACAATCCGGATACGGTGAACCCGTACGTCGCCCTATCTGCTCGTGGCCCTTGGATCATCACTTCCCACGGTGCTGTGGTCCACGACAACGGCGGTTACGGCATGCTCGGTGGCGGCCATGGCCCTTCCGAGGTTATTCATTCAATGGCGCAAAACTGGGTCATGGCGAACGTCATGACGCCCTCCTTTTCCCAGAAACGATTGGAAGGCCGCCTGAGGAAGGAACTCGGTCACACTCGCGGGCACTGCCCGTTTAGCCATTTTATCTGCATGAACAGTGGTTCAGAATCCGTGACAGTGAGCATGAGAATTGCAGATGTGAATGCGAATCGTATGACACAACCTGGCGGCCGTCACGAGGGAAAAACGATCAAAATTCTCGCTATTGAGCAAGGGTTTCATGGTCGAACTGACAGACCAGCACAAATGTCGCATTCTTGCAAAGGAAAATACGACCAGTACCTGGCGAGTTTTCGGAACCGTGATAATTTGATCTTAATTCCCGCCAACGATATCGGTGCGCTCCATTCAGCCTTTGATGAAGCGGAGGCAAACAACGTTTTCATCGAACTCATGGCCATAGAACCCGTCCAAGGCGAGGGCAACCCCGGACAGTGTGTTTCAAGGGAGTTCTATGATGAAGCCAGACGCCGAACACTCGAGCATGGGAGTCTGTTGCTGGTGGATTCCATCCAGGCGGGATTGCGCGGCCAGGGAACGCTCTCAATCGTGGACTACGAGGGTTTCCAAACCGCCGAAGCGCCAGATTTGGAAACATGGTCCAAAGCTATGAACGCAGGTCAGTATCCGCTCTCTGTATTGGGGATGAACGAACGTGCTTCCTCCCTCTACGTGACAGGTATTTACGGAAACACCATGACTACTAATCCGCGTGCGCTCGAAACCGCAGTTGCCGTTCTTGATCAAATCACGCCCGAATTACGACAAAACATCCGTGAGCGCGGCGCCGAATTTGTTGAGAAACTCAAGAACTTGCAGTCAGAGTTTCCTGAAGTTATTTTGAAAGTTCAAGGAACTGGTTTGTTATGCAGCGCCGAATTGGAACCTCACCAATTTCCCGTGGTCGGGGCCAAAGCGATTGAACCATGGTGTCGACGTCGAGGTTTAGGAGTCATCCACGGCGGAAAAAACGCCTTGCGATTCACGCCTCACTTCAACATCACCAGTGAAGAAATTGATTTGATTATCACCATCGTCCGAGAATCCTTGGTCGCCTTTGGCGCCTAAGAAAGACTGGTGATGATGTCTTCCCGCTTGAATTGACGGGCTGCGTACCATGCAGCTACACTGGCATAAACAGCGGAACTCAAGAACCAAATGAGTATATGGAACGGTACGATTCTGTTAAGGAGTAATTCCCGAAGCGCAAGAAGAACATTTACCACTGGTACAGCAAACCAATACGACTCAATTCCATCGAGATTAATAACTTGAGTAAACAATGCTGGGAAAAGGATGATCAGGACGGCGGGGCCGAGGATGGACCCGGCTTCTTTCACGGAGTGTGAACGCATCGCCAATGCTAGTTCAAAAGCTACCACCATAATGGCGAACAACAGAACGGCGAGCAGCAAGAATCCAATCGCCATCAACGATACACTCGGCGTTGCAATGAAATTCGAGGAGGCCAAATATCCGATGGCAAACAAGAGGCCAATCACTTGCAACAACACACCCATGCCCGTGATGGTGGCGACAGCTAACCATTTGCCAAGCAACAATTCCATCCTCGAGCACGGTAGACCCAAGAGGGCTTCCAATGTTCCACGCTCTCGTTCTCCTGCCGTCATATCAATCGAGGGCTGAATGGCCGATGAGAATGTCCAGACCGAGAGCACAAGTGGGATGAATAACGAAAGCGCAAGACCAGCCTGCTCGCCTTGTGTCGCTACATCACTCTTGCCAACGTCCCCATCCCATTGCAGCGGGTTAAGCGTCTCATTGGCGTCGAGGCCAGCGGTTTCCAGTCGACGAAGCGTCTCATTGGTTTCCCATTCATTCAAGGCTTGGTATGTTCGTCCTCGCGCTTCAATGCTCTGTTCTGAAGTTGATAGATAGAGTACAGCGTATTCAATCACTGAATTGTTGCTACGCAAGCGCAACACCACATCAACACTGCCATTGCGTAAATCATCAACGACGGTGGAGGGGTCGGTAAGGGATGCGGGCAGGGGTACGTGTTGGTAGGTGATGTTCATGTTTGAGCCATTCAATATGCTACCGAGGTCTTCAGGCATGGCTTCGTGCTGCACCAAAACGTCGACATTGATGGCTTCCAACTCAGCTGCTTCCGATTCCAACAGCAGTGGGAAGAGGATAAACAAAAGTGGAAACATGAGCAGTGGAATCACGAGAATGGCCAAGATGGTTCGCCAATCCCTAACGAATTCAACCAATTCTTTCTTCGCGATGGTGCGGACCCTACGACTCCGTTCACTCATCTTCAATGACCTCCTTCGGCACTGTTGGAGTGAACAATGATCTCCAAAACGTAGACCAGCGAGACATTGATTTGTCGTGTTCGTGACGTGGGCGGGCAACGTCGGCAGTCAGTGACACATATGCATCCTCCAAATTCGTTGTTCCTGTTTGCTCCAACAACTCCTGCGGTGCCCCATCCGCCCGGATTTGGCCGTTGTGGACGATGACGATTCTGTTGCAAACGCGCTCGGCTTCGGAGAGCTGGTGCGTCGAATAAACGACAGTACCGCCCGACTCACCCAATTGCATGACGAGGTCCTTCACCGTTCGTGCACTGGTGACATCAAGGCCTGCAGTAGGCTCGTCAAGGAGAAGAATATTCGGTGCGTGCGCAAGAGCCCTCAAAAGTGCTGTTTTTTGCCGCATACCACGTGAAAACCCCTTCGTATGGCGCCCCAATGATTCGGTCATGCCCAAGAATTGGGCGAAGTACAGGGTTCGTTGCCAAGCCAAATCGTCGTTGATTCCATACATTCGTGAATGGTAACGGATGTTTTCCCAAGCCGTGAGTCTCGAATACAAGCCCGTGTTTTCAGGTACGACACCTAGCATATGTCTCGAGGCTTCGACATGACGTCCGTCGCCCAACCTGACGGAACCTGCTGAGGGCGTATACACGCCCGCCAGCAAACGTAGCAATGTTGTTTTTCCAGCACCGTTGGATCCAACCAATCCGATGATTTCTCCTTCGCCAATCTTCAAGGAGATGTCGTCCAGTGCTACAATCTCGCCGAAATGTTTGGACACACCTTCGACAACGAGGAGGGGGGCCGGCATTCATCGTTCAACTCGCTCGTCCCGACTCGATGGCCATGTTTAAGCCAGGATGCTTGGTTTCAATCCGATTGGCTCGCTGCAAGGTTGAACGGAGTTGCTCTTGAATCTCAAGTTGGGAGACGCCCATGTCAATCATGTTTGCAATCAATTCAATAGCGCCCTGTATTGCTCCCGCGTCCAAGTAGGCATCGTTGCTGATGGTGCGGTGGGAACGTAGTTCCTCAAGGCGGCCCGATAAATAGTGCACCTCACTCTTCAGGCGGGGAGCATCGATGTGCGGAAGGGCGAGTAGTTGGTCAATACAGGTCCTCATCAGAACATAAGGGTGCAAGGACGATTATAGCCCTTCGCCCTTGCAAGCATCATCGATGTTGTGTCAACTCCACCAAAACGCCCCCAGTGGATTTAGGATGGACGAAGGCGATGAGTTTCCCACCAGCACCGACTTTCGGTTCTTCATCAATGAGTTGAATGTCGTTTGATTTTAAGTGGTCCAAGACGGTTTGGAGGTCTGAAACGCTTAGGCAGAGTTGTTGAATGCCGGGTCCTCGTTTGTCCAGAAACCGACCCACAGGGGTATCGGCGCCCGTTGGCAAAAGTAACTCAATTTTGGGAGCGGGCGTGTTTTCAGCAGACTTCATTGTTGAAAAAAAGCGTGTGGTGACGCCTTGCTCTTCAACGGTTTCATCCTCCGGGCGTTGAGACAACCCAAGCAACTGCCAAAACCGACTACCTTCCTCCATGTTGTTCGTTGCTATTCCGATGTGGTCAATGTAAACGGGTCCAATATTCATGGTATCACCTAAAATCCACTTGGCGCCATGTAGGTTCCAAATTCGTCTTTCATCACCTGTATGATCTCGCCGAGTGTCGCACGATTGCGAACAGCATCCAATACATACGGAAACAAGTTGTCGTTGTTTTTTGCCGCATGTCCTATGGCTTCCAGTGTCTGAGCAACTTTCGTATGGTTTCGACGGGTGCGGAGTTCTTGGAGTCGTTTGGACTGTTTTTCGCCAAGGGTAGTGTCTGTTTTGAGAACCGGGACGTCGTTGCGTTCTTCCATCGTTGCGTGGTTAACGCCTACAATCAAGCGTTCCCGGGTTTCAATTTCATTGAGATATGTGTAGGCTGACAAATGTATTTCTTGCTGTTGCCATCCTTCTTCGATGGCTGCCATGGCGCCACCTTTCTTTTCGATTGTGTCAATCATCGTTTTCGCCCTGGCATAGATCTCTTGCGTCAAGTGTTCCACATGCCATGAACCTGCCATCGGATCGACAACATCCGCGGCACCGGATTCTTCGGCGATGATTTGTTGTGTGCGCAGAGCGACGGTGGCTGATGCCTCGGTTGGAAGGCCAAGGGCTTCATCATACGAATTGGTATGCAAGCTTTGTGTGCCACCTAACACCGCGGCCAATGCTTGTATGGTTACGCGAGAAATGTTGTTGAGTGGTTGTTGAGCCGTCAGGCTTACTCCGGCCACTTGAGTATGGAATCGTAGCATGGTTGATTTCGGATTTTGAGGTTGGTACCTTTCAGCCACGAGGTCGTGCCAGAGTGTGCGGGCAGCCCGAAACTTTGCTATTTCCTCAAAAAAGTCGTTATGGCAGTTGAAAAAGAAGGAGAGGCGCGGTGCAAATTCATCGATGGCCATACCTTTGTCAAGGGCGGCTTCAACATAGGCCAAGGCATTGGCAAGCGTAAACGCTACTTCCTGTACGGCCGTTGATCCCGCCTCCCGAATGTGGTACCCGGAAATAGATATGGTATTCCAATGAGGCACATGGGTTGAACAATACTCAAAAATGTCGGTGATCAACCGCATGCTCGGAGTTGGCGGAAAAACATAGGTGCCACGGGCAATGTATTCTTTGAGTATATCGTTCTGTATCGTACCTTTCAGACCTTCCATCGAAGCCCCTTGCTCCTCAGCCGCAACGATGTACATAGCCAACAAGACCATGGCAGGGGCGTTGATGGTCATCGACGTGCTTACCGTTTCCATGGGAATTCCATCAAACAACAGTTTCATGTCCTCAACCGAGGAAATCGAGACACCAACTTTGCCCACTTCCCCGTATGAGAGTTCATCGTCGGCATCCAATCCAAGTTGGGTGGGCAGGTCAAATGCCACCGATAGACCCATTTGGCCCCGTTCAAGAAGGAGCTTGAATCGTTCATTGGTCTCTTCAGCGCTGGAAAAACCAGCATATTGACGCATGGTCCACAATCGTGTCCGGTACATCGACTCGTGGATGCCGCTGGTGTACGGAGGTTGCCCGGCCGGAGGATGGGGCACTTGGGACGTGTCCGGCCAGGAATTGGATACGGGAATACCACTGAGGGTGTTCCAGTTCTCCTTTCGTCGCTTGGCCATGGAGTTCCTCAAGGGAACCCACTTCATCAACACTCGCTTTGATTTTAGTGGTGATGGCCACCTGGCCCGTGAACGTGGCCGTGAGCGATTTCTTCATCGGTGGCCTCGCGCAATTCAACCACTTCAACTGAGAACGTCAATGATTTGCCCGCCATGGCGTGGTTAAAGTCAGCGGATACCAATTCGTCGGTGAGTGCAGTGATGGTGAACGGCGCTGGGCCGTGGGGCATTTGTGCCACCAGTTGCATGCCCACTTCAAGAGATTCGCCGGATTCTTGTTCAAGTTGGGCGAAATTTTCGCGTGGGATTTCCAACAATGCATCGTCATCGCGATGGCCATAGGCTCGTTCTGGTTCGAGAGTGAATTCTCGTCGTTCGCCTACCTTCGCACCAAGCATTTCCTCTTCAAAGCCGGGAATCATTTGTTGGTGGCCAACGAGGAAGGTAAGTGGATCGCCGCCCTCGCTGGTGTCAAACATCTCGCCCGTGTCCGGCAGGGTGCCGGTGTAATGGACGCTCGCTACGCAATTTTCTTTCAATTCTTCTGCACTCATGTGTTCATCTCCTTGTTGTCATGTCCTTGACCAGTTTTCGTAATTCATCTGCCACTGATGTTGGTAAGACCAATTCCTCTTCCTTTTGCTCAATGTAAGCGAGGGATTCCTCAATACCGGATCTCTCTCCCTTTGCCCACACTTGACCGAGGACATTTGAGCGTTGTTCCTCTGGAACATTTGGGTCGTTCAAGAGGTCCTTGGCGACGTATTTGTATTCCAGATACTTTTGACGGTCCAACTTTTTGACCTGTTTTTGACGGCCTCCGCCCTTTTTATCCATTCGTCGTTTTCCACGTCGCCGGTCTTGAGGTGGTTCAATCTTGGTCTCAATTTTCTTGAAGACATTCTTGACTTTCTTGTTGCTTTTCAGCTGAGGTGTTTCGTCTTGGTCTTCATCTTCGTCATCGTCAGGTTCCTGAGTAACGGTCTGTGGTTTGACAACGACCTCAACATCACGGGGGGCTACCTCTGTAGAAGCGGTGGCCGCTGCAGATGGTGCATTTTTCTTCAACGCCTCGGACTTGCGGCGTAACTCCGCGATACGATCTTCTCGGCTCACTGGGGCGACGGATTGCGAATCATCAATCTTCGGCCCTTCATGGTGAACAGGTACGGGAGCGGGTGCCACAACAGGAGCCGAAACATCGCCTTGCTGCTCGAGTTTTTCAATGGCTTCACGCTGTTTGCGTTCCAATTCTGCCTTGACATCGTCGGGACGCTGTGTGGGCGTGTCAACCGGGGGGGCTGGCCGGCGTGATTCTCTCCGCTCACGCTCGTCTTTTCGACGGCGATGCTGAGCAGAAGCATCCTTCGCAAATGGATTGAACTCCTCTTTGCGTCGCCGTCCACCGTTGATTGATGATTCCCCCAAAGAATCCTGCACCGCTACCCGTTAAAACCGTATGGATGAAGAAGGCATCAAGACCATGCGATGGGTGTCTGGTCTGTTCGGAGGTATTGGTCAATTGCACTTTCATCGAGACTCGTCTCGCGATGTTGGAGTTCAAGCCATCCCAAGAGAGCAATCATCGTTCCATTATCGATGCAGTACATGCGAGGTGGCGCAAACGAGGCCCCTTCTCGGTCACCTGCCATTTCATCACACATGGTTCGCATTCGCTGATTACAGGCTACACCGCCGCCCAGAAGCAACTCTCTCTTGCCAGTATGGGCCATCGCACGTTCAGCAACTTCCACACACGATGCGAAAGCGTGCTCCTGCAATGACCAGCAAACAGCATTCAGTGAGGCTCCATTGTCGATGAGTCGTTGAGCGGCTGTGAGCAAACCCGAAAATGCCAAATCCATACCGCGGACAGCGTAGGGAAGTTCCAACCCCTCCATTGACGGAGATGGATTCTCGGCGAGGTATTCATTGGCAAGTTGTTCAATTTTGGGCCCACCTGGGAATGGGATTCCTTGGTTACGAGCAAATTTATCCAGCATGTTCCCGATACCGATGTCCAATGTTTCCCCGAGAACACGGTAACGGCCATTCAGCCGGGCTATGACCTGGGTGTTGCCCCCAGACACGTAGAGCAGTACCGGGTCGTCGCACCCGCATTGCTGTCGTCCAATTTCAATGTGGGCTACACAATGGTTGACGCCAATCAAAGGGACATCCATTCTCGTTGCTAAACCTCGAGCAATGGCTGCACCGACCCGAAGGCAAGGGCCAAGACCAGGACCTTGTGAATACGCTACAGCGCTGATATCGGAAGGTTGCAATTGGTGTTGCTGCAATGCAGTTTCAAACAAGTGTGCTGCTACATCTTTGTGATGATCGGCTGCTTCTCGTGGGTGAATTCCTCCTTCATCAGGCCGGAGTGTATCCGATGCGGCAGGATACGGAATACCTTGATCATCCACCAAGCCAAATGATAGCGTGTGAGCCGTGGTCTCAATGCCAAGGGTCCATCCCATGAATATTCGACGAAGCGATTGTTCTTCAACCCTGTGCATCTTGAACCGAACATGCGCACCCTGCTCTACAATGCTGGGCCCATCGCCCACATGAGCGGGGGTGCGTGGAATGAGCATGAAGAACAAGTTTTTCCTACTGGCATGGCAATTATGATAGTAGATGGTCGAATTGATAACATTCAAGATTCAAGTGAGGTTGAAATGGAGTTTGATATCAACCGGGACTCGAGTGGAACTACGAGCGGTATCAAACTACATGACCTAGGAGGGAAGGCCGTTGTCCCCGGATTGATTGATGCCCACACACATTTGCTTTGGGGCGGAGACAGGTCCAATGAACTATCGTTGAAACGAAAGGGGTTGAGTTACCGTGAAATCGCTGCAAGAGGCGGTGGCATCCAAGCCACTGTTCGAGCCACACGAGCCGCATCGGATGATGAGTTGTATCGCGTTGGCTTCATGCGACTTCGAAATGCGCTACGAAACGGAACGACACATCTCGAAGCGAAATCCGGATATGGTCTGTCGACAGAAAGCGAGTTACGATTGCTGGCCATTATGGATTCACTCAACGGGCGCCCTGATGCACCGTCCATCGATCCTACCTGGATGGGGGCACATGACATTCCGTCTGGGGTTATTCAGCGTGAATATGTGGAAGAGCTGATCGCCGATCAACTTCCTGCTGTATGTGAGCAAGGCATCGCCCGTTCGGCAGACGTCTTCTGCGAGGAGGGATGGTTCTCTGTGGACGATGCAGAAACGATTTTGCAAGCCTCTCGTGACGCTGGGTTGGCCTTGCGAATGCACATCGACGAATTTGTTGATGGAGGCGGTGGTGATTTGGCTTCTTCGCTCAAGGTTGTAACGGCGGACCACGCGTATTGCACGCCCATTGACCAACGCATGCGCATGATGGACGCTAATGTCATGACGGGTTTCCTACCGGGAACGCCATATTCCATGGGCATGCCTTGGCCCGACATGGCTGAAATCAATGAGCATAAGATCCCATACACATTTGCGACGGATTTTAATCCGAATTGCCAGACGTTAAGCCTCCCCTTTGTGTGTTCACTCATGGTTCAACGGTGCAATGTGGATCCACTTGATGCTCTTCGAGCAGTGACGGTGAATGCTGCCTCCACAACCCCACATCCTTCTGGTCGCCGTCACGGCGTAGTGGAGGCCGGGGGTGTTGCAAACCTCAACATCGTTGACAGCCCTTACTGGGAAGCTATGATGATGCGGCCAGGTTCGACACCGTTCTGCGCCACCGTACTTGATGGCGAATTCATCCCTCATTGAACATTGAAATAAATTGCATTCAAGGTTAAATATATTAATTGCTTTTTGTAACAGGGATAAGTGAAAATCATGCTTTGGATGGAGACCATCGTTTGTTCAGCAAGGGAAGGAACAGGCGCCAGATTGAAGCGGATGCTCAAAGCGCGTCAAGAATTCAAACGTCGTGAACACGGATGTATCGCCGCTTGGGTGGGGGCAAGTCCTGAGGACGACAACATGCTGCTGGTTCAATCGGTGTTCGATTCAGCAGCCTCGTGGAAGCGAATATCAGATCTCATCAAAACAACCATCGACACAGAAGACGGGGGTTTGGAGGGGTTGTTGCTTGGCCCTCCTTTGGTTGGAGTGTTTGAAATTCCCAGTGAGCAATGGCCCACCTCTTTGGATTGAACACATTTTGGTAATTTTGTGTAGTGCATAACGTCGCATAATGTGAGTTATGCGACACTTGAGATGAAACGCTGGAAGGGATAGGACAAACATAGGTCAAAACTATGGCGCAGTGCAGCGTTTTACGATATATCCATTGGTTTGATTTTCAAAAAATTGAAAATATCCCCCTCCGACCCCCTACTTCACGGGTCATTTTCACACATTTTCAAGAATGCTCCAGGGGAAGGTTTCAAATTGAATTTGACTGAGGGGTTGTCATGACGAGCGTCGAAGGCCTCTGCATGAAATGCAAGACATACGGCCCTATCAAAGACGGTCAACGGATCACGATGTCGAACGGCCGAACCCGAATGGCCGGTTATTGTTCCCAGGAAGGCTGTACGGGAAAGATTTCCAAAATCATTGCCTGAATGGTTTCACCAAATCCGTTTTATACGGCCGTTCGCACGACCAGCCATCCTAGGGCTCGTGGTCTAGGGGTTATGACGTTGCCTTGACATGGCAAAGATCGAGAGTTCAATTCTCTCCGAGCCCACTTCCAACAACCTATGCCCATCTTGATTGTGGACGTTATATTTTTTGAATGATAATTAGATGAAGTTGGATTGATGAAATAATTGCTCATTCTTCAGCAGATATGTCCTCAGGTTCTATCAGCCCCACTATTGGTTTCACCACGGTTTGTTCTGGCTCATCATCTTCAAATGAGAAATCCGTTGAACCTCCATCCCATGAACGAACATCGTCGGTTTCATCGAAGGTTTCTTCCGGAATAGCAGCGTTAGGTCCCAGCGAGTAAATGCTTGGATCTATCTCAGTTGATTCAATCATGCGTTGTTCTTCCTGCGTTGGTGGTGCACGTTCGACCATGATGGAACCTGCATGAAACGTACCGCACTCTGCGCAACGGTACATGCCCGGCCGGTCCAAACAACCGCACACAGGGCAACTCGTGAGCCCCTTGAAGCGTCGAAGTGGGTCAGCGTCCATGCACTCACTCAACGAACATGTCTTCTTGGTACCCTGTGACCAAATCCCCGGTACCATCTTCCTCAATGGTGACCGTGCCTTCATCGTCATCAAATTCGAGGATGGTTCCAAACACTTCTTCGCCATCAAACATCAATCCAATATGAGACCCAACGTCAATTTCGCCATCGTCGACATCTTCGCTTTCAGCCTCACCTTCGCCGTCCTCATACTCTTCAGCATCATCTGCATTCTCGTCGTAGTTCAACTCCGCATCATCGTGTGGATCGTTTTCTGATTCCGATTCGAGATCCTCGAGGTCATCCTCAATCAAAACCTCATCTTCTTCGAATTCATCTTCGTTCTCCTCGGATTCTGCTGCAGCCTCGGCATCGGCTTTGTCATCCGAGAATTCCTTCATCGCTCGTGCGCGGGCTCGCCAAGCTGGGGCTTTAACCAAGTGTAAAAAGAGAGACGAACAAATGCCGGCGATGCTTAACACCAGCAAGAGTATTCCGTCCCAATAGAATCCCTTGGGCATGGAGGAAGCACCATCTATCCCCGCAAATGGAGTGAGGGAGTTTGAACATCCGCCAACTTGCAAATCTTCCGCACACGGATATGGCTTTGAGATGTTGTAAATTGGAAATCCATTCTCCCTTGGCGTATTGAAATCGTCAACCGGGTCATAGAGCACTGTTCCTCCGGTTCCATCGACCGGACCCAACATGGCGTTGACCAGGACCAGTACAATGAGAATGCCGAAACCGACGTGGATAATGGGCCAGATGTTGTCGTTCCATGTCTTTGACATCATCCTTGACTGCCAAGGGGTCGGGAATTCTTTCACCACGGGCTCTTCATGTTCGGCCAGAGCTTCTTCATGGTCTTCAAGTTCCTCAAGAGACGCGAAAAATTCAGTGATGTCAATGTTGCCATCACCGTCCTCGTCAATATCTGCCAAAAGATTCTCAATGTCGTCAACTTCGATCACATCGCCGTATTTCTCCGTCAGGACAGAGGCCAATTCGGCCATTGAGATAGACCCGTTTCCGTCGACGTCTAGATCGTTGAACAGCCGCTGAGCCGAAATTCCGCGCTCGTCCATCATGTCGGCCAAGGCTGCAAGAGGTGACTGAGCCCGGGTCTCCTCCAAGGGTTCATCCTCTACGTCTTCGAGGTTATCTTCATCGTGATGCTCGTCATCAACGGAAGATACTTCATCATCACCTACATCCTCCTCAACGTCCTCTTCCTCATCGGTGAAGGCGCTGTCATCGGCTGGTTCGCCTTCATCCTCTTCCACAGGATCATCACCACTCATTTCGACGGCTTGCTCTTCATCGGCATCATCATCGCCTGGTGAGG
>JAYQVP010000007.1:0-80912 GCA_038148515.1 Candidatus Poseidonia sp. | reverse complement strand
ACCCAATGAACGCCTTGGTTGCTGACCAGTTGAAACGCTTGCGAGGATTGTTCGGAAGTCAGGAGGTTGCAGAAGCGCTTTCCCAAGGAACGCTTGTTCAGGGTGGACAAGACCGTCCCTTTCAGTTCGGACAATACACGGGGCGAACAAAGTTTCACGGCTCTTATGGAAAAGCGGGCCGGACAGGTTCGATCAGCTCTAAAGTGAAGAAGGCTGCTGAACAATTTGGAATGTATTCCACCATCGAAAGCCATCAACTCACCCAACCCCAACTTGGCGAGGATGCTTTGTACTCACAACTAATGAAACTCGGATTGATTCCGGCAAAGGGCGACGATGAAGATGCAGATGGAAGAATGTATTGGAGCATGCATGGATTCGAAAAGGCCACATTGGCGGACAGACCAAACGTGAAGTTGGTCACAAAACATGGGGACAGGGAATTGGTGTTCCGACATGAAATGCACAACACCGGTTATGCCAATATCAGAGAAAACAACGGCGTTACTCCTCGAATTACTCCCGAGAACAACGGCGGTGGTACACCCGATATTTTGGTCACCAACTACAGCATGCTGGAATACATGCTCAAGCGTCCGCTTGAGCATGGTATATTCCACGAGACCAAGGACTGGCTCACCAAAGATGAAGATAACAAGATCCTGTTTGTTCTCGATGAGGCTCACCTCTATCAGGGGGCCTTAGGAACCGAAGTTGGCTTGCTGGTAAGGCGACTGTTGTCTTCGCTCGGCATCTTAGGCCAGGAGCACAGCGACAAAGTTCAATTTATTCTAACCAGCGCCTCGCTTGGCGATGACCCGGAGAGCAAAGAAAAATTCGTCCATGGTCTAACAGGCCGCCCATCCTCCACAGACGGTTGGACCTATTGCGGTGTGGATGAAGTTTCATGGGAGACAACACCCCGTGTTGACAAGCACACCGTGTTTGTTGGGGGGAAAAAATGGATGCCTGAAAAGCCTTCTGAGGAGGGCCTTGAGGAGGAGCAGACACAGCTCCTCAATTTAGACTACACTGGGGCTAAGGAGGACTTTTTGGTTGGCCATTATCATGAAAAGTACGGCACGAGCAACACATATGAACTTGCAGTTAGTTTCAGAAACTCAGCGCTGTTCTACAGACTCTACGAAGCCTTGTTTGATGAGGCCATCTCAATTGACGAATTGGCCTTGCAAGTGCTGGGAGATCACGGCGGACATGAAATCCGAAGACAGTGTATTGAGTCCTTGTTAAACATGGTCGCCAACTTAGTGTGTAACCGACCAAACTCAACACGACCGCTGCCGTTGCTTGGTGTTCGTGCCCACCTGCTCTATCGCGGGCTCCCTAGAATCTATTGGGCGGTTGGCGAAAATCAATTGCTGCTCCGTGAACCGAGCGCCTCCTCGGTGGCGTACCCCATCCGAGGTTGCCGAAAATGCGGCGCTCCCTATCTCTCGATTTGGGTGGCAAGGCCGCATTTTGATGACCTCGTTTCGCACATAAGCAACACAGGCCCAGAGTTGACCTTCACCTCCTTCTCACGACCGATCGACAACAGCGTCCGCATGGAGGTCTATCTCTACCAACATTACCGTGACAACAGAGGTCTGATGGATCTTGATGGACGAGAATTAGTTGCCCCTGGCCCCGCTCATCTGTGGGTGAATAGCGAACAACATCAGGTTCAGTACAATCCGAGCAACCCTGGTGAAGGTTGGCTCCCAGGATACCTGCCGAGTCCTCTCGACGAGGCGGACCACCGGGCTATCATCGAACTCCAATCTGATGAGTCAACTAAGGACCAGTTCAGTATTCAAGAGTTGACGTATTCCAAATCAACATGCCGTCAATGCCACACAGACCATTCAAACCGCCGAACACCCCAAATCACGGATTACATGACCCGTGGCGACGATGCGTTTTCAGTATTGATGAAGGAGCTCATCAATCACCAACCCAAGGTGGCCGGCAGGGAGCAATTACCTAACCAAGGCAAAAAGGTCATGGTGTTCTCAGATTCAAGGTCCCGTGCGGCAAAACTTGCGAAAAACGTACAGGACAACTCAAATTACGACGAGTTGAGGTTATTTGTCATGCATACGATTCACCAGCCATGGTATCAAAGTCTTCATGAGTCGCTTAAATCCATTCACCACCTCTATTCCATGTTCATCCTAAACTGCATGAAAGCCAAACTCGAGCCGTTTGCTTCAACCGGTGATGACAATCGCAACGCTCGCTCATCGTTTGCCATGTCGAGAATTGAGGTGTTGGCAGCTCATGCGGCCATGCTCAAACCTCTCCAGAGCAAAATAACGCAGGCTCCTGTGTTAGAATTAATCGAGAAGGCCCGAGACGAGGAGCTCGAAATCACACATAAATCAGACTTGTACTTTGACGAATTCCACCGTGCTGCACCTATCCAAAATCCAGAAGTATTCCCGACAAACAACAGCCCGAGAGCCAATCGTTGGGCAACAAAATCTCATCGTGGCTTCATCAAAAAAACAAGGAGTGATTTCGTCAGAAGAATTACAACGGGCGTCAAGAACGCTCTCGGTGAGAACTTGACAAATACAGAAAAAAACCGACTCGCTGGATTTGCGTTGATCGATGAGTTCTACGACAACGGTAACTTGACTGATGCAAGGTTCGAACGCATGGTGGAAAGGTTGAGCGAACTTGGCCCCGCCTTTTCATTTGAGGGAGAGCCGGGGGAGGAGATAAAATGGCATCCACTCTACCGAGCGAGGGCGATTATTCGGGGTTTAGATGAGAAAACGAACCTCAGGAAAATGGGCGAACCTGAAGACACATTTAACAGCAGAATGGGAGACATAAAACTGGCAATTGAGTCTAGTCTTAGACGACTACACGCAGATCAAAATACTGAGAAATCAAGGCGATATCATTCTTGCAAATCTTACCTCCTTTCAAACCCAAAGAATTTGACCGAGATTGGAGAGTATGCTGAAGCCTTAATTCAAGAATTGGTGCAAGACGATCTGTTCGGTAGAATTGCCGATGTGAAAGATCACTGGCGCGAGGTCCACAACCTTGCTAAACTCTCTCTGAGAACGCCTTGGGAATTCTCATCTGCGATTTTCGACTTTATTGGAAGTAAGGATTTTTCGTTTAATGGGTTGGGTCTAGGCTATCTTTCTGTCTCCGATGATTGCAAATCTTCGCTGTTGCAAGCGATGTGTGGGGATGATATAGACGAGGTAGTTAAAAGGAAGGATGCATTTTACGATTACTGGGATGAAGGTCTGAACTTGGTTCTGACAGAATTGGTAAATTGGATGACTCGGCCTGCATACCCCTCCGATAGTGCAAATGGAAAGGAAACCAAAGGAGGTCAACGGTGCATCAAATCAGGAGACGGCGCTTACACATTTACATCCATGAAATCTCACCGTTCCGTTTACAACGACACGACTGAGGCAGATTGGGGGATACCTGCGGAAAGTTGTGAGAGGAAATACTTCGAATTCCACAATAAAATCCTAGGTCGTCCACCTGAACTGGGTTTCACCCATGTTCGAAGCCGAATTTTACTGAGCAACGGCCATATAGACGATAACCGGGGTCGCATGCTGGTCAATGCAGACGCTGTTAACATTTCACTTCTCGAGGACAAGAATCGAGTGAAAGGATGCCCACGATGCGCCACGATGATGCCCATCATCCACGAGGACACCGTTCCGACGAGATGCCCCAACTGTTTGTACGATAACATCATCGATTATGACCCCGAAAATACAATTTTCGGGCAACGAATCGAAGAACCCTGGCGAGGCGAAATGGAACGTGTGTTGGTGGAAACCGGTGAGCGAGCACCAACGTTGGTCCTCCGCGCAGAAGAACACACGGCACAAATCAACACGGCAAGGGACGACAGCGAAATGTACACGGCCGCCGAGGAGTTTGAATTGCTCTTCCAAGATATCCCCTTCGCCGTCCCCAAGGAGGACGAGATTTGGTCGACTGCCCAAGCCCCCATTGACATCCTCTCGTGCACGACCACCATGGAAGTTGGTATTGACATTGGAAGTTTGTCCTGCGTTGCTTTGCGCACCGTGCCGCGGAAGAGCTCCAATTACCAACAGCGCGTTGGTCGTGCGGGCCGAGGTACAGCGGAGGTCTGTGTTGCGGTATCGTGGTGCGATAATCAGCCGCATGCCCAGAATTATTTTGACAACCCCAAAACGATGCTCAGGCATCCATCGACTTCGCCTGTGATTTACCTCAAAAACAGAATCATCATCCAACGGCACGTCAATGCCGCTATCTTCCAGGCGTTTTTCAAGCGAATGAATTACAGTCTTGAAGACCGGCGGTTTACCGGGATGACCGCAGGTAATCACGAAGCAAATTTGATGGAAAGCATGGGAACCATGGCCACCTTTTTCTCTGTAGGCGATGAGGAGTCACTCTTTACGCATCGACACTTCCTGGGATGGTTGGGCGGTGATGTGGTTGAAGGGGATAACGAGGAAATGCGATGGTCCAATGTTCAGCCACAAATCGCCGCACTGATCCCCCCCGATACCGGGGTGACGTTGGATGATTTGGTTCAGCAATTGAAGGACTTCCTTCGGGAACAACAAGACCAGTGGAACATTGCCAACCCTCGGGAGGTCGAGACTGATGAATAACGAAAATTTTCTTGATTTCCTCTCCGATAATCACAAGTTGCCGACCTTTAACCTTCCTACCGATGCTGTCCCCTTCATCGCCCGTTCCCTCAAACCCTCGGGGGATGAGCAAATTGAGGTGAGCATGTCAACTGGATTGGAACAGGCACTCACGCAATACGCTCCGGGAAAAGAACTCGTGGTCCGAAAGAAAACCTACCGCAGTGCTGGGCTCTACATCGATTACCCACCACGTCTTGAAGCCGACGACCTCACCGGAGACGAAGAGCAAGACAACGAAGCGAAGGTGAATGCAAGCATCAATCGCTTCTCGCTTTGGTTTGAAAAGAAACTCAAAACGGCGCCCAACAAATGGATTTTCTGGCACCATCGTTGCTCAAAAAAGAGTTGTCAGCACACCCTCGAGAGTAACAAGCCCCGGAGCGAAACGCCTGAGGCTGAGAACACTTGCGAGATGTGCAAATCTGCAGACAGCAAATTCATCACGGTTCCCGTTGTCCGCCCACCTGGATTTGCACCGCTGGTGAACGAGGCCAATGGGCGGATCATGGACGCTGACAGGAGCGACAGCCAAGTCTTCCGGAACAACACCAAATGGCCAACGGCCATTCAGGGCGATCAACCCGATGAAGAAATCGCATTGAATTCAATGAAAATTCGATTATTGACTCACAAGGAATTGATCAACATCAACCCCGGACAAAGCGATATCGGCGATGAACGGGTGGTTCAGTACGGCTTTGCTTTTTGTCGCAAATGCGGTGCGTTGGAACACGAACACCTGCCTCAAGAACATCGCCGTCCGTATGCGATTCCATTCAATGACCTCAACTTCTCAGGCGTCAATTCAAGCACGGAACTTGGTCGGCAAGCAACGCGTGAATTTAATGAGAGAAGGCGACAAAAATGCAATCATGAGGGTTCTCACGAACACACGGCCATCACCGATCCTGAGGGTGATGTCTACACAAAACTGGTCTTGGGTCGATTGTTCACAACGGACCTCATCGTGTTTCGTATTCCATGGAACACTTCTGCATTCGTGAGTATGGATCCTGCGGGTGGAAAAAAATACAACCCAAGCAGCATAGCGGCCAAAACACTGCTTCGCTCCATGTTGAACACCATCACCACGGATGACGCTCTCGGACTCAACATCGAAGATTCAGATGTCGATGGAGACGTGCGGAGGTACAGGGACGGTGAAGAGGAAGGATGGGATTTGTTCATTTACGAACGGAGCGATGGCGGAATTGGGTTGCTGAGCGCTCTGTTTGAAAAACTCAAATCAATTATTGAAGACTTCAATCCGGAAGAACTTGAGGAAACAAAACTGTTCGGCAAATTATGGAAGACTTTGCGCGGTGATGTGTGTACGACTCGGCTACCAAACGATGCTGGAGAGTACGTAACCGTCCATGGACGTCCATGCAAGAGCATCTGTAGCGGATGCCTCTTGGATTACACCACACAATACATGGAACATGAACTCGACCGAACCCTTGGATTCCATCTTTTTGCAAGCGCTCTCTTCGGCGACCAATTTGAGGAACATGTCATGCCATACATGGCGGACGACCAACTCAATCTTTGGCAATTGATGAAGAGAAAGGAGCAACACCAAACGGCGACGCCTCACTTCCTCACAGATACGCTTGGAGAAGTTCGACAAGGTAATTTTGATGGAATTGAATTGAGGAAAGTGGATTACATCGATTCCAATGGCGTTGAATATTCTGTCCATTCGCCTCTCATGAAAACCGCCGCCGGATCAAACACCTTTACTCGAACGGACCTCTACCAAGAACCAACGAAGATTTTGAATTCCTTCACAAGCCAATTCGCACAGGCGTGGGACGAATGGGATGATGAGGAAGATGCATGACAAGGGAAATCTCTGCTTCTAAATTGTGTAAAGCTCGCCTCTGCGGGAAATGGGTAACCCCGCCAGCCGCAGGTGGGAGAGGGGATGATAGGTCAAGGAACACCAAAGAAGCCATTCTAGATGGTAACCTCAGACATGCCTTAATGGAATTTTTTATCACCGATTACGTCAAAGTCAGACAGCGACTCAGTCGTTCAGATTTCAATGAAATGATGAGCGAAGACAATATTGGCTCACTTTTTGATTTTCTTGAAAGGGAAAAGCACAAGTATCCTTCTGATTTGAGAATTAAATCTCGTAGGATGGCCTCGAAATTGTCGGGAGTTGTTGCCCAACTAGGCACCATGCTTTCCGAAAAATTTGGGGAGTTGATTTCGGCAGAAGCAGAATTGGATATTGGTGGGTTGGACATCAAATTAAGTGAATCATTCGTGTTGAGGAGGGGGGAAATTGATGCCGTTTTCGTTTACTCTAAAGCAGAGCAACAGCGCATTATCGTTGTTGATTGGAAGAGGACGATTGATGAAACATCAAGGGAATATTACCGAGGTCAGTTATACACCTATGCTCGTTGCCTGATTGAAAAACCAGACCTTGTCGGCCTTCCTCACATCGGACAAAATGATATGCGATTGCTATTAGTCGAAGTAGGTAGGGACGATGAGATCGGCTCAAGCATGCTCAGATTCAATTATAGAGCAGATGTGCTTGACGAGATTTTAGTGGAAACTTCACGAAATCTGGAAAGTTCCGCACCTCAAGTCGGAAATCATTGCTCATCACGATGCCCTCACGCCTTTCATCATGGTGCACCATGTTTGGCTTTCGACTCAGCGGGCGAGTACGAACCAAATCTCACGAACGAAGGTTTTTGGAACGAACGAAAATATGCAGACGATGCACATTTCTCCATGGTACAAGTGAAGGTAGCAGATCCTGTTGTACTCCGACGTTCCAAAGTAAACTTAGTGAAGTTTTCAGCAAACGGTGTGAGCAAAACAATGATGCTGAGGAACATTGAGCATGAGTTCCAAGTCGAAGAAGGACAGGATTTACGAATTGAAGGATTTTTGGAGCGCACATCGAGCAACGAAGTAGACATCTATTGTACCAGCATTTTGAGAATTTCGCAATAATTCTTGACTTCCAAGTAGTTTCAACACTCCAACTGTCGAGAGACAAAAGTATTGATACCTCGAGAGTCGTTATTATCCCATGGATGTATTCTCGCACTGGCTATGGGGCGTCCTTGTCACCCGCAAAGACGTCAACTGGAAGGTCTCCGGACCGATGAGCGTCCTGCCCGACCTGCTCGCCTTCATCCCCTCGGCAATCTACTCCTTCGCCTACGGTCTCGAGCGCACGAGCGTGGACGAGAACACCCTGACTTCGGACTTCCCCCCCATCGCCTGGAACATCTACCAGTTCAGCCACAGCGCCGTCATCGTCACCCTGTGCTTGCTGCTCTCCTGGTGGCTCTTCGCCCGCTTCCAAGGCTCACGACTCGAAGACCAATTCACCGAACGCTGCCGAGGAAACCCGATGAAACTCGCCTTCTTGCTTTGGGCGCCCTGGTACGTCCACATCGCCCTCGATATTCCCACCCATACGCTGCAGTTCTTCCCAACGCCGGTGTTCCACCCGATCTCCGATGCCATGTTCGACGGGGTGCGCTGGTCCAACCCCATCGTCTGGTTTTCCAACGTTGGGGCGCTCGCCGTCTTGTGGTTCTACGTGAAGCGGAAGGACCGCTTGCAGGCGGAGTCAGCCACGCCGTGAATCCTTACACCGAACGAGCGCCGCAATCCAAACAGTGCCAGTAGGGCGAACTGTCCCCTCGAAGGTGTGTGGTGCTGGTCCCGCATGCGTTGCAGGAACGCTCTTCGGTTCGTGCGCTCATGGTCGTTTTGAGACAAAGCCCCCCGTATAGTCCTTGCCAATTTCACCGAAGGGATGATGATTCACCCCCCGCTGGGCGTGGCATGGTCTTCACCCACGACATGTCCAACTGGCTCGGGTTCAACATCGACGAAGCATGGCTGGCCGAGAACGTTTCTTGGCGGGATTTCGGCACCGGCGTCCGTTTGGGCAAGCTCAAGCGCGAAGACGCGACCTCGCTCGTGCTCTACGAAGCGCAATCCGAAGTCGAAGTTGACGCCTTCATGCCCCACAGCCATCCCGGTGGTGAGTGCTACGTCGTGCTGCAGGGCGAAGTGTGGGACGAAGACGGCACCTACCCCACCGGCTCCATCGTGTGGATGGACCGCGAAACGACCCACACGCCGAAGACGCGGGGCAAGACGCTGATTCTCGTGCTCTGGCCCGAGGGCGTCAAGGCTGCTTGAGGTCGTATTCACCGCTCACCAGCAACCCCTCAAACAGGAAAGGGCCGGCAGGTACCACCGCAGCGATGAAGCCGTGCATCAGCGCCGTGCGGTTCCAGTGCTTGCCCACACCGAGCAGCAGCAGGCCCACATAGGCCACGAACAGGCCACCGTGAATGGAGCCGAAGAGCGAGACCATTTCGGGCTGCCCGGCGAAGTATTTCATCGGCATGGCGTAGAACATCAAGACAAGGAAGGAAAACCCCTCCAAATAGCCGACCAGTGAGACCCAGTTCTTCACGCCTTGACCTCGACCATCGGCCTACTTGAACCACACGAGGGGCAGAGTTGGTCCTCGCTGTCGCCGTACTGGTGCTTGCAGGCAGGGCAGGCCGAGGCGAGTTCCATTTTGCCCATCGCCTCCACGGCCTCGCCCTGAAGCGACAAGTAGCCGCTGGCAACGTTGCCCACGGTGTAGCGGCCGGCGCCGCCCAAGCGAACCAAGAGGTCGGGCGGCAGCGTGACCGTTCCCGTCTCGTCGATAATGAGTTCACGGTCTTGGCTGAGGTCCTCGACGTTGACGCCCTCCCCGTGTTCGGCCACAAAGCGGCCGTCACGCAATTCGAGCGAACGGTTGGCGAAAGCGGCGACTTCCTTCGAGTGGGTCACGATGAGGAAGGAAACGCCGTCGTTTTGGTGCAGGTCCTTGAACAGCGCCAAGACCTCTCGGCTGGTCACGGGGTCCAACGCACCGGTCGGCTCGTCGGCCAAAATGAGGCGAGGCTGCGTGATCAGCGCCCGAGCAATGGCGACGCGCTGCTGTTCCCCACCGCTGAGCATGGCGGGCAGGGCTTGAATCCGGTGCGCCATGCCGAGGCGCTCAAGCATGGTATCGGCCAGCGCAAGCGCCTTCTTCGACGAGACGCCCTGATGGCGAAGCGGCTGGGCGACGTTGTCGCGAGCGTTCAGGTCGGGCAGCAAGTTTCCTTCCTGGAAAATGAACGAGACCGTCTTTTGGCGGAGTTCGACCAGTTCTTGTCCTGTCAATCGCGTCATGTTCTTGCCCGCCAAACTGACCGAGCCAGCGCTTGGTTTCATCAGCCCGCCAAGGCACTTCATGAGGGTGGATTTTCCTGAACCCGAGGGTCCGACCACGGCGATGGCTTCGCCAGCTTTCATGTTGATGTGAAGACCGCGCAGTGCCACGACGTTGCCGTCCTCGGCTTTGGATTCGTAGACGTGGTAGAGGCCATCGGCTTGCAGAATCGTTTCGCTCATCTTCACTCCCCCTTCAGCACGCTGGCCAAATCCGCCTTCAAGGCCCGTCGTGTCGTTACCAACAACGCCACGACCACCGCTGCGAACACGGCGAGGGACACCAGAATGATCTGGGTCCACGGGTACACCAGTGTTCGTTGGATGGTGGTGGTTGAACCGCCGAAGATTTGGAAGATGAAGCCGAAGACGTCAAAGAAGCCGTTGAACGAGAGCGCCAGACCCACACCGAGCACGATGCCCAGCGCCATGGAGACCATCACGATGGAGAGGATCTCAAACAGCACGAGGCGGATGATTTGGTTGGGTGAAGCCCCAATCGCCTGCAACACCGCCAACTCCTTTTGCCGTTGGCTGAGCACCAGCGAGAGGAAGACAAAGCTGGAAGCGACGGCCGCAACGCTGGCCACAACGAACTGCAACGAAAGCAGGCCTGGCGTTCCGAAGATGAGCCCGCCGTTGCGCTCGACCACCTTGTGGGTGCTCGACCAGTCCTCGGCTCCCGAAACACGGGCATCGGCCGAGAGTTTGGAGGCCAGCGCCTCGAGCGCCTCGCCCTCAACGCCGTTGACCTCCACCACCCAGGTGGTCGAGGTGTAGTTGTCGGCCGCATCGTTGCCCACAAGGTCGCGCCACGATGCCTCGCCGATGATGATGGCTGAAGGCGCGGTCACCGCATTCACCCCGGGGATGTATTCGTGGACTCCCATGTAGTACATCTCAGTGGTGAACGGCGTCACGACGACCGTGACTCGCGTGTCGGCCAGGAACAGGTCGGCCGCCAGGGGCGGAGGAATTTGCGAAGCCCCGGACGCGCAGGCCGTCTCGTCGGCCGATGAGCCGTCGGGACAGGTGGCGTTGGTCAGCACCGCACCCGAGAGGTCGAAGAAGCCGAAGGCGCCTTTGAGGTTGGCATTAGTGAAATCGGTGCCCTCAAGCGAGCCGCCCATGAAGTTCACGAGAACGGTGTTTTGCAGGTTGGCTCCGCTCAAATCGGCGTAGGAAAGGTCAGTGTCCACCAGAATGGCTTCACTGAGGTTCACGTCGGCGAGGTTGGCGCCAGACAGGTTGCTACCCGACAGGTCCACTCGGCCGATGTCACGACCGCTCAGGCTCTGGCCCGAAAGGTTCAGACGGGACCAATCGCTGTCCATCAACAAGGTGTACGCCTCAAACAGGGCGAGCGGGTCGGACTGGTTGGACCCGCCCGTGGTGAAGTTGAACTCGATCTTTTCCCAAACGAAGGTCAGGGTTTCAGATTTCTCGTCGCCGGCCTTGAGCAACACGTCGTCGAGCCGGTTCTCGTCCCCGCCACGGTCGGAGCCGGGCAAGTCGAGCGAATACGCTGAATCTTCACCCGCACTGAAGCCGCCTGCAGCGTAAGCCGCAAGCGCCGCATCCACGTCTTCGCCGGGCAGGGCTTGCTCGCTCCAACGCAGTACGTCGCCGTTCTGGTCAAGCAACACATAGGCCTGAAGCGAATCCCCCCCGTTGCTGTCAGCGAGGGCCAATTCCGGTACGCTGGTGGCGACCGGCGTTACGCCAGACGAGGTGAATTCACCAACGAGGGTTAGCAAGGTTGCCTCATCGATGGGTTGTTCAACGGTGATTTTCAAATCAGAGCCGACTTGGGCGTCCACGGTTTTCTCGTCAACGAGCGTTCCCGTGTAGCCTTGTACGGCAGCCAAGGTGACGATGGAAAGCGTAAGCAACATGATGACCGCCAAACGGTTCACGGATTCGGCTGAGCCCGAACCCTTCAGCCCACGCTTCACGTCGTTGAGCAACGGCGTTCGCCCAAAGATGACCTGCATAATCTGCGGCCCCTTGGCACCGATGCGACCGAGCAACAACGCGCCGCCAATCCAAAGCGCAAAGGGACCAAAAATGCTGATGAGGCCTTCGAAGAAGAAATTTGAGACGATGCCGTCCTCGCTACCGTTGGCCTCCAGCCAGGTATCGGCCACGGCCAACATACCAAACGAGAAGGCAAGCCAGTGAAGCCAACGCTTGGGCTCGGCGGCTTGGGTGGTCTTTCGTACACCTTCCTCAATTTCGAGTTCGATGAACTGGCGAGCACGACTGCGCCCGAAGAGCAAGGCCAGACCGAGGGTGGTCACGGCGGTGAACAGCGTCGAAGCGATGGACAAGGTCGGAGTGACGTCGAAATCCCCGGTCCTGAATTCCATGAAACCGACCGCTGAGAGAACGATGGGCACGGCCAGCAGGGCGAGCACGTAACCCAAGAGCCAGGCCACGGAAGACATCACGAAGAGTTCCAACAGGACCATGCCCTGCAGGCTTTGGCCGTCGGCTCCGATGACGCGATGGATGCTGACCTCTCTGCGTCGTTGCTCAAGCGAGAGGACAAGACCGTAAATCAGCACGGAGATGGACAAGAACACGATGGGAATCATGATGATGTAATCGAAAATCTGAATGAGACCGAGGAAGATGTTGAGGAAGAGAATGGTCCCGCTGATGATGTCGGTATAATACAACTCCACGCCCTCGTCGGTATAGGAGCCGTCCTGCACCTTTGTGCCCAAGGCCTCCAACCAGTCGGCAGCATCGGCCGTCGAGGTCGTGGGGAGTTGGCCGCGGTCGATGGTGACGCCGAGGTACATATGGTCGTGGTCCATCAGGATACCACGCTGCTGCTCGGTCAGGACCTCCCACGTCGAGAAAATGGGGTTGAAGGGCAGGGTGGGATTGCCAAACGGCCAAGGCTCGTAGATGCCCATGACCGTGAGGTTCTCCACCGTCATCCACATGCGGCAGTAGATCATCTCGTTGTTTTCAGGCGTGACTTCCCCTGCGCAGTTGTCTTCGTTCACCGTGCCCTCGAGCAGGGTCGATTCGTCCACGACATAGGCGAAGGTCAGCGAATCCAGCACGTCACCCACATTGGCTTGCGCTTCGCTCGCAATGGTGGAGGGCAGGATGATGCCTCGGTTCGCGCTCATGTTTTCGGGCGACGGCCACTCACCAGCACCAGCGATGATCTGTTCGCCGTAGCGGCTTGCCAGTTCCCCATCAAAGGCCTCGGGCCCGTAGAAGCGAACAGCGCGCTGGTCGGAGATGGGCGGGCCGGCTTCGGCGGCCTCTGGATAATCGAAACTCACGTTGCCCCAATATGGGTTTTCAGCATCGGTGATGGCTCGCATCTCAAGGGGCTGGGCGACCACGAATTCGAAATTGAAGAAACCCCCGCTGTGAATCCCTTGCCGACCCAACACCAAGGTGCAGTCGCTGAATTCAGTGAATTCTTGCATCAGTTCATCGCACACCTGAACCATCGTCGAGGTGTTGTTCGACCAGCCAGAAGCGTTGGTCACTGGGGTACGGGCGTATTCGATCTTGGCGTCAAAGGGCTCGGATTTGAGCGATTCTTCGAAGAACAGTTGCGACAATCCAACGCCGTATGCCAGCACGGTGGTGATCACCAGAGAGGCAAGAAAGACACCTGCAATGACAGCAAGTCCGCGCTCTTTGCCTCGCCAAGCCCCTTGGCCGGCGAGTCGGAGACGGCTTGGTAGTTCCATCGCTCGGTGCTTGAGACGACCAAGGCGTGATCGTCCAATCGAAAAGTCGGACTCGGACAGACCATCGTGACGGTCGCTCATTCCTCTTCACCTCCGCTCTCTTGAGCGCTGTCTCCCGTCGTACCCTCGTGCTTGGCTTCGCCATCCTCAACGGCATCGCCGTTGTGAGCGGCGTCGGCGATGGGCTCATTCTCGGAGGGGTCGGCGACGGGTGATTCCTCGGCGTCGAGACCCCAAGCCGAACGAATGTCGGACGCTTCGGTCTTGCCGTTGTTGAGCAGCAGCATGCGGTCGGCGTTCGAAGCAAGGTCGGGGTCGTGGGTCACCATCAGGATGGAGATGGGATGGTCGGGGTCATGGCACAGGTCTTGGAAGAGCGCCATGACCTCCTTGCCGCTGGCGATATCCAAGTTTCCCGTGGGTTCGTCAGCCAGCAACACCGGACGGTTTCCGGCGATGGCACGAGCGATAGCAACCCGTTGTTGTTGACCTCCGGAGAGTTGGTCCGGGATGAAGTCCATGCGATCGCCAAGACCGACCTTCTCAAGCGCACTCACGGCGGCCTTTTCGGCTTCACTTGCGTCCATGCCTGACAGTTCAAGGGCCATCGCAACGTTGTCCAACGCAGAGAGGTTGTCGAGGAGATGAAAATCTTGGAAGATCCATCCCACCAATTCTCGTCGCACATCAACGACGCTGGCGGGCCCCTTGCGACCGTAGGTGCGCTCGCCGAGCGTGATGGACCCACCATCGCCGGCCAACAGGCCACCAATGATGTTCAGAAGCGTGGATTTCCCTGAACCAGAGGGGCCCATCAAGGCAACCATCTCGCCCTGTTTGATGCTCATGTCAACGCCTTTGAGGACCTGAAGTTTGTGCGAGCCAGAACCAAACGATTTGGTAAGTCCTTCAACTGTTAGCATTTCAGCACCTTTCATACCAAATCGGATGGACTTGCTATATCAACTCATGTTTTCAGTACCTCGTTTTTCGCTCATCCGCTACCGTTTTCAATGACAAAGACCAGCGACCAGCATGGAAGAACAAACAGATGGCAACGAGGAGATTCTCTCCCGAGGCGCTATGATTGGTGGGGGGTTGTTCGGGATTTTCTTCGGCTTGCCGTTCGCCTTTGGTGGCGTGATGGCGCTCTTGGAAGGCCTTGGGGTTCTTCCCGGCACCTTCGGCGCTGAGCCTTTTTTAATCTGCTTTTCCTTGCCCTTTCTGGGCGTTGGTGGGGCCATGATGGTAGGTGGGCTGGTCGCCTTGGTCGGCGGCATCATAGGCAAGGACCTCGGTATCAGCTTCAACCGGTCCGGCATCACCATCGGAGGCAGTGACGACGATGAGGATGAACACACGGATGGATATGAGAGGAGCAGGGGCTCTTCCTACCCGACACGTGACGAGATTCTTCGTCGCATTCACGAACCGGAGAGTTCTGTTGAAGACACAGCCTCTGCTGACGAAGCACCCAACACGGGAGAGGACAGTATGAGTGAGGAAATTCTTGCATCACAAGCCGAGACCCACGCAGAAGGTGTACCTCAAGCCTCGCAGGGGCCGGAAGAGGTCACCCCTCAACCATCCGAAACACAGGAAGGTGGAACTGGGTTTTGGAACCTCAGCGAGGCGGCGGATTCGAAGTAGGCACCTCGTGGGAAGTTTGACCTTTTGAGCACATTCAAAACACGGGGGAACCCCCAACGGATTTATGAAAACTAAACCGGGGAAAACCGGTCGGAGAGGGTAAGATGTTCACGAACACGAATCGAGTATTGGCTGGAATGGTCGCCATTGCGAGTTTGTTCATGCTCTGGCTGCCCACCGTATCCGCCGTAGGCGCTGCACAGTTTGAGGACGGTTCGAGCATGAGTTCCATCGAGCGAGTGACCTACATCAGTTTCGTTGGCATCGGCCTCGTCTTTATCGCTGCTGCCTTCTTTTTGTTCATGGAACGAAACGATGTTGCCCGACGACACCGACCTGCGGTTGGCCTCGGCGTCATGATTGTGGGAATTGCTGGCTTCCAATACGCGTTGATGCAAGACGTGTACCTCACGAGCGGGTCGATCCCGACCGACTTCCGCTATGCGGATTGGATGACCACTGTCCCATTGATGGCGATCACCTTTGCAGTGCTGGCCGGAAAGGAATCGTTCACCAAGCACCGAATGTATGACGTGCCCGGTATGTCCGTGCCCGGTATCATCATCGTGGCCTCCATCTTCATGATGGCGTTCGGTTATGCGGGCCAAACGGAAGTGGATGCCGCCTTGGCATCGGGTGCCGAACCCCCTGTGGTTCACTGGTATTACTTCTTCCTTGGTAGCGTCGGGTTGCTGACGGTGTTGGTGGTTGTGGGCACACCCTTCACGGGTGCTTACGGCATCGATCACCGACTGATAGCAGAGGTCTCGATCCAATTGGCTATCCGGAGGATGCGTTTGCTGATCCTCGTGGGGTGGCTTGTGTACCCTGTTGGGTATGTCATGGGAGCGCTGCAAGTTGGTGGTGAAGACGGCGCAGCGTGGATGATGTTGACCTACAACATCGCCGACCTGATCAACAAAGTTGCGTTCGTCATCATTGTGTTGATTGGCGCTCGGTCGACGGAGGAAGCCGAAGCAGTGTATAGGGGACGGTTGGAACACGCCACCACGGCATGACGAGGGCAATCCTGTCCACCGCACGCCTCGGTCCGACGCTGGCCGCTCGCAGACGTTCAAGACGACACGGGTTGAGATGCAGAGCGCTGATGTTGGCGACGCATCCAACGAGTAAACAACGGAGGCACCAGAGCAACCCAAAACATGCCGTAGTAGCCAAGGGGCAACTGCGGTGCCTCATCGTGGACATCCAGCCGTTGGTACGGTGTGCTCGATTTGAGATGATGCGAGGGGTGAAGCGGCAATTCCAGTAGCGTCCAACGAGAAAGGCGGTGACGGCTTTCCCAAGCATGGGTGGCGTTAGGACGTTCGTCGCCTCCTCGTCGAAGGCCGTGGTGTTGCAAGTAGTTCACGAACTCCAGCAGGTAAATGGCCACAAGGGCTTGGCCAACATACGCAACCAGGTAGACCCAATCGAACAGACCCAGCATCAACAGGAAAGCGGCTTCGAGCATCAACGAGCGACGCGTGTCCACTGGACGTGCACGGTACGCCCCACTCACTTGCCGGGGAACGGTTTGGAGCACGTGGGCATAGACGCTGCGCCCCCAAGGCGAAGACGTTGGGTCGACGTCCCTTGCCCAATGCCGGTGATGGGTGTGATTGTGCTCGGTCGTGAAATGGAGGTACAGCACCGAAAAGAGCGAAAGTCGGGCCGTCCACCAGCTTGCTGATTTGGGGCGCCTGTGGCCGAGTTCATGAGCGGAGACAATGCCGGACGCCCCGTTGCTCAACCCGGCGGACAACATGCCAGTCACCGCCGGGAGAGTCATGCCGTCAAGGGCAACCCTCCATAGCAGCGCGACAAGAACCACAGGGACAAATAGCGCATGCAAATGCACAATGATGTCGTGGGCTCGTCCTTCTTGCAGAGGGTCGGTGGATTCGGATTGACCCATCACCGCCTCGATGATCGGATAGACCAGCAACAACAAGGCAAGGGGGGCGGCCATCCACCAGCCGCCAATCACCAAGCAGGCGAGAGTGAACACGGGTGTGAGCAAACCCCACAGGTGAGGCACCCAGCGAGCGACCATAGCCCACCAAGGAGCGCTTTCTCATGTAAAGGCTGGCTTCACTTCATGGACCATCGGCGAAGTCGCTGGAGCAGAGAGGCAGCGAAAATTCCGCTGCGATGCACCTGAGCATCCATCACTTCATCGACGTAGCGTTCCAAATAATCGTCCATTCAAATCAACCTCCTTCGAGCATGAACAGCACCACGACGGTCGACACCGCTGCGGTAAAACGCAACGGCTCGCATCCAACGGTCCCACCAGGAAACGAAGATCCCGTTTCGATACGTCTGGGCGTTTAGCGTCAATTCAACGTAGCTTTCCAATTCCTTGTCCATGCGTCTCACCGAAGGTTGTGTTGTTCAGTAAGAATGTGGGCTTGGCCCTATATGAATCGGCGGTGAATTTGCCAACACATAGGTGTAAATAATAAATTAGGTGTGTGAAAAATCACTTCAAAATGCCCGATTACGCCATGACATCAAACATGTCGGAGGCCAATTTCATGTTCAACAAAATCTCCCCGACATCCCTCGAATACGCGCACAACCGACGGACGGATTCGGAAAAGCCGAGCAAGGACGCCGTTTCGAGACCCTCACCCGTACCCTGTTGCAAGGTCCGCTCGTAAGCCTTTAACTCCTGCTGAAGTGTCTTGAGTTGTTGCCGGGCTGCCTCAATACGCGAGGAATCCCGTGTTCGGATGTTGATCATCAATTCCTTGAGGCCGCTTTGCCAAGCGGGCAGGGCGTTGACCGGAGGACTGGTGCGCAAAAATCCAAGGGCGTCTGGGTGTAGGTTCAAGAAATTGGCCATGTTGTTCACGTGGTCCATCATCCGCTCCAAACTCCGAGCAAGGTTTGCGTATTCGAGTGCATGGGTTCGTGAGAGGTTCAATCGTGATGCAACGGCATGGGACTCAAAGAGAATTCTGACCTGCCGTTCCACCAAATACAACAAGGCGTCCACCTCGCTTTCCCGCTCTTCGGCGTCAGCAATGTAGCCCAAATCTGCCCCTTCCAGCACCTCGACGATATCACGGACCAGCGACGATACCTGCAAGTACATCCGGTTTAGGCTGGCGTGCAACGGCATATCACCTGCATTGAGCAAACACCGTAATTCGATCCATCCGCTCTCTTCGTGAATGATCTCAAAACCCCGAGTGCTGCGCAGAAAACGACGAATCATTCTCGACACCGTCGCACCTTCGCCTTCTTCAAAACCCACGCGAATCACATCAGCGCCCGAGATGTAAGCGCCCATGAGGTGGTCGTGGAGGCTGTTCTCCGGCAGCTTGGATTGGTGAAGACGAACATGCCGCTCGGGAATACTGGCTTCGTTCAACGGCGTGATTCGAAGGGCTCCGCTGGGGCGCCAATCCACGCGAAGTGAGTCGCGAGGTGCCAATTGATGATGCACCACCCAAGGCTTGGGCAGGCTGAGCGTGAACGTGCTACCGCCTGTGGCTTGCAACTTGCGGACATCGTTCTCGCCTGGACCAAAGGTCATGACATTTCTGTGATTATAGACCTATATAGAATATACTCGCGCTTCTATATGTATTGAGTTTCCAACCGGGGTTCATGGAACCACTTACCATGCTGTTGATCGGACTCGCACTCGTTGTCTGTGCGTACATGGCTTGGAACATCGGTGCAAACGATGTCGCCAACGCCATGGGAACATCGGTGGGCTCTCGAGCCCTCACCTTGAAGCAGGCCGTGATCATCGCTGCCATCTTCGAATTCGCCGGCGCCTTTTTTGCCGGTGACGCCGTCACCAAAACAGTCAGAAAAGGCATCCTTTCAGTGCCTTTTGACGACACCGGCGTGGTTGCCGATACCATCCTCTCTCAAGACATTGCTTTGGGATTCATCGCCGCCATGATGGCGGCAGCCACCTGGCTGACCATCGCCACCCGCTTTGGCCTTCCCGTGTCCACCACCCACTCCATCATCGGTGGCATTCTGGGTGTTGGACTGGTGCTTGAGGTCAAACACGACACCAGCCTCATCGATTGGGAGGTCGTTCAAAAGGTCGTGATGTCGTGGGTGGCTAGCCCGCTGATCGGTGGCTTGTTGGCCTTCTTCTCCTACCTCATCATCAAGAAGACGGTCCTCGACAACGATGACCCCGTGGCTCGCTCGAAATGGCTGGCACCAATTTTGGCCTTCCCGACCTTCTTCGTTCTTGGCCTCGCCCTCCAATTCAAAGCCCTCAAGGGATTCATCTCTCGTGCCGATGACAACGGTTGGCTCGACAAATCCAACTGGCTCCCAGCGAAGGAAGACGGTGTGTTCAACCCCTTCGCCGACAACGCTTGGCTCCCCCTCAACGCGTTGATCCTCGCCGGCGTGATCGGCGCTATCGCCAGCGTGGCCCTCTATGTGGTGCTGCGACGTGTCGACATCAACGAGGAAGTTCGCGGCTTCCGTGGAGTTGAACGCATCTTTGTGTGGTTGCAAATCATCACAGCCGCCTATGTCGCCTTCGCTCATGGAGCCAACGACCGTTCCAACGCCATCGGCCCAATGGCCGCCGTTTGGGATGTGTTCTCCAACCCAAATCTGGTCTTGGCTGAAGAAGCTCCTATTCCCTTGTGGTTGGTCTTGCTCGGTTCGGCCGGTATCGCCATCGGTGTGATGACCTGGGGATGGCGCGTGATGGAAACCATCGGGAAGAAAATTACCGACATCACGCCCACCCGTGGATTCGCCGCTGAATTCGGTGCAGCCACCACCATCTTGGTGTTCTCCATGCCCTTCCTGGCCGTTCCCGTTTCCACGACCCACACCTTGGTGGGCGCCGTTGTGGGCGTTGGCTTGGCCGGAGGAGCAAAGGGCGTTGACTTCCGGGTGTTTGGAAAAATCGCCGCCTCGTGGGTGGCCAGCGTACCCGTCGCAGCCTTCGGAGCCATCGTTCTGTTCGTCTTCTCGGGCGGCGACGTGCTCAACATGATCGTCATCCTCCCGCTCTCCTTCATCGCCGTGGGCGTGTCCATCTGGAAGTCTGGTGGCGAGATTCATGTCGAGGACGCTCTGTCCGACGCCAGTCAAGAGCGGTTGCTGACCTCGCCCTTCCACAAGTTCCACGAGCACGCTCGGTCGGTCGAAACCACCGTGAACCACATGCTGGAAGCCGTCAATGCTGCCTGCGATGGAGAGGACCCAAGCGAGGCTATCGAAGCCACGATTAAGGCCGAATTGAAGGCGGACAACATCAAGACCGAGGTCCGAGACATGATCAAGGACGATATGCGCTTCGGCATGCAGGTGGGTCACAAGGACTTCCTGCAAATGCTGACCCGTCAAGACCGAATCGCCGATTACGCCCAGAATGTGGCGGAGCAACTGGCGTTCCGACCGTTGTATGAGGACCAAACAGCGCTGGCGAACCTCAAGCGCATGGCTGAGGCCGTGGCTGCTACCGTGTCAACCTACGAGGAAACGGTCGCCGCCATGCGAGAGTTCACCATCAGCGGTGAGACCAAAGCCGCACGCGACGCCTTGGCCAAGCACATTCGAGAAGTGAATCTGAAGGAGCACGAAGCCGACCTCGTCGAAGCGGAGGCGGCTGCTTACGTCTTCAGCAACGGCGATGAACAGCCACTGGCGGCGATGCACATGTACCGTGTTCTCCAGCGCTTGGACGATGTTGCCAATGCTTGCGAAAAGGCGGCTAACGCCTTTTTGCCGATTCTCAACGATTGAGCGAGCCTTTGAAGGCCTCGTGTTGGGACGGTGGCTCATCCGAGCCGCTTCCAACCGAGCACTGCTCCACCGAGAAGGACGGCTCCAGGAGTGAGCCCTGTGGCAGGAATGGACCCCCAACTGAAGGCCAAATTGCAGAAGCAACGCTACCATATCGTGGGTGAGCACGGGGGTGTGAAAACGTGCCATTGGACCAAAGAATCCCTGCTTCGCGACCGTCAATGCTACAAGGGGAAATTCTACGGTGTCCAAAGCCACAACTGCATGCAGATGTCGCCCGTGGTTGACCAGTGCAATCTCGCCTGCAGCTACTGCTGGCGAGAGCCTCACATGGATACGCTAGAATTGACCGATCAGGACCCCTTGGAACTTCTGTACGAGTCGGTTCGCGCCCAACGCCGCTTGCTCTCGGGTTTTGGAGGCAATCCCAAGGTCCCTCACGAAAAATGGTTGGATGCTCAGAACCCGAAACACGTCGCGATTTCGCTCAACGGCGAGCCGACCCTGTACACTCGCCTCAGCGAATACATGGACCTGTGCCATCGGCACGGCATGACCACCATGCTCGTCACCAATGGAACATTGCCAAAGGTGCTGGAACATCTCGACACCTTGCCCACCCAACTCTATGTGTCGGTGGACGCGCCCAACAAGAAGGTCTTCGATGAAGTATGTCGTCCGAAGTGGAACAGCGGAGCGTGGGACCAATTTGAGAAAACCATCGACCTACTCCCCTCGCTCGACACGCGTATCGTCGCCCGTCACACGCTGATGAAAGGCGTGAACATGAGCGACGGTCATATCAGTGAGTTTGCCGCCCTGGACAACCGTGCTGACCCGGATTTCATCGAAAACAAGGGCTATGTCTTCGTTGGTCACAGCCGAGAAAACTTGTCCATGGAGAACATGCCCACGCACGATGACATCATGGCCTTTTCACACAAGATTGCGCCGTTGACCAACAGGGAGGTGCTCTCCGATTCGCGCCCAAGCCGGGTGGCTTTGGTCGGTACCGAAATCACACCAATACCCATTCCCGAACCGACGATGTTCTTCCCTGAGGATTTGGGAATTGCCCCACCGGTCAAGCACCTGCCCATCGTGTCCTGACCGGAACAAGGTGGTCAATCCAACCGAAGCGATTGAATACGAAGACCCGAACCTTGGGCTGCTGAACACGGATGCTCGTTGCTCCCAACGCGAATTGAGCCAACCGATACGAATGAACAACCATGCTCATCATGGAAACCTGACCAAGACGTGAGCACGCCGTACCATCAACCGAGGATTCAACATGATTCGAGCGTTTTATTGGCGCCTTCACCTCGGTTTGAAGAGAAGAAAATCAAAACGACTACGAAAGCAACTCGGCCCCAACATCAGGGCCATCATCACGAACAGCCAGAACGGCGTGTTCGCCGTTGACCCTGAAGACCTTGAAGTGGGTCAAAAGTTGCGTGAAGGTGGATTTGGTATTGAAGAAGTGGAACGGCTCAAGGGCTTCATCACGGCCCAATCCAAGGTATTGATCGTCGGAACGCACGTAGGCTCGCTAGCCATACCGCTTTCGAAACACTGCCAAGAGGTCACAGCGATTGAAGCAAATCCGCATACCTTCGAATTGTTGCAAATGAACCTCCACCTCAACGGCGCAACCAACATCACGCCGCACAATATTTTCGCCAACGACGTCCACGAGAAAGTTGAGTTTCTGCTCAATACGGTCAACTCCGGCGGAAGCAAGAGGAAACCAAAAAAGAGCAGTTTCCTCTACGATTTTGACGACCCTGAAATTCTTGAAATGGAAGCTCACCGACTTGACGACTATCTACCCGACCACGACTACGACCTCGTATTGCTCGATATTGAAGGCTCGGAATACTTCGCGATGAAAGGTATGCCGGACATTCTGTCGACGTGCAAAACGCTCGTCGTTGAATTTTTGCCACACCACCTCAAGAACGTTGCAGACATCGATGTTGACACATTCCTCTCGGTCATTCCCGGTCAATTCACCAAATTCGCCCTGCCGGACCAACAACAAGAACACACCATTTCAGACGTCAAATCCGTGCTTCAGAACATGTTCGAGGCAAATATTGGCGAAGAGGGAATTGTATTCACGTCCAGTTAGAACAGCCTCGACGAAAACGGCTCAACATTATATCAACCGCCCCTCTCACCTCACACATGGCTCCCCAGCCAAGAAAGCGCCTTTTAGTTGTGAAAGGCTCCTTCGAGAACTTCGGTGGTGGAGAAAGGGATTTGATCAACAACCTCAAAGCGTGGTCGACGTATTTTGACATCATCCTTGCAACCTTGCATCCCAACGACGAACTCATCAACAAATTAGATGAATTGAACATCCCGCTGTATTCCCCTGTGAAGAAGTGGTCGTATGCCCGTGGAATTGTTTCAGAAATCTTCGCCACCTCTACGAAGACCGCCTCTCAAACATGGCGCTCCATGCTCACTTCAACTGAACAGGGCATCGGTTTGAACACGGTATTTGCTGACATTGACGCCGTGAACATCACCTCGGGGATGGCCTCGTTGGAGATTCTTCCGATGATACCGAACACCATTCCCGTCCACACGCACATGCTCGAGCCGAACCGAGGCTTGCACACCAACGAACTCCACTACGACGTGGACGGGACACCGAAACAAAACCTCACCCTCACCAGATTTCTGTTGAGAAAACAACGAACCATCGACGTTCGATTAGCAAGGCTCGCTGCCAAGAGAGGGGTCATGAGTGGGAATTCAGCGTTCACCTGCGACCGTATCAAACACGTGTACGGCGTTGATGCCAACGTTCTGTACCCCAGCATCAACCGCGACCTCTGGCCGATTGAACCAACCGATGACGAGGACTGGTCCTCGGTGGAACACGAATTTGGTCTCGTCAAAAACGGATATGTCATCACCATTGGCCACGCGATTTATGCCAAAGGCCTGTGGGAAACGATTTCCAAACTGAGCAACTCGACTTTGCAACTCGTCCAACTCGGCGGAGGAGTCACGGATCAACACCGAGAGCACGCAAGAAGGAACAACGTCGAACTCAAGCCCTTGCCAAGGGTATCGCAAGCGACCATTCGAGCCTTGATGAGAAATGCCAAGGCTATGGTGAGCAACGCCGTCAACGAACCATTCGGCCTAACGCCCCCTGAAGCGTATTTTGTCGATTGCCCGGTGATCGTAACCAATCAAGGAGGCTTTCGAGAAACCGTGGTCGATGGAAAAACCGGCCGCCTCATGAACGAAGGAGACGACTGGATTGCAGCGATTGAACAAGGGCACCAAAACAGGACCGCGTGGTCAAAAGCCGGCCGAGAACATGTCCAACACCTCGACCTAACGCCTGAAGCCCAGGCGAGGAAACTCTTCGAGTTCATGACGCCGTACTTTGAAGCGTGACAAGCACGAGAAGCACCACCTTTCTTTCGTTCCAACTGATTTGGCGACATGGCTGGCATGTCGCTTCACGAGTACACTCTGCTCATGGAAACAGCACGCTTGCTTGCCCCGGATGCCACTGGTTCTCTCTCTTCATGCAACGTTTGAATTCGATGGAATCAAGATGATGTTCAAGCCACCTGTGAAGATGATTCAGGGGTTGCGCATCAAACCAAATCCGATCGTGGTTGGCGAATTGGCGCACAAAAGGAAACAAGGCGTCGCTGAGTGCGTCGGTAAAGGAAGGTGCTTGCGCCAATCGAGCGTCCAAATCCTCGAGGTAGGCCAGCGCCTTGGTGCGATGTTCAAGGGCGTCCACACCGTCGTATCGGTTGGGGTACTTGTAACGGTCCAAATGGTGTTTGAATTCCTCATCGTTTCGCACCACCCAGTGCGCTTCCTCTTCGCTGAGTTCCCAGTTGAGCACGTGTTGCATGATCTCTAGGCTCTCCTCAATGACCGTACCGTCGGGCAATAAGAGCACGGGTACAGTACCCTTGGGTGAAAGTTCCATCATGTGGTCGGGACGGTCCCGCAGAACGACTTCCCTCAATTCAACCTGTAGGCCCTTGCGAACGATGGCCATTCGCGCCCGCATGGCGTAAGGGCAGCGACGAAAGGAGTAGAGGATGGGTTGGTGGTCAAACACCGCTGCCGCCTCAGTTGCTCGGAGCGCTCAGACGCGCGTAGGACACCTGAGCGATAGCCACAACCTTTCCGTTCTCGTCGGTCAGTTCCGCTTCAGAAATACACAGCGTCCGCCCTATCTTGACCACCCGCCCCACGCACACCACGTCCGTGTGACACGGTCGCAGAAACCGGATGTTGAAATCGGTGGTAGCCACCTGTTCGTTGGCGCCGATGGACGTGAGGATAGCGAAACAGGTGATGGAGTCAGCGATAACACCGAGCATGCCACCGTGAAACGTTTCGTAGATCCCGTCCCATTCCTTCTTTCGCTTCACCTTGGCCTCGCATTCCCCTTTGTCCAAGCGAAGGACTTCCAAGTCGAGGGTGTGCATCATCGGCACCGCATGAATGCGGTCCATCATCGCTTCAACTTCCTCGGCGCTCAAGGTCGTGGTGATGACCATGTATCCTCACCGCTCGTTTGTTCACTCGGGTGGAATGGGCGGGGTGTAACCACCGTCAACCGCTTCTTGAACCAAGGCCATGTCGGCGTCAACCATCATCTGAACCAATTCCTCAAACGAGGTCTTGGGCACCCAACCAAGTTCTTTCTCGGCCAGGGCGGGGTCACCGATCAGCAAATCAACCTCGGCGGGGCGGAAGAATTTGGGATTGGTGCGGACCCGCACCACACCGTTTTGGTCCGTAGCGATGGTATCAACACCTTCGCCCGACCACGTGAGGTTCATGTTGACGTGCGAAAAAGCAAGGGAAATCATGTCACGTACGCTGTGGGTGCGCCCGGTAGCGACCACGAAGTCGCCGGGCGTGTCTTGCTGCAACATGCGCCATTGCATCTCAACATAGTCGGCGGCGTAGCCCCAGTCTCGCTTCGCATCAACGTTGCCGATCCACAAGCATTCATCAAAGCCATGAGCGATTCGTGCAGCCGTCATGGTCACTTTGCGAGTGACGAATTCAAGCCCGCGGCGAGGGCTCTCGTGGTTGAAGAGGATGCCCGTACAGGCGAACATGTCATAGGACTCGCGGTAGTTTCGGGTGATTTCGAAGGCGAACACTTTGGCGCAGCCGTAGGGCGAACGGGGGTGAAACGGCGTCATCTCAGTTTGAGGGACATCGCGCACCTTGCCGAATTGCTCGGAGGACCCAGCTTGATAATAGCGGCATTGAGGAGCATGCTTGCGGATGGCTTCGAGGCAGCGCAGTGCGCCCAGTCCGGTGATGTCGGCGGTCATCATGGGCGAGCGCCACGATTCGGGGACATACGACATCGCCCCAAGGTTGTAGAATTCATCGGGTTGTGTTTGAGAAACGGCGTTGTCGATGGAGTTTTGGTCAGCCAAATCGCCGTTGAGGAGATGGAAGTTCTCGTTGCTCATCAGGTGGTTGATCAGGCTTCGTCCAGAGGTTGGTTGCGACACTCGCCGCACCAGCCCGTAGACCGTGTAGCCTTTGTCCAGCAGGAGTTCAGCGAGGTAGGAACCATCTTGTCCGGTGATGCCCGTGATCATGGCGGTCTTGTTGCCCATGATGGTTGCCAGATGGTATCCCTTTTCAAACGGTCGCCTTGACGATGGCTCTCCAAGACAAGCAGCACGACGAAGGAAGGCACCTCCATCCCCGAGCAAATTTCCCCCTCGTACTCTCCAAAGGATGTCGCTGCGACGGTCTGACCCAACCAAACGGCTCGCACCGTTCTCCCGACCGAACCAACGGTACCACGTTCCTCGACCAACCCACCGTGCCGTTTTCTCCGACCGGCCGCCTTAGACCGTTTTTCCGATGAAAAACCGGTGCTGACTTCCATGATCAACCCCCATCAGTCCAAGGTAGGCATCGAGAAGAAAGGGCTATACTGTTCGTATCTTTATAGGGACTGAAGCAATTTATCGTGCATGAACGACGAGCGAACGCTACGAAACATGCTTGTGATCGGTGCTGGAGGCATCGGCACACAACTGACTGAATTGCTGGTGCCAGCCATGCGCAGGGTCAACCTGCAGGGCTGCATCACCCTCATGGATGCCGACGTCGTCGAAGCCAGCAACTTGGGGCATCAGCGCTACAGCGAAAACGACATCGGCCAGTCAAAAGTCCATGCGTTGGCCAACCGTCTGGACGATGAAACATCCACGTTGCGCGTGAAAGCCATCGCCGAAAACCTCCGAACAGCTGAACAACTGGTGGGTTTCGATTTGGTTGTGGTTTGCGTGGACCGTCCGGAACCACGACGCTTGGTCCACCAAGTCGATGTCCCGTGGTTGGATCTCCGATGCAGCGGAGACGGCCACGTCGCCCTGTCTTCACAATCCTCACCCGCTTTGGTTGAGCGCATGACGCCTGATCATGCTCCAGCGAGTTGCCAAATGCCAGGGGCCCTCGATGCTGGCAACCTCGAATACGGGTTTGCCTCAGCCGCTGCCTTTGGAGCTCAATGGGCTACTCAACAGTGGCGGGGGTGTCCTGCACCCGTTCAATCCATGGGCAGTCTCACGTACGGAGCATTGTCGTTTCCGGAGGTGAGCGCATGATTGGCCTTCCCGATTCATCCCAGCTCCCCTTGGACGAAACGGCTTGGGAAGAGGCCTGCAAAGCCGCTTCCAGCCGCGATGTTACGAATGACGCCCTCGTTGATGTGCAACGCACCTTGGCTCAGGCCGGACGATGGGACGGCGTCTACGTGCTCTCGGTGATGGCGGGACTGGAGACCTCAGTACTCATCGACGCTGACGACCAGGTGTTCATCGATTGGGGCACGGCAGGGCAAGTGACATTACAGCCTCCTGTGGGTGGACGTGTTCCGTTCAAACTGTGGGTCCACACGCATCCGCGTTTTGCCTCCTACTGGAGCCGCACCGACACCAACAGCCTTAGTTTGGGCACTCGAATCTTAGAACGAGCAATGGTACTGGGGCAACCAGGCCCGAAACACAGCACGAACCGCTCCATGGCCTCCACAGAAGTTGAAACCTCCATCGAGGAGCACGGGCCGTTGGGCGAATGGACCGAAGAGAACCCGGTTCCATGGAGCGAGTGGTACGCCAACAACAACATCTCGGTGGAGGTGACACCTTGACGGCACGTTCACCCCACGACCTCGATGAACACATGAAGGCCCTCGCTGCGTTGCAAGCCGGGCGAGGACGCTCCATTGCAGATGTCATCGAAGAAATCACGGGGGAAACCCCCAGCGAAGAGACGGTAGAAGCCGTTCTCAACCGACTCAGGATGGCCCAGGAGAGCGGTGAAGATGTTGACATCGCAGCCCTCGTCCAGTCCATCAGCGACTTTGTGGACCAGTGGGCCTGATCACGTATTGGTGTAGGTTGCTCTTCGGTTTTCAATCAGCGCCGAAAGCCCTTCATGGGCGTCGCTGGTGGAGAAGATGGTCAATAGTCCGTCCAGTTCCAACTGCAATCCGGCCTCCAATGACGTGGACGCCGTTGCATCGATGAGGTCGCTCGCCATTCTCAATCCAATGGGAGCCGTTCGTGAGAGCGCCTTGAGTTGGCGAGCCACTGCACCATCTTCTCCATCCACCCCTTCGGGCACCTTGCCAGCCAGCAAGTCCTCCATGTGGGCGTCGGTGAACAGCGAGGTGGCGAAGACGGCGACCGGTGAAGCAGGGTTGGCAGGCTGTCCGGGATATTTGACCGACGGCTTACCGTGAGATGCCAGTTCACTGATGCAGGCGTTTACACCGGCAACATCCACCAGATGCGTCACCAATCCCAAATCAGCAGCGGCCTGTGCATCCATGAAATTTCCAGCCAGCACCGCCCAGCGAGCGGCTGGTCGACCGCAGATGCGTGCGGGGCGTTGCGAACCTCCTAAACCCGGGTAAATCCCAATGGAGGTTTCGGGGAAACGGAATTGGGTACGACGTGTTCCGATGCGATAATCGCATGCCAACGCCAACTCAAGGCCTCCACCCAAGGCTAAACCAGTGGTTAGAGCAATCGTTGTCTTGGAGGATGATTCCAACATTGACAACAAGCGATGGCCGTCGGCGGTGAACGTGACGATGTCAGGGAGTGCCTCAGCGCGAATCTTGTCAACAAAGAACTTCACGTCAGCACCGGCGACGAAGGCCTTGCCAGCACCGTCGAGAACAATGGTGTGGACCGATGCGTCGGCGTTGGCCGTCGCCACAGCGCCCGTCAACTGCTCGACTACGGTCACGTTGAGCGCGTTCATCGCTTCGGGGCGGTTGATGGTGATGGTCGCAACCCCGTTGGCCACATGGCTGTCCACGTACGAGAACGACCAAGCCGCATTGCCCTGCGAAGAAACGAAGGACGGAACAGACCACCCTTCACCGGCCAATTGAGCGTATTGATTGGCCATTCGGCAGGCCTCAGCCACACCGATTCGATTCATCATTTCAAACGGCCCTCGTGCCCATCGCAGACCCACCTTCGCACCTCGGTCCACGTCTTCCATGCTGCACACGTCTTCCTCAACGATCTGGGCTGCGACGCCAAAGACCACGCCGAGCAGACGCTCGGACACGGTGATGTATTGCTCGTCGGTGTATGTTGCGTCCTGAGACACGTCCCATTGTTCGTTCGCATCCACCAAAGCCCGCAGGTTGGCGGCACCCGTGTAGCGGGGCGTGTTGAGCTGTTCGGCCAAATAATCGGTGGAGTGTAAAGCGATGGGGGGTCCGGTGAGGTTCATCAGGCCGAACGGTCCCAAGCCGATACGGAACGCTTTGCAGGCGATGGCGTCGATTTGGGCTGCGTTGGCGGCGCCCTCATCCAGCAACAGGCAAGCCTCGTTGAGCCACGGTACGAAGAACCGGTTCACGACAAAGCCCGGGCGGTCGGCGCAGACAATGACGACCTTGCCCAACATCTTGCAGTATTGGACCACGCGGTCCACGGTTTCAGCGCTCGTGCCTTCGGCAGGAATCACCTCCACCAAGCGGTTCTTGGCGGGATGGTAGAAGAAATGCAACCCAACGAAGCGGTCGGGTCGACCGGTCGCTTCCGCTAAGGCGTTGACGGAGAGAGAGGAGGTGTTGGAGGCCAAGACCGTATCCGGTCCGCAAGCCCGGTCAAGGGTACGGAACACGTCGGTTTTGACCTTGAAATCCTCAAAGACCGCTTCGATGACCAAATCGGTGTCCTCAGCGGTGTTTTCCACCCCGACCACACCAGTGATACGGCCTTGAATCGCATCGACCTGAGCAGGCGAAAAGATGCGGCGCTCCACCGCTTCGCTGAGGAAATTGGCGATGATGGATTGGCCGCGTTCCACCCATTGGGCTTCACGGTCCACCATTTGCACGTCAAACTCTTCCTGTGCGCTTTTTTGGGCGATACCGGAGCCCATGTTGCCGGCGCCAACCACGGCCACTCGCTGAATTGGGGAGGTCATGGTTCGCCCGAATCCAACGACGCTCATGAAGCATACGGAGGCGCATCATGCGGCCAACGTCGCCCAAGCCGCTGCCATGTCGTCGTTGAAGCGCTCCGGTGCGAGAAAGGCGACGTGCTTCATTAAGTCCACTCGAGGCTGACGAGGTTCTCCATCTCGGCCTTTCCATGCTGCGTGGACCTCTGTGAGGGCGCTGATCCAAGCCTCCGCATCCGCAGCAGGGAGGCACGTGCCTTCAGGCATCAATTCAACATGCGCCGGGGCGGCCGAGGCCAACACCGGTTGACCTGCTGCCATCGATTCCACTGGCGGGTAACCAAAACCCTCGGCGGCTGATGGAAACAGCAGGGTCTCGCAGTGCCAACGATAGGCGTTGAGGGTCTCGTCCGAGATATCTCCACCGACATAGGTCCACGGAACCCCGCAGGCTTGTGCTAGGGCAGACACTGTTGGACCCCCGTTGGGGCAGGTCTGCGACCCGATGTGATGGACCATCAGGTCGTTACGAATGTCTTCGGGCAACCGTCCAAGCAACGAGACGAGAAAGGAAAGGCGTTTTCGAGGGTCGTGACTGCCAACCACCAGCAAGTGACAGGTCGTGGGTTTGAGTTCGTCTGGAGGTTGGGGCAGGGTGGCAGGAGGTGCAAACCGTTGCAGGTCAAGGGCGTATGGGATTTGGTAGAGCGGCTTGCCCGGGTACAGTTTCCTGCACATGTCGGCCGTTGCACCGGTGTTGCAAATGAAGCCGTCCGCTCGGTTCAGGCCTCGCCGAAGGCGACGGAGGTCGGCCTTCCGAACCGTCGAAGGGCGATGGTCACCCACCTCGATCGTCGCCTCACCCAGCTGCACCAGGCTGGGGTAGAGGTGGAAGAAATCGTGCACGTAGACCACGACGGGTACGGGGCTGCGGCGAGGAACGAGATGGGCTTGTTCTTGATCGCTGATATGAACGAGGTTCAACCCCCCTTGACGGCGGAGCCGACGGATGGTTGATTTGACCCGGCGGGGGTGGTTCCACCACCGCTCGACGAGTCGCTTGATGGCCGATGGGCGAGGGCCCAAGTCGTATTCTTCAACACCGGCAGAACGCCACGAGCCAATCTCCTCCCTGTCCAAGGCTGTGCGGAGGTCGTGAAAGGCCCCCCCTAACCCGGAGTATGGCGTCAAGGCACCGCCCCGTACCAGCAAGACGCGAGGTGTGGACGGGTCGTCCATAGTGCATCCAGAGCGAGCCTCCTCTTCAACCAATCACCTTCGTTCGCGCTGTGGCGTTGGTGCAGACTTGGCCATCAAGTGTGGAAAAGAAATCAAGTAGTCGGCCCCGGTGGACAAAGACGAGCGCCCATGCCACAACCCCACATGTCCGTCCCGGCCGACGATTTTCAAGCCCTCCAGGAGGGTATCACGGCGACCATCGACGCTGGCGCAGCCATTCGTCAGCGGTTGGCCAAGCATTCCAACCAAGGGCCGTACACGGCTGAATGGGAGGTCGAAGCGGCCGTGGAAGCCCTTCACGTGTTCGCCTCCCGTTGGACCATCGAAATTCTGGCGACCCTCTACATCACGGGTCCGCGCCGTTTCAACGAAATGAAATCGATGCTCACCGGGATTTCCAGCCGAACGCTTTCGGACAAACTCCGCTTCCTTGCCGATGAAGGGCTGGTCTTGCGGCAAGTCAACGACGGCCCGCCCGTGAAGGTCACGTACGAACTCAGCGCCCACGGGTCAACATGTGGACGGTTGCTCTCACCCTTGGTCGCTCATCTCAAAATTCAAGCGGGCTCTGTCCGCTCAAATTGAGCCGCTCATGACCCGCACATCGTGGCGATGGTTTTAGGAAGGGCCGTGCAGAGTCATACACATGCCTCTCCTTGCGCAGTGGTCACGACAACGGCCGTGGCTCTCAGCTGGACTGGCCGGCGCAGCCAGCAGCGTGGTCGGCCTTGCTGGAGGGTTGGCGGCGCTTGCCGGTTCGGTCGGAGCCATGGCCATGGGAGGTATCTCAACCAAAACCGTCACCCAAGAACATCCCCTCAGGCGACGTATTCTTTCCACACTGGAAGCCCAGCCCGGGCTGTGCTATCGAGAATTGCAAGCGACGCTCAACACCGCCAACGGCACCCTTCGCCACCACCTCGACGTCCTTCAGACCCAGCGGTCCGTCACGGTTGTGCCGGTCAACGGGCGAACCTGCTTCTTTGCCGGTGCACCCTCGCAAGTTGAAATCCTACGAAGCACCGTGGTCGGCCAGCATCGAATGGCTCAACGGTTGCCCATCGGTTTGTCTCCGGTTCAACGGCTGGTGATCGACAACATCAACAGCGAAGGCGTCCCCCGTTCACAAGCCGAATTGGCTCGACGGCTCGGTCGAACCCGTGCAACCGTCCACAGCGCCATCAAGGTGTTACGGCGCCGTGGTATTCTCCACGAAGATCGCATCGAGCTGATGCCTCACATCGACCTCGAGATTTACAGCCATTCCATCCCGACCGTCTCGTATGAATCGGTTGACGAGCGACGTGCTTGACGAGGCATGCGCCATCGGAAATGTGTCGCTGGAGCAGGATTTACTGCACAGAGTTCAAAACCCTCTGGCGTTGGCTTCATCGCATGTTCTCGGTTCGGTTGGTGGAACACCCGCTGCCCACGTTGGAACGGGACGCTGACCGACTGGTTGAATGGATGGTCGACACGTTGTGTTTGGTCCGAAAACGTGGTGATACGATGGCGGACCAAGGGCGTGCTGGGCCCGTGCATCGCTTGCTGCGCGACCATCTTTTTGGCGACCCGGCCACGGCTTGGGATGCTCAAATCCTGGCGGATGAAATCGGCCACATGCCAGCTTCCCTCAACCACCACCTTGCCCGCTTGGTGGAGACAGGGTTGGTCGGCTACACCAACGAAGGCAAAGGGTGGCGTAGGTACTACCTCAAAGGCGGGTCGGTCAGCAACGCTGTAGCCCACCTTCGCCAACAAGCAACCTTGGTCGTCACCCAGCGCATGGAATTGCTCAGCACGGAATGGTCGAGGTCCGGCGAGCCCTTGCCGGTGGAATTGCCGACCGAAGAAGACAATCCGTTGTTCTTGGGACTCGTGGACCATCGTCCGGTTCCCGACGAGGGGGGCGGTTCACCGCTTTCCCACTGGATGAACGATTTTGGCTTGCTCGGCGAACGTCCCGGCCAAGAGTTGGGGGCTGATTCCGTTTCAGTTCGGTTGTTCCGTACATTGTTAACGCGAAATGAACCACTGTCGTTGGACGAGGCAGAGGACCTCCTGGGCGGGCAAAAGGCTCGGCTTGGACGCATTCTCGAGCGCTTCCGGTCAACGGGCATGGTCGAGCGAGTGCCGCGAACCGACCGACTGAGCACGGCCTTGTGGAGCGCCATCACGACACAATCTCAACGTCGAGGTGAGGATTGGTTGCTGAAAAAAGGGGGGTTTGAACGCCTTCTGTCCAACGAACAGCAAGTAGCCCTGCTTCAGCCCTTGAAGTCAGGCTCTCTAACGGTGGACAAGGTGAATCAAGCCTTGAGCAGCGTGGAGCCTCGTGAGCAAATGTTGTTGCTGAACCTTTTGGGAGGGCGTTTGCCGATGGGGTACCGAATGGCGGGGCCCTCGCCAGACGCCGTTCAACGGGAAGTGATGAATCGTTTGGAGCGGGTGTTGCGAAGAATGGTGCGTGTGGCCGGCTTGCTCGACGAAGCCCTCGGTGCCTCCGATCAAGGTTGAGGAGGGGGCCCATGTCAACGTTCATCGGGCCGAAACACGGAGCATGGGACGGCTCGCCCCGTCCCTTGTTTTTGGCGCCAATGGCCGGCGTGACCGATTTGCCGTTTCGATTGCTGGCCAAGGAATGCGGTGCCGATGTGACCATCACCGAGTTCACCAATTCCACGGCCTTGACCCGCGAAGCAACGACGTCATGGCGGCGTATGGAAACCCACGAGACGGAATCCCCGTTCATCCCCCAAATCTTTGGTGGCGACCGCCACGATATGGCGACGGCGGCTGAAATGTTGGCACCTCAAGCAGACGTGATCGACCTCAATTTCGGTTGCCCCGCCCCCAAAGTCACGAATATTTGCGCTGGTGCGGCCTTGATGGGCGAACCCGACAGGATGGTTGAGATGGTCTCCACCATTGTTGAGCGCGTGGACGTCCCTGTCACAGCAAAAATGCGACTCGGAACAGGGAGGGGTCCCAACAACGCTACCGAACTGTGCCAAAAACTGGCGGATGTCGGAGCGCAACGTCTGTGCGTTCATGGACGAACCCTTCGCCAGCGATACGCCGGTGTGGCGGACTGGGAGAGCATCCGTCAAGCGGTCGAAGCCGTGGAGGTCCCCGTGGTCGCTAACGGCGACGTTGTTGACGCTGCGTCGGCTGCGGCGTGCTTGAACCACACCGGAGCCTCCGGATTGATGGTGGGTCGCGGCGCTATTGGCCGACCGACCGTGTTTGCCGACATTAAGGTCGGTTTGGGATGGCTGAGGGAAGAACAACTTCCTTGGGTGCAATCGGATGAACGATGGTTCGAGCGAACCGTTCAAGGTCAAGCCTTTTCTTCGCGACGATGGTGCTGGGACCGGTATGTTACCCTGTCAATGAACACGACGGGACTGCAAGGGAAGTGGATGCAGCGACATGCGATTGCGTTCACCAAAGGTTTGCCTGGGGCCAAGCGAGTTCGAACACTCCTGCACGAACAAACAACCGAGCGGGGCATGGCCCAAGCAATCAGCGACTTTTTGGGCGAATCTCAGAAGCCGAACTCAGAAGGTTGATTCCCAATCTTCGATGTCGTTGGCCTCAGCCCATGCTTCATCCGTGGTTTCCCCACGAACTTTGAGCACTTCACGGGCGAGCAGCCAGTAGATGAGAGCGAGGGAGCGGCGACCCTTGTTGTTCGCTGGCAGAGCGATGTCCACGTTTCGAAGGTGGTTGTTGGCGTCCACGATGCCGACGATGGGCAAACCGGTGGCGACGGCCTCACGGAGGGCTTGCTGGTCGTTGGCTGGGTCGGTCACAAACAAGATGTCGGGCTCGGTGTAGGAACGGAGTTTTGGGTTGGTCAACGAGCCGGGAATAAAGCGACCCACAGCCGAGTGAGCGCCGATGGACTCGGCAAACTTTCGTGCAGGACGCTGTCCGTATTGACGAGCGCTGACGACCATGATGGAGGGTGCGTCATAGGTGTTGAGCAAGGCAGCAATGGAGCGAATACGAGCGTCGGTGGTTGGAATGTCAAGCATGTACAACCCGTCTTCTCGGACACGCTCGATGAAGCGGCTCATGTCGGCGCTCTTTTGTTGTGTACCGATGTTCACGGCGTTTTCCTCGTAGGTTTCAGCAGACACGAGCAAACTGGTTTCGTCGGACATGGTGAACCACAGCAAGCCGCCCACAGACCCCCTGTATTAAACCGCTTCGTCCGCGACCCTCGCTGCATTGTGCCTGCTTATGGGCCCACCGACGGGAAAAGGTATCAAAAACAAGAGGTGGGTGGAACGCCTGTGTCCGGTGCAACGGATGAGGTTTTTGAGGGTTCTTCACCCACCCACCCCTCGGCCACGCAGGATGAGACGGGGTATTGGCGCAACGAAGCGGGCGAGATGCTTCCCGTGAGCGCGAGCGATCTCGAACGTTTCACGTACTGCCCGCTCTCATGGTACCTCGCTTCGCAAGGCCACCACGGAAAAAGCGATGAAATCGACGCTGGAGTTACCGCCCATGAAGCCATTCACGACTCGGTTCAAGCGATGGTAACAGAACAATTGGCGACAAAGCGCAACCTGTTGATTTGGGAGTGGTGGTTTAGCGTCATCCTCATTTTGCTTCTCGACACCTTCGCCATTCGTAATGCCGATGCCATCAACGTCGATCCGATTGAATTTTCGAAAGTTCTCGCCATTTGGGCACTCTCATGTTTGGTGGTCGGTGTCGCAGCGACCCTTCTGCCTTGGCGAAAGGTGTTGAGGATGACGCCGCCGGCGTTGAAGGAAGGACGGCTTCAACTTGAACAGCATCTGTTCGACCCGCTGTTTGAGCCTGATGACTTCAAGGGCGGATGGTTTGAAGGCGGGCGAACCGAAGTCGGTTTGTTTTTGGCCGCCATCGTCCTTGCTGTGCATTCGGTGGCGTTGCAAATCGCCCAAAACCGAGAACAGGCATCTTACGTGATGGCGGTCACGACCATCGTATGGATGCTCTTCGCCTCCTTCAGGTTGCAACGAGCCCTCATCTCCAACCATGAAGCACAGGTTCTCGCAAGCCAGAACAACCTGGAAACTGCCTCGGACGTGGTGTATTCCGACGGTGACGATGAAGCGACCTTGCTGGTCGACAAAAGCACCGGACTGCGTGGGCGGCCTGACCAAATCGCCATCATTGACGGATCGTTTATCCCCGTTGAACAAAAAACGGGTAAGGTGCCCGAACGCCCGCACGCCTCTCACGTCCTTCAGGCCTTGGCCTATGCTGCATTGGTGGAGGCCACCACCAACACACCACCTCCGTACGCTTTGCTTCGCTACGGCCCCGACCAACTCCACAGCCTGCCCTGGGACGACGCCAACAAGACACGCTTGAGCGAAGCCATCCAGCGCGTGCAGGGAGCGATGGCGAACGGTGGTGCTCGACGCAATCATGACCGGGTTGGAAAGTGCATGCACTGCTCACGACGGTATGCATGTCCTGATCGCCTGACGCCCGATCAGTGACACTCTTCCACCAGCGGATACTGCACGCAGGTGTTGGTGATGGTGACGATGATCAGGAAATTATCGGCGAGGTTGGTCAATGAAGAATCTCCCCCGCCCCTTGCTTCAACATCGAGCACCCACTCGCCCAAAGCGAAGGATGGCAAGGGTTGGAGTTGCTCCTCTGGGGGACTTGCATCCTCGCTGACGTCTTTGGACCACTGAACGTTGCCATCGCTGTCGGTCAAGGTGGCGCGAACGAAGCGGGTCTCGTTAGGGCCAGGAATCAAACTTGACCACTCAAACGAGGCTTTGAAGTAAATGTCAACCTCTGAGGTTGCCTCGCTCACGATGAAGGTTGAACGGTTGGTGAAGGTCTCGGAATAGTCGAACAGGGAGGTAAATTCGTGAGAAACGGTCACTTTCTTGTTCTTCAAACTGTCATATGCGGGGTCGCGTAGGGATTCAACAGATTCCCGAGCAGCGATGAGGCCCAAGCAGCCCGACATGGAGCCCAACAACACGGCGACGAAGCAGACCGCAAGGAATTGCTGCTGTCGCATGAACGGGCGATGACGCAGAAACCTATCAAGGCGACGATGCTTCGTGAGGGCGAGGTTGAAAGTCACCGTCCCGTCCCCAACGTGTCTGAATGAAGCAATCACACGGCCGAGCTCACGCGATGACGACCCCTATGAACGCCGACAGACACCTCAACCAAATCGGGCGCCGCAGGTGCCGCATTCGTTTGCGTCAACGGCCAAATCAGCACCGCACGCACCGCATTCGGCCGTTTCGGGCGCTGCCTCTGCCACGGTTCGCGACGGCCGGCGCCGAGAGGCCTTGCGTTCCTTGGCTTCCTTGGCTTCCTGGCGCTGCTGGTCATCGGACTTGGTCGAAGCCGACAAGGGAAGATCGTCGTCTTTGAAACTGAAGTTGGCTTTCGCTTCTGAAACCTCGTTGCCGGCCATTGACGAGTCGGTCAGGTTCATGCCAACATGCACTTTTTGACCGGGCAAGACCCCTTCTTCGCCGGTGATCTCGAACAACTGCTCGCGAATGTCCGCATCTGATGCGCTCAGTTCACCCTTGTCTTCACCCAGCGACTTCAATTCGCCCTTGGAGGATAAAATCGCGTCCAAATCATGGTCGGAGGAAGCATCCTTTCGCGATGTCAGGGTGGTCGTCACCTGCGATTTGTAGGCTTCAATCTCGTCGTCAGTCATCTCAGCCATCGCCAATTCGTCAGCATGGCGCCGGTCGTAAGCCGCCTCAACCTCAGCCTCGGCTGACTCGATGTTGGTGTCCCATTCTTCTTCGAGATGTTCCTCGTCAAAGCCGAATTCCTTCACGGCCGTTGAGAAATCCTCTGAACCGGTGACGATCTCATCTTCGTCGTCCTCGGGCAACGCCACCATTTCCTTGGTGACCTCACGGCGCTCGCGGCGCTCACGGCGCTCAAAGTAGGAAGAAACGTCTTGGTAAGCGCCGCAGTAGGCACAGTTTTCCATCATGTCAGGGATGGATTCGCCGCATTCCTCACAATCGTGGAACTGACTTCGAGCTTTCTTGAGGTTGAACACACAGTGTGGACAGCGGTCTTCCGTGCCTTCCAGTTCACCATCGCAGGCGGGGCAGTATTCGTAGATGTCACGCTCCACCTCGTCCTCACGTTGCCGTGTTAAGAGGACAGCAGCCACCAACACTCCGATGAGAATCAGCGCTCCCAAACCGAACAGCGCCATGGTGCCCGCCTCGCTGCTCGTGGCATCACCGTCGGTGTTGTCTCCCGAGGCCAGCGTGGAAAACGAGCGAGAAAAGGTGGAGGAAATGGAGGCATCTTCAGGAACCAACCGAAGCGTTGTCATCGCCGCCTTTGCTGTAAATGTGCAGGTCAACGTGACACGATCGCCACGGTTGTCAACGAGTGCATTCAAGGTACCGAGTACGGTGTTTTCACCATCCTGGCACGTGTAATTGGCTTCGCCTGTTTCTTGACTGGTCAATCCGATGCTCAAGGTGTACACCTCGCCGTCGGCCAGCGGCATCGTGGCGGGCTCGTTATTTGCATCAAGCAACTCCAAGGAGGCGTATTCCCAATTCAATTTCAATTTGGATTCCACCAAGACCGTTCCCGTGACGAAGGAATTCTGTTTATTGGCGTCCCAACTTCCTGTTGATGCGACCCATTGGCCGTTGAAGGTGGCGGTGTGCGCACCGAGCGCAGTTGGCAGCGACTGCGTCCAGGTGAACGCGCTTCCAACCTGGCCTTGCGGTTGCAGGCGAATCAGGGGCGATTGGCCTTCCACCCCATCAAACGTGTACTGGATAATGCCCGTCACCTCGATGTCGCCGGTGTTTTCCATCGTCACTCGCCATTCAATAGGGTCGCCCGATTGGACCGAGGGCGTGGCAGGAAGTGCTAGGGAATCCACATAGACATCGGGAATGGGATAAATGGTGAGGACGCCCGTGGTTCGGTCGTTATCGGTTCGTTCCTGTTGCAGCCCGGGCTCGTTGAAGGGATTGATCACAGCGGTCACCACGTGATCGCCATCTGGCAGCGATGCCAACGTGCTTGAGGTCAACTCCGTGCTGAAGGCCTGTTGACCGAAGCCAACGCCTGTGAAGTTCACCGTGAACGGGGCACTGGTTACCAAACCGCCAGTAGGGTTTTCGATTTGAAGCCACAACGGAATTTGAGCCGGCCCGGTCCCGTTCGTGCGAACGACCATGCCCTCAACCGTCCACGGCCCCTCAAGTTCGCCTTCCACCGAAGTGATGGTCAGGTCGCCGTCAAATTCGAGATCCATCCGAGTGGCGACCAAGAGTTCGGCACTCAGTTGCTTGTTTTGTTCGGAGGCTTCAGCGATGATGTTCTCGCTATCAGGGGTCAACAGAAGTGTGTGGGTACCGCTGTGAGGAGCGGTGAAAGTTGTGTTCACAAACTCGGAAGCGCCAGCGACGAGGGCGGGGATTGGGACGGTAGTGTCGGCTGCCCCCGGAACTTCGAGGAGCATGCTACTGGCGGGTGCGTCAACGCTTCCCGTGTTACGAACGACCGCTGACAAGGCGACTGTGTCTCCGGCGTACACGGGAGATGGGCCGGAAAAATCCACCGATTCGATACGGAGGTTGGGCAAGCCTTGCACCTGGAACGAGTGACTGAATCGGGCCGCTGTGGCGCCGTTGGCGAGAAATTGCACCCATACCGTTCGCTGACCCTCCGCCAGTCCGTTCCACGTGGCGTTGACCGTGTAGAAGGATTCGGGAGGGATGTCAATTTCGTTATAGTAAATCGTTGTCCCACCCACGTTTTCCTTGAAGAACTCAACTTCAACCCCGTTGGCGTAGGTCGAAAGGCTGTTGTACAGCGTCACGGAAAAGTCCACCGAACCACCCACAGTCGGGTCGGTGGGCGACATGGAAAGTTGAGTTGAGGAGGATTGCACGCCTCCACTGTCCTCGGCCGCCACCAATGCAGGAACGAGACTGACCAACAGCAACGACACGAGGAAGACCGACGCTGCTCTGCGCTCCATGCATCACCTAGAGCATGCAAAGCACTTGAACCCATCTCCGCAACGGCCGCCGGGAAGGAGTTGCGGGGAGTTTTCCCGGGCCACGGCTGCGGCAGTGAAGCGGTGAATATCGGGCGTTGAAAGGGGAGACTTGAAGGCCAACCTTGGGCCTGCAAGGGTCATGGGAAGGGCGGTCGTGGCGGTGATGCTGACGGCCCTGATGGTGGCTGCGCTCGTCCCCGCTGCGTGGCCGTCCACACCACCTGCGGTGTTGCACGAGGTGAACCCAGTTGCCTACAACACGCCCTCAGACTTGGACATCGCATTCTCCAACGGTCCCTACCAAGACGACGACATCAAGGGGACCCACTCCCTCACGTTCGCCGTCTCTGGCACCGGTACGCTGGCCTCCATTCTGATCGAGTATTCAACCGACGGGTCCACCTGGTCCACGCTCGTGAACCTCACCTCCACCCCCTGGATGTACCCCTTTGTGACAACAAATCTGGACAACGGAAGCTACACCTTGCGAGCCACAGGATGGGACAGCGCCAATCAAAGTGAGGTCGTGAAGACCAGCGATTCATTCAACATCGCCAACCAACGACCTATCATCACCGCCTTTACGGTCCTTGACGCCGATGCGGGCACTGGAAGCAGCACAAGCGACCGAGCCTGGTTCAACATCGATGCGCTCGGAACGTTATCGTTCCGCTGGGGCGTCAGCGATGATGACCTCAAGCAAGCCACACTGACCAATGTCCCCGGCCCAGGAGCACCCCCCATGGACGGTCCGACCAGCCTGAATTACGGATGGGACTGGGCCAGCGGCAACATGGCAGAAGGCACATGGTCCCCCCGCTTGACAGTTCAAGACCACTCGGGGCTTTCAAACACGTCAACCCTTTTCATCGGCATCGACCGAACCGGCCCCACCGTTGGGACGGTGACGGTTGGTGACGGTTCGGCTTGGCATCAATCCGGCACCGTTTCCATTTCTGGCCTCACCTCCACCGCTAGCGACGGACAAGGTTCGGGCGTGGCTTCGGTGGACTACGCCCTGAACGGCGGTTCCTGGACCACGACCACCAGCGATACCCTTTCCCTCAGCCTCTCTGAAGGCATCCATAACCTCTCGTTGCGAGCCACCGACCGAGTCGGCAACACAGGGGCGAGCGTCACCGTCCCCGTCCGCATCGATTCCACGGCTCCCGTAGGTCTTTCTTGGACGGTTGACGAATTGACCACCTCTCGCGTGGGCCCAGCCAACATCACCTTCAACGCCGAAGACACCCAATCCGGTATTGATGATGATGCATCCTACATTCAATACGGCTTTGACTCCAACGGCGTGGGTGAAACGCCCGACCTTTCGGGGCGGTGGCTCACGATGGGCACCGGCGGACTTTCCGGTCAAGTTGGCCTGTCGAGTTGGGCAACCAAATCCCGCCAACACATCATGGTTCGTGCCGTGCTGTACGATGAAGCTGGAAACACCTTCACCACCGGTGCTTCATCGTTCCAAATCCTTCCGGGGTTGGACCTGTATTGGAACGTAAGCCAAACCAACGTGGATCGCATCATCGTTCGCCCTGGCGAACAAACGGGGAACGTCACCATCACCAGCGTCCTTGAGACAAATGCTGAGGACGGGTACGGTGGCAGCGTGATCGTGCGTTTGGAAACCGCCCCCGCCGACCGCAGCGCCAGCGTGGATTGGACGGTCATGGAAACCCGAAACTTACCTGCAGGGGAACTCTCCAACGGCTCGACCACCATCGTATGGCAGTACACCGTGCCCAGTTCTGGTCAATTTGACCTCAAACTCGTCATCGACTTTGCCAACGTCATCGATGAATACGACGAAGGAAACAACGACAACTACCTCGTGGTCACAGGAGCCTCGCTTGACGACCCCGGATTGGTCCCGTCCTTTGCACCCTCTTTGCTGGTATTGGTCATCGTGGGCTTTGCTCTTTCGCTGCTCCAGCGCAGGACAAGGGATTGAAAAGCATCGGGCCTCACGGCCCATCATGCGCCAAACGCTCCCTCGTGTTCCAAAAGACCGCATTGCGGTCATCATTGGAGCGAAAGGCGCCACCAGCAAAGCAATTCACAAAGCGGCTGGGTGTGAGAAATTCATCATCGATTCCGAATCCGGCGACATCGAAGTCGTCTGGGGTGAGCCAGGCAGTTACGACCCGGTCAAAGCGATGAAGTTGCCCGATGTGGTCAAAGCCATCGGCAGAGGAATGGCGCCTGAAGCCGCTGTTCGTTTGCTGGATGACGACCACTTTTTCGAGATCGTTGACCTTCGCGATTACGTCGGCAAGCGTTCCAATCAGCAACGTCGCATTCGGGCTCGTATCATCGGCCGACAAGGCAAGATTCGCAAGCTCATCGAACAACTGACCTCTACCCAAATCAGCATCTACAACTCCACCGTTGTGCTGGTGGGAGAAGAAAGCGGTTTGTTCGCAGCCCGCCAGGCCATCGAAATGCTGGCCGGAGGCTCTGAACATGGCACTGTCATCGGATTTTTAGAGCGTGACCGGAAGAGAGCACGAGTGGAATCCAAATCCCTTGATGTCTACGAGGAGCGACAACCTGCCGTTGCCCCGTCCAACGGGTTTGAAGGATTGGTTCCCGGTCTGGCCGAAGTATCTCGCCAACGCGACCGTCGAATGAAAGCCGCTCAAGTTGACCCTGACGACGAGGGAGCAGTTGAGGAAATGATGGAACTCGCCGATGACGAACAAATCGTTTGGGAAGAAGAGTGAAATCATTCGTCAAGATCCACTTGCTCAAGGTCGTTCAAGTCCATATTGAGGACATCGTACATGGCGTCGGGAAGGTTGACGTCCAAGCCACATTTTTCGCCCCATTCCACCAATCGCGTAACGTCGCGGACAAGAAATTCCTGCGCTTTGGGATGGCTTTCAACCACGCCTTGGCCCACGTCGATCACGCAAGGGCGGCCTTCGTGCCAGAGGATGTTGTAAGGCGAGAAATCTCCGTGGACCAGATTGGCTTTTTGCCAGGATACCGCTAAGAAACGCAACAACTCGTCGTAGACCGCTTGCGGATGGTCCACATCTACCTCACGAAGTTTGGGAGAGGGCGAGGTCGATGATCCTACATATTCCATGATGAGGATGTTTTTGTTGACCCCGATGGGACGCGGTACGTTTAGACCCCATCGTGCAAGTCGGTTCAGATTTCGAAATTCCTTGCGGACCCACACTTCGACCAAATCGCGGTGCTTTCGGCGTAAACCGGTGAAGCGAGGGTCGCCCTCGATGTACTGCATCAAATTCTTGAACACAGCATTGGACGTGTGAAAAATTTTCACGGCCACAGGGCGTCCTGCGAGATTCGTCCCGTGGAAGACATGTGCTTCTTTGCCTCGCGCCACGGGAAAATCCAAGGTGTCAATGCTGCCAGATTTCATCAACTTGTAGAGCGCCATTAGGGTCATGCGATCGAAGACTTGGTCAAACACCCGTCGGTCAACCCAATCGTACGTTCCGGTACCCAGCGCCCCTTGAATTTTGGATTCGATGTTGCGGAACATTGTGTTGTAGCGCTTTTCACGCATCCATTCGTAGGACCCGCCTTGGTCGGCTAAGCCCTTCAAGAAGGCATTTTCTTCGTGCCGATGATGCTCGTTGTCCAACATTTCCTCGTTGGTCAATTTCTTTTTCTTGCCTCGTCGGGGACGCCGAGGTCGACCAGCGAGTTCATCCCAATCGTCTGGATGAACCATGAACGACCCTCATACGCACTCAAGCAAACAGGGCGTCGATGTCGTCGTCATCGTCGTCGTCATCGTCCATCTCGGAAGAAAGGGAATCCTCAACGGATTCAACGTTATCGAGTACCTCTTCGGGCTCGTCGTCTTCGCCGCCCACTTCATCGGACTCGGTATCTGCGAAGAGGGCATCCGCCTCGTCGTCATTGTCCGCAAAGAGGTCGTCGCCGTCGTCATCGTCATCCGCAAACAGGTCGTCCCCATCGTCATCGTCATCCGCAAACAGGTCGTCCCCATCGTCGTCATCCAACTCGCCGGAGTTCGCTGCTGTCTCCATGTCTTCGTCGTCTTCTTCTCCAAAGGCAAAGAGGTCGTCGTGTTCGCTGTCCTCATCGTACGAAGCGCCCATCCCGAACATGTCAACATCGTCGGGAAGAACACCCTTGCGAGAGAGGTACATCGCTTGGGTTTTGGTATAGCGGTGCTTTACATCGGCTTTTGAATCCTGGAAATCCCACGGCCAGACAATGATCAAGTCGCCTTCTCGCACCCACTGGCGACGACGCATCTTGCCGGGAATGCGAGCCATGCGGGTCTCGCCGTCTTCGCAAAGAACAGTGACGCGGCGTCCACCGAGCAGTTGTTGAGCCAACGCAAACATTTCGTTGACGCGCTTGTTGGGCATTTTGACACGGATTTTTCCGTCGCTTGCGTCTTCGGGATTCTCCAAACGTGCGAGTTCCTCGACGTCGACCTTCTCCTCAAATCTGCGACCCAATCAGTCTCACCTGTTCTTGCGAGCGGTTAACCCTTCTTGAAGTCATCACCCGCGGTCAAGGGACCGGAAACGACTCGGTTCACCATGCGCCAACCAATGCATTGGCGGCGGATTCAGCCAGTGCAATGAGTTGACCTGCTCCAACTCCGAAGAACACCGTCGTCACCACACAAGCCACGATGGCCAAGCGTACTGGGGAGCCTCGGGGAAGAGGTCCCTCGCGTCCTTCTTGGGGCTCATGGAAAAACATCACAAGGGCTACTCGGAGGTAGTAGAAGACCGAAATGGCGGAGTTGATGACCATCAGCAAGGCCAAGTACCACACCCAGTGGAAGTCAGACAAACTCACGTCGGAGGACACAGTGACGTCGAGCACGGCGACCTTGACGATGCCCATGATGACCAAGAGTTTGGAGACAAAGCCAGACAACGGTGGTACGCCGGCCAAGGACATCATGAAGATGAACATGGCCACGGCGAGGAAGGGGTCTCGCTTCGCCAATCCACCCAAGGATTCGAGGGTGTGGCCGCCTTTCTCGGACTCGAGCAACGAAAGCACGAGGAAGGCGCCGAGCTTGAAACAGACGAGCACGGACAAGTGGAAGATCAACGCAGTCACGACCACCAACGCAGCGTCCTTGCTACTGTTGAGGTGTTCAGCCTCCCAATTCAAGGCCCCCACGGCGGTGATGGCAGCCAGCATGTAACCAGCATGCGCTACCGAAGAATAGGCGAGCATTCGCTTGGGGTTGGTGGAGCCCAGTGCGGCGAGGTTGCCCCAGGTCATCGTCACGGCAGACAAGACGCCCAAGGCTACGAGCCAGACAGCAGCGCCATCGGTGGCTTCTGGCGAAGCCACGACCAGCAACAAGCGGAGCAGACCCACGACGCCCATCGCTTTGCTGGCGGTCGCAAGAACACCCGCAACCGGTGCGGTTGCCCCAGCGTATGCATCGGGTGCAGCAAAATGGAAGGGTGCTGCGCTGACCTTGAAGCCGAAGCCGACCAGGAGCATGCCCAGAGCGATCAGGGGCAAGGGCTCCATGCCGTTAGCGGCAAAGGCAGCCGAAAGGTCAGCGAATTGCAAGGACCCCGACCACAGGTAGAGCAAAGACAGGCCGTAGAGACCAACACCGGAAGCGACGGAGCCGACGATGAAGTACTTCATGCCCGCTTCCGTACCTTCTTTGCTTTCCTTCATGAAGGAAACAAGGACGTAGGTGGAAAACGAAGCCAATTCCAAACCGATGAACAGCAGGAAGAGGTCTTGAGCCAGCGCAACGATGGACATACCCAAGCCCGTGGTGATGAGAAGGATGTAGAAGTCGACTTGACGGCGGTTGTTGTACAGGCCGGATGCGCTACGGTCGGCCCTTGAGGTGGCGGGCAATCGATTGACGGAGGCTGCACTTGCCAGTGCCAAGGCACCGAGGAAAATGAGCTCAAACATTCGGCTGAACTCGTCCACCTGAAGCAGCACATTGCCGCCCGAGGTCACGATTTGCGTCTGATTCATCCCGTTGACAAACGACAAGGTAGCCAAACCGAAGGCGATGGTGAAGAAGGAGGTGGCAAACAAGCCGGGCAGGCGTGGGTCGCTTTCGATAGCGCCGCGCTGACCACCGAGGAACCAAGGAAGTCGAAGTTGCGTCATTGGAATGCGGAATTTGGCATTTCCGAGGTTGGGGACCAGCATCAAGGTGAACAACCCAATGATAAGGATGAACTCGGGGGCGAGAGCGAGGACGAAGCCTGCGGCGAAGGGTTCCATGGTTTCCATATCAGGCACCTCCTGTCAAGATCGGAATCAGCAGCGTCTCGAAGAAGGCCACGGTCCATCCATTCATCATGTCCAGGGCAATCCACGGCATCACGCCGAAAAGAATGGTAAAGGCGGCCATGATGACCATGGCGAGTTTCTCAGCATCGCTGATGTCCGGCACGGGTTGCCCGTGGAGAGAAGCGGGGGGTTGGGTTGCTTCTCCGCCTTCGAAGATGGTCCGCTGCATCGACCAGAGGTAGTATGCGGCGGTGATCGCCAATACAAAGGCAGGGCCAACCATCCAGAGCACGCTCCAACCCTCTGCAGCAATGAAGTGCCACAGAGCGAGGAACATCATCAACTCGGCCACGAAGCCTGCGAGCAAGGGAAGGCCGAGGGAAGCCATCCAAGCGAACATCATGGATGTGGCCAACCAAGGTGAATGCTTGGCCATGCCCCGCATCGCTCCGATTTCCATGCTGTGATAGTGGTGCTTGAAGGCGCCGCAGACGGCAAAGAGCATCGGACTGATGATGCCGTGAGCGAACATCATGAAGAGGGCGGCAGCCCAACCCAGGGGTTGCATGGTAGCGATACCGATCATGATGACCCCCATGTGGGACACCGAGGAATACGCGACCATCTTCTTGAGGTTGGTTTGGCCTAAACAAACGACTGCACCCCACACCAGCGACACCATACCGATGGTCAGGAGCCAGAATTGGAAGTGCTCAGCCGCATGGGGGAAGAGCGCCAACGGGAGACGGAACATGCCGTAAGCACCCATCTTAAGCATCACACCGGCCAGCAACATCGAACCCCCCGTGGGTGCTTGGACGTGGGCGTCGGGCAACCAGGTGTGGAAGGGTACAGCGGGCAACTTCACGAGGAAGCCAATCATCAACATCACGAAAAGGAGTTTCTGCAAACTCTCGCCGAGGAACCAAGCCCCACCGGCGTTTGCTGCTTGTGCATGGGCCGTGAGGGTAGGGATGTCGAACGTCCGGCCGGTCCAAGAGCCAGCGTACGAGAGGTTCTCGGGCTGCAGGAAATACACCGTCACCAGGCCCAGCAACATGATGACTGAAGCCGTGAAGGTGTAGATGAAGAACTTCTGCGACGCATATTTCCGGTCTTGGCCGCCCCACTTGAGAATGAGGAAAAACATGGGAATCAAGGTCAGTTCCCAGAACACATAGAACATGAAGAGATCCAAGGCGACAAAGACACCGATGAGCGCCCCTCCCATCATCAGGATGAGCGGGAAGTACACGGCGGCGTTCTTCTCGTTCCAGGTAGCGACGATGGTGATGGGCAAGAGGAAGGTTGTGAGCCAGACCATCGGGAAGGAAAGTGCGTCCATGCCCACCGTCCAATGAATCCCGAGGGCTTCAATCCACACCGTTCGGAACTCGTAGTTGAAGGAGCCAAAGGAGAGCGTACTCCAGTCGGACATGCTCCCCAGTTCCCCGAAGAACATGGCGGTCGTCACGGCCAACATGATCAGCGAGAACACCAAGGAGACCATGCGAACCGTGGAGCCAAGGCGCTCTCGCGTGGACTCATCCCGAGTGGCGACGAAGGCCAAGAGAACCAGACTGCTGATGAGCGGTAGGCCGATCAGCGGGATGGAAATCCAATCGGTCAAGCGACCACCCCCCAAATCAAAGCGAACAGCGCCAGTGTACCCACCGCCGCCATCAAGATGTAATCACGGGCGGAACCGGTGGTGAGCGAACGCAAGGTCGTGGACAGTTGTTGCGATGTGCGTTCGATGGTTTTGACCGTGCCATCGATGACGTCTGCATCGGCTTGGGCCGCCTTGAAGGAGAACGCAGCAACGATCTTGAGCATGGCCATGTCGTAGTAATGGTCGAAGTACAACCGGTTGGTTAACGCCGTAGCGAACCCGGATTGTGCAAAGGAACTGTTGTCCCAGTTGTAGCGACCCTTGACCACTGTGTTGAGCGCCAAAACGGGAGCAAACCATGGCTTCGCGGATTCGCCCTCATCCAGCGCACCACCGTACAGCGAGAGGGCGATACCCGGGCCGACGATGGCGCCTATGAACAAGGCCACGTAGGAAAGTATGAGGAAGAAGACATCGTGGTTCGCAAAGGCATGTTCCATTTCGTAAAGGATGCCTTCGAAGAGGTTCTTCTGCGACATCAAGCCGTATTCGATATCCGGTGCCCAGTGCGTGAAACCCATGCCGGCGAAGAGAATACCACCAAGGCTGAAGAAGGTCAATACGAAGAGCGGGATCTTGATCCAGGTATTGGTGGGGTGGACATGAGCAGCAACCTCGGTCTTGGGTGAACCGGCGAACGTCTTCAACCACATTCGCGACATGTAAAATCCAGTCATACCAGCGCCAAGTAGCACGCAGAGAGCGGGGTAGAAGAAGCGAGGGTCCTCGAGCGCCACGCGCCAGGTGTTGGCGATGATGCCTTCCTTGGACCAGAACCCGCCGATGAGTGGGAAGCCCATGATGGACAAGGAACCGACGAGCATGGCGGTTGCGGTCAGCGGCATCTTGGAGGCCAAGCCGCCCATGTTCTCCATCGATTGAGCGTCAAACTCGTCGTGGTGGTCGTGGTGATCGTCTCCGGCGAGGGAGGCGAGGTGAACGCGACCGAGGGTCAACTCGAGTTCGGGCACATTGATTCGACCGTTACCGTCCATGTCCACGGCCTTCATGAGCCGCTGCATGTCCCAAGGCGGAAGGTCGGCAATGTCGGCCTTCTTCAGGGCCGTTTGGAACTCGTAAGTGTCGACTTCACCGGACTGATCCAAATCAATGGAATTGAAGAAGCCGAAAACGGATTGCCCGGTGTCGGCCAAGTAGTTGGCCAACATCAGCAACTCTTCGGGGTCCTCATCGTGGTGATGGTCGTCGTGAGGGTGAAGATGGTGATGGGCATGATGCACTTCGTGAATCACGGCACCGCTGGCCATGAACAGCATGCCTTTGGCCATGGCGTGGTTGAACAAGTGGAACAGTGCGGCACCAAAGGCCACAATCACAATGGCGTGGGCCGTATCATCGTGGTGCCAGTCAAGGGTGTTAGCAAGGTACAATGCGGCACCCAGCCCGGTGAAGATATAGGCGAGTTGGGACATTGTGGAATAGGCGAGAACTTTCTTCAAATCGTGCTGCACAAAGGCAATCGCAGCAGCCATGACCGCCGTGGTTCCGCCGATGGCGGCGATGATGAACGCAAGGTCAGCGAGTTCACCGTGCATCGATTCTGCGCCAAAGAAGGGGAACATTCGGGCGACCAGATAGAGCCCCGCGTTGACCATGGTGGCAGCGTGGATGAGGGCCGAAACTGGGGTGGGGCCTTCCATGGCATCGGGCAACCACACGTGAAGCGGGAATTGTGCCGACTTGCCCACCGCACCGATGAACATCAAGCCGAGCGCCCATGCCAGCGTTCCGGGGTTGGAAGCAGCGACCTTGTCGATATTGTATTCAGAGAAGACCACAGCATAATCCAGAGAGCCAAACAAGTCCCATAGCATCGCCAAGCCGACCATGAGGAACACGTCACCAACACGGGTGGTAAGGAAGGCTTTCTTTGCAGCATAGGCGGCGCTGGGTCGTTCGTAGTAGAACCCGATGAGGAGGTAAGAGCACAGACCCATCAGTTCCCAGAAGATGAACAACCAGAGGAAGGAATCAGCCAGCACCATCCCGAGCATACCCGAACAGAAGAGGACAAACTCGGCGTAGAAGCGATGGTTGCGGTTGTCGTTGATGGGATCGGTGTTCATGTAGCCCACAGCAAACGTGTTGATGAGCAAACACAGGAATGAGGCGATGAAGAGCAACATCACGGTGATGTGGTCAATATGGATGCCAAATCCAAAGGAAATTTCGGTCGTGACGACACCGCTATTCCACATGCTCGATGTGAACCAAGTCCAATCTGAGAGCTTCTCCACCCCGCCATAAGCACCGATGAAGTCGGTGATGAGCCAAAGCGACAACAGCAGGCTAGCGCCCATGACAGGAAGGGCGATGAGCCCGCCTTCCTTCAGCGTCTCTTTCCACATTTTGTCGCCGTTCATCATCTTCCCGAGCAGGAGAATGATGGGGAAGGCCAACATGGGAAGAAGCACGATGTAAGGCGCATACTGCGCTGCCGTGCTGTGAATGAGTTCTGAACTGCCCGTACCTGCCATCATCTCACCTCAGTTCTTCAAGACGTTCACATCGTCCAGCGTGATCGATTCATGTTGACCGTACATGGCCAAGAAGATTGCAAGACCGATCGCCACCTCGCTGGCAGCGATGGCGATGGCGAAGATGGTGTAGACCCATCCCGTCGTGTCGCCGTGGTGAACGGCAGCGGCAGCGAACTGCATGTTTGCAGCGTTGAGCATCAATTCAATGCACATGAGGACGATGATGGCGTTCTTTCGGGTGAACGCACCGGCCAGTCCAATCACGAACAGCAAGGCCGAAAGGCCCGACACCCATGCTGGGTCAATCATTCCTCTTCACCTCCGAATTCCCACAAAAGATTCTCCATCCGTTCGTCGCGAACAAGGTAAGCGGCCCCCATCATGGCCATCGCCATGAGGATGCCTAACAACAACAAAGCCAAGCCCCACTCCATGAGCAAGGCGTCGGCCAAACCCGAGGTGGTAGGGGTATCGTCGCCGGGTTTGGACCACACGGTGTCGGCGTTGACTGCAGCGATGAGGATGAATCCAAGGGCGAGCAAACCAAGACGGGTGAACAGGGATGTGAACTTCATTCGAAATCCTCCTCCAAGATTTGTCGGCGGGTCAGCATGATGCCGAACAGGACCACCAAGCCGACACTCGCGAGATAAACGAGGATCTGGATGGCAGCGAGGAATTCAGCCCCGAGGAGGATGAAGATGCCTGAAACCGCCATGAAACAGAAGATGAGCGAGAGCATGGAATGCGCCACGCGCTGAGCAAAGATGAGGCCGAGAGCGCCACCAAGGGTGATGGCAGCGAAGAGGAAGAAAACCCCCGTTTCTGCAGCGCTGGCGATGTCCATCTCAAGCATCCCCCTTGGCAGCTTTCTTGGCTCGCTTGTCGCGTTCCTTCGAAGCACGCTTGGCCAATTCAGCGTCCACCGCTTCCTGATGAACACCGGGTAGAACTCGGGTGCGGGAGGCGTCAAACCACAAGTCTTGACGGGTGAACCCGGACATGCCGTCGTATTCGTTGGTCATGAAGAACGAGGTGAAACCACAGGCTTCCATACACAAACCGCAGAACATGCAACGTCCCAGGTCGATGCGCCCCGAGACGATTTGGTCGTCGGCAGGATGAAGTTCGCTCGTGTTGACGACGGATTCTTCACCGGAGTCGTTCCATCGCACGGTCGCGGTGCTGCCTGAAAGGTCGAGGACCTCCGCAAAGCGCCACTCTTGAGGAGCGTCGGTGTGGGCAGTGACGTGGTTGAAATCACCAAGTTGGGCCACGACCTCGGGCACTTCAACCGCCGCGAATTTGCCCACTTCAAGGTCCATCCCAAAGCCGGCGTTTTCGCCTTCAGCGTTGTCGAGAACGTCCACACGCAGTTCGGTCGTCATGTGCAGGCAATCGTTGGGGCAGACGTTGACGCACATCTTGCACGCCGTGCAGGTTTCCCAAATCACGCCGATGCGTCCGTTGTAATTGCCGGGAACAAATAGCCAGGGCTCCATGTCCTCGAGGCGCTCGTACGGGTATTGCACCGTTTGTGGTTTCCACAAGGTGGGTTTGAGGTCGGAGGTGACTCGGTCGGGAGCGAATTCTTGACGGGAAATATCGTTCATGGTCGCCGATGAGGCGGCACGAGCACGGCTTCCATCGTCAAGGAATTCTGGGTGGGAGGTGTTGTGGTAAGCGCCCAATCGCTTGCCGTAACGCTTGCCAATGAAGGGAAACGTGCGCAATGCAGTGATCAGGGTGATCTTGAACGGATACCAAAACAGGTTTCTGAAATTCGGCTGTGCGTGTGGATGCATGGGCATGGTATCACCTCACTCCTGCCCCGGGACAACGGTCCCTGCGGGCTCAACGGTATGGACATGGAACATTCGCTCTTGATTCACCGACGTGTCTTCGTCGTGCAGGTAGACGTAGAACACACCCAACCAGAACAATGTGGTAAGGACCGGCACGAGGTAAGGGATGCCAAAGGCGTCCCATGCCATGCCCCCAGCGACATCGTTGCGAGCCGACATGCCCTCAGGTTCGAAGAGAAACAGTCGGTACACGAACGCCAAGACAACCTGCAACACGGCCAACGGCAAGAGCATACGCCAGCCAAATTCGAGGATTTGGTCGGTTCGGATGCGAGCGAGTGCGAAGCGGGCCCAAACGAAGACGATGAGGAACACGAGCCACGATTTGACAAGAGTCATCACCGCTCCAGGGATGAGGAGATAGGCTTCACCCACGACCGGGATGGACCCGATGGTACCTTGGAAGGGCAGATGCCAGCCGCCGAGGAAGAAGTGGGTGAACAAGAAACAGGCGGCGTAGGTGCGGATGTATTCGGCCATAAACAGCATACCGAAACGCATGCCGCCGTACTCCGTCCACCAGCCCTCCACCAGTTCGGCTTCGGCTTCGGGCATGTCGAAGGGAACACGCTCGACTTCAGCGATCATGGTGATCAAAAACAGTGCGGCGCCCAACGGCATCAGGAAAATATTCCACGCGCCTGCTGAGTGTTGGAAGTGGATGCTATCGACGATGTTGAAGGTGCCCGAGAGAATGGCGACGGACAACAGGGTGAGGAGCAACGGAATCTCGTAGGCCGTGAGTTGGGCAGCGGAGCGAATTCCGCCGATGAGGGTGTATTTGTTGTTGGACGACCACCCGGCGAAGAACACCCCGATGGGAGCAATGCCGAAAATAGCGATGGCGTACAGAATGGAGAGGTCGGGGTTGGTGGCATAAATGCCGCTGGACAGTGGAATCATACCCAAAATCAGCAAGGTGGAGGAGACGATCAGGAAGGGGGAGACCTCGAAGATGAGTCGGTCGGCTCGCTGGGGGACCATGTGTTCTTTGACGAGGAACTTCATACCGTCAGCAACGTTTTGGAAGAAACCGGGAACGATGGTTTTGCCCATCCACGAACGGTTGTTGACGCGGTCAACTGTAGCAAAGGTCTCGTCGCGATTGCCAAATTTGAGGTTCAACCACTTGTTGACCGCCCCGATAGGTTTGCCCAGCCCGAACGGGAGCATGTTCCACCATTCACCGGCGGTCACGCCGTTTTCTCCGACCCAAAGGGAGCGAAGAGCGGTGGTGGCGCCGTATCGGTCTTGCATGCGAGCGACGGCTTTGCGCTCAATCCACAGGATGGCAAATTGAGAAAAGAACAAGAGCAAGAAAACAATGTTGACCAAGGCAAAGGTCGCCACACCAAACGAAAGGCTGCTGGCGCTGCTTTCCAGAGGTGTGCCTTCGAGCACGTTGATGATGCCCGAGCGCAACACGCCGTCCTTGCTCAGGAAAAAACCGACCAAATCATACCTGTCATCCATGCGCTCACCTCAACGGTCCGTCTCTCCAATGCAGGGGTCGAAACTCCCCATGATGGCTGGGATATCAGCCACTTTGTAGCCGATCATCGTCTTGGCCACGTAGGGGATGGTGATGAACATCGGCGAGCGAATGGACAGGCGATAGGGGTTCTTGCCTCGGCCATCGCCGCCACCTTGGATGTAGAACTGCGAAGCCCCACGTGTACATTCGTAATGCGAGAAACCGGTGGCTCCTTCGGGTGCTCGGGTGGGTGCTTTGGCCAGAATCATCTCGTCGCCGTTGGCGTAATTCGTGTTCTTTCCACCGGGTATTTTCTCGATGGCGTCCAGAATCATGCGACAGGATTGGCGCATTTCTTCCATGCGAACACGGTAGCGGTCGTAACAGTCAGCGCCTTTCACCGATGTGGGCTTTTCCACAGCCGGTTCCCAATCCACTTGGTCGTACACCGAATAGGGGTGGGCCCAGCGCACGTCGTAATTGACGCCTGCCGCACGAATGTTGGGGCCTGAAACGCCAGCGTTCACCATGTCCTCGGCCTTGGCGTAGCCCACACCTTGCAGTCGGACCAGCCAAATGGTGGATTCGTCGAGCATCATTTCGTACTCGTCGATGCGGTGCTCGAACAGCTTGACCTTGGCCACCAATCGGTCGGCGAAGCCGACAGGGATGTCGCGCTTCACACCGCCAACCCGGGGGTAGTTGTAGTGCATTCGAGAACCTCCAAGCTCTTGCAAAAGGTCGAGGAACATTTCACGGTCTCGCATGCACCAGGTCATCAGTGTGAGGCTACCAATGTCCGGGCCGTAGGCTCCCAGCCACATCAAGTGGGACGCCAAGCGTTGGCACTCGGCTGCGATGAGACGGATGTATTCGGCACGCTCGGGCACCTCAACTTCCAGCAGGTCCTCTGCCGCATAGATGTACGAATTGGCCCAGGTCATCGCGCTGACGTAGCACAATCGGTCGCAATACGGTGTGATTTGGGTGAAATCTCGGGCTTCGGCGATTTTTTCAACACCACGGTGAATGTAACCGAGTTCAGCCTCGGTATCAACCACCGTTTCGCCGTCGACCTTAACGCGCAGCGTCCAAAGGCCGTGCGTCATCGGATGCTGGGGCCCCATTGTGATCCACATTTGTGCCATGATTTCACCTCACTTGACCCGACCCTCGTCGGTGGGTTTCCGACCGAAGCCTTGGGCGTCGTCGTACATTTCGTTGAAGTCGTGATAGCGAATCTTGTGCTGCTTTTGCAACGGATGGAATCCTTCTGGGCTGTCGTGGGGATTGAGCACGCGATGCATGTTGACGTGGCCCTCAAATCGAATGCCGACCAAGTCCCACGTTTCCTTCTCGTTCCAATCGGCACCGACCCACACGTTCTGGACGCTGGGGACGGTGGGCTGGTCGCCTTGAGGCAAGGCGATGACCACTTCAACTTCGAGGGGGATGTCGTTTCCAGTCAGTTGCTCGGCGACGTGAACGGTGTTGGTGTGAGGCGCTTGGTCGGTCACGGGTTGACGCATCAAGTGATATGCCACTTCCCAGCCTCGCTCAGGCCCGCCTTCAGGGAAATGTGTGCCTGTGACCATGGAACAGTAGTTGACGCCAACATCGAACCGCAAGAACTTGGCCAAGGCCGTCCAGTGTTGTGGAGGGGCCGTAATTCGTACGAAGGCCATCTTGTGGGCGTTGGCATGGTGCTCCACCGTGGGCGTGATGTCGGCGCTACCGAAGCGCTCGGCCACCATGGCCACCGCAGCAGCAGCGGCCGATTCAGCCTGTTCGTTGGTGATGCGCATACCCACGGTCAGTCCTCCCCGACGATGATGGGCTTGTCGCCCTTGAGGCCGCTGTCAGGTGCAGCGCCGATGCGGATGATTTTCTCGCGCAGCAACCCGAAGCCATCGATCAGGGCCTCGGGACGAGGCGGGCAACCGGGGATGTAAACGTCGACCGGAATGACGGTGTCAACACCTTCGAGGATGTTGTAGGATTGGAAGTATGGGCCACCGGAGATGGCGCATTCGCCCATGGCGATGCAGTACTTGGGCTCGGGCATTTGCTCCCAGAGGCGAACCACCTTGTCGGCGAATTTCTTCGAGATGGGGCCGTTGACCAGCAACACATCGGATTGGCGCGGCGAGGAGCGGAACAGCACACCAAATCGGTCTCCGTCAAAGCGAGGTGTGGCGGCAGCCGCCATTTCGATGGCGCAGCACTTGATGCCCAAGTGCAGGGTGAACAAGGATTTGCGACCGGCCCAGTTGAAGTACCGGCCGGCGAGAACGCTGAGGAATTGCTTTATTTTCGTGGCTTTGAGAGCCTCATCGGTGACGTCGCCGACCATTTCGACCAAGGCACGGCTGTTGAAAGCGGCGTAATTTTCGTCTTGTCCTGCCATCGTCTCACCTCAGATGTAAATGCGACCTCGCTTACGGAACACATACCAGACGCCCAGAGACATCGTGGCGAAGAACATGGCGAGGGTGGTCAAGGCATCAACGGCTTTGGCCACGGCGGCGTCGGTGTCGCCCGTGCCCGAGGTCGCATCGGAAGCCACCATGCCTCCGAGCACGAGGAACATGAAGGCGACGTCGAAGACGAGGAAGATGATGGCGTACCAGTAGTACTGGAAATGGAACTGAATCATGGCCTCTCCCACCGGTTCGCTGCCGCACTCAAAGGTGGTCAAACGGCGAGGGTAGAGGCTGTGGTCTCGCTCGTAGCCCTCCAAAAGGTAGGAGCGGGTGATGTGGGGTCGAGCAGGGTCAACCTTGGGACGAACGACCCACGTGATGAGGAAATTTGTGAGCGGCATGATGATACCAACAACGGTCAGGAAACCGATGGAAAGGTAGGCGCTGGGTACCGATTCAATTCCCGACATGAAGACGCCCTCATGAAAGCCTACGCTCTCTGTTCTTTGCGACTTGAGGCCCCTCAATAAGCGTTGTCAAAGCCCCTCAAGGACAACCGACTTCCCCGTACCTCGTTTTGCCAACGAAACGAGCCGTGCAACACCGTTCACAGAGGGCTCTCATGTGCGTCGGTTGACAGCGATGAGTAGGGCAAGAATCGCCAACACCACACCGGCTGCTTGCATCACGGCTTCTGGGGCCAAACCAAACACGCCCTCAGGCGACATGCCTTGGGCGGCAAATTCGATGTTTTGGCGGTCGAGAACGCCCGTTTCAGTGGGTTCGGCTGACACCGTGAACTTGTACAGATCGTCCATTTCTGCCCCGTAAGGTGCTCGAACGGTCACGTTGACGAAAATTTGCTCACCTTCATCAGCCATGCACAGCAGGTCGTTGTTTTCCTCCCGGCATTCTGGATGATCGCTGTCCAAGACGACGGACCATCCTCGCAGATTCTCGGAGGCGAAGATGCGAATTTCAGCGCGTATGTTGCCGCTGTTCACCACGGAAATTTCCCTCACCGAGGCCTTTTCGCCGTAAATGATGTCCATTTCCTGACGTTGCTCGGATTCAGGGAACTCAAGGTCGTAAACGATCATGACATCAAGGGAAAGTGTGACCAATCCACTTCGGTCCACGGCGTTGGAGACGCTGGTGGCCAAGACCTCGAGGACGCCCCCTTGCCCTGTTTGTGCACCTGGGTTGACACGAATCGTAAGTTCGAGGTACACCTCATAGGGCTTGGCTTGGTAGCCGTCCAATAAGCCGTTGTCGACCATTTGTTGCTCGATGGCGTTTTGCGTTGACGCCATGTAAGGTTCGCCAGAGGCGTCCATCACGAACATGCCCTTCTCGAGGTCCCAAATACCGTAGCCCTTGGGCACGGCAATCTCATCGCCGACAGGCAATCCATAGGCGGTGATGGAACGGGTCGCAATGCCCTCAAGCCCTCCCAGCGTGAACAAGGCCTTGTCGTTGCCATCCCCGGTGTTTCGCAACCAAAGTCCAAAGGTGTGTTCGCCGCTCGGTGGCAAAACGACCGAGCCAGTGGTCGCCGTCTCCGTGTTTTCAAGGCGCAAGTCCATGGAGAAGTTTCGGTCGGAAAGGATGGCTAAGAATTCACCCTGCCGCTGGTTGTCAGGAATTCCGTCACCGTCACGATCCTGAGAGTTGGGGTCGTCTTTGTTGCGAACGCGAACGGTCAATCGAGAGTTCTCCAACTCTTCTTCACCGTCGATGCTGACCACGAGATACACGGTGGTGGAGGTTTGCGGTTCAACCTCAATGTCGTCGAAGGGAAGGCCGTCTGCTCGTTCGAACGAGGTCCCCCAAGCTGGACTGGCCGTTTGGGAAACGACAGAGAGAGAAATGGTGTCCTTGACGTTGCCTTCGTTGTGAATCACGATGGGGAAGCGCACCTCGGTGCCCGAACGCCCGGTCTGGTCGGTTGCGGGCGTTTCGATGTCCATGCCGTGAACAGCGGCGACGGTGACGCGAAGGTCGACCGTGTCGTACGCCGTACCGCCGCTGGAAGGGAGCACGCTGAAGGTGAGGGTGATTTCCTCGGTGGCCAAAGCGTCGGTTGGAACACGAACCGTGACATCAACCGTGGCCGTTTTTTCGTTGCCGTGACGTGAGCCAACCGATACCGACGAGGTTTCCAGTTGGACCGCCCAGCCGTTGGGCGCAATGGACGATGCGATACGAAGGTTGTCCTGACCGTTGCCGGTGTTTGTGATGGTCAACGTCGTGGATTTGTTACTGCCCGGCTCAATGTTGGAGAGCAACGCGCTGGAGACGGAGATGCTTGCGCCTCGTGACTGACCAACGATGATGCGAAGGTCGGCTTGACAGTCTTCGGAAATTCGCCCTCCATCTTTCCCGACAATCTTGACAACTGTTTCGGTTCCGGCTGTGACCGAATCGTCAGGTGTGATTTCAAAATCGAAGGACCGTTCGCCCTCGCCGTTGTTGTAGGGCAAAACACCCGAACTGGCGCCGTCCACCGATACCCATCCGGATTTGGACCCGCTGGCTGATGCGGTCACGGTCCATTCGGTGTTGCCGGCGTTCAGGTAGGTGGCGGTCACGGTCACGGTGGCGTCGGGGTTCACGCTTACCGATGATTTACTCAACTCGACCGTGCACTCCTTGAGCAAGGGCACCGTGAGTTCAAAATTTTCGGTGTCCTTGGCTTCCTGCGTCGGGTCGTTGGCCACCGTCCCCACGATTTCCCAGCAGTAGGTGTCGGCGGCTTGCCCATCAGCAACTTCCATCGTAGCGTACACCGTGACCGATTCTTCTTGGTCGATGTTGACGCTGGTATCGCTGAGTTGGACATCGAAATCTGATGCGCTTCCACATCCGTTGTCGGATCGTTCGTTGACCACGAGGTTCACCGTTTCATTGGTCTGTCCCGTGTTCTCAACTTCGATTCGGTATTCCATCTCCGTTTCGCCCGCCCATGTCTGGGAGCGTTTTCCCGCACCCGTTTCGCTGATGATGAGGTCCACACCGAACAAGGCGCTTCCCGAACCGTCGCCCGCTGTGGTGGTAACGGTTGCCGTCTCCGAGGCGGGTTGACCTGCAGCAGGGGGGACGAGTTGAGCGTTGACGGTCACGGTGGTGTCGCACGAACCCTCCGCTGTTTGCGTCAAGCTCACGTTCAACGTTGCTTCTTCGTAACTGCCGGCATCGATTGGACCAGGAATTTGACTCACGGCGGACGAATAGCCGTTGCAGTCTTCGCCGGGCTCTTGGGCGCTGCTGAGCGACACGGTGACGGGATCCGAACCAGTGTTGCGCACGCGAATGATGTACTCGCCTGCTTCGCCGGGGTTGACTTCCAGGGCGGTTGGAATCGGCGTCACCGTGATGGAGGCGTCTCGACCGTCGGCTGACACCGCCGGCGCCATCAGCGGAAGGAAGGCGGTGCACATCAGGGCCACCAAGAAGATGGCTTGGCGACGAGACGACATGTTCGCGGTTGCACCAGCACCCATGAAAGTGCCTCGTGCTTCTCCTATCAAAACCCTGTGCTTAGATTGCATCACGGCAAAGCCGGAATTCAAGCGCGTACAAAGGTGGAAGCAGGAGATTGGCAGTTCAGACAGGTCTGTTCGGATGGGGCACCGCAACCGGTGGTTGAATCGGCGTGGTACCGGGCCCCACACGAGGGGCAACCCACCGCAGCACCGGTGATGGTGCGTCGGCACGTCCAGCACACCGGGCCAGCGGTGACAGCGGTCGCAGTTGACGTTGCGGAAGCGACGGCGGGTGAGGTCGGAGCCGCGGCTGGGCGATGAGGGACTGGCATCGGAAGCCCGACGCCGGGCATGTTGGGAAGGCCGGCTTTGCCGTTTCGTCGACCGCCACGCATGGCGATTACGCCCAAGGCGGCAAAGGAAACCAGCAACACGGCACCCAAGAGCGCGACGACCATCGTGGTGGACAGCCCTGCGCTGCCAGAGGTGCCCACGGGCTCGCCCGTTGACTGGACGGCAATGGAATACGTGGCTTGCCTTGCGGTGCTTTGGGACAATTCCAGACCGATTGTTCCGCTGCCGGGCGCATCACCTCGAACATTGATTCGCACCAAGGTCGACTGACCGACGGCCAAGTCAACAATGTCGTTGCCGTCCACGCTCGCCGTCCATGACGCGGCTGGCGTCACCACAAGTTGGCGCTGGAACGGTGTGTTGCCGGTGTTGGTGATTTTCACAGTGAGTTGACGGGTTTCGCCGGTGACGAAGGACGGCACGCTGGAGACATCCCATGCGACCTCTTCATTGGCCGCCACCAAGAGGCCCACGGTCGTTGACAGGTCCACGCCCCCTCCGCTTAGAACGAGGGTGAAGGCGGGTTCGCTCAAGGGAGGGCTGTTTGCGGCGACCAAGATGTTGCACACCACGGGCGACACCCCGTTGAAGGCCACCGGCTGCACGGGCGTGCAATCGCCGAATAAGCCCTGATCAAGTTGTAAACTGGCGCTGGGCGACCATGTGGTTTCGCCATCGTTGCCCAGCAACCAGGTGAAGGTCATCGCTTCTCCCGAGGGATGGGAGCCGGCACCCATCGGTGAGGAAAACGTCGTGCCGTCAGACAACTCAAGGCCGACAAAGGTCAAGGTGGGCTCGGGCAGGACCTCAACCGTGACTTGGCCTTCCCAGGTAAATCGGGTTGAACCGTTGTCAAGGTTGAAATGAATGGTGCCTGAACGAGCGTTGGCGCTGGCCTCGAGGGTGTACATCAGGTTCTTGCTGGTGGCCCAAGGCAAATCCACGACGGTCAACGCCGATGTCACCGACCATCCGCTTGGGAGGTCAAAGGAGGGGGTCAAATCAAGGTCGGTGTTACCCTTGTGCTCGAGGGAATACCGCAAGGTCAAACTCGTCTCGGGACGTACCAGACCAATGGAGGATTCAACGTTCACGTAGACCTCTTTCACCGTTTGCACTTTGATGGGGATGTTGAATTCGACCAGTTCCTGAACGTCGGTTTGGCTGACGGCCGTGAGTTTCACCAAGCGTTCAGCACCGGCCGCCGTCATCACTTGAGGCGGGGTGAACACCAAGCCCACTGCACGGTAGGCTTCGCTGTCGATCAGACCTGTTGAACCCGATTTAGCGCCCGCCTCGCTTCCCAAATTGGTGAAGCCCGCCTGCCAGCCAGCCGGTGCCTCGAGGAAAAGGTCGTATCCGATGGGAGCGTTGCCGTTGTTGTAAAAGCGTACGCTCATGTTGGTGGGGTCCACAGGGTGAACAGGAACGACTTGGTAGTCAAACTCCAACGCCGCCTCAGGCAGGTCCGGAACCACCAAGGTCAATTCCAAGGGGTAGTTAACGCCGTTATCGACGTCCATTCCGAGCAGATCGATGCGATAGGTTCCGGGTGAAGGCGGTGCAGGATGGACGAGGGTGACGGTGATGGAGGCGGAGGCTTGGCCTTCGAGACTGAAATTGGATTCCGTGCTGCCGATGTACCAAGGCATCGTTTGGGAACGCTCCACCTGCGTCACCGAGCCGGTCTGCATGGAGGCATTGGTTGCGATGAGTGCCGTGTTGGTCAGTGAGATGTTCCATGATGTGGTCGTGACGGTGCTTGAGGACAGGGTTTTGGTTGGGGTGGCCGTTTCGAGTTTAACACCGGGGGCGGTGACGTTCACGACGATGTCGTGACGGTTGTTGTCTTCGCGAATTTCTTCCATCGTATCGTCTGGGTCGATGACGAAGGAGAGGGTCGTGCTGCCGGCGGTTTGAGGAGTCCACGACCACATCACGACCTTGCTGCTGCCGGCGCCGAGGTCGATGGAGGTTCGTGCCAGTTCGCTGCCGTCCACCTCAAAGGCGATGGGGAAGGTTTCGGCTTTGACGTTGCCGAAGTTGAAAAACGAAGTCGTCAATTGAACGGGGTCTCCGACTTGTGGAATCCCTACATCCATAGCGAAGGCTTCGGGAACAACCTTGGGGTCGGGACGCAAGTCGTTGACGCCGTGCCCGAGAACAGCGATGGCGTACGGTTGGGTTTTCGCACCGTTATGCTGAGCATCCTTCACCTTCACCGTCCACGTCCCCATCGCAGCCGTGTCAATCAGGACAACCTCGAGATTGTTGAGAACGTCGCGGGTGCCTCCCGTTGTGGACTTCCCATTGGCGAAATCGTTGCCCAAGTAGAGGGTCCCGTCGGGCGAGGTCACCTCAAGGTCGAGATCGTTAACGAGTTGGGTGGTGGAAAAACGAGAGCCTCGCTCGTCCGACCATGTTAGCACGACTTTGAACAAACCAGAGCCTTGGGAGACGTTGAACGAGTATGATTTGCTATTCCCCGTCCCCGACATCACCGAGCGGTCGTCCACCCAAATGCCCTGACCGTTGGGGGGAGCGAGGGTGTTGCGGAGGTTCACACGGCCCCACCCTTCGTCGTTGTTGGGGATGTCCCTTGAGCCCATATCCTGTGCCCCAAGCACGAGGAGTGCCTTCACCAATGCGCCTTGCGGCGAGGGGCGTTGAGCCACCTCCTCGAGGTATTCCCGAATCATGACGGCGGCGCCTGCGGCATTGGGTGTTGCCATCGAGGTCCCGGTGTATTCGAGGTAGTACGTGTTGCTCCATGTGGCGCTTCCGGTATCGGTTGCTTCTTGCGCTCGACACGAACGCACATAGCCGCCAGGTGCCACCAAATCGGGCTTGATTCGCCCGTCTTCGGTGGGACCTCGGGACGAACCTCCCATCATTACGTCGGGGGAGCCACCGCCGCGATTTTTGTGGTTGCCAACCGAGACCACATTCTTGGCGGTGGCCGGCGGGGAAACGGTGCCGGCGTTGGGGCCGTCGTTGCCCGCGGCAAAGAGGACTGTCAGACCTCCAACGCCGTTGTAATATCGGTCGTAATAGTTGGTGCGATCGTCAACGTCTTCGGTCTCGGAATTGTATTTCGATTGCTGGCTGGCAGCCGAGGAACCCCATGAGTTGGTGTGGGTTCGGGCACCGGCGTTGTACGCCGTGTTCAGCAAGTAGTTGAGGGACGGCGATTGGAAGTTGCCCGTGTTGTCGTTTTCCATGGCTTGGAAGTACAGGTCAGCGGCTTGAGCGACGCCACCGTACCCGCCCCTGAAACCGCTTCCGAGCACGGTGCAGGAGACGTGGGTGCCGTGACCTGAATGCTTGTCGGCGGTGGACCCGTCACCGATGACATCGTAATTGCCAACGACACGGGTGCCAAAGTCACCGTGGTCCTCGTCAAGGCCTGCATCGGCGACCGCGACCGTTTGACCTGAACCGTCAAGGTCGGTGGTGAAGTAGGTCGTCATGGTGTTGGTTTGCATGTGGCCGCGTGATTGGTCGTTGAACGCCGCAAAGGCAGGGTCAGCCCGGACCTGCATGACCGAGGGTTGGCGCAACACGTGAACGAGGTCGGCGTCGAGAAAACCCTCGTAGCGCCCGTTGTCCCACCGGATGGAGGATGAAAGAGCCGCATCAGCGATGTCGCTCAAGGATTGGTCCAACCACCCTCCGTAGCCGTCCACCAGATGAATGCGGTCCATTGGACCGGCATCGTTGCGCCAACCGTCGAAACGAACCAGCGACGCGGTCAACGCTTCTTCGCCGTCCTCGAGCAACATGACATCGAGGAGGTCGCCGTCCAGCAACATGCCCAGCGGCACGGCATGACTGGAGGCGACCGAAGGATGGGCAGCCGCCTCAGCCAAACCCTGTAGGGTGCCTTGGACCATAAAGCCGGAAGGGGCAATGAATTCGCGTACAGCCAAGCCTTGGATGTGTTGTAGCGAAGTGCGGGCCTCGCTGATCGGCTGTTCGTTGCTGATGACGAGCATCAAGAGGTCAAATCGCGGTTCGAGCAAAGCCGGCGTGACGGGGCGCTCAAGCTGCAAGCCATTGACATCAAACGTGCCAAAGGGCCCGATTGCGGTGAGTTCTCGATGCTCGACCGCCTCACCTTCGTCAAACACCCCCGTGGCATCGTGGTACACGCCGGGGGCGACGTCGAACTTCACCCAAGTGGGGTCAAAGGTGGACGAAGAGGTGTTCTGTGAGGGGGACGGCACGAGCATGCCGCTGTGGGTTGAGAAGACCAGCAGGAGAACGAAAACACCCGCCCAGTGGCGGTTGGAGGCCCCTGCCATGATGGTGGCTTGGTCCACTGTCCTTTATCGGTTCGGTCTTCCCGTGACCCGACCACTCAATGAACGGGCCAAACATGCCGTTGCGCCTTGTCTTTGAACATCTCTTGAGACCAGTATCCGACCTCATGCGTCCAGGTGGTCTCGTGAAGGGAACCGCTGTAATCCCGATATTCGAGGTCAATCACCACGAGATAACTGTCCCAAACCGTGTACCCGATGATCATCATCTCCAATTCATCACCAGAGATGGACGAATGTGCCTTCATTTCCATGAGGTCCAGCGACATGCTGTTGATGACCTCGCCCTCTTGGGTTTGAAAACTGACCTCCACGAGGACATCGGTGATGGAGCGACTGCCGTCGTTGTGCAGTTCCGTCATCATCAGGTGACCGCCTCGCTGCATGTAGTGGGTCTCGACGGTCACCGCGTCGCGAGGCAAGAGCCAGTACCAACCGCTTAGAGCCATGGTGAGCAGCAGAAACACAACGGCACCCGCCATGGCAACCCGAGCTGGGGTGATCTCCTTGCGCAAGGTGCTGAGTAACTTTGCCGCTTCTTGCGCCGCCTCCCACGCCTCGAGGTCGTCGCCTTCAGGAGGGCTTCCACCCTCTCGCAAACTTCGTTCAGATGGATGCCCCGCCATGCTCTCACCCGAAGATCATCGCCAACCCACTGGCTATCGCACTGCTGATGGGGTCCACCACCAAGATATGGCGGGTTTCAACTGGATTGTCGTCGCCCATCAACGTCCCAATGAGCGATAAATCGGTCACGATGCCGTTCACGCCCATCGAAGAAGCGGTCGGTAAGATGCCCGTGAACTGGGCGTCGAGAAGCACACCACGGCCTTCGAATTTGAAGTCACCAAAGAGCGGTAGTTCGTAACCGGGCTCAATGAACACCTGAGCGCTCGCTACCAACCGACCATCGGTGATGTCGTCAATGACGATCAGGGGATATTGCCCCGGTCCTGCATAAATGTGGATGGTGGCGCCCTTGAGGTTTTGACCCACGACCTCGACTCGTTCCATGGTGACGCCGGGTGCGGCAGGCACGTCGGTTTGCCGAACATACACGCGCTTCACGCCTATGCCCGACGAGTCAACGCGCATACCAAAGTCGTCGGTCAAGGCCAATACGAACCGGGTGGGCAAATCTTCGGCGAGCATCAGAACATCGCCTTTGGCGTCAATGGCGCGCCCGCTGGCCTCGAGGTACAGGTCCATGTCGTCGGTGTTGGAGGAATAATCGAGGGTACGCATGCCTTGGAAGGCGGTCTGTTGACGAATGTCGAAGCGACTATCGGGTTCAGTCGCAAGATGCATTTCGCCCGGCAGGTCGCGCATGAAGGCCGTGGAAGGCCACCAGAATCCGTCGAGGTATCGCAGTTGCTTCAGCATCAACGAATCTGCAGAATGCCCGTTGATGCGATGGGGTTCGGGGACCACGAGGTCGAGCACGAGAATATCACCGATCACCGCCGATACATCGGTGGAGCGAGGAATGCCGACGACCAAGGCTTCCACGCGGGTGAGGGCTTCGTTGTCGATAAAAATGGCATGAGCGGATTCCAGGCGAACGCCCGCATCGTAGTACATGTCAACAGAAAAACGAGGGACCGTCAGGTTTTCTTGCGTCGAAAACAGCGCGTTGAGTTCAACGTTTCTGGGTTGGCTCGTGTCCAAACCGTCGATGTAGAGTTCAACATCCTGACCCTCCAACCCGTTGGCGATGATGGTGAGTTGCGGGTAGAGCGGTTGCCATTGTGACATCTTGAGGTCGATTTCATAGGTGGGTACCCCAGCAATCGTGCGGAAATCATAGAGCAATTCAATGGTCCCCGCCGGTAGCGAAGGCAACCATGCCCGGAGGTGCCAGGAGCGCCGGTCCTGCAGGCTCACACCCTCCGCTTCGAGGAGCGAGGTGTTGAACGTCTGCAACTCCTTCGCCGAAATGCGCCCGTCCTCCATCGCCGCGGCCAGGGGTTCAGCCGCTGTGAGATTGATCGCCTCAAAGATGGATTGTGCCTGGGCCCGTTCTTGCGCGTCGATGCGGCCATCGGCGAGAATGCCCGCCATGGTGTCACGACTCGAGAGCGTAAAGGTGGGCAATCGGGACAGGTTGGCCTCGAGTCGCGTTTGTTCAAGCGCTTCCATGCCCATGCCGTGCATCCAAGCAGGTTGCGCCTCCACGTTCGCCCCCTTCTGCAGGTCAATGGTCAAGTTGAACGCTTCTCCCGTGAACACATCCAGCCCCAAACTCATGTCTTCATCGTCGCCAATCGTTCCGCCCACGTCAACGGACAGGGCATGAACAAAGTCGTTGACGATGGTGCCGAAATCAACGAGGTCGCCAAGGAAGAACGACAGCGCTTCGATGCCTTCTTCTTCACCAAAGGTTGGCAACGCCAAGCCGTCGGAGTCCACGTCAGAAGGCAGAGTCAGGGAGATGTTGGCCGGTAAGGGGTCGAAAAGAACCTTGCCGTTGAGGCCGAGGAACGGGTCGTTGTGGTTTGTCATGTCTTCGAATGACACGGCGAAGGGTGAGGACGTGCTGCGAATCAACTCAACCTGAGAATTGCCCTCGGGGCCCGATGCGCCGGGGACGAGCGGGCTGAGCCGCTGAATCGAGGTGATGTCGGACAGCACGAGACTCAAACTTGCTTCGGCCGTGTCCTCGTTGACCCAGAAACGCATGTGGTCCCCGTCCATGGTCAGCGGGGTGGTGGCGTTGGTCATTTGGACCTGAATGCTGTCCATGGGCCCGTCAGCCACATAACCCACGGTGTCGCCCAACACCAAGGAAAAGGCGTTTGGCAGCCCAGCAAGCCGTATCGCGTTGCGTTGGGTGCCCGATTGGCCCCCGTAGGTAATGGTCCCAATGGGTTCGCTGGCGCTGTATTCCAGGGATTCAGCCTGCTGGAGGATGTTGAAATCCGCCGGCCGGTTCGAAACCGTGGCCGACTGCTTCACTGCGTTCTGCAAGTCACCGTCGTTGTGCTTGATGTGACCGATGAGCAGCGAGCCACTGGGCGAGCCGCGAAGTTGCATGTCGCGAACCTCGTTGATGGGGTCGAAGTCATGGCGCACATGGGAGATGCCACCAATGCGCATGCTCATGGCGACCGGAACGAGCGGGTCCATCGGACCAAGTCGTCCGTCGACGACCGCCTGCGCCGTGTCCTCGGAGAGCAAGATGTGGTCCATGTCAGGCAACCACGGTTGAGGACTGCTGGCCAAAGCGAAGGTCAGTCGCTCGATTTCCATCGTGATTCGTGTCCCTGCTGGGAGGCTTTTCTTCACTTGATTGAAACATTGAATGTCAATCTCGCCACCCGTGGAACCTGCTGTTCCGACCACCGCCGTTGGCAACCCGTTGAGAATGGTTCCGATGTCGAGAACCACCTCAATGATGGTCAGCAAGGCGTTATCAAAGAGCTGAGCGATGGTGTTCAGGTTTGGATTATCAAAATTGATGCGACTGATGCCTGTGGACGACACGAGGAAACTCCCTTGGATGACAATGACCCGTGGGAGGTTCTCCATGTCCACCTGCATGGAGGAACTGTCACTGCTGTAGCCCGCCCGTTTGAAGGTGGAGGTGTAGGTGAATCGGTCGATGGATTCTGTACCCGCAATGAGGAAGAGGGTGTTGGGGGGCGATGCGGGGTTGAGAGGCAGCGAAGGGTCGTTGACGTTCTGGGTGTTATCGCCGGAGAAATTCTTGATGGCAACGATCAAGGAGAGACGGTCGGGAATGTCACCGGGGAGGTTGACCGATCCGGGGGCTTCCCCTATCATGGTGAAGATGGCGGTGATTTCGTCATCGTGCATCGTCCCCGAGGGCAAGCCACGAATCCACAAACGTGAATCCGTGATGTTGCCAAACGGACTGTCCCCCTCTGGAACTTGCGAGCGGTCTTCGAAGTAGTGGATGTAGACGTCCGCCCCGACATCCGAATAAATTTCCACGGTGTCAAAGGTGTTCTCCCCGTAATTGTCGTTGCGCAACGTCAGGTCGACCTGGCTGGGAATCACCGTCGCCCCTTCTTCGGGGTGGAAACCGACGTCGAGGTAGGCCACCTCAAGAACAGGGATGGATTCATCGGGTTGGACCTCCCCAAAGTGAACGTAACCAACGCCGATACCAATGCCGCACTTGTGCTCTCGACTGCTCGCACCGTAGTCCGTTTCGGGGTCGTAGTTGAACGTCTCACTGCAGTCCGTTTGTTTGGAGCCCCCCACCGCATTGGGGTTGTCAAGGCGAACGGCGTAGGGAGCCGTTACGCCCGTGAGGCTCAAGTCACTGGAATTGACCTGGCCCAAGCCGAAGGCGACAAGAAGTTGAGCGGCGGAGGTGAACACGGTGTTCACGTTGAACGAGATGCGTTCAATGCCCACACCCAAGGTCACGTCGGCGGGGGGTTGGGTGAAGCGTGTGTCCACTACGACCGCATAGGATTCCGAATTCGACAAGGTGATGTCGAAGGCGAGGCCTTTCATCAGAGAGACTTCGAGGTGTTCCAATTCATCCCACAAGGGCTGGGTGATGTTGAGGGCGTTGACGGCCCACTGGAAGGTCGGACGCACCCACAATTCTTGGACGAATGGCAAGGGTCCATCGCTCAATTCCACGCCCCATCCCTCGCCCAGCGTGGTCATGCCAGTGAGGGTCAAGGCTACGGAGAGGTCGTCCCTTCCATCGCCATCGATGTCGACGTAATTCTCGAACAGCACCAGGTCCGTGCCCACCAACAATTCGCCGGTGAAGGTGCCCGATTCCCAGGCTTCGTGGGATGGTCCATTGTTGCGGGACGAATAGTTGATGTAAATCGCATAGGTGTTGACGCCGATCCCCAACAAATTGTCCAGCCCAAGGTTGTCAATGGAGAACAGCGTCTGCCACAGGTTGTACGGCCAGGCTTCAGGATGGGTGGCAACATCCATCAGAAATTCATACGGTCGTGGGTGATCTTCCTCGAGGGGAGAGGTGTCGCGAAGGGTGACCTGGTCGAGGTAGCCTTCGGCATCGGCCAAGGCATCACCGGGTTTCACCGGACGTTTGGCAGCGTCAAGGAGGGCAAACGAGGACTGTGCACCTTGGAGGGCCACCAACGATTCGCTTTCGGCCGAACGCTCAGCCAACGTTTGAGCGAAGGCGTCAAGCACGCCAAAGTCTTCACGCGCCACGGACACATTTCCCGAAACGGGCTGAAGAAGGGACATCAGCATGATGACCACGAGCGTTGATGCCATACGGCCGCGACGGTCGGGTTGCCGAAGGCCCGCTCGAAGGAGGCGTGGGCCTTGCTCATCCATGCGTTGAAGCCACCCCTCCTCCTTTGAGAAGCATTCGCCTGTTTGAGCCAACGAAACCCGCCTTTTCAAGAGGGGGCGAGCCGCTCATTCGACGCGGATGAGTTGGTCAGTCCCGCAACGAGGGCAGGCGACCAAGGCTTGGGAAAGCCCCGCTGGCACATCGACCTCAAACATGGCCGAGCACGCCGAACAGGTGTGGCGGACTGAGCGTGGCGCCGGGGCTGGTGGCGGCGTGGGACCTGCTTGAGGTGATGTCGTGACGGGGGCTGCTGACTGAGCCATCGAGGGCTGAGTCACCGCGTCGGAACTTGGAGGCAATGCCACCCCCGCTTCAGGGCCGCCCATGGCAGGCGTGTCAGACGTGGGTGCCATTGCAGGGAGAGCAACGGCCGGCACGGATACCGCCGAGGATGGTGCAGCTGTTTCAGCAGCTGTGGCCGGCAAGACAACCGAAGGCGCGGCGGGCTCCACGCTGGTGGGGACCAGTTCCTGCTCGTCGTCGTCATCGTCCATCAGCGCCGATAGCGGGTCGTTGGTCGCTACCGAGCGATTGGGGGCTGGTGCCTCGACCTCGAGCAACGCAGCCGCCTCTGCCGCCGCTTGGGAACTGCCTGCCGACATGGCGTACGTGGAGGCGGGTGGTGCAAAGGCAGTGGTGCTGACCTCGGCGGGCGAGTTGCCGTAAATGGCGTCGAATTCCGCTTGTTTTTGCTGGGCTTCCTGCACCTCGCGAGGCACGACTTCGCCCAGATGAAGACCGGCGTAAGCCACGGCTTTGGACAACAGGGGAAGGCGTTCTTGCTGGGCTACCATCGCCATGTGTGCTTTGGCATCCTCGTGGTTCAGGCCGCGGTTGAGCAGCAAATCAAGCGCTAAACGACGCTGCCAGAAACGGAATCCGAGCACACCAGCGCCCATCAACGCCCCCAAAACGAGCACGCCAACAACGAGGCCTGTGTACGAGGTGGAGGTTGTGGGGGCGGGTATGACATCCACTTGGAAGGCATAACGGTTGGAATTGTTGGACGCATCAAACACGGTGATGACGATGTCCTGTTGCCCCGCCCGCTCGAAGGGAATCAGGACATTGATACCGACTCGGTCGGGGTCGTCGCCAGCATCGCCATTTTTGTCGGTGTCTTTGGTTGGATCGAGATCCCAATGCACCCGAAGGTTGGCTGGGCCGTCGTACGGGTCGCTCACGACCACGCGAAACCGAAGTTCGTCGCCAGCGGTCGCTTCGGTGGGGAATTCGGCCACTCCACTGAGGTTAAACTCCGGCAATGAAGGGTCAATGCTTCGCAGGGTAGCGTTGGTGGAAGCCACGTTGCCTGAAGCGTCTGTCACGGTGAGTTCGACCAGATGTTGTCCAACGGTGGTCCATGTTTGGGAAAACGTTGTGTTTGTGCCCTGACTGACACCATCGACCGTCCACGCACATTGCGAAATGACATCGTCATCGGTGCTTGACATGCAGTTGATGGTCACCGTGTCGCCAACATCCAACCTCCAGCCGCCGGCCACGGGTGTGGCATCGGTTTGGATTCGGGGGACGGGGGGCACGGTGTCGACCACGCTCACCTGATGGGTTGAAGAGGCGACTTCACCCGATGGCGAGGTCATGGTCACGTGGACGGTTCGTGTTCCGGGCGTGCTCCACGAAGCATCAACAGTCAAGCCTTGAGCATCGACATCGTTGGAGGCATTGCCGTCCCCGTTGGTGTCCTCTTCGTCGTCAAGGTCCCACGAAAACGAGCCGCGTTGGCCTAAACGGTTGGGCGTAGCGGTAGCATCGAGGGTCAAGGTTTCGCCCAACGACACCGTCCCGCTTTTGTCGTCGTTTACGGTGGGAGTGAGAGGAGGTGCCATTTCCAAACGCACCGTCATGCGCAAGGACTCGCTGCCATTACCACCGCCCAATGGCGTTTCGGTGTTGTCGACCACCAAGAGCAACTCTTCGCCTTCGAGCGAGGCTGGAACTTGCCAGGTGAAGGAACTCGCCTGAGTCACGCTTTGCAGGGCGGCGCCGTCAAGAAACTGGACGCCGATGCCGCCAGCGACATAACGATCGTACATGGTTCGCGTTTGCAAGTAAACATCGCCAATGAATTCCATCGGCCATGCCGAAACCACGACCACTGTTCCGGCGTCGAGTTGAAGGTCGCTGCCCGATAGCAGGAGGGCATGGTCGTCCGCCTCCACGGCGACGAGGTTGTTGTAAGGGGTCCAGTACGCCTGATTCAAGCGGGTGACCTCGACGCTCACCGTGGCAGTTGACCCTCCTTGGTCGCCCAGTCCTCCATCACCGTCATGGGCGAGGTTGTCGAGGACGAGGGACCAACGCTTAGCAGCGATGGAGGGGGGAACGCTCCAATGGAACTCATAGCCCCCAAGTGCTGATTCGGTGCTGGCAGGGAAGACCACTGAGGAGCGATACGACTGACCGAGTTCGTAGGGTTGCAAACCGTTCTGATCAAACAGCAACAGGTCAACGGCATCGTCCACCACGATCAGGCTCATGTCGTACACGTCGCCAGGCTGTAGGAGACCCAAATCGACCACGACGCATTCGCCATCGCCCACGCTGGTCGTTGGACCCAGGGTCGTCACATCCGCTTGGGAGCACGTTGGCGCAGCGCGACCCGATGTAGCCTGTGCCGCCAGCGGAGTGAGCGTCACAGTCAGAAGCAACAGGGCCGCCACGAGCCAACGCATGGCCGTTGCATCGCTTCGCTTCATTTCAACGATTGGGTGCCATGCTCGCCGAAGACCAACCCTCATTGGTTCGACGAAGATGGTTCACCTCGCCTTGGTCGGTGACGAGCAAACGGTCGCCGTCGTTCAACGCCACCACAGGCAAGGGACCGGCCAGTGCGGCGGCTTGTCCCAACGGCTCGGAGGAGGAGGAGATTCTGCTGCTGTAATGCGTGAGCGCCAAATGCTTGGCCCTGATGTGGTGGGCCGTTCGAACAGCCCCAGAGGCGGTGGAGTGCAGATGTTCATCGGCCTTGTCCGCTTGGAGTTCGAGGTAGGTGGCTTCGTGAATCAGAAGGGTGGGTGCAAGGTTGGCATTCCAAGCCTTTGGTGTTGGTGCGGTGTCTCCTGATATCAAAACGCTCAACGGCGGACCTGACTCGCCGCGAAACCACGAAGATTCCAGTTGGCCCTCGGGGCCTTGAATGTCTTCACCGCGGGCCAAGCGAGCGCGTTGCTTGGTGTTCAAGCCCAATTCATCCGCTCTTGCCCGGTCAAAGGCCCCGGGCTTGGGAGCCTGATCGATCAGCCACCCGCACGAAGGCACCGAGTGGTCGGTGGGCAGAGCATGAATGGCGCATGACGTCCATCCCTCAGGTTGCGGCATCGCCTCGAGAAGGCGGACTTCGCCGCTGCTGGGGTTGAGTTCCACCCACCGGTTGGTTGCAGGATCGCCCAGCACCCAACGTATCTCAAATCCAAACCCTTGTCCTGCCAAGGTCCACCACGCCGCCCATTGGCGTGCAAGGTCAACCGGCGGAACGGCATCGGGCAAAGGCTCGCCCGCTTCAAGGGCGTCGAGGGCCTCGCAACTGGTCGGCCCGATCACGAGCAAGGGCGTTTGTCGCCCTTGCAGGTCCATGGATTGCAACCACGGCAATGCACCCCATGTGTGGTCAAGATGGCCGTGGGTAAAAGCGAGGACATTGACGGCGCTGGGCTTCAAGGTCACGCCCTCAGCGTGATGCTTGAGGTGGTGGCGTTGGCGGGCAAAGCGGGTTTGAAACCCCTCTCCAGCATCAATGACAGCGATGCCGTTCGGGGTTTTGACCAAACTTCCGCTGACCGCACGTCGCCCGGTTGGTCGGGCAGATGCGGTGCCCAACACGTGAACGTCAATGGCCATGGCGCTCACATCAAGAATTCAAAGGGATAGGCGTGGGGGGGAACCAGCGCAAGAGCACAATCTCGTCGATGGCTCGAATCCAACGCCACGGTACTGCAACCGGAATGCTGCCCTCGACGAGGGCCTCGGGCGTGTTCCGGACAAACAGATGCGTGCACTCCATTCGGTCGGCGTCGATGACCGCATCGTAGACCACACCCAACTTCCGGCCGTTGGGCAGGTACACATCCAATCCGGTCCACTGCGACATGGCGTCAAGCCCTTGGACCATGAACATCGGTGGGGACTGGCCCTCCATAAATCAATGCCCAACGCTCAGGCTTGAGCAGTTGAAACCAAGCACGACCGAAGGGGCATCACTTGCCACGGTTCAAATTGGCACGCAGCGAAGGGCGAAGTTTCTCTGCGCCCTTGCCCTTGTTGTGCAAACCACGACCGCGCTTGCCTGCAGAGGTCTTGCCTCGGTAGGCTCGTCCTCGGTGGGAAGTGTTGCCGTTAGCACGAGAGAACGCACCCAACTGCTTGTCGTTGACGATGGAAGGGTGGTGGGTGTCAATCAGGATGACCTCGTAGTACTTGTGCTTCCCATCTTGGCCAACCCAATAGGAATTCAAGACCTCAAGGTTGGGGAAGTGGCGGTTCACGCGCTCTTCTGCGATGCGCTGGGTGTTCTTCGCCATCGTGATCTTCGTCACACCGGCCTTGGATGGCTTGCGCTTCATGTGGACTTTGCCCTTGCGCAGGCCACCACGGCGGACGCGGGTGCGGATGAGAACGACGCCCTGCTTGGCCTTGTAGCCCATGCGTCGGGCAGCGTCCAAACGGGTGGGGCGCTCGATGCGGCAGTTGACGGGTTCGCGGCGCCATTGAGCCATACGAGCCTGTCGGTACATGTGGGGCAGTGCGTCTTTTGGACGCTTCCAGGTTTCACGAACGTGTTGGTACAATCCTTGTGCCATGGACCTCACACCTGCTTCTCAGCATCTCGCCGACCAATCTCCCCTTTATGAGCCTGCCCACGCGCTTTGAGCGGCTTAAGGCTGCCATATTGGCAAGCCTTGGGCTTGGATGCCTCGCCAACCTTCCCACAGGGATATGACGTTGGTCCAGCCCATCTCCTGAAGCGCTTTGGCCGCCATGGCGCTGCGGTAGCCTCCACCGCAATAGAGCACCATACGAAGGTCGTCGGCGTACCCCATCTTTTCAATGTCGCGTTCCAAAACACCCCTGCCCAGGTGAACACAGCCGATGAGGTGGCCGGCTTCGTACTCCTCACGCTCACGCACGTCGAGCACCACCAACGGCTCACCGTCGTTCATCATGGCTTCCAATTCATGGGCCTCGCATTCCTGAACCACATCGCGGGCCGCTTGTGAAATGGTGAGAAAGCGAGAACTGTGTTGTTTGGCCATGCACCATCCAACAGGGGTAGCCTCTTGAGCACATCGCCCCACCCCGAGGCCGTGGCAGAACAAATCACGGGCCTCGAAGCGGTGACGGCCGCCCTTGAACAAGGCGTGTCCATCGACCGGGTCTTGGTCGACCGAGATCACGACACAGCAGCACTGCGCGCCCTGTGTGAAGCGCGCGACATCCCCCTCGAGGAGGGCTCGGCTAACGACCTGTGGCGAATGTCCAGCGACGGAGCCCAAGTGGCGCTGGCCTTGGTGGGCCGGCCGCAGTGGACGACGCTGGAGGAGGTGGTTGAGGCGGGAGGATGCATCTGGTTCTTTGACGGCGTGGAATACTCGACGAACCTCGGTTTTGCCATCCGAACCGCGGAAGTGTCTGGCGCCCATGCGGTGCTGCTCAACGTCCACAAGACGCACGAAGAGCGCCGCACCATCCGACGGGCCAGCATGCGAGCGGACCGGTTTATTCCCGTGATCTACAGCTCGACCGAGGAGATTCTCGCCGCCGTCTCCAAGCGAGGCTTGACGATGATTGCAGCGGAAGACATCGGCGTCAAGTCACCGTGGGAGGTTGACATGAGCGGAGATGTCGTGTTGGTCGTGGGGGCAGAACGTGAAGGCGTGAGTTCCGCCGTGCTGGAGGCCTGCGACGAGGTGGTTCGCCTGCCCATGGAGGGGTTCGTCCCGTCGTACAACCTCCAGGTTGCGGTCAGCGTAATGGCTGTAGAAGCGCTTCGCCAGCGCCAAACAAAGGGGAATTGAATTAAACACGCCCAGGCGAGGGTGAAGTATGGGCTTCTTCGCCACAATCGGACGCGGCTGGAACATGAGCAAACTGAGCATGGGTGTGGTCCGGAAAGACCCCGAACTGCTGGTCTACACCGTCATTTCGGCGGTGATGAGCTTGGCTTGTTTGGTCGGGATGGCCACGCCCCAATTTTTGGAGATGGAGTGGGCGGTCAACCCCGACGGCTCGTTCACCGGGGCTTACCTCGGGTTTTCCTTCGTCGGTTACATGCTGTTGAGCATCTTCGTCGTGTTTTGGAATTGCGCCATCATCGCCAACGCCAACATCCGCTTGACGGGTGGCGACCCCACCTTCGGTGACGGGGTCAGCGCAGCCATGGCCCGGTTACCCGTCATCATCGCATGGGGTATTGTGGCGGGCACCGTAGGACTGTTGATGAAGTTCCTCGAGGGCGCCGCCCGCAGCAGCGATAACGATGCCATGCGAAACGTGGCCGCCATCATCCACCTCATCGGAGGCTTGGTGTGGTGGGCGATGACCTTCTTCATGCTGCCCCACCTCATTCTCGAAGGGAAGCCCATCGGAGAGGCGTTGCGAACCAGCAAGGACACCTTCTTCGCCACGTGGGGCGAGAACATCACCTCCGGGCTCGGCATCAGTTTCATCGCCTTTTTATTCGCCATTCCGTTGGCCATCCTCACCGTCGTATTGGTCGGCGTGATGGGGCCCTACGGGCTTCTCTTGGGCGTGTTGGGCTTCGGTCTTCTCATCGCCTTTACTGCGGCTGCCGAGCAAGTTGCTGTCGTGGCCTTGTACCGTTTTGCCAAGGACGGTGAAATGCCGAAGATCTACCGCGACGCCGGGATGACAACGTACACCTTCGGCAATGCTCAAACCGTTGGCTAACCCTTTGTTCGTGCTCACAAACAACCTGCCTGATGCCACCGTGATACGAGCAGCAGCCTCAACGCGTTCCTTCCTTTGTATTCAGCACGGATTCACGCCGTTGCTCTGTCGTGCTCGATGGATGGACCAACATCCATGCCGAAATGACCTGCTACCTCGCGGGCGAGGCGTTTCACGCCGGTGAAATGAGAGGTTAAACCTCGGTTGAGGAGGTGTTCGATCTCCGTGTGCTCAAACCCCTTCATCGCATGGAGGGCAGCCTTCTGAACAAAACGAAGGTTCACGTCCATGCCCTCCTCCAAGAAGGCCAAGCCTTGCTCGTGGGTGACTCGGTCCAAGGACTGCAAGATACGCTGGCGGACTTGTCCCGAAGTTTTCGGGTCGTCCATAAGCGCTCTCCAAAAGGGATAAGGGTCAAAGCTTCGGTTTTTGGCCGTGGCTTCAACAAAGGCCAGACGCAGTGATTGCAAGGGGGCCTTGATGTACGTCATGGCCAAATCTTCCAGCCACGGCCCGTTCGTGTTCACCTTCCAAAGCAACTCACGAAGGCGATCGAAATCGTGCTCTTCGGCGATCAGTGCTCGTATCGTTGCGTCCATGTCTACAAAATGGGAGACCCAAGCAAGCGCCTTCAAGCGGAACTCATCGTTTTGAGCGTACTCGACCATATCAACGGTGTCGCGCACCAACTCCTCGTGAAGTTCGGGCCATTCTTGGAGGCGCTGGTGAATGTTCCACGCCATGAGGTCGTCCCTGTAGCAGCGTCGCCAGAGCAGTCGCTGGGCGTGTTGAGGCGACGAAAGATGGAGGTTTTCCAAGGCGTACCGAGCAACAAGAGAGTTTGGGTGGTCCAACCAAGGCTCGAGTCGATGCTGAAAGGCCTCCTCATCCCACCCGCGCAGGTGTCGAAGCGCCCAAAGGACGTTGTCGATGTCGTCTTCGTCCATCGCACCCGAAAGCATCTCGTTGACGAAATGCAGGGTGGTTTCGGGATAGTCTCGCCATGACAACTCGTCACGCAGTTCTTCCCACGCTTCTGGATGGGCCATGATGAAGGCAGTCGCTTCCTCATCGGTGTCGACCTCACGACGGAAGTCAAGCACGGCTTGGCTTTCTTCTTGATACCATCGACCCCCTCGGAAGTAGCCGGATTGAGTGAACAGAGCATTTCGCAAGGTGGAAGGAAGTTGGTTTTGCGGAACGGATGACGGGCTGAGAAGGAGGACGCAGCAGGCCACCATATCGCAGTGAGGCACCTGACTTTTTTTGTTCTTCAGCGTGACGCAGATGTTCCGAGCGTTAACAGAAATGGGAAGGTGCGATCGTGAATACTCGTTGGAGAAGTCCCCGCAGTCTTGCTTAGCGGCGATGAGAGGGTAAAGATGCACCTGTTTTCCGTTGACGATACGCTCCAGAGCCACACCGCCCTGGGTGGACACACGGGACCACATGCCACTGCGCTCCGCCAGCGAAGCGGTCCATTCGAGTGCACGAAGGATGACAGCGACGCGCCGCGCTGGAACATGGCCGCCGGTGAAAAAGATGCCAAAGGGAGTTTCAATCTTCACATCATCTTGAAGGGTTCACTGCATATAATGGCTTCAAGATTTGATGTTTCCAGTTCTCTCAACAGCCTGCCTCACGAAGGCCTTTTTGATCTCTTCTCAGACAACGTTGAGACCTGTTTTCGCCTAACTGGGTTGGCCATGTCAACGCGAAGCAACCACAGCCTTGACAATCTGCACCTCGCTTCTGTGAGAGAGGACCCAATAGGAAGCGTCCAACCTCTCGAGTGTCCGTGGACCATCGTTGAAACTGGTCTGAAGTCGTTGGTCCCCGCTCCCAGACTTGATTCACATTGTTGACTCACCTTCCAATTCATACCACAATGATTCCACCGCATCGAACACCTTCCGAGAGGAAGAGTTGGATTGGTGGTAATCCACTTCAACCATCTCACCAAGCAGATTTAGCAACCTATGGAGATCATCCAATATCTCACACAACGTGAAATCTGCATGGTCCACCATGACTGCAAACCAATCTCCACCCTGGTCCACGAGTACTTGCACATCGCACGACCGGAGCGTGAACTCCGTCATCACGCCAAACCACCTACAATTCGAAGAAATCGAAGTCAATGGGGCTTTGATGACGACTTGGGCAGTCGTGAACAGGCCAGTACCTTGGCCGGGGCGGAGGATATTCGTATGCACGCCAGACGTCATCGTCGCACAATCCAAGGATGATTCGTTGTTTGCACCACTTGCATTGGCGGTGGTAATGGTCTCGCCAAGCCATCACTCATCCCCCCCGCAGAACATCAGTTTGATGTGATTCAGGACTTTCTGCAGATAGCTCTGAACAAGTTTGAGTTGTTCAGCCGATACCAAGTCACGATCAACCGGTTGGCACCCGTGAGCGGAGAGGTTGTTTCGGAGGGCGTAGATTGCCCGAGCCGCTGAGAGTTCTGCACAGGATGAAAGCATGCATTTGCGAATTTCTTCGACAAAACCCCAGGCTCGTGGGTGTTCCCATGCGTCAGACTTCGTGAAGAGAACAATTGGGCTGCAATCATCCGGGCCGAAAACGGCGAGTTGAATCAATTGGTCAAGAATGCCTGATACATGATTCAGCATATGATCCGTTGAGTACTTCTCTTCTGAGTGGAACAAACGAACGGCTTCCAACCAAGCGTCATCGATGACCTTGGCAGCTGCCTCGATTTGGGGGGCGTAGCCTTTCTTGCTCGAGAAGAAGGCTTTCGCACTATCATGAATTTCGATCATGATATCACCTCATGACCAAGCATGACGCGGACAATCATGTCCGCGAATCTGAGCCTACGCTAGGCACTACGTGGATTTACGATATCCGCGCCACACTCGGCTCAGAGTGTGCCCTCCGACACACTCGATGTATCGAGATGTGTCGGCGGATCGCCGACGGGCCCACCAGGCCCATCGACACGGGCGAAGCCCGTGTGCGGGTTCGGCATCAAAATTGGTGGACACCACTTTTGATTTCCCGGATTCCCTTTCTTTACCCCAAATTGGCTGTTGCCATTTTTCTTTTCTTCGTTGTTTTTTGTGTATATGTTCATTTTATTCACTATCCTGTACTCTAAGATCTCTGCGGACCCCCCACTGCGGTAACTCTCATTGGCTGGGAGATTAGACCATTTGCCGACTCTTCATTAACTCTGCGGTGAAGAACAAAGGATTCGGTGTAAAGTGGCTGACCCCCGCTCCCATGAGAGAGGAAGCGTTTGGAATCGTTCAACCTCTCGATTTAGCGGGGACGTACCGTAAGGCTGCAGGAAGAGTCCCCGCTCCCACGAGATGGGAGGCGTTGGAAATCGTTCAACCTCTCGAGTGTGCGTGGACCAACGTTGAAACTGATGTGAAGTCGTTGGTCCCCGCTCCCAGACTTGAACTGGGGACACCCTGATGTCTGCT
>JAYQVP010000006.1:0-106118 GCA_038148515.1 Candidatus Poseidonia sp. | reverse complement strand
GCCGGTTCAATTCCGGCCGAGCCCACCAAGCATGCGCGGCTGAACGAAGCCGAGCACGCCATGTTCCACTTCTGTTCGTGGTTGGCGTGGATTTGAATCTGTTTGTGTCGACCAACTCCTCTTGAATCACGTCATGGTTCTCTCCAACACCCTATGCGGTTGATGTTCCGACATCGTTCAATGCGCTTGGTTCGTCCTCGAGCATTTAGTGCACACATTGAAACTTCGAAAACAATGCATTATCTACTCATATCGGCAATTTGTATAACATGAACATCGGAGGAAAGGAACGAATTGTTCGGGCCGTCTTTGGTTCTGCAGTCGTTGTATTGGACTTCCTTGCTACGGTTCAAATTGAAGTTCTCTTCTTGGTAATAGGCTTGTGGGGCGTGCTGACCTCAGCCTTTGGATACTGCCCGTTCAACACCTTGATGGGACGGAATTCATGCACGATTCAACCATTGTGAGGATGGTACGGCGTCCGGTCAACGGCCCACCTTGATTGAGGGCTACATTCTTCAACGACCTGCGCTAACCTCTCTGCATGGGACTGCTTGAGAGCGCCGATTGGGGTGTATTCAGGCAGAAATCAACCTGGCAAGCCTTCGCTATTGCCGTGGTGATGTTCGGGACCATCTCATTCGCAGCACTCTCGATGTTTGACAGCATGGACGAGTTGTTTCAATCCGATGCAGAACCCGCCCCCATCCCCCACATCGTGTTCGAATCGCTCAACCGAGCGGACATTGAAGGCGATTTCATCAATGAGACGGGATGGATCAACCTTTCCGAACACCGAGGCAGTGTTGTCATCCTTGACTTGATGGCCCGAGATTGCAGCAATTGCCACGCAGTGCAGGAACACATCGAAGAGAACATGGATGCGTGGCACGCCAAGGCTGCTAAAAACAACAAATCGCTGAAAATCTTCGCCTATGGGGCATGGTATGGTGAATCCATTGACTACTTGAGTGAAAGTGGTGGCGAATACACCGTGCCGTTATATCCGACCGGTTTCGGGTCGACCAACGCTGCGGTGTTGTCGGATGGCAGCACCACCGACCCCGTTCGCTTGTTCACCACGGCAGGGACAGGCCAAATCCCCGTGGTGATGATCCTCGATGAGGACGGTTACATCATCGCCCAACAAGCTACGGGAACTCCTGCAGACGGATGGGCAGGATTCGATGGGACGCTCAACACCTCCTTGACCAGCGATATCTCGGAAACATTTGGTTCTCGAATCGGGTGGGAAGAACCTGAAACCTCCTTTGTAGCCGTGTTCGTTCTTGGCCTCATTTTGTCGTTGCTGGTCTACTTCTCCCCTTGTGCCTTCCCCGTTCTCCCGGGATTCATATCCTATTACCTCTCTCTGGGTGCGAGGGAAGACGAATTGATTGAACAGGGCAAATTGAAAACGCGCATGCCCAGTTCGTTCAACATCGGTTTGCTCTCCGGGTTGGGAATGTGGACGTTCTTTGCTCTCATCGGCATCGTTGCCATCGCCATGGGTGAGGCCTTTGCCAAATCGGGTATTATCCACTACATCGCTATCTTCATCGCCGTGCTTCTCATCGTTCTGGGCTCGTTGATGCTGCTTGGCATTACGTCACACTTGATGGGCTTCGTACAAAACTTCGTAGACAAATACAGCACGACGGAAGCCGACCAAACATTCACGCCTCGCCGTAACATGTACCTTTACGGCATTGGTTATGCTGCTGCTTCCATCGATTGTACCGCAGCGGCAGTCCTGCCTTTCGTTGTCTTTTTGAGCACGTTGGGCGCCTCAGCCATTGGCTTTGGCATTGCGGGTCTCATGGTGGGCCTGCTGATTTTGATGGTCGCCGTGACCATGCTGGTTGGCATGGGGCGGCAGGTGATGATCAATTTCTTGCGCCAAGCCACGGGTCACATCAAGATGATTGGCTCGTGGATGATGATCATGGCCGGTGTTGGTTTAACCATCTACCTCACGAGCCCAGCCACCATCAACGCCCTGTTCAGTTGAGCGCTGGACGTATCCAACCACTCCACAGCACCAAAGCGACCACGATGCCAGTGACGACATCAAAGACGTAATGTTGCTTCACCAGCATCGTTGAAGCGATGAGCATCGACCAAGCGGTCCACACGAAGACTGCCTTTGCTGGGGACCATACCCCCTGCTCACGTTGAACAAGACGCACGAAAAGCACCACGAGCAAGCCCAACACGGCGTGCAAGGAAGGCCAGGCGTTGTAGGGTGCATCAACTCCGTGGAGAAGACCAAGGATGAATCCCATGAACCCGCCCACACCAGGGACCTGCGAACGCAGTTTGATCTCCACCGGCAGCAAAAGGAAGACGGCAAACACCATCCAACTTCCTGAAATCATTCGTTGGAAGAACACAAGGCAACGGTCACGCTCTTCACTCGATGACCCCACCCACGCAGCGATTGGGAAGTAGAGATAGAACGAAATGTAAGGCAGCACCATCCACGCCACGAACGGCAATTCTCCGTCCAGTGTTGTATCAACCTGAAGGGCGGTGACCCCCCTCCATGCCGACCATTGATTGATGAGCATGTAGGGCACGCCAGAAAAAACGACAAAGAGGGCCACGAGAAACACGCTGTGTTTCGCTCGTGACCATTCAGAACGGTCCTGCAACCAACGGTTGGCGATGATGGTCTCACGCTTCTTCATCTTGGCCAGCCTCGTGGTTGCGATGGAAGAGTTCGTTCCACTCGAGAATTCGGTCTGAAAGCACCTCCGCTTCCTCCCGGTCGTGCGTGACATGGAGGGTGGTGATGCCTCGTTGCTTCAGGTGCTGGCGCGTCATGCTCGACAGGTTCAATCGGCGTTGCACATCCACGGAAGCAAAGGGTTCGTCGAGGAGCATCACGGTCGGATTCTGAAGCAACGCCCTGCAAAAAGCAACGCGTTGAGCCTCTCCCCCGGACAGTTTGGCCACGCCACGGGTTTCGAAATCAGGGAGACCCACCGAGGAAAGAACCGCCTTGACCTGTTGGCGCACCTCGTTTTTCGGTGTTCCTCGTGGCAAGCCAAGGGCGATGTTTTGACCGACGTTCAAGTGCGGGTAGAGAACGGGTTGCTGGAACAACATCGTGACATCAGGTCGAAGAGTTGTGTCGTCCCATCGTTCACCGTTGATCACTCGCTCGCCCGCAGTCAATCGATCAAGTCCACAACAGGCCCGCAACAAGGTGGTTTTGCCGCATCCACTCGGCCCGAGAATGGATACGATTTCACCGGACTCGACCGCCAAATTCAGTCCTTCAAAGACCATCCACTCGCCGAGTTGAACGGCTCCATGTTTCAATTCAAAACTCATGTTTATTCCTCCATGTTCGTGCTCGTTCGTTGATGGAGAGCACCGCCAACGTCACCACCATCAACATCGTGGCCAATGCCATGGCCGTTGGAACCACGTAGGGGTCGAACTTCGGCCGAGATGCCACTTGGTCGACAAGGATGGAGAGGGAATCCCACGAGCCGACGCGGACCACGAGGAAGGTGGCGCCAAATTCACCCATCGAAAAGGCGAGGCAAAGTGAGGCTGCCATGGTGCCCGGCACGACCAAGAAGGCACCACGGGTGTGCCACCAGGCCTTCCATCGGCTCATGGGAAGCAACGATGCTTGTTCGGCGTACACCGGGTCAATTCGTTCGATCGCTGGGACCATGAGTCGAATCACAAAGGGGAGCACCAGCATGATGTGCGGCACAACGGGAAGATACGGGAAGGTGAACATCTTGGGGAACCAGCGCAAAATACCTGCAACCATCCCCAGTCCGACCATAACCGCAGACATGGACAGGGGGAGCATGCACAACGAATCCAACACCCCCGCAGCACGCCGATGACCGTTGTTTCGTAACGTGACGAGCGTTGATGCCACGGCGTAACCCAGGGGCAAGGCCACCAACAGCGCTATCACGGCGTATGAGAGTGAATTGGTGAGAGCGTCCATCACGGGAACGGTGGAAAAATCACCGTTCCATGCTCGTCGCCATCCTTCAAGCGTCCAACGTTCGCCCGAATTGTTTGCTCCAAAGGAACGAACTCGAAAGGATGCGATGACCACGGTGAGCAATGGCATCAGCAACAAGGCGAGCGTTCCGTTCACAAACAAGGCCCACGCCTTGGATGCTTTCCCGTGGCGTCGGCGGTTGCCTTGTTCGTGATGCAAGGCGAGAACGTGGCTGTGGCGACGTTCAAATCGACCAGCCATCACCAACATCAACAGCATCAACACCATCTGAAACCCTGCAATACTCAACACAGCGAGGCTGTTTTCCACTCGGTAGCCCGAAATACCAGCCGAACCTCCTAATTCACCCAAAAGGGATTCCATCGTGTTCGAAGATGGTGCCAACCATTTCACCAAGGCAAAGGAGGTGAAACTGAAGAAGAAGGTGTACGTTCCTGCTACGAGTATCGCAGGCCCCAAGACCGGCCCCCACAGGTGTTGGAAGCGCCCCCATCGCGTTTGTCCGGCTGGAAGCATGGCCAGTTGTTCCTCCCAACGAGGGTCGAGTTGGGCCACGACGGGCTCAACGAATCGAACCATCAACGAGAGGTTGAACCACACATGGGCCACCACCAAGGCCACAAAATGACCGGGATGCTCCCATCCTGTCGCCGCTGAAAGACGAGCAATGATGCCGGTTTCCCCTTGAATATCAAAGCCCAGCGTGTACAAGATCCCTCCAGGCGCTAACAACGCCATGAATCCCACAGCGGCGACGATGGGCGGTGTGACAAAGGGCAGAAAAAGGAGGGCTCGCCTGAGGCGCAGTCGCTTCCATTCGTACCGCCCAAACGCCCACGCCAGCGGCACACCGAGGCCGATCGTCATGGCGCTGGATGCGGTGGCTTCGACCAGGGAAAATCGGAAAGCATCCATTGCGCCGGGCTGTTCGTTGACCTGCAACAAAGCCGCCCATGGCGTGATGCCCGTCACGCTCCAAAGACGCAGGAATGCGAGGGTCAGCGGGCCGAGGCCGAGTCCGATCACCAACAGGACAGAGCACCAATGCACCAAGGATACGCCGGCGAAACGAGAGCGACCTTCGATGAACATCGTTTCACGCCTCATCCTGTGGCTTCATCCCAGCGGAGCAGCCACGATTCCATCTCCAAACCAATTCGTTCCATGGAGACATCAGCGTTGAGGACTGGGAGGTCGGTATGATAGCGGTACCCGTCAGTCTCGGGAAGCGTGGCGTTTCTGAGCACGGATTTCATGAGGTTGTTTTCGGGCATGTTACGGTTGACTTCCTCTGAAATCAGGAATTCGATGAACGCATTTGCGGCGTCCACCTCCGCAGTCCCCCTGAGGATTGCAGCATATTCCACTTGGTGGAAAGATGAGCGGGGGAGAGTCAATGATGTAGATTTGGTCCAATTGCCTCCGTAGAAGGCTTCAACCCCTGGCGAATGGCAATACGACACGGTCATTGCAGCATCACCAATATGCCCCTCCACCCACTCTCCGTACCCTCCGCTGTAATGGCGTTCGTAGGCTTCGGTCCATCCGGTGGTGATGATAGCATCGTTCTTTGCCATTGCTCTCCACCAGTCAAAGGCGTCCGTGTTGTTATCTTCGTCGTGCTCGAAGTAGTCAACGGTCGCAACCATGAATGAGCGTCCGGGGGAGGAGGTCAACGGTGAAGGGAAGGCGACCCTTCCTCTCCATTGTTCCTCGGTCAGGTTCCACAGCGTGGTTGGTACGGTGAGGTTATGGCCGTCAACTTGGATTTCGTCATAGTTCAAACAGACATCGCCTTGGTCAAACGGAACCGCCAAAGGTCCGCTGTAGGGTTCGAGGGCGCCAGGGTCGAGATGTTCGGTTGAGAAGGAATGGGTTTGGAGGAGGCAAAAGTCGATGGCGGTCTGGAGGTAGGTGTTGTCCAGGCCGATGGCGAGGTCGGCTTGGGGTGCGGTTTGAGTTTGCAGGAGTTGAGTCAGTATGCCTCCAGCATCGGTGGTTCGTATCAATTCCACCTCGTATCCGCTGATTGACGTGAACTGGGTCAACATTTCATCAGAGAACGCCGCAATATCATAGGTGAGGATGCGCAAGGTTCCGTCTCCCTCACGCTCCTGTCCAAGGACCATGCACGGGATCTCCTCCAAATCGATCATGGGTTCTAAACAGCCGGCGAGAGGTGGGGAGACCAGCAATATCACAATGAGCAAACGAATCATCTCGATCACTCCGTGTTCATGGCGTCAATAATGGCATGACATCGGTCCACCAAGTCCATGGGATTGGGGGCTAAAATGTACAGAGAAGGCTCCCATCCAAACGCACCTTCGTCCAATATGATGTCCAAACGTCCCTCATGTGGTTGCAACTGTCCCTTGGGGGCGAAGCCCAACCGATAGTCCAACTCGTCCGAGATGTAATTGATGTCACCTCGGTCGACCATCCCATCGAGGGTCGGGGGTCGGAGGTTGAGAATGGCCGTTTTTTCTTCGTCCACCTCTTTCGCCTGCAGCAAGACGTGTGCGAGGTGATTGGATGCTCCGAACTCTGGGGTTTCATGGCGGCGCAAGACTCCCTCGACCAACGACATGCGTCCGGGGTAAGCAGCGACCTCGTCTGCCGATGTGGCTGATGGGAGGCAGGAAGCGATGTTCATGCCGACAACAGGCATGTAAGTCGCCAAACGGCGCAAATCTAAGCGCCCCGTGGCCCACTCGAGACGACGTAGGAGGGCTCGAGTGTTTTGGTCGTCATCGAGGTTCAAGCCTGTGAGGGTTTTGTCATAGCGTAATGTTTGGCTGCCGCCAAATTGGAGTTCAAAGACCAAGCGTTGTCGGACAACACCGGCTTCGGGGCCAATCTGTGTCAGAGCTTGAGCCAGTTCGCTTGCCCAACCATCAATGACCAACTCGTCAGCGGTGGCATCCAGCGATGTCGCGGGTTTCATGATGTGCCTTGAAACACTGCTCTGCGTTGAACCGGTTGCTTTGGCGATGTCCATTTGCGACCATCCATTGCTACGCAATTCCTTCGCCAGTTGTTGATGCAATCGGTCCAACCATCGCCCACCTGCGTGACCCAACATGGCCGTTGGTTCGGCCCAGTGCTATTCAAATTTGCTAAAAAAAAATTCATGTTGCATAATATATTCAGGAGATTCTTGCCTCCTCGAGGGTCAAATTCGGGTCAGAATACCTCCAAACCTATCGGTGGATGCCATCGTGGAGCATTCGAAAAACCTCGTCCATTCCGTAATCGTTTCTAGGCCCATTTACGGCAAGATTCTGCAAGTGAATCGCTCGCTATGACTCATTTATCCATGATGGGTGGTGAATATTTATATTGCATAAACAGGGTTCTGGTTGGGTTGATTCGTTGGAAAAATGCTCGAGAAAACATCTCCCGTTGCCCCACACAATGAATCATAAGCGGCGTGGTGCAGGGACGTTTGAGGAGCATGGACTCAGCGGCCTTCATTGACGAAATCATGCAAAGACTGCTTTCGCACATTGAATCTGCCAACGCTTCTGACCGGCTCAACCCAGAACACTCGGCCACCACGCTCAAGCGGACGTTGGACCTCCACCTCCCGCTGGTTGGCCACGGCATGAACAGTGTTCTCGACGACCTCGATGTGTACCTGGCGAACAGCGTCAAGACCAACCGTCCCGAATTCATGAACCCGCTGTGGGGAGGACTTTCCATGCCTGCTTTAGCAGGTGAGTTGTTGGCCGCAGCCACCAACAATTCGATGTACACCTACGAATTGTCTCCTGTCGCGACCCTGATCGAACAGACACTCGTACGGCGTATGGCGGAGATTGTTGGTTTTCCTGATGGCTTTGGTACCTTCACCACAGGAGGTTCCAACGGCAACATGCTGGGCATGCTGTGTGCTCGGGAGCGGTTACTGCCCGGTTCCACCCAGCAAGGATTCGACGGGCGACGGATGGTGGTCTTCGTTTCAGAAGAAGCGCATTATTCAGTGCTGATGTCCTCCAACGTCATCGGAATTGGCCATCAAAACATCATCAAGGTTCGGTGCGACGCTCAAGGGCGGATGGACCCTCAAGCGCTTGAAGACGAGTTGTCATTTGCACGGCGTGAGGGATTGACCCCGTTTTGCATTATAGCGACGGCGGGGACCACCGTTCTGGGTGCCTTCGACCCGATTGAGGAGTTAGCGGAAATTGCTCATCGAGAAGGCCTCTGGTTGCACGTTGATGCTGCGTGGGGGGGCGCTTGCATGTTTTCATCCCGTCATCGGCAATTAATGGAGGGTGTGGAAAAGGCCGATAGCGTCTGTTGGGACGCTCACAAAATGATGGGTGTGCCGTTGATCTGCTCTGTGTTTCTCATCAAGGACCCTACGATTCTGGCCCGTCTTTGCACGCACACCAGCGTTGCTCACTATTTGTTTCATGACGATACGAAAGAGGACGATTTGGGGCGGTACAGCCTTCAATGCGCTCGTCGAAACGACGCCCTGAAGCTTTGGATTGACTGGCGTGTCCGGGGGGATGAGGGCTGGGCTGCTTTGGTCGACCGGCACATGATGGATGCTGACTATCTTGAACAGTCCATCATCGAGCATGTCGACCTCGAAATGATGGCGCCAAGAATGTGGACCAATGTTTGTTTTCGCTTCGCACCAAGCGATGTGAGTGTGGACCGGAATGCACTGAATCTTGAAATTCGCACTCGGTTGATGAACGAAGGTTCGTACATGGTGAGCCGTTCAAACATCGGTGATGATATCGTGCTACGCATGGTCGTGGTCAATCAAAATTTGACGCAAGATGTATTGGATGCATTCCTTGAACGAGTGGTGCACCACGGCCATGAAATCTTGCGTGGGCTCCCTGCCATTGGCTAAACGCCCGAAACGGATGTTTATTGAATGAGCCGAATTGGACGGAGCATGAGCGAATCACCACCTGTTCGAACAGCCCTGTACGGTGAGCATGTGGCCTTGGGCGCCAACTTGGTTGACTTCCACGGCTTTGAACTGCCCATTTGGTATTCCAATATTCGCGACGAACATCTCGCCACACGCTCGGGAGCTGGCCTCTTCGATGTTTCTCACATGGGTTCGTTCCGATTTTCAGGACCAGATGTTCGCTCATGGCTCGAATCGATTGCAACCCAACGCGTGACCAACATCTCGGCTCCACGGTGTGCTTACACCCACTTCTTGGACCATGATGGCTTGTTGATCGACGACATGATCTTCGCAGTCGTGAGTGATCAGGAAATTCTAGGCGTTCCCAACGCCTCCATGATTGATGTGATGTGGGATTGGTTCGAACAACACCTCCCCGCAGATGGGAGCATCATTTTGGAAAATTTGAGCGATGACATGTCCATCATCGCATTGCAAGGGCCGCACGCCAAATCCGTGCTCAACGGAGCGTTCGGAGAAGGCCAACACACCGCTCGATTCACCTGGCGAGCCTTAACGGAGAACAACTTGGGTGCAGAGGGGTGGATTCAGGGGACTGGGTACACCGGCGAGGCTGGCTACGAGATTTTCATTCCCCATGCCCATGCACCCGCCGTTTGGCGAGCGCTGATCGAGCACGGTGGCACCCCAGTTGGTCTTGGGGCACGGGACACCCTTCGCCTCGAGAAGGGATACTTGCTCTCAGGCGTCGATTTTTGCACCCCAAAGTTGGCCGCAGAGGAGGACGATGGTTTCCTCGCCCGAGATTCATGGGAGACCAACGTGCCCTTTGGATTGGACCTTGACCATGATTTCATCGGACGGCATCGGGTTGTAAGCCATGCCGAGACGGACGCTCGTTGGTGGGGTGTGCGTTATGTGGAAAAAGGCCCTCTGCCACGACCTGGCAAAGACGTGACGACGCTTGATGGGACCATCATAGGACGCCTTTCTTCGGGCGCTCCTTCACCTTCGCTTGATAACACAGGGATTGGTCTTGGTTACATCGAGCAGGTCAAGGAGGGCGACGAGGTGCTGGTGGTCGCGAGTCCTCGGAAGTCAGTCCGCGCTGTCGTGGTTCGACCGCCCTTCTATTGAACCGATTTCAATACGGTGTCCATCGCCTCCATCCACCGTTCCCGCTCCTGCTCACCTGTGGTCTGGAGCATGACCACGCGGTCTTTACAGGCGAGCAAGGCATCTGCCAACGCTTGGATGTCTCCGTATTTCACCGCCAATCCCAGCCCTTCGGCCGTGACCACATCCCCCATCAGGCAGCCTTCGTTCACTACGGATGGGATGCCAGCAGAGGCGGCGTCAAACATCTTCACGGGTAAGGCTCCTTGGAGGATGTTGAAGCGGCTGTCGGGGTACATCGCATACATGACATCGACCTTGCTGAGATGGTCCATCAGCGATTTCCGGTCAAATGCTCCCGAAATCGTGGCGTGGAGAAGCCCCTGTTCGGCCGCTTCTTCCACCTTTTGAGTCACCTTTTGGGCAGCAACACCGTCGCCGGCAATGAGAACACTGGGGCGGTCGTGTTCGGGAAGCAAGGCAATGGATTGAAGCAGCAACTCAAACGGCTCAACATCTCGAATCCGGCCCGTGTACCCGACCGTCCATCCGTCCTTTGGTGGGGATTTTTCTTGAGCAAACGGCGGGAGGGGGCGGTTTTCGACGCAGGTTGAAACCAATCCTTGACCCTTCAGCCATTCGACAAAACCTGGATGAGCGTATCGTTCCCCAGCGAGGCTGGTCGTGATGATCGCCGAGGCGCCTTTGGCTCGTTTCAGCATTCGGCGACGCATACCCGATGCGACCTGTTTTCGAACCAAGGACTTCGGGCGGGTGTGCAAGGCCCATGTGTGTTGAAGGTCATGCATGTCAAACACATACGGAGTGCCGAATCGGCGGGCGAGGTCGACACCAATGCGAAGTGTATCGGCATCATGACAGTACACCAAAGCGGGTGGTTCGTGATGCAAGGTCCGCAAGACTTGGCGTTGGAAGGCCCGAATACCTCGGTACGTAGCATACGAACCCCCGTAGCGGTGTTGGCCAAGCCGGTAACGCATGATGCGAACGCCGTGATGATTTTCGCTCATGGGATGGGTCTCGCCTCGGTCAAAAGCGTGAACGGTGACGCTGAATCCGCATTCGCTCAGCCAACGTGCATGGCGCAACACCCGGGGGTCGGGGGCGCACGGGTTGGTTACCACGACGGCAGCCCGCACCATGCCTCGTCCAAACGTCAGAGCGTCATAGGCTGTTCCCTTAGGACAAGTGGGGCAAAGCAATTCATTATGAGCGAGGCGCGCATGGAAAAAATTGAACCGGGGCGTGACCAAGATGGTGGACCAATTGCCGAACCGTGGGCGTGAAACCGAGATGCTCAACGCCATGGGTATGGACTCCATGGAGGCGTTGTTCGCCGACATTCCCGCTGATGTGCGATTTCAAGGGCCGTTGCCGTTGCCAGCACCCCAATCCGAGGAGGAACTACTCAGCGATGCTCGTCGCCTGCTCGGGGCGAATGTCGCCATGGGCAGTCGCCCATCGTTCCTCGGTGCAGGGCTCTACCGAAACTACGTTCCCGCCTCTGTTTTCCAACTGGTCACCCGGGGCGAATTCTTGACCGCTTACACCCCCTACCAACCCGAGGTCAGCCAAGGCATGCTTCAAGCCATGTGGGAGTTCCAGACGCTGGTGTCGGAATTGGTTGGCTTGCCCATCGCCAACCTGTCTCTGTACGATGGCTCAACCGCTGCTGCGGAAGCCTTGACCTGCGCTGTTCGTGTCCATACCCGCAAGGCCAGCCAGCCCAACACGGTCTACGTTTCATCGCTCACCCCTCCCGACAAATTATCGGTCATGCACAATTACTGCCAAGGGGCTGAAATTGACCTGAGAATGATACAGCACGATGACGACGGGACCATCAATATGGCCTCCTTAGCGGAGGCTGCGGGGTCCTGCGGCGTGTACCTCGAACAGCCCAACCCTCTGGGGATCCTCGATGAGAAACTCACGGCTGTCAAGGAGATTATCGGTGAGAACACCGCCCTTATCGTCGGCGTCCAGCCTGTTTCCTTGGGCGTGGTTGAAGCGCCTGGCCATTACGGGGCCGACATCGTGGTCGGCGAAGGTCAACCTCTTGGTAGTCCCGTGACGGGCGGTGGACCTCTGTACGGTATTTTCGCTTGCACACAACCCTACCTTCGGCTGATGCCTGGGCGTATTGTTGGTCGCTCGCTCGATGTGGACGGTAAGGAAGCGTACTGCCTGACGCTCTCCACCCGTGAACAGCACATCCGTCGCCATCGTGCCACCTCCAATATTTGCACCAATGAAACTCTCATTGCGTTGATGGGTGCAATGCACATGGCCCTTTTGGGCCCGGATGGACTTCGTGACCTCGCCCATCGCAACATGTTGGCCTGCCAGAAAACCAAGGAGATCCTCGAACAGACTCCTGGCGTGACCATCGTCCACTCAGCACCACATTTCAATGAGTTTGCCATCGAAGTGAACGGTTCAGCAGCGGAGTGCTTGTCGTATCTTGATGCCAACGGCATCATCGGTGGCTTTGATTTAAGCAGATGGTACCCTCAAATGTCCAACCGGATATTGGTCACGTCAACGGACCAGACGACGTTACGAGACATTGAATCCCTCTCGGCACAACTCTCGATGTGGTCCACCCACCAGGGGGTGAGTGCGTGAGTCACCTGTTTGACCATCACGGGGCCGAAAACACTGGCTACAGCCAGCCACCCGGACTGAAATGTGATTCAGCCCCTGTTGTCCCTTCCGGATTGCAGCGAAGCGCGGCGGCTCGCTGGCCTCGTTTGTCCGAACCGGAGATGGTTCGCCATTACACCTGGCTTTCAAAGCGCAATTTCGGCATCGATACGGGGTTCTATCCTCTGGGCTCCTGCACCATGAAACACAATCCTCGCGTCAACGAAGTCATTGCCCAACTCCCAGGCATTGCCGACATCCATCCACACCAACCTGAATCCCACCTTCAAGGCTTGATTTCCATTTACTATGAGATGCAACACATGTTGGAAATCTGTGCTGGTATGGACCAAGTTACCCTCCAACCAGTGGCTGGTGCCCAAGGCGAGTTCACCGCTGTTCGTTGCATTCAGGAATACTTCCGCTTGCGAGGTGAATCGCAACGCACCAAGGTCATCGTTCCTGATTCTGCTCACGGGACCAACCCAGCAAGTGCGGCCATGGCGGGTTTTGAAATCGTTGAAATTCCCAGTCGAGAAGACGGCCGAATTGATCTTGATGCCTTGGCTGCTGTGGCGGATGAAACCACTGCGGCCATGATGATCACCAACCCGAACACCCTCGGTTTGTTCGAAGCTGACATCAAGGCTGCTAGTGAAATCGTCCATCAGGCCGGTGGCCAAATGTACTACGATGGGGCGAATTTCAACGCTATTCTTGGTATCACATCGCCTGGACTCATGGGCTTTGATGCGGTTCACTTCAACCTCCACAAGACGTTCTCACAGCCGCACGGTGGTGGAGGCCCCGGCTCTGGCCCCATCGGAGTAAAAGCCCATCTTGCGCCGTTCTTGCCCGGTCCGCTGGCGGCTCGACGCGAGCCGGAAGCGGGTGAGGTGGACCAAACGGTGGACGAACACTGGTACCATTGGCATCAGCCCGAACACAGCATCGGAAAGGTCCAACAGTGGCACGGCAATGCCGGTGCTGTGATTCGATGTTGGGCCTATTATCGACGCTACGGTCATGGTCTTCGTGACATGTCTGAACATGCGGTGCTCAACGCCAATTACCTCCGCCACGCCATACACAAAGCCGCTGAAGAAGCGGAGGTTGCTCATTTGTTCGTCGACGGTGCAGAAACGGAGGTTGCGAAGCACGAATTCACGCTTTCAATGCAACCCGCAAAGGATGCCTTGGGTATCTCCGCCATGGATGTGGCCAAAGGTTTGCTCGACCGTGGCTACATGGCCCCGACGGTTTACTTCCCCTTGGTCGTCCCCGAATGCATGATGATCGAGCCGACCGAAACGGAGTCCAAGGACACCTTGGACACCTTTGCACGGCACTTTGCCCAGGTTCTGAAGACTTCACCAGAAGCCTTGCACGAAGCACCTATCACCACGCCGGTTCGCCGTGTCGACGAGGTGTACGCTGCCCGAAACCTGTGCCTGCGTCATCCGTTTGACGAAGCATGAGGGAAGACTTCTTGCTTCAACCAAGGCTGGAGCGACCGTGGAGATGAGCACCGAGCGAGAGCGGTCAACACCCAGCAACGGTGATTTCACCATCACCCTTCTCGTGTTTGCTTGGTCGCTTTTGCCCGTCGGCTTCATGGTCATGCTCTGGGTCTTCGGACGTTACGAAGCACAGCGCCTCCCGTTCGCTGCAATATCGTTGGCTCTCCTCAGTTTTGCGTTTTGGACCGGAGTGACCCAACGACGAAACGCATTGCGCGAAGGACGTGTTCAGTTGACGATGGCGGTCGTCGCCCTTGCGTGGTCCCTGCTGGTGTTGGTCTGGGGTTTGGAGTTGACCGCTTGGTGGCATGCGGTCTATGCCGCCGTTATCGGTTGTGTTCCCGTGATGTATGTGTCCCTCGACCACCTCTCATCGTGCACGCCCGGTGGCTGGATGGTTCCTTGGTCACCAAGCACGCTCGTTCCGATGGCTGCACTGTCGGGCTGGACCGTTCAATCGGCTCGTTGGCGCAATGGCGACATGGCTTGGCGCCTGGATGAACATGACCTCCCAGTGACCTTGTTTGGTACCGTGATCGATGGCCGCCCATGGCTTGCTGTTGAAGCCATGCATGTCGCAGAAGGTGCTCAAACCGACCTTCGTTCATATCTTGACTGGCCAAGCGTTGCCGCGTTCAGTGTCGCTGTTGATGAAGAAGCGTGAACGGTAAGCCAACCGGCCCATGCGTCATCTAAAAGAACCACCCGCGTTGGACCTTTGAACATGGATGTGACGATACTGTTGGGGTCCTCTTCAGACCTCCCTGTGGCTCAAAAATGCACGAAGATTCTCGAACAATTTGGTGTACCTTACCAACTCCGCGTCGCCTCCGCTCACCGCTCTCCTCGCTTTGTTGAGCAAATCGTCGGCGATGCAATCGACGACGGTTGTCAAGTCTTCGTGGCCATGGCTGGATTGGCCGCAGCCCTACCTGGGGCCGTTGCTGCCCTGACCACCAAGCCCGTGATCGGTGTACCTTGTGGAGGCAAAGTCCCCTACGACTCCCTGCTGTCCATCGCCCAATTGCCTCCTGGTGTTCCCGCCGCTACCGTGGGCGTCGACCGAGGTGACAACGCCGGTTATCTCGCGGTTCAAATGTTGGCGCTCTCGAACGCCACCTATGCCGCTGCGCTCGAACAAAACAAGCTTGACCAAATCGAGCGCGTGAAGGCTCAAGACCGAGAAATCAACGGCGGTGCATGAGATGTTTGACGCTGAGGAGTTCATTGCTGAGAGCATTGAATCCCTCAAAGCGACAATTGATGACATCGCCATCATTGCTTGCTCGGGAGGCGTTGACTCCACGGTTGCTGCTGTGATCGCCAACCAAGCGGTCGGTGACCTGTTGCATTGCGTCTACGTCGATACCGGTTTCATGCGGAAAGACGAAACCGAACAGATCGAGGCGTTGTTGGAAGCCCAAGGTATCAATCTCATCACCGTAAAAGCGGCCGACCGCTATTTCGAGGCCTTGAAGGGCGTGACGGAGCCTGAACAAAAGCGAAAAGTCATCGGGGAGTTGTTCATTCGTATCTTTGAAGATGAACAGAAGAAATGCGGTGCGAAGTACCTCGTTCAAGGCACCATTGCACCCGATTGGATTGAATCCGGTGGTGGTGTACGTGACACCATCAAATCCCACCATAACGTCGGCGGTTTGCCCGAAGACATGACCTTGCAGGTGGTTGAACCCCTCCGAGAATTGTACAAGGACGAAGTTCGGGATTTGGCTCGCACGCTCAACATCAACGTGGCTGAACGCCAACCGTTCCCCGGGCCGGGATTGGCTGTTCGAACCTTAGGTGAATTGACACCTGAACGCGTTCATGTTGTTCGCGAAGCATGTGCGATCGTCGAGGAGGAGTTTGAGGCCGCCGCACAGCGCGGAGAGATGGAACTTCCTTGGCAATACTTCGCTGCCCTCTTGCCCGTCAGGAGCGTCGGTGTTCACGGCGATGTTCGAGCATACGGTGAAACGGTGGTCGTTCGGGCGGTTCAATCCATGGACGGCATGTCGGCTCGTTGTTCTGAAATCCCGCACGCTATTTTGCAGAAGATCAGCACGCGAATCACGAACACGGTCAAGGGGGCGGTGAACCGCGTGGTGTACGACATCACACACAAACCACCTGGCACCATTGAGTGGGAGTGACGCTGCCCGGCGGCGACAAAAATTCATGGCTCCTATCCAACAGGCAACACCATGAGCGCCTCTGGGGACACCGACTCGTCCTCGCCCGTCATTGAGGTCGCCCACGGGCCAAGCATTGCTTTGGTAGCGACGCTTCTGGTATCGTTGCTCTTTGGACTGCATTCCATGTTCAGCGAGACAACACCCTCAGGTTCTTCCTCAGGGTCCTCCGGGGAACCAGATCAGTGGAGGCCATACAGCGTTGTTGCGCCGATCGACACGGGCATCAACGTCTATCATGACCACTTTCGAACCGAAGAAATCTATCCTGACTGGTTATTGGAGGGTTTGGGCGTCACCATGACCTGCCAACCCACCCTTGAGGGGTCGTGGGAGGAGAGGTTCAACGCCGACAAAAGTGAGTGTTGGGACCGTATCACCACCTCCGATATTGTGTACTTCAAAGGAACGAAGATCATCGGCACTTCTCCCGACGGCCAAACGGACATACACATCCTTGACGACCCATCGGACGGACACGGAACGGCGGTCACGGGAGCGGTCTTGGACGCCAATCCCGATGCGGTGATCTTCTTTGTCGAAGGGTTCTCCACCGAGGCGGTTCTGGCTGCGGGCAACCAACCGCTTGTCGACATCGTGACCACCTCATTTGGCGCTATCGGTTCCTTGCCGGTGCCGGGCATCGAGAGCGGGACACATCAAACTGTGGTCGTGAATAACAAAATCCACACCGGTGCGGCCGATAACTCGCCTTCACCTGCCGTGCAGGATGCCACCGCAGGTCCACCATGGTCCATCGGTATTGCAGGGTATGCTGAAGAGGACGATGATCAGAAGGAAACGATGAGTGGCTCCTATCCGGACATCGCTGCTGATTGGACCCAAGTGCTACCCAACCACGACGACGTGGATGGCTACCATGAAACATCGGGGACCTCGTTTGCAACACCTCGTACCGCTGGTATCCTGTCCTTTGTGCTGGAACACCTCCGAGAAGAAACGGGTGACTTTGGTTCAGGGGCGGATACGAACCGAAACGGTTCTCTGGTTCACGGAACGTGGACGGATGGTTCGTCAGCAAGTATCTCGAATTCCGATGTGCGGGACGCTCTCAACCGGTCGGCATGGTACCCCTCGTTTTCAACTTGGGACCCAACATCAGGCACGATGCCTATTTCTCCGATTGCTCCATGCACCCAAGTGGGGTGGGGTGTGGTGAACCTGTCAAACATCGAGCCCATGATTGGTCATTTGAACCGTTCCAATCCTCTTCCCGACCGACCATCGGACGTGGTAGCGTGCATGAACGTCAATCAAGAAGCACGGGAAGCCTACTGGGGAGTGTACCCGAGTTTGGATGCGAAAGCGAACCCGATGCAGGCTTTGCGACGAGACGAGGCGTCAGAAAGCGCCGATTGTGGGGCTCGAACCCACGACCTTGGGATTAACAGTCCCACGCTCCACCAGCTAAGCTAAATCGGCAGGGTGGGCGACAAGCATCCCCTTTATCACGGCTTCGTTGGGTTGGATTCAATGCACGCAATCAAGCGTGGCTCCGGTTCGATAGGGGTGCTGGAACACACCACCAACGATTGGAGTTGGACCATTTCTCCCTCACTTAGGGCTCGTTGGTGGTGGAAGGTCAGCAGGGCATCATCCACTTCAACCTCCTGACCGACAACACAATGCACGACGAAGCCAACATGAGGGTCGATCTCATCGTCGAGGGAGAAGCGACCCGCTCCGTGATGTCGAGCCATTTCTGCCATGTCCATCCCCCGTAAACCGGCCACCGTACATGCCTCCTTGGCCAAAACCGTCGTTTGATGTCGGGCAGCCCCTAACACCGAGGTGGGTTGTTGAATCAAACGGTTCACGACCTCAGCGGCCACGCCTTGCTCAATACACATCGCTTTGAACACCTCCAAGGCTTGCCCCTGGTCCAGCACTCTCTCCATTCGTTGTCGGCCTTCCTGCAGGCTGACATCGTCCATGGCCATGGAAAGCAATTGAGCGCCTTGAGCGACAATCAATTCTCGTGTGTCGGGCGAACCAGCGCCTTTGAGAATGCTGATACTCTCCACAATTTCGAGGCTGTTGCCGATATGGGTGCCGATGGGATGGCTCATTCGGGTCACTTGGGCCACGGTTTGGATGCCAAGGCCGGTGGCAGTTTCAACCATGGAGCGTGCAAGTTCTCTTGCATCGTCTTCAGTGCTCATGAATGCTGCATCCCCCGTTTTTACATCGAGAACCAGGGCATGCAGGCCTTCAGCCGCTTTTTTTGAAACGATGGAGGCCGTGATGAGAGGGATGCTGTCAACCGTATCGGTGACGTCCCTCAACGCATAGAGAATTCGGTCGGCGGGTGCAATGGCCTCGTTTTGAACCGCGATGCAGCAACCCACCTTCCTCACAGCCTCCTGCATCGCTTCTGGAGAGAGCGTACAACAAAAGCCCGGAATGGATTCCAATTTGTCGATGGTACCGCCCGTGTGGCCCAAGCCCCGACCGGCGAGCATCGGAACGCGACACCCGCATGCAGCCAAGGCGGGTGCAAGCGCAATTGACATCTTGTCGCCAACCCCTCCTGTGCTGTGTTTGTCAACCACCGGAGGGCCGTCTTCCCATACCAGCACCCTTCCCGAATCCATCATGCATCGTGTGAGGGCCACGGTATCCTCAACCGAACAACCATGTCGATGAACCGCCTTTAACCACTGAGTGGCCTCATCGTTCGAGACCGTTCCTCGTGCCACACCGTCAATAAATTGGCGAAGGTGTTCGGGTGGCTGAGTCCGCCCCTCATGGATGGCCTGAACCAGTTCGTCGAGCACTCGAATCCCTCATGTCAATCCGATTTCCCGCAGTCGTTGGTGAAGGTATTCGCCCGCCGTAATGGATGGGAAGGTTGCAACGCCGCCGGTCAAGGCGACCATGGCGTGGTGAGGGGTGAGGTCTATGTCGTTGCTCGGATGCACAAACATCGGCATTGAGTAGCGACGTGTATTGGCGTGAACGGGATTGACCACCCTGTGTGTGGTGGATTTGAACAAGCCGTTGGTGAGGTTTTGCAACATGTCGCCCGAATCGACGATGATAGCGTCGTTTTGGTCTGTCACCTTGATCCAACTACCATCGTGGTCCATCACTTCCAAGCCGTCGGCAGTCGCCGTCACGAGCAACGTGATGAAATTGATGTCCTCGTGCTGAGCAGAACGAACAGCTCCAGGTGGCGTTTCTTCACCTAACGGCGGGTAGTGAATCATGCGCATGATGGTATTGCCGTCGGTTGTCATGTTGGACAACCAATCCTGCGATTGACCAACATAGGTCGAGCATGCTTCGAGCAACCGTTCGGCGAGGGCCTCCATTCGCAAATACAGGTCTTCGGTCACCGCTTGAAATCCCGGAACATGGTTCGTAGGCCAGATGTTTTCGGGGTAACCGGTCGCTTCACCCGTTTGGCTCGCAGGTCGTCCAGCCTGCCAAAACTCCTTCAGGTCAGGCGCTGGATTGTTCTTGGCGTGTTCGACCCCGAAGGCCGTGTACCCTCGCTGATGGGCGATGTTGGGGCGGAGGTATTCACGTTTCACGGCTTCGTCCAATTCAAAAAAAAGGTCACATTGCCGGTACACATCGTCAATGAGGGTCCGTGGAATTCCATGGTTCACCAGAGCAAAAAAACCGATGTCTTTGAGCGCATTGCCCACGTCATCCACGAATCGTTGGCGGTCTTCTGCATCCTCAGAACACCCCAAGCGGAAATCCACGGTGGGGATGGAACGCGTCATGCGGGCATCAATCCCTGAACGCTTGGAGTTTGGCGAGGAGACGGAGGGTTTCCACGTAAATCCAGATGAGGGACACGAGAATACCAAACGCCGCATACCATTCCATGTTCTTCGGGGCGCCGTATCGGCTGCCCGATTCGATGAACCCGAAATCGCTGATCAGGGTCAACGAAGCAATCACGAGAATGAACGCGGTCAGTCCGATGCCGATGGGGCCAGAGGTGTGAAGGAAAGGAACATCCATGCCCGTCAAGAATCGCAGCAGATAGGACGTCAGATAGAGGAACATGATGCTGATGACCAAGCCGCCAATGACTTTGTTGAACATCGGTGTGGGACGAATCACTTTCGAGGCGTACATGAGATACATGGTTGCCGTGATGCCAACGGTGCCAAAGGCTGCTTGCAGCACGATTCCGTCGTATGCTGCTTCGAAGATGATGGAAACTCCACCAATCGCCATGCCCTCAAACAGAGCATACATGGTCATCAAGGGTGCAGGGTTTTGCGGTCGAACAAACATGATGATGAGTGCCAACACAAAACCACCCATGAAGCCGAGGCCTACCATCGCAGGCAACATCAGAGGGTTGTCGGAGGTCAACGCCAGGACTGCCGTTACAAACGCGGTGAGAACCGTCAAGCCGAGAAGGAGGCCAATCTTTTGCAGACTGCCATCAATGGTCATTCGGTCGTGGCCGTTGACATTGTTCCAGAAACTTTGTTTGAGGACGGGGTTGCTGCTGCGAATCTCCATAGGTCTTCGCTGCGAGGTGAGCGAGGTCCCGTTTCAATGTTGCTCCTCAGCGGCGTGTTGAGCCACTTGTTCGGCATAATATGCCGCCAACTGATCCATTGTCCACCCCTGCTGCAAATACAGTTGAACCGTCGCTTCATCCCATCCAGGTACCCTGGCCAACATCTCTGCGGTCACGGTGGGCAATGATGGGGCCGTTTGGCCTTGGGTTCCGTCGAGAACGGGTTGAGACCATGGGTGTTGTTGATTCACAGTCACAGCATCACCAAACATAGATTCGTGAATAGCGGTCTTGGATGGGTCGTCCTGCCGCATGTTTCTCAACACCACAGCAGCGCCAGCGGAGAGGAGCAACGCCAAGACCATAAGGGTCAAGAACATGCGTTGAGCGCTCTCCCCCGAGGTGTTGTCTGGGCTATCCTCCACGAGTGAAGACCGCTGTTGAGCCGAGCATCCGTTGGCATCCGTAGCGGTGTTTGGAGGGGTGTTGGGGCACCTATCGCGCTCGTTGCTCACGCCGTCGACATCTTCATCCGTGGATGTGTTGGTTGAGGTGTTCCCGGTTGGTTGGTCAATCGCCCCACCAAAGTCGCATCCATATTCCACACCATCGGCTTGGCCGTTGCCGTCGGCATCGACCAGTGTGAGGGCTTTGAGGGGAGACACGTCGTCGAGGTCAGGGTCCAACGAAGTGGATTGGGCCCACGCCACTTCCAATGCATCGGGGATGCAATCGCTGTCTGTATCAGCCTTGAAGGGGTTTCCGCCGTGGAGTTGTTCCACGGCATTGGTCAGACCGTCCCCGTCGGGGTCCATTGCCGATTCATCCTCCGCAACGCCGACCACCGACCGCATGGTCCGGTTCAAGCCAACTCCAGTTTCCCACATGTCAAGCAAACCGTCTTGGTCAGAGTCGGTTGTATTGTCCAACCGATGCCAATCCTCCCACCACGATGAGCTGTAGACGGCGGCGAGTTGAGGCTGTGTCACCAACAAGCCCATCTCCCGGTTGCGGACCAAGGCGGAATCGCCCCAGTTGATTGAAGAGATCAACACCCGCTCGCCGTCGATGATGGCTCCTTTGTTATGCAGTTTGGTCACCGAGTCGTTGGTGCTCATAACGATGGCAGCCGTGTCGTAACCCAGCGTGAAATTCCAGTGCTCGTTGAACGTGTCGACAGCGAGTTGAATATCTTCGTCGAGGAAGGCTCCGTTGATGACGAGACGTAGGCGAACGCCTCGCTGTGCTGCGGCTTCGAGCGCCGCCATCACCGGGTTCTCACCCCAACCGTAGGACCAATCCGTGTCGAGGTACTGAAGGGAGAGGAGAATTTCCTCTTCCGCCGTGTTCAACGCTTGGACGAGTTGGTTGATGCAATTGTCGGGACAGACAAGGAGTTCGGCTTCAAAGTCCCCTGTGATACTACTCCCGACCGTCCCAACCACCGAGGTGGGGGTCGGTGCACTCCATCCAACTGGAGCGTCGTCGGGATGGGCAGGTGTGAGATGTTGTTTGAGGGTGTCTTCATCAAACGCCAAATGCTGTGCAACCACGGTTGCCGTCGATGCATCGTCGATGAGAATGCCCCATTCACGGTTGCCGCTCTCACCGGGGAGGGGATGAGAGGATCGTTTCCAATTTCCGGAACCCAACCATACACTGCTCTGGTCACGAAGCGCAATTTTGCTGTGAATGTAAGCGTAGGGTGTTTCTCCATCATCACCAAACCAAATCACCTCAACACCGGCCGATAGCAGGGTGGTAGCCATTCCGCGTTGCATGTCGAGGTCGTAGGTGGTCCACCAATCGTCCCCAGCATCGAGCACCACCGTGACCTCCACTCCTCGGGTATGGGCGTCGATCAGCGCTTGCACAAGGTGGATGTCCTGTAGTTGGTAGAGGTGGACCTGAAGGCTGGATTGAGCCCCTTCGATCCATGCCAACAAGTCGACCAGGCCTTGTTGTGGCCCAATCAGTGGAGTGATCGTTCCCGAACCCGTCACGGTTGTTTCGTAACAATGGTTTGAGCCGCCCAAGCGACTCCACCGTTGATGCCAATCGGCCACAGTATCGGTGTCGGGTGCTTCGCCGCACCCGTCACCACGAAGATAGATGAGGTTCGCAAGATTGCTCACCGGTTCAACAAGAGCGATACCGGTCCAACCGCTCACGTCGACCGGCCCGTTGCCGTAAACCAGTGTGTCAGCAATGGTTTCCTCACCGTCCAAGAGTTGGAGTGCAGCGCCTCCGTTGGGGAAGTAGAAACTTCGTTGCATCACGCTGTCAATTTCGTAGGCATCGCCGTCTTCGTACAGACCAAATGCCGTGACATCGTTGCCCAAGAGCACTGAAGACCCCGGTTGGATTTGGAGATCAACAACCGTCGAGTTGTACATGTTCGATGCGCCCGTAACGGTTCGCAGGGTCCATCCATTGAGAACAGCAAGGCGGTCGCCGATGTTGGTGATTTCCACGAATTCAATGTCGCCGGAACTGGCTACATTGGCATAGGGCATGAATCGCGTGAACATCACATCCTCGGGACCGGCAAATTGGGAAGGGTCGGGTTCGGGTCCTCCGGGAGTCGGCCACAAGGTGTGGGTCCATTCAGCGTCGGTTGAGGAAGGCATGAGCGTCTGACAATCCGTTTCCGTTGACCAGGTGGCGGTGTCAACGACCTGACCGTCTGGATGCAGAAGTTGAATCGTATCTTGTAAGCCAGATATCATCCAAACATCCATGAGAAAGACGGCTCGTTCGTCAGGTTGGAGCATCGTTGTCGCCGTGGCATTGGCTTGCTCATTCCAAAGGCTGTCCGTTCGGAAAAATCGTCGTTCTCCATCGTCGTTCACGATGGACCAGCGACTGATATTGAGTTCGTTTTGGCCTGTGTTAAGCACCTCTACCCAATCCTCGCTCGGTGTCAAACTTCCGTCGCCGCAGTAGGGGAAAATTTCTGATAATTGGAGCGAGGTTGGTCCACTGTAGGCTGGCCAAACAGGGTTGAGGGCGCCCGGGGTGGGCCACGCCGATTGAATCCAATCGCCTACGTCACCCGAGGCGTTGGGTCCCACACCCGCATGCGTGCTGTTAGGTGGGATCAAGGATTCACCCTCGATGGTCGAAGACCATGAGACGGTGTCCACCGTGGCTCCAGCCGCATCAATGAGGCCAATCGAGTCAGGCGAGGTGTGTTTGAGGTAGAAACTACTCGTGCCGTTTAACGCGATGAGCACCACGTCTCCTGCCGCCACCACCGGGTCGGCTTGCAAAGGCATGTTGAATTCGTGCAAGGTCAGCGAGCGGGAGGCGGCTTGCAACTTCCATCCGGTCAGGTCAACATCGGTGGTCCCGACATTGTGGAGTTCAATCCATTCACCCATGGGCCAAGCTTGGTTGTCAGCCCCTTTTGCATCGGGGAGCAACTCAGAGAAACGGATATTCCCGTTGGTTGGCGTTGTGCCCGGTTCGGGCTGACCCGGCGTACGCCATGGTGCAGGCGACCAAGCCTCCGTGGGGTCGGCCGCACGCACGAGAGATGCATTGGTGCCGTAGTCGGTGGTGTAGTGGGCGGTGTCTACCACCAGTCCAGCGGGGTCCTGGAGGAAGAGGTGGTTGTAGTTGTTCCAGAGTTGTGTTTCAGCCGTGAATTGAACCAATCGGCGACCGTCAGGCTCGATCATGGTCGTTCCTTGGGAGGTGTTGAAGACCACAGAACCGGGGTCAAGGTAGGTGAGATTGCCCATGCCGTCACGAATGCTCCAACCCATCAGGTCAACCGAGGTGTTGCCGGTGTTGTGCAGTTCAACCCACTCTCCCTCGGGAAACAACGCACCGTCGTTACTTGAATTGGACAGAAGTTCAGTGAACCGAATCTCCACCAGTTGACGAGGCATCATATCGAGGGTGCCCAAGTTGGTATCGCCCGGTGTTGGATAAGGTGCAAGACCCCACAAGCCGTTGGCCTGCAGCGAAACGGTCAATGCAAAACCAGGTTGTGTTGACGACCATCCAATTTCTTGAGAGGCAGTGCCGTTGGGCCATTTCAGCGTCAACGTTTCCACGCCGTTATTCAGCACGCCGTAGGGGCTCGTGCCGTTGACAGCGATGATGCGGTGGGCGCCCGGTGCGATGAGCATGCTGCTCGGATTGGAGGTGGCTCCGACAAGGTGGGATTGGTTGAATGGCAATACATTTCCGGCCGTATCTTGAATGCTCCATCCTGTGAGATTGATGTCCATTGAACCAGTGTTCAGGATTTCAATCCATTCGCCGCCCGGCCAGGTGGCGTTGTCCTCGCTGGGCCATGGATTGGCCATGACTTCACTGATGGTGAGGTCACTTGGCACGAGCGTTGTCGAGCCCCCGGCCGAGTTGGCTTGGCCCGGGGTGGGTGAACCGGTGGGTACCCAATTTGCGGCAGGATTGGTGCTGTCTGGCTCGTATGATGTCCCCGACGAAACGCTTCCCCACGAGGCGCTGTGAACGTTGTTGTTGTTGTTGTCCACCAGCGTGACGGTCATGCCCGTGTTGGTGAGGTAAAAATTGGCGTCCCCGTTTCGAGCGATGACCACGAATTCACCCGGACTGGCTGTCCAGGTCGAAGCATTGCCCGATTGATAACCGACGATGGTGTTGGCGTCAAAAGCCAACGTCTTGGAAGCGCTCGTGGTGACCTTCCATCCCGTTATGTCAATGTCGGTGGTGCCGATGTTGTGGAGTTCGAGCCATTCCCCTCCCGGCCATGCCGCATCGTCGTAACCATTGGGATTGGGCAGAACTTCGTTCAAGCACAGCGTTGACGTACATGCTGAGGAGCGCCCATTTGCCCACGTTACTTCGGCCTCCGTCTTCAGGGATGGCACACCCGCAGGCACGCCGAGGGGGGCTGCGACCGAGAGGACAAACAGCGATGCAAGCAAAAGGGCGGGCAGAGGTTGTTTCATGTGTTCACGTCCGTTTAGATGAAGCCAAAACTGTCGAATTTCTGAGCAAAGGTGTAAATCATGATGGGCACCAAAATAATGCCCATGCCGTGGGAACGGCGAATGCCAATTCGAGGCGGGAGCAACCCAATGATGGTTCCGACGATGAGCACGCCAATGCCGATGAAACCCGTTGAGAGCCAAACCAGCGCCACAACAAAGAGAATGACACCCATCACCATTTGTTGCAGAGGAATGGCAGCGTGCAGGCGCAACATGCCTTTGCCCACATATCGCATCATCGGCATCGCCAACAAGCCTGCGGCTAAGGTCACGGCCAGCAGCCGAATAAAGTCCGACGTCGGTTCGAGCGAAGACCATGTTTCGATGGGATACATCATCTTCAGAGCCAAGGTTGCGCCCGACCTCGACCGGCTGATGATGTACAGGAAACCGAGAACCATCACGGTCACAGCCGTGTTGACCGCTGAGAGAATAGCGATGATCTCCAAGTCCTGTTGGGTTTGAGGTCCCTCCACACCTTCTTCGGCTTCCGCCTTTGCGATTTCGAGCAATTCTTCATCGCTGAGTTCCGTCAAACGGCGCGTTTCCCAATCCATGCCGTACCCTTGACGGCCTTGGGCTTTGGCGGCCAAATTCCGACCGCCCATGACCAGCACAGTGGCTTGCGAAGCGGTCATGCCGGGCAACACACCCATTGACGCTCCAGCGACGCTTGACCAGAAACACGGGACAACAAGCGGACGAACCGGGGGCAGTGCCCAGTTTTCACGTTGGGGGGGTAGGTGCGAGGTGGTTGCGTAAATGTCGAGAAGATTCGCGATGCCGAAAAGGCCGGCTAGGCTCGGTAACAGCAGGCTGGCGTCGGGCATGCCGACGGGGGAGCGAGCAGGTAGGGTGAACACGCCCCAACCGTACATGCCCGCGAGAAGGAAAAAAGCGGTGGCGGTGAAAAATCCAGCGAGACGCGAGTCCTTGCCCAACCTTCCACGGGTGACCTTTTGGGTCCAGAGTGGCCAATCGAGTCGCGTGGTCTCTGTGGCCAACAGCAGCAGCGAGATGCTCAAAAGGACGAACGGCAGGATGGACCGGAGGTCTTCGTACCAGCCGAGTTCAGGGCCAAATGCGATGCGGGCGAGAACGATGAGCGGCAGGGACAAGAAGAGCCCAAGTTGTGACCCGCGTGCGGACCAAGCCACGCCTCGAGCGGCGTTGCCGGAGAGCAACATTCGATGGCCAGGGAGGAGGGAAAGTGCTGTGTCACCATCCGGTGCGCCGATCAGTGCTGAGGGGATGTAATTGAGGAAGGTGTGGACCGTTCCAGTGGCAACGATGATGGCGGCCACGGCCGAGAGCGGGATGCCCAACTCGAGGAAAGCGGGTGAGAGTGCGAGCAAAATCAGTGCCACATTGTTGACGTGAAAGCCTGGGATGAGTCCGGTCAGCGAACCGAGCATCACGCCGAAGAACAAAGCGCCCAACAACCACGCCAAGTCCAAGAAATACCCCTCAAGCATCTCTCCACCTCATGTTCTGGACTGTTCGTAGGCCGCTCGGTCGCCAACGCCGTCGTCATCGGAATCTTCGTTGGTGCTGGAGGTGCCAATGCTTTCTTCTAACGAATCGCCCAAGCCGTCTCCGTCGGTGTCGACGACATCGGCTTGGCTGAGCACATAGGTCAACTGCACCCCTTCTGCCCCCTCGATTTGCCGAAGGCGTCCGCTCCACGTCATGGACTGGTTGAGATGCAATTCATCCACCCCGATGGCCTGAACCCGTGGTGACAGATCGATGGAGAGATTGGAACCGTCCTGCACCAGACGCCAAGAGCCGTCCACCTCGACTGCTTTTCCGTTGAGGTGAACGATTTGGTCGCGTGCGTAACTCCACTGAACTGCGCCATCATCCCACAAGAGCATCCGCGCACCAGGAGCAGGGCCGAGGACATACTCGTGGACGAGCAGACGGATGCGCATGTCCTCGTCATCCCATGCCACGGAGACGTTCGCTATGATTGACTGTCCTGCCTCCAACCAGGCTGTACGGGGTCCGGGGAATGTGGCGGCGACCGTGGTCCACCCGGGCGAATACGCTGCGGCATCAACAAAAAATCCCTCGCTGCTCTCTACGCTCGGCTCAACGGCGTATTTGATGTAGGCAGAGAGGGTGTATATGGCCTCGGGGTCGGCAACTGTCCCCAAAGGATCTCCCGACAACAAGCCCAACAAACCTGTGGGCGATGTGGGGTTGAACAAGGGACTGTCACCCTCTTCAGCAGCGTCAATGCACCAAGAAGAGGTTGAAGCGGACCACAAGAGGCGGCCGGTGACCGACACGAGTGAACCCCCAAGCGGTGTTGAGGCGTCATTGGCTCGGTCCGTTGCCGAGGGCACCAAGCAGATGGACTCGCCACTCGGACCGCCCAGGAACCACATCCCCTCTCCGGTCGTGGCGACACCGGTCATGGTCACCAATCGCCCGGATTGATAACTCCATGTTGCTTGAGCACTCCAGTCAAGCTGAGGGACGTTGAGCACATGGTTACGGTCGACCAAGATCTCAGGCCCCTGCACGTGCAAACTCCATCGTAAATCACGAGGCTGGTAGGTTAACAAGCCTTGTACCTCAATTTTGGATGTGGCTTCGATCCACTCTCCGATGGCGGAACGGATGGTCAGGTGAAGTTGATGCTCTGAATTCCCGTAATTTGGATGATCGCCCAAGTAGGCCGATGTAAACGTGGCATCCGGAGCAATGGATTCACCGATAAACCCGGTGAGTTGAATCACCGAGCCAGCATAGGCGGCCGGGTTCTTTGCAACATCGGCGATGGCGAGGACGTCGATTTCAGGCAGGTCGTCTGTTGTCCACTCGATGGCCCCAGCCCCGAGCGATTGGAGCCAAATCCGACCGTCGTATTCGATCACGTCCCCCATGACCGTCACCGTTGTGCCAATGGGAGGCATCGTGCCCGGCCGGTACCATCTCGCCTCAACCACGCCTGTCCCGTCGTCGATGATGGCATCGATGCGATTGTCGCCAGAAGAATACGGGTCCTCGACCCAAGAAATCAATGTTCCTTCGACCTTTACCACCTCGTTTTTGTATTCCAACAACTCATCGACACGGATCACCTCGGGTTCCCGGATGTAGGCATACCAGTTCAGCGTCGCTACCAGGAACATGGCCAGCGCAAACATGACCCACAATTGTTGGCCACGGGTCTCGGGGTCATCGTTGGTGATGCGGTCCATGAGACCCTTGACAGCATCGCCCATGATTCTCTCTGTGTTGTTGATGTGCTTATGGCTTACCGCTGGAAGGCATGGCGGTCTCTGCCAAGAAGGGCTATAAGGGCATGATTTGACGGCTTTGCACCATGAACGGTCGAGACAGGGTGATTCGCGATGAAATTCATCGCGATATCTTGGTACCTCCCATGCACGCTCAAATCATCGACACGCCAGAGTTTCAGCGTTTGCGTTCCATTCAGCAACTCTCAACGTGTGAATTCGTTTTCCCATCCGCCAACCACAATCGTTTCGCCCACTCCTTAGGTGCGTACCATCTGGCAGGCCGTATGGCGCAACATTTGCGCGAGGTGCATCCGGGACTGATGAGTCCAGATGACGAAGAATTGGTTCAACTCGCTGCGCTCCTCCACGATATTGGACACCCTCCCTACTCGCACCTTCTTGAAACTCCAAGAGTCTATGCTGCGTTTGACACCCATGAGTCGTGGGGACGACGCATCCTGGAATCGCCAAACACCGAGATCGGGAGGGCGGTAAAGGATGTACTCGGGCCGCAACGCTTGGGGCGGCTGTTTGCACTCATGGACGGCAAAGAATCCCACAACGGACAGGCCATCCCTCGTTTCATGAAAGAAATCGTCAGTAGTCAACTCGACGTTGATCGAATGGATTACATGATTCGTGACCAAGCGAATACGGGCGCGCAAATCGGTGGTTTTGACAGCGCCCGCGTGATTCGAGCCCTGCGAGTGGGTGAAGACGGACGGCTGATTGTCAAGCGCTGGGGTCTTCCGGCCATTGAAGCCTATCTCGTCACGAGGTATCACATGTATCAGCAGGTGTATTTTCACAAGGTCAACATGCTCACGCAAGCGTACCTTGTCAGGATGTTGGAGCGTGCTCGCCAACTGGCAGAAGATGGGTCGCTGACCCTTTCAGAGGAGCTGAGCCATATGCTACTGAACACCGCTTTGTCGCCCGAACAGTATGTCCTGCTCAACGACGCCCACATCAAGGTCGCTCTTCCCCATTGGGCCCGCCACAGCGATGCCGTCCTTTCCGGATGCGCTCAGCGTTTGCAATCCCGGAAGGATTACCACAAATCCCTGCGAATCCCCAACCTTACAACAAGCATGCGAGATGCCGTGATTTCAAAATTGCATGAGGCTGTCCTCGGTGCCGGCTACGACCCGAGCAGCGACATCATCGAAGCCACCATCAGCAAGCGGGGATACCTTCCTTACGCACAAGGTATTGTGCTCGAGGACGGGCGCGATGCAAGCGAACATTCTGCGCTGATTCGTTCCTTGGCGCAGCCCCATGAGCAATGCCTTGTGTTCGTTCCCGAACAGATTCGCGATCAAATGGAGCAGTTGGTTCGTGAGGCGGTGATGCCAGCACAGTCTTCGCTTGCTCGATTTGACGAATGAGAAGGTTCTTCATGCTCTCGCAAGACCAGCCGCTGGGGCCTGTAGCTTAGTTGGTTAGAGCGCCCGGCTCATAACCGGGAGGTCAGGGGTTCAACTCCCTTCGGGCCCACCTCTCAACAAGCGAGGTTGCGAAGAGGCCGATTTCGCACATAGCACCCATAATGGTTATGAGGTGGGGGAGATTGGGGAGAACGATAGGTGAGACTATGTCGGGATGGAAGCGCGTCGCCGCCTTGCTTGCGATTTACCTTTGTTCGCTCGCTGCCGTTGCAGCACCAGCCTCCGCTCAAGTTTCGGGTGCTGCTGTTTCCATGACCTGCGCTCCCGGACAAATCCAGGTGGAAGTCAAACCCGGTGCGACCTTGACGGGATACACCACATGCACCGTATCCAATCCCACGGCTTATGTCGAAAAGGTCGCCATTCAGGTGACCAGCGACGGCCTTGCCACCGCTGCTCCTGGCGACATGTATGTTGGTGCCGGTCAGGAAGTTGACTTCCAAGTCGTCGTCCGTGCCAACCCTTACATGCAGATGCAATCCCGTCAATTGACGGTCTCTGCGCAGGTTCAGGAACTCAACAACCTGCCACCTCCTAACACAGCCTCCTCTCAAGTTAACGCACTGATCAACATCATGCAGTTCAGCATCGTTCAAGTTGAGGCCGTTGAGCCCTTCGTCCAACTCATGCCCAAGACCGACAAGAATTTCCAGTTCAAGGTCTACAACTTCGGCAACCAGATTGACCGCATGAAGATTGGCGTGACCGAGAACACCCGTGAGTCCCTCGAAGAGGCCGGCTTCACCGTCAACCTCCCTCAAACCGTTGTGACCATCGAGCCCAACACGGCTCCTGAGACGGCTCGTATCATGGTGCGCACGCCCAAGAACCAAGGTTGGTCGGACGCCTACCACGTGCTGGAGTTCTACGCTGAATCCGAATTTGCTTGTCAGAACGGCGGTTGCAACCGAGAGTCCCAGATGATCACGGTCTACGTCCGTGGCGTTTACCTTCCAGGCTTCGAAATCGTCCCAGCCCTCTCCATGATTGCGCTGGCTGGAGCCGTCGCCGGTCGCCGCTTCCTCAACACCGATGAGGACGAGAACGACAACGAGTGGCGCGAGTGTGCCCCCGGCTTGTGACCTTCGGTCGTGAAAACGCACCCTCAAGAATCAACGAGGGGTTGCCTTCTTAACGCCAATCGTTAAACGGGAAGGTGACGGGGACTGACCATGGGTGGATTGCTCGACAAAGCCAACGCTACAAAAGAAGCCGCTACCAACGACGCACCCGCACCAGTGGTCGTCGCACCATCTGCAGCGGAGAAGGCACCTTCTGAAAACCCCGGAGTTCTTGTTGCAGGCAGCGGGTCGGGTTCGCCCGATACCGCTACCAAAGTGAGTTTGGCCGGTTGGGTCATCATTCTCGTTGGTGCAATCCTTTCTCTCCAAGGAGGGGCTTGGGGCTTTGCCGTTGTTGCAGTTGTTGTCGTCCTCGGTGTCGGTGCCATCGTACAGGCCGAGCGCATGCGCAGCAGCATCAACCAAGTCAAGCTCGGGGCGAGCGTCGTCGTTGCGTTGCTCATTGCAACCACGCCGTACGCTGCCGTGATGTTGGTACCCACCAACGCTTCAATGGCTATCACCGACGTGGCTCTCAACGAAGACACCAACCAACTCACGTTCAAGATTCGTGGGACCATGTCGAGCGTTGATGTCTCCATTGAAGCGGACGGTGTTGAGGTATTCGCTGAATCGGCATCTGTTTCCAACGATGTCAAAAATTTCAAGGTTGACATTTCCGATATATTCCAGGGCAATGCTCGAAATTACGAGGGTCAGGAACTGATTGATTACGTCATCAAAGCTACCGGATCGGACGGCTCAAACGAAGAGTTGCTCATCAATCACGACTTGCTCGTTCGTGAGGCCATGAACGGGGGGGTGCGTTTTTCCCACGTCCTTGAAACAAGTAATAGCGGCACCTCATCAGAAACCGAAGTCAAAGGCATTTCCATTGAGATTGCGGCCGGTTTGTACGCAGATAGCGAGACCAACCGAGATGGAGGAGGTCACAGCATTTCAAGCGACATCAACTATCCTTTCATGAGTGGGGATTACACTGTCGATATCAGAATCAAGAAGGGCAGCAGCCAAAAGTGGTCCCACAGCACCATTTCGGTTGACGGCGACACAGCATCATGGGCCAGTCCGTCAGGCGGTTCCTCCGGCGGTTCCATGCGGGGATGGTTGGCGCTTTCAGGAGACGCCCAGAGTTCCACGGGGGTCGCTTACCTTTCCAAGGACTCATTTTACGACGACAAAGGTTGCTATGAATTCGAGGTGACGATTACAAACGAGGTGTACGCCGACGATCCGACCCAAGTCTTTTCCAACAGTTGGGACATTGATTGGGATGAAGTTCAAAACCACAAAGATGAAGATGCCACCTACGATACTTGCTGAAGTCAACGAACACATGCTTTGGCGGGTTTGCACCACCTGCCTTGGCAACAGATCTAACTGACCGCCCCAAACCTGATCCCTTTGGTGAAGAGATGCTCTGGAACGACGACCTCGACGTCGTGTAGGCCTAACAGGTTCGGCGTCTTTTGATTCCTTAAGCCGTCTCGTCTTCGATTTGAAGGTCGTAGATGCTTCCGCCTTCCGACGGTGCGTCGGTTTTTTCCTCGTCTTCAATCACCGGCACACGGTCCGCTGGTTTGTTGAAATCGTCCCGATTTTTCTTTGATTGAGCCGAGATATACATGGCGAGACCGCCAAAGCCGAGAAGGACAACGATGAGGATGATGAGGGGGAACTCCTCCACTTCTTCCTCGTAGGACCACGTCACAGGTTCAGAGGTGGCGCCTACGTCGTCGTGAACTGCGCCTGCAATACCCTCCAAAGCGGTCGGGAGCAAAGGTTTGCACGTCAACGTGATTTCACCTGCTGCATAACCATACCAGGTGAAGGGAACTTCTTTTTCTTCGCCTGCCTCCAAACTTACGACCATCTGTGTGGTGTCGGCGATATCCTCTCCTTCGTAGCACCAGAGGTTCACGCTTGAGGCGGCGGTGTTGCCAGTGTTTTCAACGGTCACGGTTCCGGAGACGCTCTTATTTGCAACCCCCACCGTTTTTTCGGGGGATACGGCCGTGACGGAGATGAATGGCAAGTCGAGTTGGAGGGTCCCGGTTGAGGTGGTTGGGGCATCGATTGTTTTCGAGAACGTACCCCAACTGCTGGTGATGGAGAGGGTGATGGTTGCGTCCTCTTGGTGAAGCACGCCATTGCCGTCCATCCAAGCCACCATCCGCTTCATTTCATTGGTCTCACCAGGGCCAACGAGCACGATTTCTCCGTTCGCATCCGTCAAATCGTTCCAGTCGTTGGAATTGTAACCAATGTCGTAAATGTCAAGGCTGCCGTTTGGAATGTTGGTGCTCAACGTTCGCAGGGAGAGAATCCGTACCCAAGCATCGGTGGTTCCACCGGTTCCTTGGCTGTTGGTGTACGTGATGGCTGCGCTGTCATGGAGGACGATGTCCTCATCGGTACGCGAGCCGCTGATCACGGAATTTTGAACGTTGACGGAAGCGGTGCTCGAAGCGTTAATCGGTGCACTTCCGACCAAATCCGCACCGTTGAACGAACACAATCCGTCGCACTGAATGGCTGCTCCGGAGATGGTAGAACTTGTCACGCTGAGGTCGCCATGAACGCGTAGGTCAAAGCCCGATTGAAACCAGTACAGTGGTGCCTCAACCGCCGAGATCTCTTCAGCCTTCAGCGTTGCAGTATCGCCCCCACTATGGATGGCTTTTGCCCAGAGCACGTAGGTCGGAGTGAGGTAGGCGGTGTCAAAGGTGACGACAATGTCCGTTCCGTCCAAAGGAGCATCGAACTGCACCAAATCACTGCCTGATGCGTTGACCGTGGTGTTGGCATAGGTAATTTCCACCCGACCCTCAGAACCAATTTCGTGGTCCAATTTCAGTTGAACAACGCCTTCATCGGCAAGGTCGCCAAAGTTCAGCGTCAAAACCGCGTCGGCGAAGGGGTTCGCTTCAACACGCAATCCTGCGTTGAGTTCCTCACTGGCAAGCGCTCCGTTGGTCACGACGAGTTGGCTGTTTTGTTCAACGACAATGGATGAACCCGCCGCCATCGTGATGTTGGCGTTGACGGTGAGGGTGGCTCCGTTGCTGACCACGATGTGGCCGTCCATGCTGGCATCTTCAGTCCATGTTTCATCTTGGTCGATCGCCGTCGCGTCGCCACCCGTCGGGGGGGTGCCGTTGGCGAGTGGAGCGGCGGTCATCAACAAAAGAAGCAAAACGGTCACCATGGAGGCAGTTCGCATGAAATTGGTCAAGTCTCTGGGGTGAATAAGTTCTTTGTCAGCCCAACGGGGAACGGTGCGAAGAGATTATGCAATGCCCCCAGACCCTCAGACTCATGACTGGTTCAACGGTCTTGGTGGTCGGCGGCGGAGGGCGAGAACATGCGTTGTGTCTGGCCCTCGATGCTTCTCCGTTGGTTGACGATATCCATTGCTTACCTGGCAACGCAGGGACAGCGCTCGTGGCCACCAATCACGAGTCTTCGGGTGACATTGCCTCGGTGATGGAGGTGGTTCACCGCGTTCGCCCTTCGCTGGTCGTGGTTGGCCCGGAGGCCCCCCTCTGCGAGGGATTGGCTGACGCATGCATGGATGCTGGCGTGCCGTGCTTTGGGCCTGTGGCTGCGTTGGCGCATCTAGAAGGCTCCAAACTCCACGCCAAAGAAACGATGGCGGCAGCAGGGGTGCCCACCGCCGAGTACCAACGACTGGACGCAAGCTCTGATGTGGATGCGGCCTTGGACCAGTACGCCCACGCCCCTTGGGTGGTCAAACGCGATGTATTGGCAGGCGGAAAAGGGGTCGTTGTGACCTCTGACCGAAACGAGGCGAGAGCCTTCATTGAATCCTCAATCACGACTGACGGTTTCGTTCTCTTGGAGGCATTCTTGCCAGGTGAGGAAGCCAGCATGTTGGTCGTGATGGACGGCCATACATACCGAACTCTTCCCCCAAGCCAAGACCACAAACGTGCCTTTGATGGAGACCAAGGTCCGAACACGGGTGGGATGGGTGCGTATTGTCCTGCACCCGTCGTGTCTGAATCGGTTCACCGAGCGATTGAAGAGCGAATTGTACAACCGATCCATCGCCACCTCTCCAGCCAAACCATTCCCTACCGAGGTGTGCTCTTCATCGGCTTGATGATCGATGAACATGGTGATCCATACGTGGTGGAATTCAACGTTCGTTTCGGTGACCCTGAATGCCAAGTGACCCTCCCGCTGTTGGATGCCGATGTGTTCGCCATGCTCCACGGTGCGGCGACGGACACCCTCGATCAGGTCAAGGTTGGGCAGTTGCCTCAAAGCGCCGTAACCGTGGTTCTAGCCGCTTCGGGGTATCCCAACTCGCCCAAGAAGGGCGACCCCATCAATGGTCTTCCAGAGGCTCTGGCTGACGCAACATACCGATCTTCATGGGTCAATCTTGCCGGCGTCACGACAAATGAAGGCGGCGTCTTCTTGAGTTCAGGCGGACGCGTTCTCTCATGCACGGCCATGGCCAGCAGCCTCGGGGAAGCAGTTGAGGTGGCTTATGCACGCATGGACACATTGAGTTTGGAAGGGAGCCATTTCCGTCGAGATATAGGTCACCGTGCCCTCCCTTGAAGGTTAAATAGCGAAGCAGAGGTTCTAACCGTCCTAAATGTCGCACTGAAAGGAAATTTCAAGTGTTTCAGAACCCGTCACGGTTAAGAGGGGTTCACGACTCGCCAAGTTCGCCAGCCTTCAGGCTGCGCCTTGAAACGAGGGAACAATATGAACGAAGAAACGGAAACGATGGCGCAGCAGCCTCATTCCGCCTTGGGGTTGCTGTTGGCCCCCTTGGCCGTGCTGCTTGCCCTTGCAACCACACAAGTCGTCGGTTTGGAGTACGACTTGACTGCAGAAAACATGATGCCGATGCTTGTCGTTGGCATCGCCGGCATGCTGGCCACGGTGCCACGCTTGCTGAGCCTTTCTCGCCCCGACCTTTCCTCATCCACCGTCTCCCTCGGCGTGTTGGTCTTGGCCTTTGTCGGTGCAGAAGCGCTCTACACCTTGCTTGGCGTCGACATGTTGGCATCCTTCATGTTTGCCGTTGTCTTGGTGTTGGGTTCCAACCTGGACCAGCGTGGTCGCCACGAGTGGGCCACTGTTTTGACCTTCGCCGCCGTCGGATTCTGGCTCGCGATGGCCGCAGCCAATCACGCCTTCAACGCTCTTCCTGACACGTACAACATGAGCGAAGGTGGCCAACTGGTCTCAACCCTCAACCTGCAACGTCAGGCAACGGCCTATGTCTTCTTTGCATACTGGTCCATGGCTGCCATTGCAGGATTGCTCGCTGCTGTTTTGGCACGTGGGACGCTCAACCCAGCCGGCGACTCTGGCTGGTTTGCCTATCTCTCCACCCATCGCGCATGGAGTCGAAACGTCAGGCCGTTGACCGTTGCACTGGCTGTTTGGCTCCTTGCCTTCATCGGCTCGGTGTACCACTTCAACAGTGTGGACGTCTGGGACCAACTGGGCATCACCACAGAAACGGACTATCATGGCTACATCGGCTATTGGACCGCCTTCCTCACCGGTGCGGTTGCATTGCTGGTGGCCTGGATGGTGGCAGAACGCTGGTACACTCGTGCCATGCTCGTGGGATCGATGTGGGCCCTGTACCAGGTTGCTTCCTGGTTTGAGGCAGGCATTTGGTACAGCGAAGACTTGGACCGTTCGTGGGGCGCCTTGATTTGGTTTGGTTTCACCTTCTTTATTGGCGTGGCCATTTATTCCATCGCCAACCATGAAAAGTACGGTGGTTGGGCTAACCGGGGCGAACACGAACCATCGCAGGCTCGCCTCTTCATGCGCCATCACGGCACGGGCTTGATGATTGCCCTGGCCTTTTTCGTCGGTCTTGCCATTCGTGTTCAGTGGTACGCAGTCCCATCGATGAATGCCTTCGGCACTGGAAACTGGGACATGACGGGCGGTTCTGACCCGTGGTACATGAAGCGCGTCGTGGACTACATCCTCGCCAACAACGCCCACCTCGTTTACGATGCAGACCGATTCTACCCCATCGGTGGCATCAACCCCCGTCCGCCGCTGTTCTCTTGGTCGTTGGCCTTGGGCGCGATGATGCTCGAGCCCTTCCTCGCTCAACCCGAGGACGCCGTATGGTGGAGCATGCTGGCCCTGCCATCCGTGTACGGTGCGTTCACCATCCTCCCCATCGCCGCTATCGCTCGAGAGCACTTCGGCAACGCAGCAGCGGTGCTCGCCGCTTGGCTCATCGCGTTCATGCCCGCTCACGTCACCCACTCCACCTGGGCACTTGCTGACCACGATGCTTTCGTAATGCTGTTCCTTTCGATCGGTTTCATGTACTGGCTGAGAGCCGTGAAGTACGCCGGTTCAGCCCGGCTGACCAAAGTCACGTCACCTCATCCTCGTTCATTCGTCCAGGCTTACGCCGACGTGGCCAAGAATCGACAATACGCCATGGCTTCGGCCGTCTTGGCCGGTGTGGCTTTCGGTGTCGTTTCATTGGCGTGGAAAGGGTTTGTCGTGGGTCCCGCCATCCTTTTCTTGGCGTATGCAGTCCAAGTGTCCCTGAACATGTTCCGTCGACGGGACTCAACAATCCTCAGTGCGCTGTTCCTCACGATGATGGTCACCTCGTTGCTGATGATGCTTCCGTTCTACGCCCACCCGCACTTCAACCTCGTGTTCAACGAAACCGGTTTGCAACCCTTCCTCTTCATCCTTGGCTTCACGGTGGCCTTCGCTTTCGTGACCACTGGATTCCGAGACAAGCCCTGGTTGTTGGTCTTGGGAACCCTTGCAGGCCTCGCAACCGTCTTCTTCGGTATCTTGTTCGTGTTGAAGACCTTGGATATCTCCAATGCCTGGGACGTGCTATTCACCGGTAGCGGCTACTTCACAAAGACCAAGATTTTCGGCACGGTTGCTGAAGCCAACGCCCCCAATCGCGCTCAATTGTTCGCCTCCTTCGGCCCCATCACCTTCCTTCTGGCACTGGTCATGGGCGGCGGTCTCTTGTGGCGCGGATTGCGCCATCGTCAAGGTACTTCCTTGGTCTTTGGCGTATGGGTGTTCACTGCCACCTTCATGGCCTGGAACGCTGCTCGTTTCATGTTCAATGCCACCCCGATCATGGCTGTGCTTGGGGCCGCAGGCATCGTGGCGCTATGGAAGTGGGCGAACTGGAGTGGCTTGGTTCGCTCATGGAAGAAATTCGGTATTCGAACCCCAGTGGACCGCATCTCCTCGGCTCGAAAAGCCGTCTGGCGAACCCCACAATTTTCCGCTATTTTCTTGGTGATGTTGATGATTTTCAGCCAACAAGCCACTTACGGTTTGGATTCGGCCATACCTGGCACGTCAAACACTGAAAGCGAACTTGATGAGCGAATTTACAACATTGTTCCTGACATTTTGCGATCAGACCTGCTCGGCATATCCGTTCTGGACAGCAGCGCTTACGACGGGCGCTGGTACCTCGGCAGTTTCGGTTCCTCGTTCAACGACAACGGTTGGAATTCTGCTTACGAATGGCTGGCCAACCAAGATACTGAAATGGCTTATTCCCAGCGACCTGCATTTGTCTCGTGGTGGGACTACGGTTTCCAAGCGCTTAGCACAGGAGAGCACCCCTCGGTTTCTGACAACTTCCAATCGGGAATTCCCGCAACTGGAAACATGCTCCTGGCTCGTACACAAGAAGACCTGACGGCCATGTTCATTTGGCAACTGGCGGAGGGTGACCGTGTTTATGCAACAGGAAAGGCCGATTCCCTAGCATTTACACCTACGTTCATCAACACGGTGGACAAATACCTTGACGATGAGCAGATGGCCGATTTCATTCGCATCCAAACTGATTCCAGCGAATCGATGATCGATTTCATCAAAGATCGCTCCTTCAATGTGGTGAAAACCAACCGAAACATCGTCATGGCACAGGGTCATCCATCCTCTGCCGGTATTTTCGACAGTTCCACGACCCTGTACAACATCTACAAGGACGGAACACAGATTCCGTGCACAGCAGACCTGTCCACTTCATGTGTCGGTGATTCCTGGGGCTCCATGGACCAAGCCAACATCACCTTCTCCAACAACATCCGAACAGGTGAAGAAACTGAAAACGGACGAACTCACACGATCTTCGGTGATTACTGGTACACGGCAGACCTGCTGGATGAGTACAACTCGGTGGGGACCTCCATCCACCGAAAGAACGCTCGGTTGGCCATGATGACACAACTGCTGACCCACGCCTTTGAGGCCGATACAACGGCCTCAATCCACGACCTGTACAGCGACCTCATCAATCTTGAGGGATTGTATAGAGTGCAGGATTTCGAGGGCGCACCCGGAGAGACCATCAACCGAGACCATGAAATTCGGTACTTCGCCATCGACGACAGGTTGTACCCACGAGCCGGCCGATACACGGCCGACTCCAATTACAACCGCGGTCAACCGATGGGTATCTTCGGCGCCCCGACGATCCTTTCGGGTCAAGACATTGCAACCTACATGGACGAAGTGTATGAAACCGTGCGCGGCGATTTCAGTGATGAGATGACCCGAGAAGAGGTCGATGAAGCCATGCAAAAGGACTTCTTGAACCAACAAGCGGGTGCCGACATCGACCCCCTGCAGATTCAAGATGTGCGTGTTGACCACAACGCTGCTTTCTTTGACACCATGGTGGCCCGAACGTATGTTGGTTACGGTGCATCCACGTTGGGTCTCTCCAGCAGTGCATCCAACCCACAACCCGCTCAACACTTCGGTCAATCCGGCTCACCTGGTAGCATTCTGACCTCGGCTCTCCCACTTCCCGGCGCCATGATGAATCACTTTGTTATCGCTAACTGGTACAGCGAAGATGCGGATGTCCAAATTCAACAAACCAACACTCTTGTGAAGATTCTGAAGTACTATCCCGGGGCAGAAATGACGGGCCAAGTCACGATGAGCGACAACGGTGAAGGATTGCCCGGCGTTCGCCTCCTCGTTGAACGCGATGCCTTCTCCGGTGAAGGAAGTGTTGACCTCGATGATGACACGTATTGGATTCCTATCGGCTTCGTTGATGCTGATGACGAAGGACGTTACAGTTTCACAGTTCCAGCCGGTCGCATTCGAGTGTCAGCCTACGCTGGCGACTTTGACGCAACGAAGGCCCGCGATGAAATCCGTGATGGCTCCTACGGCCAGTTGTTGGGTGACATTCTTACCGAGACCAATGAAGACCGAGTAATCAATCAGATCACGGCCATTCTTGGCAACGTCGCCAACATGACATGGTTGGGCGAAGCTCAGATGAACGTCACGGGCGCTCAAGCCAACCGCGAAACGACGGCAATGGCTGACCTGAACGTTGCGGTGAAGAGCAGCGGTGTTTCAGGGACCGTCAAGTGGAGCGGCGACGAGTTGTTCAACGGCGATCCTATCTCCGAAACCACCTTCATCTTGCGAAACATTTGGTCCATGACAGACAACTACACCGTTGAAACAACCAGCGGTTCGTTCACCTCCGAGGAATCCAGAATCCTCCAAGGAACCGGAGAAGCCACGTTGGTTGAGGAGGGCTCGTTCACGAGCGAAGGTATGGCCTTGGCCTCCAACTTCATCGGTACATTCACCCGAGACATCGGCGATGGACGCACATTCTTCGCCAACGGAACCTGGACGGGGCAAGGCGTTTTGGAAGCCTCATGGGTGGACGATGCAAACGTCTCCGATTGTGATTTCGATAACGATTCGAACGCCATGATGCCAGCGAACGCTTCGTTGTGTGTCTCCGACGCCACGACCACGCCACCGACCTACCTTTTGGACGGCACGGTTGACGCGCAGGGTACCTTCACCTCCGAAGGGACCTCCACGTTGAGCCGCACCTACGGAGACGCTGATGCCGGGCAAGGTGAGACCCTCGAAGGTGCTGGATTGTTTGAAGGCACGGGCACGTTCAACGGAACGGGTTTGTTCGTCGGCGTTGGCTCCTTCTCAGGACCCATGGTTGACCCAGGTTCATTCTACAAGACTGGTCTGCTCCCGGGAACCTACAACATGATTGCTCAATTGGCCAATGGGAAGGAAGTCCTGTTGCCCGATCCCGTCGAGATTGGTATGACGCCATCGTTCGACCTCGAAATGAACATGCCGGGGGCGATTTTCAAAGATGTCCTCAAAGACATGAACGGTGATGCCATTGCCAACACCACCATCGAACTGGTGGACGTGGACCTTGGTGAAACCTTCCTGACGGTCATCACAACGAACGAAGAAGGTAACTTCAGTTATGGGCCACTGCCCAAGGGCGACTACTACTACCGAGTTGACGTGGACAACGATGGCTGGTACGATTTGAACGAAAGCGTGATTGTGGGCGATGAAACCACCAACATTACCCTGGCCATGGGAGTACCCGATACGGTTGACTTGACGCTCACTCTCGAATCACCTATCGATCCTGTGACCCAAGAGCCCCAGTTCGAAGTTGCTCAACGAACCATCACCTTTGACAACACTGCAGGTGTTCTTGAACCCATCAACGTCACTTCGGATGAAAACGGCGTAGTCTATGTTGAACTGTTGTACGGGGTGTGGGACATCCGTGACGATGTGAACACTGATTTCGTTCTCTTCGACCAAATTGAACTCACCCCAGCCGATGATGATGTAGACCAAGTGGTTACGTACGCTAAGGCCGCTTACATCAACGGTAGCATGCGCTCCTACCCCGGAGTGACGGTTGAAGAATACGATACCTGGTACACGTCCACGCTTGAGGAGAACCGATTGGAAACCACAGAAGCAGCCTCTGCGCTGACGGTGAAGGTGGCTTCTGGCGACCTCAAATTCTCCGCAGTGACCAATGTCACTGGCGACTTCAGCATCCGAGTTCCTTCTGGGTTCACCTACGACCTCACCACCGAAAGTAGCCTCATCAACCGAGGCTATGTGGCCTTGGTGCCAGTGGACGTTGGTGTCGATGTTGACCTTGGTTATCTCTACCTCGAACCCACAACAGTCGTTCCCGGCGTTGTATATCTTTACGACAACGGGACTCGTTGGGACAGCACGCTCCCCAACTGGGAACCGACCGTTGTCGTCGCAACGAACCAAGACGGGCTGACCTATGAGGCAACCACATCGGAACTCGGTGAATTTGTCATCGACTTGGTTGATGGCACATGGACGCTCACCGTTGCTGACGAGCGTTTGAATGTCGCTTTGATGGATGCGGTTGAGATCAACCATTCGTTGACCGTTGAATTATCGTCGATGGAACTCATCGCCGAACCTGCGCACATCGAACTCGACATGCGTGTGTTCCTCAATGCAGGCGAGGATGGGAGCTTTGAGAACGGGACGGCGGTAACGCCCGACTTCTTCCTTCGCCCCATTGATGAGAACAAGGAGAACATCTACTTCACTGCCGACAACTACACCTCTGCGGGTGAAATCACAGTTTCATTAGGGCCAGGCGGATACGACATCGTGTTCAACCGGACCACGGCTTCCTCCGAGAACGCTACGGACTTTGATTTGGTTGCTGAATCCTTCTTTGACCCGATCATCATCGGCCTCGACGCCATTGAAGACCCGTACGATGTGGTGCTCAAGAACACCTACCTCGTCAACGGAACGTTGGCCAATTCCACCGGAGATGGTATCGCAAATGACTTCCTGTTGTATGACGAATCCGAAGAGGTATGGTTCAACGTTGCATCAGACGAAAACGGGTCGTTCTCCAGTTACGTTCCCGCTGGCGAATGGCTGGTCATCGTGGCGCCTTTCACCAACGGAGACGAGACCGAGACATTGCGAGAGCCTATTTCCGTCGGCCCCGGTTCGGATCGATTGAATTTAGCCCTTCAAACAGAAGTCAGCGTTTCGGTGACCATGCACCTGCAAGAAGCCGTGACCAACAACACGTTGAGTGACATGACGGTGACCGCTGTGAGCCACGATGGCTTCGGCAACGTGACGTTTGAGCGCACCGATGAGGCAGGCAACGCCACAGAGATGATGATGCCCGGCAACTGGAGTTTCTACCTCAACCGAACCATCGGTCCAAAGGCTTGGTTCCTTGACACCAGCGATGCTCCAATCAACACGGATGACGCCGTGAACAACACGATGATTGTCGACACCTTGTTCGCAGAATTGGAAGTTGAGATTGGTGGGAAGGTCTATTGGGACTTGAACAACGATAGTTCACCTTCTTTGGGCGAGGGTATCTCGGACATGAACGTGACCGTGGAGGGTACCACCAATCACACGGACTTCTCAGAGGTCGTCCAAAGTGACCAAGATGGTGTTTGGCGACTCTTTGTTCCAATTCGTGAAGTGTACAACGTGACTGTGACCAAGGAAGGGTTTGAAACTGTATACTACGAGATGGGCAACGAAAGTGGTTTTGAAGTCCTTGACAGCCCAGACTCTCGCGATGTGGAAGTCGATGCAGGATTCGTCTCAGTGTCCGGGACGGTGACCGACCAACTGGATGCAGCGCGATTGGTGGATGCCAACATTGTCTTGTATCCGGCTGCAGGTATCGAGAGAGACATTGTAACCTTGACAGGCACCATGAATGGCAGCACGCTTGAATGGTCTGCCAGCATTCAACCCGGTGAATGGATTGTGGTGGTCACTGAAGCCAACCCAGGTCCCAACGGGGGAGGCGTAACCATCGGCCTGCTCGATGCAACCGTTTCAACAGGCGGGAACCTCACCCAGGTCATGGCTTTGGGCGGGTATGTCGACCTTTCAACGGCGTGGACTGACATTGAACTCAACGACCACCACGCCGGATCCTCGGATGCCACGGGCGCCTTGTTGGTCCAACAAACGGTGGAACTCGAAGTCACCTACGACGGCATGTCGTGGATGATACCTGTTCCCGAGAGCGGCGAACTCAAGCAACTCTTCCCAGAGGGCAGCGTTTCCTTTGACAGCGAATTTATCACGGTGCAGCACAGCACTGCCCTGGACATGGAATATTACGGCGGTCAAACAACGGACGTCAAGGCCGATTCGACCATCGCAGCCACCTTGCAATTCAACCGACGTGTGAATTCGAATGTTGATATCGTGTTCAACAGCGATACTTTGGCAGCCGGTGCAGAAGTGGTGGCTGGTACCGATGGCGAAATCCAGGCCGTACCAACCAACGAGACTGCGTACGGAACGATTGAATTCAATTTCGATGTGACTTACAACGGCACGGAAATTGATGATCTCTTTACAGTCACCGGTGAGATGGCGCTTTCACAGGACAGTGAATTCTGGACAGTAGAACTCTGGAACGAAACCAGCAAGGCTTACGAAGACAGTGTTCAGGTCAATTTGGGCATCGGCAACAACGAAACACCAGCCTCCTTGACGGCTTCGGTTAAAGCCCGGTTGACACTTCCAAGCATCGAGGATGCATGGCACCTCGAGAACGGCCACAGAATGACCTTGCGAATGGAAACCGACCTCGGCGAAGCCAGTCAATCCTCCATCAAGGTCTTCATCCCGCAGTTGTTTGACTTCGAAATCTCAGACGCAACAGAAGTGTTGGGCATGTCGGCTCTTGTTGAACGACAATTCTCCTTCACCATCACGAATCACGGGAATGGATTGGACACATTCACGATTGAACTCCAAGAAAACGGAGCGCTCGAAGGATGGTCAATCACGCCTACGACGTCCACCTTGAGCCTCAACAAGGGGGAGACGCGAACACAACAATTCACCGTGTTTGCTCCGGAATCCTTCGTGGAGGGTGAGAGCGACATCCCGGTCACTGTGTTTGTCAACAGTCAGGATGAGAGCGTGGGACGAGAAACTGTGACGGTTCTCATCCAAAAAGCCACTATCGTGCTCTCGGTCAAGGAAGGCGACATTGCTACACTCTCCGACCAAATATCCAACCAAGATGGTGTCGTCCGAGTTCCCGTTCTCAACAGCGGTTCCCTCGATGCGCCCTCGGTGATTGTTTACCTCACGCCACCCGGCATGGGCGAGATGTCTCGAACCATATCGGTGGGAGCGGGTGAGACCGTTACTGCAGAGTTCGATGGCATCAATTTGAACCAAGGGCCGCAACGGTTTGACTTGCGCATGGAAGTTGCAGGTGCGGAAGCCAACAGTGTGGAATCCAATACCCATGACGAAGTCGAAGACTTCTCGCTTGAATTCAACCCTGCTTCATCTGCTCAAGCAGACGGACCGTTGTTCATGCTGGTGATCGTTGGGTTGGTCATCGTGATCCTTTACGGCGGTATGCGTGTCGCACGGAGCCGAAGCGGAGCGAAGTTCTGAGGAACCACGCGATTCCGGACAAGGGTTCATGTGCTGGACCACCAGCATATTTGTATGGCCGATGATGGTATTCGGGGCGTTGAGTACGTACCTGAACCCGGTGAGCGCAGCATGCTCTCGGCGGTTGATCCAACGGTGTTTGGCTTCCAGGACGAATGGCGTTCTGAGGTAATGGGGTGGGCGCCGTTCCCCGTAGAGCCTGTTGTTCGTACCCGAAGGTCGAGCTCCACGGTAGCAGGATCGGTGTTTCTTGCTCTCGTCGTTGCATTCAGCGTGTTCCTTTGGCAACAACAGTGGTTGGTTGTCCAACTCCCTCTTCCAGATTCAGAATGGGCGTTCGAATCCACGGGTATTCGGTCATTGCAGGCATCCGACCTCACGGGCGATGGTGTTCGCGTTTGCATGGTTGATACTGGAATTGATCCCGACCACGACGCATTCAGCGGCCGGAGTATCGTCTTCCACGACCTCGTCGGCACGGGCGGGGATGCCAAGGACTACGGAGCGGTCGCTCACGGGACGTTGATGTCAGGTTTGCTTCTTGCAGGTGAACATCAACTTGGTTCAGCACCCAATGTGACATTTGCAATGGTGGCTGCGCTCAAGGATAACGGCAACGGCGAGAACACAGGATTGGATAGTGATGTTGCTGATGGTATTCGCTGGTGTCAATTCACGTTCGAAGCGGACATCATTTCGTTATCGTTGGGAGGCTCCGACGGGACTCCACAAGGTGGTGAAGGTGAATCTTCAATCGCTGCAAGGCAAGCGACTGATGCGGGTATCTATGTTATCGCAGCAGCAGGGAATGACGGGGGTGGTGGTGACGACGGTGATGTCGCTTCACCGGGCAGCGTCCCGCTTGTTATTTCCGTTGGGGCCCTCGAGCGGGACGGAACGGTGTGGGACAATTCGTCATCAGGTTCATTGGTCGACCGAGACGGTTTGCCTCGCACATCGCCGAATCAAAAGCCTGAGGTGGTTGCACCTGGTGTGCGTATCATCAGCTCCGGTAATGACAATCAATGGTACTCCAGCAGTGGAACCTCGGACGCAACGGTCTTCGTAACCGGCGCTCTTGCGCTGATTCTGGAAGCCCTCCCGTCGCTGAAACCCGGAGTGAACAACGGGTCAGGTTGCCTTTTGGCCGTGAAGGATGCCTTGGCTCAAGCCTCAGGCGAGCAGGGCGTTGTTCTCCACGATGAACAACTCGGTTACGGGCCCCTTGATGCCGATCGTTGGTATCAGCAATCACGACTGATTTCGGGTTGCTGAAATCCTATGTGTCGTTGTGAGAAGATTTTTGAGGCCATAATCTGTAGTATCGCACCCTTTTTCCGACATCTTTTTTCATTTTGGTGCTGTTATTCGGGGGGACATTTGATATTCTTAGATAAAAATGATATTCATAAACATGCGATTGAGGCGCAGTATTATATTCGGCTCGTTCATGGCAAGGGCAGGTGCATCATCCATGTCCCAAAACAACAAAGCCAAATCTGTATCGCTGATCATGCTCTACATGTTCTCCGTTTTATTGGGAATGGTGGCCGTACCCACCGCCTCAGCGTCCAATGAAACGACCCAAGGGACCGTTACGGGTGTCGAAACCTGGACCGGAACCATGAATCTCCAAGGGGACGTGGAGGTTGCAGAAGGTGCAAAACTCATCATCAACGCAGGAACTACCGTCAACATTCCGTACGGGAAATTCATTGACGTCAAAGGTGCTATCTGCATTGGCGACAGTGCTTGCGGGGCGACGGCAGGTTCAGCCTCGTCGAAGGCCCGGTTCATCTGGTCATTGCCCACCGACTACAACAAAGTGGGTCGATGTTTGAACAACGCCAGCAACGTCCTCAACAACCCTGACGCAGCATGCGGCTCAGGCATGGTCATTCGAAACACGATTGACCAATCCATCACCTCCATCAATTACGCACACTTCGAAAACGCTTACGGCTACCCCATATACGTCGCCAGTTTGACCTCCGTTCAATACGGTGCCCTTGTCTTCGACGGTTCCACAACCACCGCCCGTGGGTTGTCGTTCACCGACATCAACACCTCCAACGTGATTGCCGTAGACTTTGCTTCACCCTTGTTGACCGACAGCGATTTTGAACTCGGCATTGACGGCCAAGGCTATGACGCTGCAGCGGTTCGAGCCTACGGCGCTGGGGCCGGAATCCTGTCAACCTTTGAAGTCAAAAATTCGGACTTCACCGGTGCCGACGCCGATTGTGGTAGTCAGGGAGGTGGACGTGCCGTTCTCTACATTGAGGATTCCTATGTTGACATGGACAACCTCGATATCGGTCAAAATTCCTACGGCATCCTTCTCAAATCCAGTTCTGGCTCCTTCACGAATTCTGTGATTGATGTCAAATGCAACGCCATCGACACCAACTCGCTGAAAACCACGGGGAACATTGAGCACACGCTTCAGGTGACTGGCAATACCATCACCACACAAGAGGGCGCAGGATTGACGGCTTACGACGGAGCGAAGGTGTACGCGGAGCGAAACACCATCTCCGGTGCGTCGGAGGGTTCGGGCGTAGGTATTCGTTCCTCAGTGGTTGAACTTCACGAGAACACCATTGGCCCCATTGGTGGCTGGAACGGAATTTGGATTTACGGCACCTCGGATGTGGTGGCAGAAAACAATACCATCCAAGACACCGGAAAAGAACCTGTTTTGATCGGTGAATATCACTACCAAGACCAAGGCTGGCAGGTCCCTGCCCCGACGGCTGCTCGCCTCTACCTGGCGAACAACATCATCTCCAACAATACGGGCACTTGCAACTCCCAGATGTATGGTGGAGATTTCGCTTGTCCTGCTGTTCACGTCTTCCGCTCCTCGGCGAGTATCCTTGACAACACCATCTCGAGCAACACCGGTGACATCATTCGTGCCAAAGGTTCACTCATCAACGTGCAAGGTAATACTGCCGATTCTCAAGGCGGATACGCCGGAAACATCAGTCTGCATGACGACAACTACGGCAACAAGTATGGCTCTGTAGCCTACTTCTCTGGCAACTCGTGGACCGGTGTCTCGCAGGTGTACAATATCACCGAATCGCGCGTTACGGTTCAATCCGAACAAATGCCCTCACCAGGCTACGGAGAATTGTACCCGGTGAACATCCGATGGTTGGGTGCAGAGTGCCCGTTCGTGACCGATGAATGCCTTCAGATGCCCGGAACGGTGGCTTTGCCTCCACGAGGCATGCCCATGGCTCTTGAATTGATTGAAAACGCCACGGTGTTTTCGTACGCTGACATTGCGAACTTCGATTCGTCGATGATTCATGTACAAAACCAAAACACTGCGTGGGGCTCTCAAGTTCGTGAAGGTGAACTGGTCCGCTATCAAGTCAAAGCGAAGAATTCCAACGTTGCCGGTGCTACCGTGGTTATCAAAGACGCCACAGGCTTACCCCTCTACGAATTGACGACCGATGCCTTCGGATTTACTCAGCAAGTCTCGCTCCCTTCCGATTTCCTGCTCGACAGAAACTGGAATCACATCGTCGGGGACAAGAACGCAGCGATTCCAGGTACCAACGACGGGACCGGTCAACCCATCGTTGTCGATGAGGATTCATGCGCAGACGGCATTGACAATGACGGCGATACCTACATTGACGAAGCCGACACCACGACCGAAGACGGCTCCAATTGTGTTGGCAACAACCGTGAGATGCCGTTTTACAGTGTTGAAGCATACAAATTTGGCAGCGGAACCAAAGAACTCTCCTATGTTCTGAGCGGGGAAATCGATGATGTCATCAACCTCGACAACCTTCGTCCCGGCGTAAATGTCAACCAACCCGATGGCTACTCCTATGCGACCACCGTTACCATCACCGGACAAGCGTGGGACGGTGCAAAGTGGCCGTACGCAAACGACAACACGGCCGTGCAATCTCAGTTCGGGTTTGTTGAGCGTGTTGAAGTTCAACCTCCCGGTTCAACAGACTGGTACGCTGCAGAAGACGTTTCCGGAGCCAACGGGGAGATCACCATGGCCAACCACCCCTTCAAAGAATGGTCTTTTGAGTGGGACATGTCGGCTCACCCTGAAGGAGAAGGCGACGTGACGTTCCGCGTCCGCTCCTACGATGGACTTGATTATTCTCCCGTGGAGGTGCGACAGTACAAACTCAACTTGGTGCCTCCAACCATCCTGGTGGATGTGCCGCTGAGCGGAAGCGAGCACAGCAACGGCAAAGTTCTGTTCCAAGGCACCGCAAGCGACCCCTACCAGGGCACCTATGGCAGTGACATCAAGCAAATTTGGTTCAACATACAAGGCCCAGGCACCACTCAGCAATTCTTCCAACCCGGATCGACCAGTTGGTCCTATGAGTGGGATGTTGGTGAACTGCCCTCTGGCGAATACACCGTGACGGTGTGGGCAGCTGACAGCGATTTCTGTGTGGACGACATGAGCGAGTGCACGGTAGAAACCCGAACCATTACCATCAACAATCAAAATGTTCCGCCAAACCTTCAACTCTCGTGGATCGGTTCCGCCGACCAACTCACCGGTGGCATCGATGGAGGTGTCGTGCGCGCATCAGCGGAGACGAAGATCATCGGCGTTGCACGCGACGTAGGTGGGTTTGTGACCCGTGTTGAAATCGAAATCACCGACTTGGCCAACGGTCTGCTTCTCAATGACGGACCGTTGCCAGTCACCTCCTTCAACGCTGACGGTTCATGGATGGCCAACTGGGACACATCGAAATTGATTCACGACCGAGTCTATTCTGTCACCGTCCGAGCCTACGACGGCGATGATTACTCTGACGACATCGTTTGGCGTATGACGATCAACAACCCGCTCGACGCTGAAAACATCGATCCTGTGTTCAACGAAACCGGCTGGGTAGGTACGTGGACCATCTTCTGCGACGAGAACTCCAACAATTTCGAAAAATGCGGTGGCGGTAAATCCATCACACTCACCGACTTTTTCTACGACCCCGACGGCACCGGTGACCCTGCGAACGATCTCGAATTCTACATCTTTGACGATGATGCTACCATTGAAGATGACTTCTACGACGATTTCATCACCATCAGCGCATCAGGCGTTCTTACCTATGACCCGATGTCGTACATGTCTCAAACCACAAGCAACATTCCAGACTGGTCGTTGAATGGTGTCGTCATCTACGCTCAAGACGACCAGGAATCAAAGGTCTACTCACTGAAGGTGAATTTCGTTGTTCGAGCTGTCGCCTTTTCAGTGGAGCGTGCAGATTCAGGTGATATCACGGTTGATAACCCTGCCACATTCCGTGGTGAAGGGCTGCCTGGAAGTTTGGTGATCGTCCGATTCGCCGACGGCAACGCTCGGCTAAATTCCACGCGTGTGCTGTCCGATGGTTCATGGACCATGGATTTGACCAGTAGCCAGTTGGGCATCGAAGGTAAGTCAGCAGTAATCTTTGAGATGGACGGACAGATTTTCAAATTCGCTGGACAAACCCAAAACGGTGAGTTCACCATTGCCGTTTCCAGCGGCGACGAGGGTGGTTCGGGCGTTCTGAGCATTGTGCTCATTGTGATTGCAATTCTTGTTCTCCTAGGAGCGGGAGCGTTCTTCTTCATTGAATTTGAAGAGGTCCCCGACGAGGATTTGGCGGCTGCAAACGAGGCTGCTGTGGAAGAAGACCCGTACGCTTGGGCGAAGGCCAAACAGACTCCGGAACTTCCCCAAGCCGCACCGGCAGTGGCTCAACAAGCGGTACAACCCGCTGCTGCTTCGCAACATCCAGGTTGGTTGTGGGACCAAGCGACCAACCAATGGGTCCCCGACCCCAACTACCAACCTCCGCAGCAGTGACCAAACGGTGTTGAACGATGGCCTTGACTCCCAAGCCAGGTGTGCAAGAGCGAATACTTTTGCATCTCTTGGACTACTCGGATTTCAAGGACAGCATTGAGGTTCCGTTTGCACTTTCGCAAATGGGGATCGCCAATGCTGTTGCCATCGCACGGTCCAATGTTCCACGTGCCATAGCGGGATTGAAGGACCAAGGTGTGTTGATTGAACGACAAGCGCATGTCAAGGGAGTTTCAAGGAAGCGAAAATCGTACTTTCTGACCGATGCTGGCGTCGCTTTGGCCAACGAGACGTGGCAGCGACTTTCGGACTACCCAGTTCGATGTGTTTCCGACGAAAAAGCGCCGGTGAACACCACTCTGAGTGGTGCTAAATCTGTCATTCCCTTCGAGATGCGACCCGTTGACATCATTCGTTACCTTGACGATAACAATACCTTGGATTTGCGTCTACTCTCAGCAGACTTGGTCGAACGGGATCTATCAAAGCATGTTGAGAAACAATTGGTGACCTCGCTGGCCGATTTACCGCGATTACGCCATTTTTACGGCCGAACGACGGAATTGGATAACATGGTCAATCTGTTGGAAGCAAGAGCCACCACGCTTCTGGTTCCCGGAATTGCTGGAATTGGCAAGACAACGGTGGCATCGAAGTTGATTGAGCGATTCATGCACCGACGGAATCTTTTGTATCACCGTTGTCAGGATTGGGAGGGGTCCCGGTCGTTCTTTGAATCGATAGCCGACTGGTTGTCAAGCATGGGCAACAGTGACTTTTCCACGTACTTGGCCGCCACCCCTGTTCCTCAGCCCGCCGACGCCGCCAACATTCTGGTGTCGTCATTGGAAGGCTCCCCATCGTTGATCGTGATCGACGACTTTCACAAAGTGGCGGATTTGGTTTTGCATCAAACCTTTCAAGCCATGTCGTTAGCCTTGTTGGGGAGCGATGAAAAAATTGGATTGGTGATGTTTTCACGCTCGTTCAAGCCCGTGGTGCCCACCAAAGATGCTGAGGGACGGATCGCCAGCCTCGTGATGCCTCTTGACGGTCTTGATCTTGAGTCAGGTCGCAAACTCTTGACCAGTTTCGAAAGCCTTGCTGATGAGCAATGGTTGCACATCCACGGTCTCTCTCGAGGTCATCCTCTGGTGTTGGAACTCATTAACCGAGGTGCATCGGCTGGAGCCTTTCACGAAACCTTGGAAAATTACGTTCAGGTTGAAATTTTCTCAAAACTCAGCGCCGAGCAAAAACGAGTTTTGAGCGCCCTGTCCATTTTCAGAGAATCGATCAGTGTTGAAGCCCTCGCACAACAAGAATTGAACACCGATGAATTGGATGCCTTGGTCGAATCGGGTTTGGCTCGTCAAGCCGATGCCGATACCTATGATGTTCACGATTTGATACGTGAATTCCTCTTGCGAAGCCTATCGCCAACGCTGAAGGCCGAGTCGCATGCCAAATGTGCAGAATGGTACCGGAAACAAACCAAGGAACATGACATTCTCATTGAACTCGTGTACCATTACATCCAATCGAACCAGTTCGAGGAAGCATCAACCTTGGTGGTTGAGGAAGGTCGGCGACTGGTTGGAAAGGGTCACCTAGAATTGCTGGGCCTGATAGAGCGTATTGAGACGGTGGATCTCGATGGCACCGTAGTGGTCACGCTATCGCAGATCCAAGGTGAAATATTGGCTCTTCTCGGCCGTCTTGACGAAGCCGATGAGGTGCTCAAAGGAGCATTGAAGACTGCACAATCCGACTCCCCACTTTTGGTGCAAGCCGAAATTTTGTCGTCGATGGCCGATGTCAGTCGCAAACAGGGCAAGAGCGATGAATCTCTTGAGCAGCACAAGAAGGCGCTCAAGCATTACATCGCTTTGGGCAATGCCAAATGGGCTGCTCGCACCTACAACAACATCGGCTACCTGTTGCGACGAAAGAACGAGCGAAACAAAGCGCTTGAGGCCTACGGCGAGGTTGAAGTTATCCTCAATGACACCAACGATGAGGAATTGCTAAGCAGTCAATTGACCCTCGCTCGGGCACTCATCGATCTTGGTGAAGTGGAACGAGCCCGTCATCACGCCATTGAAGCTCACGAACGGACCTCGCAACTTGGCGACGCCGCGTTGCACGCTCGGGCTCAGGGCGTTTTGGGTCGATATTATGCTAACGTGGGCCAATCAGAATTGGCCTTGTTCCACTATACGGAAGCCATTGAAGCAATGAACGAGGCAGGAGATTTGCCTTCGTTGGTCGAAATAACGATGCTTTTGGGAGAAGTCCTTCACGATGCTGGACGGACTGAGGAAGCCCTCGAACACTACAGGGAAGCCTTGGTTTTGGCCGAGGCCAACGATATGCGCATGCAAATCGGCGAACTTCTCACCCGGTTGGGTGGCGTGGTACCAGATCGCCAACGGCGAATGGAATACTTGCAACGTGCCCTCACGGTGTTCAGGGAACTTGGAGCAAAATCAAGAATGCGTGAAGTCCAATCCATGGTTCATCGAGCCGTGATGAGTCGTTGAAGTTACTGAACGGCTTGTGGCCGCTCGAGGGAAATCGACGTCACGCCGTTTTCGTGTACGACCCATACTCGATCAACACCGCCTAGAGGAACACGACCGGTGTGTGACCCTGCTCCGGTACCGGAAATCGAGACTTCGGTGTCAAGGGGGCCACCTTCGTCAATGAGTTGGAGCGACGTATCGGTCAACTCCAACCAGAAGAGCGACTCATCGGCCTCACTGGGTCGCCAAGCGATTTCCTCAGCGTAAGAGACGTTGTTGCCCAAGCGGCTGGCTTCATCAGCCCGTTCAACCGCTGCAGCAACGTCGTCCATGTTGGCCATGACGGCTTCTTCGTTCCAGCGAAGACGCGTGTTGGTTTCAATGTCCCACGCCCATACGCTGAACGTTGTCATCAGCAGCACACCAAGAAGGAAGGTGAAGATGTAACCTAACTCCGTGGCAGCAGCCTCGGTGTTGCGTTGAAGTTGTCGATGCTTCATATCAACGCCTCCCGCGTGGTAACATCCAATGATGTCAATTGCAAGGTGAATTCAATCGCTTCACCGTTGGTGTGCCACACGGCTTCAGCCGTGCCATAACTCGGGTCGGGGACCCAACCAACATAGTCCGTGAGGAGGTCAAGGCGTCCAGGGTAAACCGTCCAATCTTCGCTTGCTTCAAGCCCAACACCTGCGGAATCCGCGATGGCGGTGCCGTAAGGCTCTGACCAACCACGGCGAACCTCGTAAGCGGGTGTTGATGCTAAGGATTGACGATGCACCAGTTCGATATCAAGTTCAAGTGTCCCACCACCGCTTTCGCTGTCAATGGTTGGATGCAAGGACGGAACGGTGGCTGCAAATCGTGGGCCGGGACCTCCTCGGTCCGAGGGGGGTACGACCACGTAGGGGCGAAATTCTGGATGATTGGTGACCACAGCGCCACCGCTAAAAGCGACCTCCATGCCGTTGATGGAGGACGAGAATTCGTAGGTGAGGCGGGAAAGGTGGAAGGCCCAAACAGTACCGAGATTGGCGTGACTTGATGTTCCATCGCTGCCGTACACGTCAACACTCAAACTGGCTGGATGACGACCGTCACGCCACGCTTGCTCAACATCGACCACGCCACGTCCACCCATGCGTTCCCATGGAACATCGGTTGTGATCCAGCCACTGGCCTGGGTGTCAATTCGAGTGCACCTCTCCTCGCCGTCGTGGGGCACTTGGTAGGCGCCGAGGTTTCCTGATGTGCGCAACATGCGAAGCGGGTGGCCTGATTCGACACTGACATCGGTCGTCCCCTCCGGCAGAATCAATGTTGTTCGTCGATTCGTCTCCAAGAGTGTGCCTGTGGCGTTGGATACACCACTTGCGTTCCAGGCATTGGTGTACCCGGCCAGTTGAAGATGTACGCGTTCCTCGCTCTGATTCCCCACGTTGAAGTACACGAAACTGCCTCCAGAAGGCCCACCTGTATCGCTTGCTGGCACCATCATCGTTCCCGCTACTTCGTCGACATTCGTGCTGTTGGGGTCTGCAGCCCACTGCATCATCAAGTCGCCATCAGCGTCAATCAGAGCAGCGCCTTGGTCCATGTCGGGTGGCCATGTCAGATGCTCATGGCCTCCAGCGGCGATGGAAACACCGCCTCCTCGCCACGTTGCCGTGACCACCTCGTTGGTGGGATTGATCAACCGAAGCGTGCCGTTCAGATGCGGCGGAAGGAACGCATGGCCGATGTAGGCTCCAGTCATGGCTGGCCAGGCCGTCAAGCCTGCTTCAGAAGAAGCATTGAACAAAATCAGCATGCGCGAGGGTGTGCTACTGGTGACATGAACCACGGTTGGTTCGGTTAATTCCACACGATACGTGAAGGCGACGGCAGTGCGAGCCAAACCTGTGGGCACAGCATAATTCACCGATGTTTCGCCGTTCATGGTGACATGGATTTGATTCGCTTCCTGGCTTAAGAGGTGGAGGACAGAGTCCCCCGCAGGCATGGGGACGGACCATGCTTGTCCCCTTTTATCGGATGGTTCAACCGCATTGGGATGTACATAGGTGGCTCCGCTCTCGCCATTAAAACCGAGGACGGTCAACGCATGGCTCGAAGAGAGGAGGACTTCACCTCGCTCGGTTAGGTCCAAGGTCACCATTTCGTCCACTCGCAGTTGGATGGATTCAAGCAAGGTCCCGCCGTTGTGGAGACGGAGTTCAATCGGCCCAAGCGGGACGGCTAAGCCGGGGGTGGTCGTGACCGTGACCTTGTCCAAGAAGGCTTCGAGTGTGTACAGGTAAGGGCGGTCAGGACCGAGGCGCAGGTCGGTCAAGCAAACCGATTCAATGCGGGATTCGGGATGGCGAATCTCCATTGTGTCATCAAAATCGAGCATGCCACGGGCCCGTAGGCTCATGTCTTCTTTCCATGTGGCTGAATACCACATTCCTCCTCGCAAACTGTCCCATACGAGTTGGCCATCGACAGGAACCAAGGTGGCTGTGGCCGAATCCCCCGGCATTCCACGTTCCGAAAGTTCAGACGTTTCATGGGCGAGGAGGGTCATTTGCGCTGACATGTCGTGGCGTTCGACCGAACCTTCCAACTCATCGATCACAGGCATCATGGACACCATCATGAGGCCAATGATGGAAAGGACGCCACCAAACAGCAAGACCGTCGCAACAGCGGCGGATACAGCCGTCTCATCGCGCTGGATGTGACCGTGCCTCATCGGCTCACCTCGATTCTTTGCAAGTCCACCTCAAAATAGAGCGGCAAATCCTGTGAAGAAACCCCAAACCCGTCCGAACCACTGGCTCGTAGGTACGGCGTCAAACCGATGTAGGTGTCCAACGTTCCCGAGGAGCGTTGCAGCGTGTATTCCGAAAGCCATCGATCGTGGTACTGCGGGGTGATCACGTCGTGCAAGGCATTGGTCACTTGAAATTGAACGTTGTGGGCTTCACCCGTGAAGAGGGTCATTGGACCTTGTGAAATAAATTCCATACCGATGTTGTTTCCATTGCCGATGGAACCGTTAGCGATAATGTCGGTGAGGAGAATGGAGAGCCGCAATTCGTTGTTGGCCATGCGGTCAAATTCGATCAGCGGCATGGCGCTCACATCCCAAGCGCCGTTGGGAAAGCGTTCTGCTCGAGCGTTGTTCATCAGCACGATTTGGTGTTCGCCCTGTCCCAGCGACGTGGTGATTTCCAACCCAGAGAGGGTAAGCGTGACGTGTCGGTGGAGGGCTCGACCGTCGTTATCGTACACGGTGATGATCATCCAATGGCTCGAACTTGCGTTGTGATTGACGACGGTTTCGAGGTGGTTGGCACCAAACACCGCCGAAAAGGAAGCCGACGGTGACAGGATGCTAACGGAACGAGCCGTTTCGTTGGCGGCAAGGATGCCAATGGCCGAGTCGTTGAGATGGCGCACCGTCACACGGTCGTCTGGTGTAAGGTCAGCAGCGAGCATCCAATGTTCCACGTTTTGAACCGAACGGATGGAGGTGGATTGGATGGCGAGGGTGTTGCGAAAGCCCGTGCCTTCTGGGGCATTTCCTGCAACTTCGATACGGTCTTCGATGCGGTCGGCCAAACCCGTTGCAGAATTCCAGTTTGTGTTGTCCTCGAAATCGGAAAGGTATGGGTTGAGGAAAATCCAGACGCCGCCCATGATCGTAATGACCATCGCTAACAACATCACGACGCCAAGAACCTCGCTGACACCACGCTGTTCGTCCCGTAGGGAACAAACGAAAGCCGGGTTGGTCTGTCGGTTCACACCTTGGTCACGATACGGTATCATTTAGCCATTCACCCCTAACGGCCCCTCGTCGGTTTATTCATGGCTCAATCGTGGTTCAATGACGGGGGGTTCAGCCTCGGGTTCACGGCCGATGTAATGTGAAAAATCGGGACCTGATTGCTTGGAGATGGTCAAGTCGCCCGTGAACTGGTCGCCCAAGTAATACAGAACCGTTGATTCAGCGAGGTGAGGCATGTTGTTTTTGGAACTCAAATGCGTGAGGGTGATGCTCCTGGTTGCTTCCGTGCATACTTCGGCGAGGAATTGGCCTGTTTGCTCGTTGGAAAGGTGACCGCCCCGGCCCGTGATTCGGTCTTTGAGGGTGTAGGGGTAGGGTCCTTCGACCAGTCGTTTGTGGTCGTAGTTGGCCTCAATGGAGATGTGTTCACAGCCGCGAACGTGCGTGATGAGTTCATCGGTCCACGATCCAAGGTCGGTAATGATGGCCGCCCGTTCACCTTGATGGCTGGCGACGAAGGCGACATTGTCTGAACCGTCGTGCGGTACGGGCACGGGGAGGATGGTCAAATCGGGTCCGATACGGACCAAATCAAGCGCTTCGAAATAGGTTGTAAGTGTTGGATTGAGGCCGAGTTCAAGCGCCGTTCGTTCATTGGCCAGCACCCGGATGCTCCATTTGCTCTGAAGCACGGAAGCGCCACCACCATGGTCCCCGTGGTGGTGTGAAATAATGGCGCAATCTATGTCTTCGGGGGTCAATTTCAACCGTGCCAATCGTTTCTCGAGTTGAACTCCACTGAATCCTTGGTCCACGAGAACTTTGACATGCGGCGTCTCGAGAAGCGTCGAGTTCCCCCGACTGCCTGTTCCCAAGTGCGTGATGGTCATGGTCATGTGAACATGGTTTACCCAACGCGGGGGGACTTTGAACACACCGATGCCCAACGAACCGCGACCTTGGTTTTGGCGTTGGATGCTCCTCTGGGAGCAATGTATGAACAATGTTCCACCAGCCTCATAAACAATCTTTGGAGAGTCATGGATAGCAGAGCGCACGCTATGCAGCGGTGAGACCATGCGACGAAGCCAAACAACGCTGTTGACAACCCTCGCCGTTGTGGCCAGTTTGTTGTTTATGTCGCAATTTCCAGCGATTTCCAACGTCGCCAACATTCACCCGGACCAAACAACACAAACTCCGCCTCCGAACACCGACTCCGACGGTGATATGATTCCCGATGTTCACGAAACTCTATTCGAGGCGTGGATGAATTGGACCGCTCCCGATGGGCGTGATGTTTCACTCAAAGGGCTTGACAAAAACGACGCTTCAGATGCATCCTTGGACATCGACAGGGACGGCTTGAACGCCACTGAAGAATTCTGTTGGCCCTACCCTGCGAACTGCACAGCACCAGGCTTCCCACGTGGGCTCACCGGCCAACTCGATGAAAACAACGATCGCGTCTACCTTGACCCACGTATGTCCGACACGGATGGTGACGGCATGCCCGACGGTTTTGAAGCGTACATGTGCCAGCGTGTGGGTGGATTCGACCCCATCGCCCAGCGTTACAATTGTGCTTCCTTTGACCCACTGAATAGCAGCGATGCTGTTTTGGACGGGGATGACGATGGCTTTGATGTCAATCGCGACGGTGTGATGAGTGAATCTGAACGATACACTGCCCCGGAAGAGTATGCGTATGGGATGCCTGCAAATTTCACCACTGAACTGGATGGGTTGTGGTGCCATGCCACTCTCCCTCAAGGGTCTGTCCTCAAAAATTGGCCTTATTTGCCATCGGGTGCGAACGCCACCTTCCACAACTTGCTGCCTGCCTGCACCTCTCGAGCGACGAACCCCGTTGGAGAAGACTTGTGGCTGGGGACCGACCCTCTGCTCGATGATTCGGATCGCTATTTGTGGGATGGATTTTCTATTCGTCCGCTTTATCCTTCGTTTGGCGACGGCATTCCCGATGGTTGGGAAGTTCATTTTGGACTCGACCCGTTGAATCGAAGCAATGCCCTCAACGACCCTGACCGTGACGGATGGGACGCCAATCGCGACGGAGGAATCACCGCCGACCTTGCCCGAACGAGTACCGCTATGCGGCTAGGCGAAGCGCTGTCCACGCTCGAAGAGTACCTCGTACACTATGACAACGGGAACACGATTCTTCCCGGCTTGAAGACCACGTTGGTCGGCGATGAGGAGGGATATTCTGTCTTCCCGCTGGTCTACGATGCACCCGAGGAGGTCCTTTCGGTGTTGCACCACGACGTTCGCTCCCTCGACGAACATGACGGGACGGTTTACGTGATGACCCGTTACGGCGTAACGACGTTGAACGAAGGCTCCGGTGTTCAGGGCCATCAATGGCTTCCGCAAGGTGTTGAACTTCACGACGGGTACCTCGTCCGTGCAGATACCGTTCCTTACGCACTCGTCATTGGGACCAGTGTCGGTTTTGCTGTCGCTCCTCTGTTGGCCGATGGTACGGTGGGAACTCTCGAAAGTTGGTCTTGGAGTCTGTCAGAGCCCGTGTATCGGATTGCTCCACTCCTTGGGGTCGACGGTGACCACCAAACTATCGGGTTGGGCGAAGCAGGTGCTGGTTCCATTATTGAAATCAGCGATGAAGGAGGCATTACGCTGACGCATGAGCTTGGATTGGGTATCGTCGCTGCGCTTTCAGAAGCCAATGCCACGGTGACGGCGTTGGAACACGGCATGGTTGGCGGAACAATTTTCACGCTGTTTATTGGCACCGACCGAGGATTGTTCATCGTCGAAACAACCTCCGGCCGTGACGAAGCAGCCGGTGAATGGCGCTTCTTTTACACGGCAGAATCCACCCCCGTTGCGACCGATGTTGACGAATTGAGGAGCCTCCCCCTTGGCACCGTTGGGAACCCTGCGGAGGTGCGTGATTTGGTGTTGGACGGGCCTTCACCTTCCAACGCTCAAGTTCTCTGGTTTGGTACGCCATCTGGCCTTCACAAACTGGCGTTGCTCAGCGATAGCATCGAATACGGAGGTTTGCTGTTGCACCCTGGCGTTGACGGCAAACTCTCTCAGGAAACCAACAGCATTCAGGCCATTCATCCGACTGGCGATGAACTCCTCATCGGCTCGGATTGGGGGTTGTGGGCACTGGCGGGAGATTATACGGCGGTGTACGGTATTCAAGACCAAACACGTTTGCCGGGAGAAATCGTGGCCATTACGACGTCGGTTGGAAACGGAAACGTCACCGTTTACGCAGGAGCCTCTCCCGGAAATTTCGCCAATTTGTTGCTGATGGACCCGGGAGCGAACGATTCAGACGCTGACGGGATGCCCGACGGATGGGAGGTGGTCCATGGTCTGGACCCCACCGATCCATGGGATGCGCTGTACGACAGCGACGGGGACGGCTTGGATTTGGACCAATCAGGCGATTTGAATCTCGAACGGTTGTGGACCAACCTCGATGAATTCAGATACACCGCCCTTACTCCGCAAGGCTATGATTCCACCGATCCACGTGAAGGTGACACCGATGGCGACGGTGTGAGCGATGGGTCAGAATACTTTGGCTTCTTTTTCGAGCGCTCCAACCTTTGGTGCCACTACACCGTTCAGTTGGCATACGTATGCGATGATGCCGCTGGCCAGGCGGCCAACGCCACCTACCTCTCGATGGCGAACGTTGACCAAGCAACGGACCCCACCAACCCCGATTCGGACGGGGACGGGATGCCAGATGGCTGGGAACTCCAACACCGTCGTTGGGTTGGGACCACATTCAACGGAGGAAACAACTGGAGCCTTGACCCTATGCGTGCGGATGACGCCAATTGGGATGCGGACGGCGATGGGTTGCCCAACCTCTGCGAGTACCAATGGTCCGTCGTTCGGATGATGGCCATGAACGGAGATTTGTTGCTCACACACGGTGAATCACCCGAGGCGGCTTCGCTGTGGTCGGAGGCCGATCCCAATCTGGTTGATTCTGACGGAGACTCCCTGCCTGACGGCTGGGAATCAAAGGGCTTGTGCACATGGGACCCAAGTCGGGTGGGTGTCAATCCTCTCAACGGCTCTGACATGTACGAAAATCCTGACGGAGATGGTTACGACGTGAACCGAAACGGCGTATTAGAGCCGGCAGAATCCTTTGTGAACTACCTCGAATACCACGTGCGAACCGATCTCTTTAGCGGCAACCAAACGCTGGAGGGTGTGGAATTGCCCAACGGCTTTACCACCCTTTTGTTTGACCGAATTGGTGATGCCGGCGAACCGGAAGCCACGTTTGCCGAACGAGCTTCTGGCGGTGTGACGGCGGGACAATCCGCTTACAGCGTCGGGGCGGCAGACCCGTTGAGTGCAGATTCCGATAACGATGGCATGCCCGACGGATGGGAGATTTGGTTTGCACGCTGGGATTTGCTCGGCGATTCGTGGACGTTGAACCCTCTTGACGCCACCGACCGATGGGATGACGCCGATGACGACGGGATGACCAATTGGGAAGAATACAATGCGATATCACCGCTGTATTCCGAAACGGATGGCAATCGTTCTTCACCCCAATGGTTCGTCACCACGATTGGAACCGCCTACGCCTTGCAACAATGGCCGGGCATTCCGACCACTGCCTCCTTTGGTGATTACCTCACACAAGAACAAATCAACCTCACCGGCTGGACCAGCGACCCAAACAACATCGATACCGATGGAGACGGTATGCTCGACGGTGTGGAATTGCTGTTCACCTCGTGGAACGTATCGGCGGAGATGTGGACGCTGAACCCACTCGTCGCTGGTGACGGAGACTTTGATGGTGACGAGGATGGTCTAACCGACCGCCAGGAGTTTGCTCTTGCTACCGAGCAACCCGATAACGGCATCGCTCATCCCAGCGATGCTCCGCTGATGCACATCGATGGTGATTTACAACAGCCCACCGAAAAAGCGCAACGTGTATTCAACATTCTGATCTCCAAGGAAACTCGAGGCAAGCGGTTGCTGAACGATTTCAACGCCTGGCAACAAGGCGAACCGCCCAACGCCTTCATCGAGGTCATCTTGGGCATGACCGACCCCACTATCGCAGATACCGATGGAGATGGGATGTACGACGGATTCGAATATTGGTTCACTGATTGGGACTTGAATCAAAATCGTTGGTCCATCAATCCGCTGATCGATGGGGACGTGAATCTTGATTCGGATGAAGACAGTTTCGATTGCAACGGCGACGGAGCCATCGACGCCAATGAAACCTTCAGCAACCTCCGGGAATGGGAATCGCGGACATGGGGGAAATACCTGAATCGAAACACGGTCCCCTCGAATCTTGGCATCATTGACTTTGGTGAAGACGCCATGCTTGCATACCAAGAGGAACTCGGTTATTCCTTGATTCAAGCGCAAGGAGCCTTGTACCAAGATTTCATTCGAAAGGGGCAAAGCTCGCAAGATCGCATGAATACCATCAACGAATTCGACAGTGAAAATTTCAACCGCAGTCTGCGAGGCGTAGCAGACCCAACGCACCCTGATTCGGACAGCGATGGTATTCCAGACGGGTGGGAATACTGTTACGCAATTTTTGGCCTCAACGACACGACCACCGCCAACCACTGGGCCGCAAATCCGCTCAATCCATGGGACGTAGCGTACGATGGCGACCATGACGGCTGGTATGACCGCACAAGTTTCGACATTCCTGCCTCGCAAGGGCGTTGGGAAGACCGTGCCTTCACCCCCTCGGGTGTCGTCATCCAGAACGGCATTGGGGACCTACCGTTCACAAATTGGATGGAATATGACAACCAAACCCGCCCTGATTTGAACGACAGCGACGAGGACGCTGTAACCTTCCTCACCACTGTGGTCAACGGAGCCGTCACATCGCACGTCCGAGATTACAATCTCTCGGACGGCCGTGAGGTGTTTAAGTACGGTTCAAACCCGAGCGACAACGACACCGATGGTGACATGTTGCCCGATTGGTACGAATACAAACTTGGATGGAATGAAAGCAACGACAATTTCAGTTCCTATCTCCAAATCCAGGTCCAGTACATCGATGTCGCTAACGGCGGTGCCTGCACCACCAGCACATCGTCCTGTCTGCCCCTTTCTCTCGACGGAACAAGCGGGACATTGGGGCGGCCCGACCTCGATTATGCTTGGTTTACATTGAACCCCGCAGACCCCGACGACGCCAATGCCGACCCCGACCAAGACGGCAACTGGGATTGCACCGGTGCGGGCTGTACCTACACGCCCTACACGAATTTCCAAGAATTCTATGCTATAACTGACAGCGACTACTCCTCGCCGAACGCCGTTCGTTTGAGTGGGTTGCTCTACGACGGCAGCCCAGTGAGCGAAGGTTGGCAGTTCAGGGCGGCTATTCTGGGATTGGGCCAACCCAACGAGTTGGTCCTGAACTACCTAAAGTTGGACCGGTTTGGTGGCAACGACCGGCAATACGGTTACATCGTTGATGACAATGACGTCGATTTCTTGACGGTTGATCCCGTTGATGACGTCGTGCTCATGGCTGGCAATCGAACCGATGCTTGGGAGATATACTACACCGGTTCTCCGAACACTCCGCCAGTACGGGGCGTCGGCGAGTACGAGTTTGGGTGGTACATGCTTGACTTTGACGACGACCACCTCGCCGAAGGGAGCAACCCGATGAATTGGGACACAGATGGCGATTGGATGAGCGATTGGTTTGAAGTGAATGACGATGAAGAAGATGGAATTCGGGGGGATTCTTCCCCGATTCGTTACGATTCTCGGCGCACCTCATGAGAACAAGACACCTGTCCGTGAACCGCATGGTTCAAATTCTATGTCGGCTGTCTTGCATCTATGCAGAGTAGCGGAAAGCATCGAAGTTCTTCGCACGGCGTCGTGTTGCTCCTCGTCGCCCTCATGGTTTTGACCCCGCTCGGACCTATTGCAACGTGGATTGCCCCCACTGCAGAGGCAGGACCTGGTACTCGACACGTGTACGAATTTGCGGACGGCACCACCGAATACATCGCCCTGTATCAAGGGGCTAATCCAGACATGGGTGCGAGTGTTTCGTTACCCAAAGGCGCGTTGGTGACCGATGTGACGATGACTCTGTCTGGAGCCTCCGCCACCGGGTGGTCCCAAGTGGTGGCCGACGATCGCGTGCATTGGATTCGAGGAGCAGAGAGCAACGTCGACGATCGAAGCGGTGACTTGACCTTGGCGATGGACAACACCAGCCGTCGCTTCCTACCGCACGGCAACGATGCCTACGTTCATCCGAACTCGGACGCTTGGTTGGACAACGGTTCGTTTGCGCTTCGACAACCTCACACGTCCAACGCTACGGAGTCTCTCTTTTCCCAACAACTCACGCTGACATCTGGTAGCTTCAACGCCCAAAGCCAAGGGGCCATCATGAAACATCACGATTGGCTCTTCCTCTCGACGTGGTCTTCATCGACCTTCCATAACGTTGTCCAGCGTCTTTATCCCAACAACGCTACGCGCGAGTCCACCATCACACTTGAGCAGGCCTCGTGCACCTTGCCTCAGAAGCATTCATCCTCGTATTATGCCTACTACGGCTTCAGGGATTGGACGGTGACCGACGACGAGCGGATGTTTGGAATTCTCTCAGGTTACCGCTACTCCTACGGCTCGACGGCACCTGTCAATTATCACCGCGTTCTCGAAATGGACATTTCTCGTGACGATACATGGACCTGCATTGACTCCTATGACATCTCTCCCTCGGTGGGCGAGTACACGGGTATTGCTTACGACCGGGACACTGGGAAGGTATGGGTGGCGCACAACGCTATGAACCGACTCTACGCTTACGATTTCTCAGGTGATGGCACCTCAACCTATACCCGGAGCCAAGAGTTCTACTCGTACACCTCTTCTGCTGGATCGAATTGGGAATGCGGCGGAAGCACATCAAGCAATCAAAAACAAATGCTTCGTGGTTTGGAAGTTAACGGTTCCACCTTCTACATGCGTTGCCAAAAGGACCAGTACTACAACGACCGAGACCAACTCGAAGCATGGAAGGTTTCAGGCACATCATCGGCTTTGATTCCAGAATCGACGGTACGTCAAATTTCCCGCTTGGGCTACGGTTTGCAATTCGATGGAGAACGATTCCTCACCGTCGATTGCGGCTACTCGTCATGGTCGGGCTCGACCCTTTACTATCGCGAATTCGGAACGGGTTGGCTCTATGAAACAACTCCTGCTCCTGGGACGACCACCTGGTACGGTGATGTCGTCGCATCAAGCGAAGATATCCTTTCGGCCAACGTGCAAACCTACTGGTCAGCAGCCTCGATAGGCGACCGAGTGGACTACTGGATTTCGGCGGATAACGGCACCCACTGGGAGGAGGTGGAGTCCAACTCGACCATCCACTTTGACCACCCTGGCAAGGAACTCGTGTGGAAAGCCCAACTCATTGGCTCCAGCGCCGTTTCTTGGTGGGTTGATATCCAATACGCAACGGCGTACACGACCAGCGGAGATTGGACCTCTCCACCCTTCAACACAGGGACCAAGGTTGGGAAAGTACGACCGCAATGGACCGCGGATGTTCCTGCAGGAACCACCCTTCAGGTCGTTGTTTCCAACGACAACGGTAGTACATGGTTGGACGCCATCAACAACGCCGAAACGAGTTTCTCCACCGAAGCGGCTGGGAACACGTTGCGATATGCTGTTTTCTTCACGACCAACGATGTCACCCTAACGCCCGTTCTCGACCGCTTCGTTTTGGAATACGAAGAGGGCTACCCCGATCGGCCGATGCTTGACATCGGCGGGGATGGTACCTATGATTGGGAGTCCAGTATCTTCCTCAACGAATCTTCAGTGGCTGTATCCGACGATTCACCCGTGGGTGAAATTGTCAAGAAAGCCCCAACATTGGTTGATGCGTTCAATTTCCACATCCCCGAAAACGGGGAGGGGACAGTGAACATCCCGATCGCTGTCAAGGCAGCCAGTTCCGGTCGAGTGAAAATTTCCAACATTGACGTGACCTACGGTATGCAAACGAGGGCCATCGACGCTTCCTTTGAAGGTGGATTAGCAGCACCCGATGGGATTTATCGAAATTTCATCACCCGTGTAGCACCTGGTGATGAAGTCGATCGCGTCACCAAGGCCACCGTTGCCATAGAACACACCCATGGAGAGAACCCCGCGTTCACATGGGAACGTGGCGACACCTGCACGGTGAACAACGATGCTGGAGGCATTGTGGTGTTCGACGCCGCCAACTGCACATCAACCAAAGACGCTGCAGGTGTTGTTTCTATTTGGATGCCCACCAAGGTGAACTGGTCCTGGAACGATGAGGCGAGCACAGAAGCCATCGTATCCGTGCACGATGACCTTGGAATCGCAGTTGACCAATGGACCACTTCCAGCATGGAACTTGTCGTGGAGAACGACATTCAACTCGATGGGCTGCGAGTTTGGGAGGAGACCGGGCGCCAACTGTATCCGATGGATTGGGTACGTGGCGGTTTTAATCTCAGCTTCAGCGGCTCCATTCACTTCCAAGATTCGCAGTTGATGCCGCCTTCTGGGAGTTTCACGATGCGCGTCATCGGCCAAAACGTCACGTACGATGGCGACCCCATTGGCGAACCCACGGTCCTGTACGAAGAGGCGAATCCTGCCTTCGGTGCGTACAACATGACCTTCGCTTCTCCCATTGAATCAACTCCGGGCGGGATGATTTTCTACGTTCAGGCTGTTGACCTTGAAAACGGCTCGACCTACTCCAATCCGAACTACAACAGCATCCGTTTGATTCTCGACGGGAATTCGCCGCTTGTCTTGAGCGCCACGCCTATCGACGGTTCAGAACGTCACGCTGGTGCAACCGGTGTTGGTCAATCGGTGTCCATTGTCGTGCAAGATTCTGTTGACCCCCCCCGACAACTGAGCCTGCATTACTGGGTTGGTTGCAAAGCCAGCGATGCCATCGGCTGCATGGACTACAACTTTGACGGCTTGCCCAACGAAGACGAGTATGAGATGATCACGCTTTCTTCGCCAGAAACAAGGGCGGGCGGATTGAATATCTTTGAAGGGCTGATCGATGATTCCATGCTGTTGCACAAGCAACGCGTTTCCTTCTATGTCTCCGGCAAAGACGAACAAAATAACGAAGTGGCCATGGGACGAGGACCAGTTTGCCCTCAATCCTCCATCACCTGCGGCTACCGCCCGGGTGAAGTCTTGCCCGACTGGGATGCCGACCTGGTGACATACCACATTCGTCAAGAATTCGAGCCTTACGTCGATTTGGGCAACTCTTCCATCGTCGGTCACGATGATTACGAACCTCTGCATCCCGGAATCCCCTACACCGCTCAAATCAAACTGGGCGACATGAACGGGTGGAGGGATATTCAGTATGTTCAAGTGGCATTGGGTGGTGACTTTGATGACGAGGAATCCTCGCTGTTCATCTCCCTGACGGAGGGCCTTGATGGACTGCCCGTCGCCGTCATGGAATCGGGGTCGAATTACATCGCTGTTTCCAACCTCTACTCAAGTGTAGAATTGGAACCAAACAACGATTCGGTGATGGTGATTCAAGCCCGATTCCAATTGACTTGGCTGTTCCCTGAAGCCTTTGACACCAACGGTGACGCCCATTTCATCCCGATGGTTCGGGTGACGGATATGCCATGCAACGACAACGAAATCACACCTTGTTTTGAGGTGGAGGAAGGACTCGGTGACGATTTGTGGAGCCTCGACAATGATTTCCGATTTGACACCGAACCGGGACATATTCGAGCCATCGAGTTGCGCAACAGCGAAAATCACTATTCCGCTGAGAATTACGAATCCATCATCGGAGCGGGTCAAGCACTTCGTGTCTCTGGTCGTGTCCTCTTTTCTGAAGACGAAACGCCAGCCCCCCCGGGTTCATTTGACGTGGTGTTCGGCGACTTCCAGCACAACTGGCGAACGTCCACTCGAGAGAACGGAGAATTCACCCTTGACTTGCTGGTGCCCTCGGTTCGCTCGGGCCGTTTGGACCTGCGTCTCAGCCTCGATGATTTGCCGGGATTGGCACTGGATGAGACATCCTTTTCGCCGCGTGTTCGATTGGCTGTTGACAGCACCCGTCCAACCATCGACAGCGTTTCACTCAACGGTGTTCCGGTGGGTTCACCCATCTCCATTGGTTCCGCCGCCAATCTCGAAGTCATTCTCATCACCAACGACGAAAACGGTTTCAACCTCAACGAGGCAGCAGTCCTGCACTACCGTGTGAAGGCGGGAGAGGCTGAGATTACACGAGGTAGCATATTACTCCCCGACATCACGCCGTTCGGTCAGCAGTATTTCTGGAGCGGCAACCTCGATCTCACGGATTCGGGGGCAACAACCCTCTTGCCATCGTACACGGTCGACGTGTGGATTTCAGGATCGGACGAAGCCGGAAACCCATACGATACGGTGTCCAATTCCATCAACACCCCGCTCGCCTCATGGCCGTTGGCCTTGCTCGGCCCACGCATTGATTTGCAAGATGAAGGGACCAGGCTCCAATGGGACAACCCAAGCCCGTACGAAGGCGAACAGGCAACGATGGTTGTGACTGCAACCAACCTTGGTGGTAACGGCCAGGTTGAGTTTGCCCTTCAACAACACGTGGACGGCGGTTTCTGGTCAACGGTCGCCGCTGCTTCGCTTGATGCCAACGCAGGCAGTGCCCTGACCGCCTCGCTCAGTGTGGTCGCCTCCTCACCGGTCGGTTCCTCCATCGAGTACCGAGTCCTTGTTCTTGTGGACGGGGTTGAAATGGACCGTCATACCGTGGATTCATTGTTGGTCAAAGAAGAAACAATTCGAGACGGTGCTGCTCTTTCGCAACAATTGACTACGGATGTCTTCAGCGTCTCGTTGTTCATCATCGCCTTGGCTTCAGTATCCTTCGGCATGTATGCCTTAGTGTTGCGCCGGCGCCTCCTCGCTCCGGAATCAGAGGAAGAACTGGCTGACCAAACCGATGTTGTCGCCGCACAAATGGACGCCAACAAATCCGTCCCGGAGTTGGCCCCTGCAGCACCGCCTGCTCCAGGTACACCACCAGCACCGATGCCCGCTGTGCCCCCACAGCCTGTTGTCACCCCGGCTCTCGACCGGTCTCAACCTCCGCCGCTGCCGCCTACCGGATTGCCCGAAGGTTGGAGCGATGAGCAATGGGCCTCCTACGGTTGGCAATACATCGACGCCCTTCGGAAGTGACGAGGGGTGACTCGTTGAGCGACGAAACCTCGGTGGACGGCCTTGTCGTTCTGCAAGAGCGTACTGTGAACCTCGTCAACCAACTGAATATGCCGTTGGTGGAAGTGTCGTTGGTGGTGGCGAAACACTTGGGCCGTTTGATGGAAACCTTGGAACAACATCTCCAACATACCGGTCAAACAGTATCCGAACGCATTGCCTCGCCATGGCCTTTGGACATGGAATCCGTGGCCTCATCCTCGAGTTTTTCACTTGACAAAGTGATGGATATTGTGGACCACCAACGTATGGATATCCTTGAAACCTTGATTCGAGTCACGCTGATTGAAATCGATGTTACTGTTGTCGACGCTGTTTTGGCCCTGCGTGCTTGGGAACATCTGGTCCGCAGTCAATTGGCCCGTGCTACCGGACCTGGACAGTTGTTCTCACCCGTCGAAATTCCCGATGACTGGTGAACACGGGATTGAAAAACATCAAACCTTACCGAGTGCCATGTCTCACGGACGCCTTTCGGTGGTCGTCCTTTCATTGATGCTGGTTCTTCTGCCCCTTTCAGGTTGCCTGGGTGACGATGGGTTGGACCTCCTGCCTGAAAAGAAGGGCGTACCCGGCGGGTTGACTCTTGCCTGTTTGCGGTCAACGACGTTCACATCGATGGTCATTGAAATCGATCATGAACCAGGTTATAGGCCGATGAGCAGCAGCACGGACATGTTGATCGACCGGCTCGAACAAGTATGTGACAAACCCAACGGCATCCAATTAAAATTCAACGAAGTCAACTTTGACCATGATGGAGATTGGACGGCCGATGACGTGCGTCGCCTCGGTTGGGAGTTCAAGGACACCTCGCCGCAGAATGAGAACACCTTGCATTGGCAATTGATTTTTCCATCCGGGATGTATGCTGAAAACTCCGTGTTGGGTGTGGCGGTGGATGCTTCGACGGTTGCCTTGTTCGGTGACGCCATCAGCGAGGCTGACGGCCCGTTTGGCCGACCGTCGGTTGAGGATGTTGAGAACAGCGTCATCGTTCACGAAGTAGGGCATCTGCTTGGGCTCGTGAATCTGGTCTACGATTCGCCCGTGAACCATGAAGATCCAGAGCATCCCGGTCATTCAAACAACGACAACTCCGTGATGTATTGGGCGGTTGAATCGACGGATTTGTTGAACTTCGTTTTTGGAGACTTGCCCAACGAGTTTGATGCAGATGACCTCAATGACCTCGCTGGACTCGCCGACGGTTCCATTGCCGTTCGTGATCAACTCTGGCCCTGAAGTTGGCCCATGGAAGCCACTGCATCCCTCCAGGCATCAAAGACTGACCAGGCGTAGAGGGCCAACCAAAACACGATGGTTAAGGCCAATGGCACCTGTAGTAATGTCCAATCCACAGCACGCCGGTGTTGTCGATTGAAGTGTTGGCCGATGAACAGAAACGGTACCAGTGCCAGTACTGCGGCAACCAAGGGGCGAAGGGCCCCCCATGTCCCAACACCAAAGGTGATTTCACGCCATATCTCCCTCAGCATTCTGACGGGAAGGAAGCCGGTTTTGGATTGAGGATGTTCAGGGGCCAGCTGGACCACCAATTCCTCCTCCATGCCCACTGACTAAAGCCTTGGTTTGTGAAGATGACGCCCCTCAACCGTCGCAGACATGAAAAGTGGGCGTGTTCAGCGATTTCCATGATGAATTACTCCCTGAGGCTTCTCGTCACTGGCTTCGAACCCTTCGGCGAGCACACCATCAACATCAGTGCTGATGTTGCTAAGGCCCTCCACGGATTGGTTGCACTCCCCGACCCCGTGACGGGTAACGAGTCGCCGCTTCACCTCGAGACAGCCATTCTTAGCGTGGACGAACCGGGCTCCAAAGCCATAGCGAGAAGGCTTGAGCAGGGCGAACAATGGGACGCTATCGTCCATCTCGGCCTTTGTGAGTCGTGCCAAAGCCCCCGCCTCGAACGCTTGGCCCAGAACCGCCTCGATATGCGAATAGCCGACAACCAAGGAAGGCAACTTCACCAACAGTATCTCGATGAGGGCGGCCACCAAGGGTGTCCGGTCGATGTTTCGACGTGGAATGCAGATCATTTTCCAACACGTTTTGACCAGTCATTCGATGCAGGTGCCTTTGTTTGCAACGAAACATACTACCGAACGCTCTCCGCCCTTGGTTTGACCCTTGCCTCTCGAACGAGGGTACCGTGCTTGTTTGTTCATCTTCCAAGCGCAGAGAACACACCTCTTGACGTGGCGGTCGAATTTGTCAAGCAGACCTGTGCCCATCTTCTCCACCCTCCGCCTTCCATACCCGTCGTTGCTGCGTGCATGATGGATAATCAAGGACGCGTCTTGGTTGCCCAACGGCATGAAGGCGGAACCGATCCGGGATGCTGGGAGTTTCCCGGCGGTAAGTGCCGAGAGGGAGAGCCATTGGCAGAGGCATTGATGCGGGAAATGAAAGAAGAATTGAACCTTGATGTTGATCCGAGCAATTTGCTCGGCGTTTGGCAGCGGACAGTGGGCAACCAAACCTTTTCTGTTCATCTCATACAGTGTTCCTCGACCAACGGCCTGACCGGCCTGCATTTGAGCGACCATGCTCGGGTTGAATGGGTTCATCCTGATTCGGTTGATGAACGGAGATGGGCTGGAAGGGATGGGGAAATGATGACGTTCCTTCGTACCGTTCCTCAAATCCACGTTTGAGCCTCGCCGTCGGCGCCCATGGACCGTTCGTCGTTGATGGTGCGTGGTACTTGACTGCGGCCTGCATGCCACGTTGCGGCATGCAACCAATCCTCGAGCCCTTCTCCCTCAAGAGCGACGGTGATGACCCCGCCAAGCGGTGTTTCTCCTGGTATTGGGAACGAGATTTTGCCGGCACAAGCAGCCAAGCGAGAAATTCGAAACGAAGTTCTCTTGCCATCCAGATTTATCGACATTGCATCAAGAGCAGTGTCCAGTATGCGCTGGTCGTGGAGACGTTGGAGGAACGTCGCCATGGAGACATCGTTGTGCTGCCATTGTGAATCAATGGCTTTTCCGAACACGGGTTCGGGTTCCATCGCCTCAAGGATGATGTCTGGAAAGAGCGAGGTCAAGGCCTGAATGACAGCCTGTGGTGAATCGGCCCCTCGCAGGTGGGTGTGAACCGAAGTGCTGAGCCCTTCGCCAACGGCGGTTAATCGAAGCCGTCCATCCACCATGTCCTGACGGATTGGTTCCATGTCAAGAACATAAGGGAACGCTTTGGAATGGGGAAGGGGTCAAATTGACGCCCCTCGCACCCGCCAACATGGGCGATGAAGGCAAGCCGGATTTGGCGACGGTCATTCCCGTGTTCAACGAAGCGCCCTACATCGAAGCCTGCCTCTCTTCGTTGCTTCATCAAAGCGTGGATCCTGCTTCGCATATGATTCTGGTCCTTGATGGCGGTTCCACGGACGACACCGTCGAACGCGTGGAGAAGCTGGCCGCCTTACATACTTCACCATCATTTCCGCGATTGTTGCTGGTTTCAAACCCCGAACGCACCGTCGCCCATGCCCGAAATCTCGCTCTTGAGATTCTTCCAGATAGCGTCGAATTTCTTGTGGAAATGATCGGGCATGCTGAAGTTGACCCCGACCACATCGCTCAACGCCGCACCGCTTGGACTGCCTGCGAAGCTTTGGCGGGGGCGTCGTTGGCAGGCGTGGGTGTGCAAGTTGAACCAGCCTCCCAACAACCCAACCGACTTTCTCAGTACATCGATGCAGCCCTCGCCTCTCCATTGGCGCAGAGTGGCGGGCAGTTCCATCGCATTCAATCCATCGAACCAACGAAGGTACCAGCATTCGTCATGCACCGACGTTCTGCACTCGAAGCCGTCAGCGGATGGAATCCCGCCTTCATCACGAGTCAAGACAGTGAACTTTCAATGCGCATGCTCGATGCAGGCTATGCCCTCTATCGCTCCCCAGTTCCGGTTGTTGCAATGCACAAGCGAGACCGATGGTTAAAGTGGTGGAAAATGGGCCACCGCTATGGCTTTTGGCGAACCAAAGTGCTCAAAAAACACCCACGACGCGCGTCATGGAAGGAATTTTTGCCGTGGTTGGGTGCTCTTTCAACGGCAACGATGTGGGTTACGAACATCTCGATGTGGTGGGTGTTAGCGGCGATGTATGGCTTCGTGCTTTGTGGCGTGGGTCTTCGTTCAATGGTGCGGCTTCGTTCGCCGCTTGCCCTCTTCGGTGTGCCGCTTTGTTTGGTCATGCTGCACACCAGTTTTTCCATAGGGTTGGTCGACGGACTGCTTCGTCAAGGGCGGATGCCAACCGACCGTGCCTGAACACACAAAGCCAATAGATACATGACGAAGGTTCATCCAAGTGGAGACGAAAAGCATGGTATCACCCGGGTCGTTGTCCTCTCGCGCCATGAGCGTGTTTCCCCTCTTGGTGATGGGTGCCACGCATTTCTCTCTCCCTCCGTTGAGAGCCATGTTCGAGGTGGAGCCGCGCCTCATGGTCGCGTGGTATGGTCTCGCCATCGCTCTCGGATTCCTTGTTTTTCGACGAACAAAGGTGGTCAAAGATCACGAATACAACCGTGCGAAAGCCATGCGAAGCATTCGTCATGTGTATCAGGCTGAGGAACAAGGCTTGTGGGAAACGAATGCTCAATTGGACGGGACAATGGATTCGGTGACGCAATCAAGGATGGGCGCTGACGTTGGAGCATTGGCACCGGAGTCGCCCGAGTTGGAGTTGAACGAGGACGCGAAGGTCGAGGTGACCATGCTTTCAGAACAGCAGCACATCATCAAAGCAAATGAGCGAGTCAAGGGGTTGCAATCCTTCGATGATGAAGGCGTCGACCGAACGGTTGGTGCCCATCGCACCGTTGGTCCGATGGATCGATTTCTGGACACAGTCGCTGGCTGGTTCGGCGTTGACAGTCGTGCAAGGCGAGAAGCAGCCCGAATCCAGCGGCTTGAAGCCGCCTCACAAGCCACGCCTGTTGTTGCTCAACGGCCGGTCGCGCCTCTTCGTATGGGTCAACGAGAGGATGAAACGGATGTCAGTATGACGACAATGAGCGACGAAGGGGGTATTGATACAATCATTTCAACCTCTGGTGCCGTGTTTGAGGAGACTCCCGCCTTTGATGAAAAAACGGTTCCTGCGGTGCCCACCCAATCCCTTGAAAGCATGGCTATGATGGGTGCGAATCCTTCATCAAATTCCGCTTTCGCTCATGCAGGACCGGTGTGTCGTGGATGTCAAGCGAGGGTCGGGTCCGACAAGAGGTTCTGTCCGCAATGCGGTTTGGACCTTTGATGAGTGAAGCGTGAGGTTGAAAGAGGGTCTTCAGCAGGCACTAACGGGGCGAACCGTGGCGGAGAAGAGGGACTACTACGACATCCTCGGTGTCGATAAGAGTGCGTCAGCCAGCGATTTGAAGAATGCCTTTCGGCGACTTGCCCGACGGTATCACCCGGACAGAAGTTCCGAAGAGGATGCAGAAGAACGGTTCAAGGAAATTCAGGAAGCCTATGCCGTGCTCTCGGACGAACAAAAACGCGCTCATTACGACCGATTTGGCCATGACGGTCCGCAGGGCAGTCCGTTTGGTGGTTTTGGCGGAGGTTTCAACATCAATTTGGATGACATTCTTGGTGGCGATTTCTTTTCCTCGTTCTTCGGAGGCGGTTCCCGCCGTAACCAAACACGCCGAGGCGGTGATATTCTCCTCAGGCATTCGATTCAACTTCAAGACGTTCTCCTCGGAACTGAACAAGAGGTAGTCATTGATTTGCCAGAACCTTGCAACGAATGCGATGGCACGGGGGCAGAAGGAGGGGATGTGGTGAACTGCGATGCATGTGCCGGTCAAGGCAAGGTGCGAGTGCGGCAACAGGTTGGCCCCTTCATCCAAGAATCGGTTCAAGCGTGTGATTCGTGTTCAGGCCGAGGCCAAGTGTATCAGACTCCTTGCAACGCGTGTTCGGGCCAGGGCCAGGAACTCAAATCCAACACGTTGCGCTTCAATGTTCCCGAGGGGGCTGAATCAGGTACCCGCCTTCGGATGCGTGGTAAGGGCGAACCTGCACCGCAAGGCAGAGGCGAGCCTGGTGATTTGTTCATCGAGGTTGAAGTTGAGCCGCATGCCTGGTTTGAGCGCACCGGATCTGATCTGATCATGTCCTTGCCCCTCGGCTACGCAGACCTTCTTTTGGGGACAACGGTTGAACTGCCACATCTCGATGGGAAGCCACTTCAAATCGTCATCCCACCCTATTCGACTTCTGGCGAGACGGTCGAAATTCGTAAACGGGGCCTGCCTCGGCAGCGTGGCAACGGTCGAGGCGATGTGGTGGTGCTGTTGAAATTGCACATGCCAAAGAAAGTCAGCAAAGCCCATCGGAAAACCCTCGAAGGTTTGCGCAACGACTTGGCGCCCGATGACATTCAATCCACCATCGTTGAAGACGCTGATGCGCGCCGTCGCTCTTCTTAAACGGCCGATGAACGATGAAGGGTCGTTGGCATTTTGGCCGCAAACGGCTCGTTGCTGATTCGTCCGTTCAATTCCACATCAACCATGGATGCCAGACCCTCCAATTCAACGAGAACGAAGGTTCGCTGACCTTCCAACACGGTGTCGAGGAAAATTTCCTCGCCCTGGAAAAGGAATCGAGGCTCAACATGGACAACGGAGAACGCAGTCCCCTCAGGGGCGTCGAATCGCAGGGCTGCAAGGTCCCATTGGCCTTCATGGACATGAATGCCCACCACCAGCGGCCAGGCACCGGGCACGGAGGCTAACCGTGAATCCACCTCCCAAACGGCCATGCTGAGAGCATCTGTTTGGTGGTGGAGGATGGGTTCTCCCCATGCCGCCACTCCTTCTTCCCACTCGAGTTGAGCCACTGCGTGAAGCGATTGTGCGAGGTCGACGCGTGTTGATTTTACCGATGCTTGACCGTCATCTAGACGTTGTGTGTACCAAGAAAGGCGTTCTTTCAGTTCGGCCACGGATGCAGCATTGATTTTGGATGACCGCAAAAGGATGAACAGATAGACTGCAGGAACAAGGAACAGCATGCCGAGAAACCATCGGGCGACAGAGCCCCAAAACTCGGCCTCTTCGCTGGGCGGGAACCACGGTTCTTCACCTTCATCAATGAGGGAATAGACCGGTCGAATGGAGTAGGGTCGTGATTCAACGTGGTCACCCCAAAGATGTTGGGTCACGCTTGAATCATTCTGGAACCGAAGTTGGAGTACATGCGTCCCCCTTCCTACCTGAAGGCCAATTTTCAATTGCCCATTCACCGGTCGGGTGATGTCGGTGTTCAAGACTGATCCATCGTTTTGGTTTATGTCCCAGAGTTGAAGTTCAAGCCCTTCGACATCACCATCAACCGTGAATTGCACAAAATGAATCGAATCTTCCCAACCTTCTACTTCAAACAGAAAGGTATCAACCGTGTCGTGAACTGAAAGGGCGAATGAAGCGTTGGTGGCGCTGGACAAATTCACTGACGGCCAAGCAGTAGCGTTGTGAATGTCGTTGGGGGTGTAGGAGGGGGCTTCCTTGTCTTGAGCATCAGCTAGAGAACTCGTTCGTAGGTCCATGCGGAACACAGGCGCCCCCAACACGGTCAATCGGCCGCCAGAAACATCAGGGTATGGGTAGATCCAGTGGACGTCGTTTGCACCAAGGGTGACATTGGTGCTTTGGGACCATGAGCCGTCCATCAATTGTTCAACGATCAATGTCATCTGTGGCGTGAACGAGGTAATGCGAAGGGCTTGAGTGTCGTTCCAATCGAACGGACTGGTCGTTACTCCGTGGCCGATGAGGGATGCTCCCTCGCTGAGCGGGGTACCTATCAGGCTGCGGACAGGCGTTGCTGGATGGAGGACGACGTTCGCCACCCATGTCGAAGCGGGAGCGTCGGTTGATACCCGAGCGATGAACCGTCCTGTTTGATTGGCAACCCACCACGATGTTGTGGGTGAAGTGCTTGTCATCGGCGAACGGACGCCATGCGTTGGGGATGTCGGCAGGTGCATCCATTCGTGCGATTCATTCTGCAAATACATCGTCAAGGTGGTGTTAGCCGTGCTGGCAAGCCATTGCCATTCGACAGTGTCTCCGTCGTTGACCTCCATGACGATAAAAGCGGGTTGTCCTGTGCTCACGCGCCCTGTGGTCATGAAGGCATTGTCCTCAGCTGAGATATTGGTAGTGAGGCTACCAGAAGGTCCATCCAAACACACTCCGATTGGCTCGCACCTTGCTAAGGCGGTCAACGGGACGCTTTCTTGTGGGGAAGGGCGAACCGTCGGCCACGTTTTGTCCACGTCCTTGACGACCCACACAGCAACCTGTTCGGTCGAACTCGATTCAAGGGTGAGAACGATCGTGGTTGCCTCGTCCGTATCCATGGTCAACAAGGATTCGCCGTGTTGTGTGAAGTTGGTCCCCTCCCCAGATCCTGTCACCGTGCAGGAGGTGCAGGACCATGCGACCAACGAAGCGGAGTTTGCGGGAAGGTCAAGGTTCAGCGTCGAAGGTTGGTCGGGTTGAACATGGAGAGAATGAAGGCTAAGATCAGGTTCAGCCATCCCTGACGCTTGAGCGTGGCCAAGCATTCCGAGTGTGCTGCTCATCGATAAGAGGAGGGCAAGGAAGGCTGCTTTGCGCCCGACCAACCCCCACATCATGTTCCTGCGTGGTGATGGCCTCTTTCAAATCAACCGCCTTGCGCGCTTCAAACCTTTGAAGAAGCGGAGTTGTCACGCCCAAACATGACCGATGCTTTGGGTCGTACCGTGTTGCACCGGCATCGCTTTGCTCGTTCTTGGGGCTTGGGTGACCGGAAACAGCCGGTATCCCGTACACCGGGGTTGGTTCTTTTGGCCGGAGACCCAAATCTCCCGCTCGAATACGCCCCGTTTTCCTCAACAACAACTAATGATCTGCCGGGTCAACTCGCCGTTGAAAGTCGTGGTCCGTTTTGTCCTCCCTTGTTTGATGCACCGTCTCCCGCATACAACGTGACGGTCGGGCATGTGTTGCCTCCATCGCTTGAGGAAGCCAACGCCGGTGAAGCACAAGGGACCTCGGCCTTGCTCCCAGTATCTTGGCAACGAATGCATCACGATGATGAACTCATGAATCCTGACTTGTCCCCTGAAATTGTGGTGCTCACCGATGCGGTTCAACTCGCTTCGCAATCGCGAAAACTTCCCCAAGCCATTATGACCTTGAAACGCCGTTTTCCCGGGGCATTGCTTTGGACGCCGGGTTTGGCGGGTCCCGACAACATCGCATCGCTGACCTTGATGGGTGTTGACCTCTTCGATATGGCTCGAAGCCGAGAGGCCTCAGCCCACGGGGCCTTACTCACGCTCAACGGACCGCGTTTCCCTTTGAGCCATGAAACGTCCTCCATGGAGGCCCAAGCCTACCACTGGATGAAGGCCTTGGATGAGGTTCGAGCGGCCCTTGAACAAGGCACACTTGCCACATTGGCCACACAACAATCTCTTACAAGCCCACGTCTGGTCGAGCACTTACGTATTCATCATGCTCTCATGGCTCAGCACGACGATGTCTTGGATGTCCATGTCGATGCCGCCACGGTGTTTCCCTGCTATTCGCCAACCGTGTTCGACGACCCGTTGGTGGTCGGTTGGGAGTCCTTCATCACCCAGGCATACACGACTCCAAAGGAGGTAAGCGACGTGATGATCTTGCTGCCCTGCTCGGCTCGCAAACCCTACCGCCTGTCAAAAACGCACACACAGTTCATCCGAGCCATCGGTTCCACTGCCTGCCACGAAGTGATGGTCACCTCTCCCCTTGGGCTCGTACCTCGCGACCTCGAAGATGTCTGGCCGGCAGGCCATTACGACATTCCCGTCACAGGTGATTGGTCTGAAGATGAACGTTTACGGGTCCAACGAATGATTGAGGCGATGGTTCAACGCAATGGATATCGCCGCATCATCAACCACACGGACACGGACCTTTCGTTTCTTAATGTTGAGGTGGTCAACACACGTCAGGGTCAAGGTTCCACCCACCACGAATCACTTGAGCGACTCAAGGCTGCAGTCAAGGATGCCATCCAGACGTATGCCCTGGCCAACCAGAAAAACAGTCTCCGCCTGAAATCGGCGTACAAGAGCGTTGCTCGTAAAACCATGCTCAACGATGGGTGGCTCAGTGAGATTGATGTTCGGGGTAAACTTCCTCGCTGGCGTCTCGAACACAAGGGGACACAAGTGGCGGTGTGGTCCATTGACCGCAATGCTTTCTCCTTCTCCCGTGCCGCCATTGACGTGCTCCATCAACACCGTTCGTTGCGTTGCATCCACCTCCATGATGATGTCACGTGGAAGGGTGATGTGTTTTCTCATCTCGTCGACAAGGTAGATCCGGGTGTTCGAACCGGTGAAGATTTGTTGGTGATGCAAGGTGGCCAGCCTGTAGGACTTGCCCGTGCAGTTGCCCCAGGATGGGAGTGGAACGGTACGCCCGGCACACTGGCCAAATCCCATCAGCGAAAAAAGTAGGCTGCGCTGGCCCGAGTCACCGTGCGGAGTGATTAAGAAGGGGAGATAAGTCGGAAGGCCGCTTGGTGGTGTGAACATGGCACGAATGTACAAGTCTCGAAAAGGCCAAAGTGGATCCTCGCGGCCTCATGTTACAGAGGCCCCTTCATGGTCCAACACCGACAAGGATGCCATCCAGTCCATCATTTTGGACCTTGCAAAGGCCGGTCACAGCACGGCAGAAATTGGCACCATCTTGCGCGATAAACACGCTGTTCCCAACGCCCGCCTTGTGTTGGGCAAGCGCATTGGCCAAGTCCTCGCAGACAGCGGTGTCGGCGGCGCCTATCCTGAAGACATGATGAACCTCATGCGACAAGCTGTTGGCATCATCAATCACTTGGGTTCGGGCAACAACAAGGATATTCACAACAAGCGAGCCCTTGAGATCACTGAATCAAAAATCCGCCGCCTTGCCAATTATTACAAAGGTGAAGGACGCCTTCCCAGCAACTGGAGATACAAGCGTGATGAACTCCGCTTGATGGTGGAGTGAAGCGTTCCTCAGGGTCATCTTCTTCAAGGACCCCTTCCACCAACAACTGGTGCCCTATGCGTGATTTTCTTCAATCACCGTTGTTCGAGCCCGTCGCCGAACATCTCAAGGCGTGCCATTCCGCCTTGCTAGCCGCTGACCATCTCCATCTTCATGCGCCTGCCAGCCTCGAAGGTGTTCTGGCAATGGGTTTCATTGAGGCCGCTTGTCTTGACCTTGGATTGGGGTATAAGCGTCGTTTTTTCTTACCAAAGTCCCATCGGCCAAGGGATGAGGGTGTCTCCATCCCCAACAGCGACCACGGTTTTGTGGTGGTGTTGGACGTGGAAGAAGAAACCTGGGATGTTGAAGAACGGTCCTTGGATGGGCCGTTGAACCTTGTCCCGCTCAAAACTCGCCTGCGCCTTGGCTCGCAGCATCAAATCAAATCAGGGGCGCTAGACACAGTGATTCAGTGCGCTGCTCTCGCTGCAGCCATGGCCCCCAATGGCCGCCGCGTACGTTCCTTACGACCGTATGCTTCCATGGGGCTTTGGCTGCGAGGAGGCCTTGATACCAGTGTTGACCCGATTCATTCCCTCGTCATCCTTCATTTGAAGGAGGAAGGTTCGGTGAGAATGGTACCTCTTCCCGAGGTCGCTCTGCCCGCAGAAGGTATGATTCCGGGCCTGTCACAACTCCAACTCAAGCGGCTGCGGCGTTCTTGGAGCAAGATGGATGTGGACGCTCGAACGACAGCATTGAGCGAACTGGTTCTGCCATCGTTAGCAGCCGGACAACTCTCCACGCCGCGGTTGGAAGAATTGGTTTGGCACCGAATGGTGGTGGGTGACGGGCGCGTTGATTTGGCAAGTCAGGTTCACCTCCTTCAGCGACAGTGGCCCACAGGAGTTGATGAACTCCGCCTGCACGCTTCGGTTGTCCTTGACGGGTGGATTTCAACCGGTGTACTCCTCATGGACGAACAGGCGACGGGTTGAAGCCTTCCTGCGTCCCCCCCACATCATGGCGATTGAGCGATTGTTGACGGGAAGCATCCAACATCAACTCCAAGAATTGATGTCAACCGAAGATTTGGTGATCGAAGCCTTCAGGGACTTGGTGAAAGATGAACTGAAAGCCCATATTCGGGCGAAAGTCGATGAAGATCCCGAACTCAAAGCGGAAATCAAGGAGGCGGTTGCGTATTATTTCCATTCAAAGGCACGAAGCATTTACGCCGAGTTGAAAGCAACACGGGCGGCTACGCGACTGGGATTACGATTGCTGCCAGACGAGTTGCAAGGGGAAGTCGGTGACGCCCTCGTAACGCTCTTTGAGAAAGAACTTGGGGCCCTCCTCGAAAAGGCACTTTGAGGCCTTCCTCCTCACGATGAGGCGTTGAAGTTATGAGCCAGCGCTCGCTGGTAGCCATGAGACCAATGCGCTATCCTTCCATTTTGGCATGGTTCTTGGTGCTGATGTTGCTCAGCCCTCTTTTGCCAAGCGCTCAGGCGGCGAATGAGAACGATGTTCGGGTGTGCTGCAATGCGAGCACGGTGGACTTGTACCTCGTAGGCAGTGACGCGAATAAACGTTTGACGCCGTTCTCGTCGGAACTCGGCGAAGACGCACAAAGTGTCGCCATCGAAACTTCCATCTCCTCTCAAGAAAGCCTCGGCCGGTGGTTGTTGCCTGATACATGGGAAGGCGTCATCCCAAGTTCAACCTGGACTCTCCAGATGAAGTACGAGGTGTCCAACGCCGCAGGTGTTCAAATCAACGCTACAGCCACCATCAGCATCGGCTCGAAAAGTTTCAGTGCAGAAACACAACCTGGGTCTTCATTCCTGGCTCAAGGCAGCGGTACGCTGACCTTTGAGATTGAAGTCGATGAATTAACCACCAGCGGCTCCTCAAACATTGAGCTTGAATTAACGGCTCAGGCCATCCTGTTCAGTGTCCCTGGAGGCGACGCTCAATTCGAATTGTTATGGGGCAGCGAAGATGACGATTCAAGTCTTGAAGCCACCATTCCGCTCATGGATATGGTGTTGCTTGAACCAGAAATCGAGGGATCTGACGTCTATGTCGCCGTCCGCCTTGAATCGCCATGGGGGCTCTCAACGCTGGCCATGTCGGAATCGATTGTCCTTCGGGTCAACGGTGCATTGGTGTCCGGCGACCCCATTGAGACGGCTGCAGGTGACGCAGTTCGCGTGACCTGGACATGGACCGATGCCAGTGGAGGTGAAGAAACAATCAATGTTGAAGTTGAACTTGAATTCCAGCAGGGCCAACCATCCCTCAAGGGGTCAACGACCTTCGATATCGAGACCTTTGATACCGGTGGAGGGACGGGGACATACTATCCTCCAGATGAACCACTCAAGACCGATGGGGCAGGAAGCCAACTGGACGTTGATATTGAGATGCACCTCACCAGCGAAGGTGGCGAATTGCTTCTCGAACGAATCACGACCTTGACAGTTGATGATGAGATGGCGTTTTGGATGCGCTGGGGAATGGATCATATCGGTGATGACAACCCTGCTCTCTCATCCACGCTTCGGGCCTTTGCCAGCGGTGCGGTGACGGATGAAGACCGAATCAGTCGAGCCATTGAGGAAGTGGAACGTTCCGAATTTGAGCGTCAACTCGTTTCGCTCGGCCCGTTGTACTTGAACACCGGTATGGGTCTCGACAGTGAGGAGTTGCTCGGAGACTTTCGGGCGTTCAACGAAATCAAGATTGAGGTCAATTTGAACGGTAAGAATGCGGTGGTGAACCACCCCGTGACCCTCCGCTTTTCAACCACAGAATTGATCACGGACAGCGTCCGCTTTGACTTGCTCCGAAATTTTGTCGTGGTTCAACCTGCTCCTCTTTGGAGCGCCATGGACATCCACCTCGAAGCCACCTCCACGCCTCTCACGGCCTTGAGCAGCAGCATCGTTCGTGAGTCCACCGCGTTTGATTTCTCCGTCTCTCGAATGCCTTGGGGTGACCGCGTTGAACTTCACGGAGAGAGCATCGACCAGTCGGAAACGTTCACCTTGGCCACCTTGCCCACATCATCCCCAGTGTATGCTCCGCTCACACTGTCGATTCTCACGCTCGTCGCATTGTTGGTGGTCTTTACCGTGGGTATGCGCATCACTCGCCAACGTCGACGGACCTACCTTTTTGCTGAAACCATTCTCGCCCCGGTGGTTTTGCTAATGCTGTTCTTCGGCTATCCTCCTCTGTTTTTGGGTGTGGCGCTGGGCGCAGTCGCCATGATTTGGTGGGTCACCGGTTTTGCAAGCCCTCGATTGAATCCGGCTGCGCGTCGTGGGGGGACCGCCTATCCACGTGTTCCCTGTCCTGCTTGTCAAACGTCGAACGCAGTCACGACCACACAACGTCCGCACCGATTCAACTGCGAAGGTTGCCAGCGTGTGATCAAGCTTATCGCTTGATCCCGTTTAGAGGTTGAGACCTTTGAATTGGGAGACCAACTGAACGGCTTCTTGGTAATCTCCCGGCGAGAAGTATCCTACGAATTCCTGGTGTTCATCAACAGCGACCACGGCTTGAGGGCTTCGTTCACGAATCCGCTTGAGGACTTCATTGAGGTCATCGTTGAGGTTGACCTTCATGAAATCCATTTCCATTTTTTCGTGGCACTGCATGCTTGAAGCATCGGCGCCTTCGGCAAGCGCTTCGACAAACTGACGCTGTCCAATCACACCTTTGACATGTTGCTGTTCATCGAGCACGACAAGGATGCCACCCGAGATGGTGAGAAGTCGCTTGGCGGCCTCTTGCAGTGTGTCGGAGACACCGACGGTCATGTGTTCATCATCAAGGGTGAGGTCGGCCACGGTTTTGCCCATGGCACCCCTACGAACTGGGCAACTATCTATCTTGCTTCCCCGTTGAATCGCTGGTTGATTCATGACACATCATCAGCGTTCCATCGTCCATGATTCGGGCATAACCAATTCGTTCCAACTGAACGATGGTCCCTGCTGCGTATCCGTGGCGTTCGATGAAACCTTCTTCGGTCTGCAACGAATTATCGGCTGTTTGAACGAGGTAGCTTGCCTGGGCCATGGCGGAGGGGAGCCAATGAATCACAGGCCGTTGGTCAGCACGGCTCATCGAGGTAATGACCGCTTCACGGTCATGCAGGTCAACGTCTGCAAATTCCTTCAATCGAACATCCATGAGTTCCAAATCTTCGTCTTCCAACAGAATCTTGCCGTCGGCCAGATTCCATGCGCGCTTGCCCATGGATGGGTGGTTGGGATGAACCGGGACCTCCAATGAAGGTGGGTATGCACCGGAAAGCGCGAACTCCGTTGGGTGGCGTACAAAGGTGACACGAGGTGCTCCATCATCGATGACCTTGGTATTGTGTGCGTACAACGTAGCAAGGGGGACAGAGATGTCTTTTTGTGTGATGCCCAATTCAAGCCAAAACGATTTCAACGCCTCCGATTGAATCCCCCGATGACGTAGGGCCCCCAACGTTGGCAGGCGTGGGTCGGTCCAGCCATTGTACGTTCCGCGCTCAATGTCATGGCGCATTTGGGAGGTGGAGAAACCTCCCCACTCATGGACCTTCACTCGTCCCCAATACATGGTTTGGGGGTAGGTCCACCCAAAATGCTCGTAAAGCAGTGTCTGTTTTCGTGTAGAATCCATCAAATCTTTTCCACGGATGATGTGTGTCACGCCTTGGAGATGATCCTCCACGGCACTTTGGAAATCCAGTAAAGGCCAAACGGCGTAGTTCGAACCGATCTCGGGTCGTGGGTGAGGGTGTGCTTTGGTGTCCTGGATACGCAGAGCAGGCCAATCACGCAAGGCAGGATTTTTGAGCGTCATGTCGGTCTTCACCCGAACCACTGCATCCCCAGGAGCAAGGCTACCCTTGAGCATCGTAGCCCACAACGCTAAGTTGTCCTTGGCCGATTGACTTCGACATGGACAATTTGTCTTGCCGACTCGGTGTTCTTTGAAGGCTTCAGCCGAACATCGGCAAACATAGCCAAACCCTCGCTCGAGCATCATCGCCGCATGCTCGTAATACTGCTCGATGCGGTCTGAGGCGATGACGATTCGATCAGGTGCCTTTCCTGTGAGCCACGTTGCCTCTTCAATGATGCTTGAATAGGCTTCGAGCAAGGGAGGTTTGACCTTGGTGTCGGTGTCGTCAAAGCGAAGAATCAATTCTCCATCGTACATGTCCCGATAACCAGCATTGATGATCAGTCCTCGGGCATGCCCAAAGGAAAGCGGCCCGTTCGGATTTGGAGCGAACCTCAACACGACCTTTCCTTGAATGGCTTCCTCGAGTTTTGGAAGGCCTTCGTTGCGTGCTTTCACCTTCCGCTTTTCCAGCAAGTGAGGTGCTTCGTGCTCGAGAAGGTCACGGATATGGTCCAACCCCTCGTTCGTCGCCAATGCATTGGCTTCGGCGACGGCTTGAGCCACGAGTCCAGTCACTGTTTTTCCGTGTGCCTTCAGGTCATCACGCATGCCCATGAGGCGACCAATCACGGAACCAATCGCCGCTTTGCCTTCGTACTCGAACGCATTCTGCAAGGCAACATGGCGGATGAGATCGGAAGTGGCTTGATCGGGACTCCATTCCATAGCGCTCAACCTTTCCTAACGCAGGTCCTTCATGAAATGCTTGCCTGATGACCTTCAAAACAAAGACGACTGAGTAGTACGGGGCTGTCCGCGATGCGGTACATCGCCGGTTCGGTTGTTTTTCCAAAAACGCTCCACCGTCGCCCAGGACCATCGCACATCCACGTCGATTCCTTCTTGCAAGCACAACATCGGCAGAGCCGCTTTTGTGGTTGGGTCACTTGGGTACCCGGAACCGACAGGAAAACCGACGCGATGAACGATTTCCTCGACCCGTCGGTCCCGCTCATGCTTTGCGATGATGCTGGCCATCGCCACCACGAGATGGTTTGAATCAGCCTTATGCTCGGCAACCACAGATGCTCCATGCCACGGCCACTCAGCAAGTCCTTGGCAAACACGATTTGCAAATCGTTGCGCGTTCACATCACACGCGTCAAGTATAACCTCAACGTGGTCCCTCGATGGGAGTAATTCAAGGGCTTGCTGAAATCCACGAACTTCCAACCAATTCAACCCGTCATTTTGCAGGGCCATGTCAATGTCGTGTGCCGTAAACTCCACCGTACCACCAAACCAACCTCGTTCTGAGGCCGTTTGTTGGAACCAATCGTGCAATTCTTGACGCCGGCGGGGTGAGAGAAATTTTGAGTCTTTGACGCCTTTTTTTTCGAGCAAGGCTTCGTCGTCGTTTGGAACCATGCAGATGCCGACCACCAACGGACCGAGCACCGGTCCCCTTCCAGCCTCATCAACTCCAACCAACATCCTGCATCATCAAAATTCAAGGTCGTCGTCAAAGGGTGCTGGTGATGCCGCTTGTTGTTGCGTCCCCTCAGCACCATCGCCCCGCTCGGTGATGATGGACGGATGCTCCTGCGTCGTGGGGGGAATTTCCTCGGTGGAGGTGGTGTTGGGAAAACCAGCATCCTTGACAGCTGGAAGAATGGAATCAAGTAACATGTCAGCCTTGTGCCGATGGGCCTCTTCCGTCCGTTGGTCGAGCACCAACGTAGCAGCGTTCACCAGCTTAGGGTCAACGGAAGGTTGTGCCATGCTGGCCTCACCATGTTGTTGCCGGAAGTGTTGCTCGTATGCAGATGCATCAACCACGGGCGCTTGTTGTAGAACCGAGGGTTGCTTGACAACATCTGGTTGTGGTTGAAAGTGTTTCATCCAATCTTCAGCACCGGCGGTCGATACTTCTTGGTAGGGAAGCGTTGTGGCTTGGAGCATCCGGTGTTCACGGTCTTTGACCGCTTTGAAGATAATCAAGCCCGAGATGACAATGGCGACTAGAACACCTGACCATGCCTTCAAGTAAAGCCATCCAGTTGATGCCAAACCTCCCCAATCAATGCCCTCGTCAACCTCCGGAGCAGGCTGCCACGGAATCCCGAGGTAATCGGCTTGGGTCGTGTGCACAAAGGGGATTTCAGGGGCCAGTCGAGAACGGATGGAGGTATTGATGTACACCGTTCCGTTTGAGTTTTGATCCATAGGCAAGTCCACCCAAGCACGAATGGTGAAATTGGAGTTGAGCGGTATGTCATTGAGTTCAAAGGACCGTGGATTCGGGCCTTCACCCTCAAAAATAGCTCCTTCCGGCGGGATGAATCCCATCGGAACGCTATGCGTTGATTGGAGTTGAACAATAAGGCCATCCACTGCATTCCCATCGTTTCGAACCTCCATAGCCAACGTGAGGCGACCTTTGGCATTGACTTGTTCCTCGATGTTTCGGAACGTCCACTCAATGACCGGAGCGACTTTGAGTGAAACTTCGACGGTGTCGAGAACACTACCTTCATCGTCCAGCACCTCAACAACCGCTGTGCCTTGGGTGAAGGCTAAAACACCAGGGTCAGCATAAATTCTCACGGGGTCAAAGGCTGCCGTAAATCCCGGTTCGAGGACTCGGGTGGCAGAGGGGACGCTCACCTCGAATCCGTCGGTCACTTCACCGGCTCGAAGGGTGAACGTGGTCCGAGCGTTGCCTGTGTTTTCAACCGTCAGGTTCGCCATGCAACTGTCTTCGGGTGCGATATCGTTACAACCGTACGGGAGATAGGTCAGTTCTGCGCTCGATTCCCGAACGATGGTGGCGCGAACTGTCGCAGTGCGAAGGTATGTGGCCGCACCAGTAGGGAAGACGCGGAATTCGACTTCCATGCTTCCGCTGTAGCTATCCGGTGCTTGGAATCCAATTTCGACCACACGCGATTCGTTGGGCTGAAGGATTTCATCTTCCAGTGCCCCGAACAGTGCAACGGTCCATCCACTCGCATTGAATCGGTCAGATGGAAGAACGTTGTCAAGGGTTTGACCGTTTGATGCAAGACCGAACAACGTCATGTTGAGACGGTTGGGTGAATTGCCGACATTGCGGACGGTAAGCGAGGCACGAGCGTCTTGATTGGGCGCCACCGTCACCTCGGATTCAACAATGTCAATGCTGGCATTTCGTTTCTGATTCATCAACAGATCAAACCTCCATGTTTCTGTTGTTCTATCCAATGCCGAAGTCGCCGTGAGGTAGAACTCCGGGCCTGTGTTCTGCAAAGGCAGTCCGTTTTCAACGGCAGGAATATCCACCCAGAGGTAAACGTAGGCTAGCGTGTTGGGCTGCATCTGAATATAAGCGTCCAATCCCACCGTGTTGGCCATGTTCCACCCCCATGTCCAGGGGGCGCTTCCAGTGATTGAAAAACTGACATTGTCGGGATAGGTGGCGTTGTTGGAAATGTTCACCGCTATCGATGTTCGTACCTTTTCATCGACAAAAAATTCGGATGAGCCGTCTCCACCAAAGGACAGATTGGACCTTTTGGCAGTCCACACATTCATCGTGACGGTTTCGTTGAGCGAAGCGTTAACATCGCTCGTAATCCAAAAGGAGACCGTTTCGTTTTGAAACGGAGCGTCGTTGGATGCACGGATGCCAAAAGCGACTTGTTGCAAATGGTTGGGGACGAGGAGCGTAGTGGATGGCAAACCCACGACGGACAGGTGCTCAGGCAGTGATCCGGCTTCAATCGTGAAGGCTTGGTTCACGCTGGCCTTGTTGTGAAGTGTGATGTACGTGGACGCCGTTTCGTTTTGATGAACGATGACTTCGCTGGGTGAGGCGATGCCCACCTCAGGGCCACTTCGGGCCATCGTCACCTCTTCACCCAACACCATAGCACCCATCAACGGTGCAAAAAGCAGGAGCAGCATTAGGACAACACTGCGCATGGGCGAGGGTTGCCCCCGCCGCATAAGAAGCACACCCTTTCGTGGGAAGGAATGAAGCACAGCATTGATGACCATCTGCCCTGTCGAAGTACCATGGCTCCGATTTGGCCCTTTAAGAAAAAAGCCACCGTTGACGAAGTGGATGATGCCCCGCCTGCCCCCATCGTCTACAAGCGCGGTGACGACCTATCCGCACAATCCTCTGCAAGCACCGATGAAGGGGCGTATCAGGATGCTTTGGCGTTGTTTGGTGGAGGGTCGGTTGAGGTGGAGGCCGCCTCGGACCAGTCGGTGAACTACGACGGAATCACATCAGCCTCCGCTGATACGCAGGCGGAAGATGCATCGGATGGTGTGAACGGAGAACGTGAAGACAGCCCCCAACAACCAGACGAAGCAGCATCATCCCAACTGGAAGGCGATGGGTCAACGTGGGTTCATCACACCGATGGTTATCACTACAAGCAGAACAGCGATGGTTCCTTCGAACCGACAGCGCACGTGAAAAACGATGCGGGCGAATACATTCCCTATTCGTGATCAAACAAGGTCACCAACGGCTCCACGAGTCCGGGATGGTCCTCTTCGACGCGGTTCACTCGCCTTGAAACAGGATGACACTGAATCGTGCCCGTGGTTAGAGGAGGAGGCAATTGACCTTCGTTCAGCCATGATTTGAGGAAGCGCGGTTCAACCACCACGGGCATTCGGTGATGGACGGGCTGACAATCCTCGTTAGATGCCTGCGTGAGCAATGCACAACTTTTCGCCGCGGGCCATTCTGTTGCAGTTTCATCCCAAATGACCGCCAAGAACGAAACTGCATCATCTGTGCGCCGGTGGAACCAAGGCACTTTGCCCTGAGGTGTTGTCATCCACTCGTACCATCCATCAGCAGGAACAACCCCCCACCGGGAGGCGGCGGCATCTCGAAACATGGGTTTCTCATGCATGCTTTCGCTGCGTGCATTGATCGGTTCTCGACCGGCACCTGACGACCAAGACGGACGGAAGCCCCAGCGCATGGAATGGACGTTCCATCCGCATTTGTCAGTGGGGTTTGTGCCATCTGAGGTGATGATGGGCAGCAAGGTGGAAGGAGCAACGTTCCACGAGGGCGTAAAGGGAACAAAATCAGACAGCATCTCGCCTTCCAATTCGTCAAGGATGTTCTCGATGGGCGTGCCCAATGCAAAACGACCGCACATCGTGTTCCCTCAAACTGGGTCTTCGATCAATTTCATAAGGCGGTGAACGTCAAGTTCCGCCCCGTTGATGGGGACATTGAGGTCGTACAGAGCGGTCACAGCCGGGTCGAGTTCGCCAAAACAACCCACCCATTCGCCATTGATCAGCAACTTTGCGCCTCGGCCTGCTAACCAAGGGCCGTCGCCGGATTGGAGGGGTTCAGCCGTCCACTCGAGTCCCAAATCAATGCAGAGCGCTTGAATTCGGCCACGAACGGCGGCAAAACCTCCACTTCGTTCCGCACAAACAAAGGCGAGGCGTTGTTGGTTTGCATGGTCGCGCACAACGGTTCCCAACTCGTAGACGGACTGTGGTAGGTCGTGATGTCGGTTGGTTGCCAATAGTCGCAGCAGGCCCGGGAGCAGATGCTGGCGAAGGACGGTGTGGTCAATCGTGATAGGATTGGTGATTCTGGTGACAGCATGGTTGGGCGTCCAGCGCATGCTCTCGAATTGGTCCCGTTCGTTGGACAACGTTAGCGATTGGATTTGCATCATTCCCATGCCTTGCATGGAAGACATCAATCGACGGCGCAGGTGGTGGTCTTCTCGAGGTTGGGCAGTGAGAGGGGCTTTCGGTACATCTGCGCCGAGGTCGTCGTATCCGTGACCGATGGCCAAATCTTCGACGACGTCCACCGGGTGAAGGAGGTCAAAACGCCACCTTGGCATCAAGAATTGGAATATATCCTCGCCTCGAGATGCCTCAGCCATCCGAGTGGATTGTGCAGGAGCATCATCTGGAGCGGATGTTCGGCCGAGGTAGGTTCCTCCCATTCGATTGATGGCGTGGGACAGTTCCGCTTCGTCAAACGTGTGCCCAAGCAACTTGGTGACCAATGACTCAGGAACATGTTGAACAACTCCTTCACCGTTGGGTGCGATGTGGATTTCGCCCTGGCACGAAGTGATTTCAACGGTCTCAATCTGGCCACCTCGCTCTTGGAGTTGAAGGCACACCAACATGAGGCATGCCTCGCATGCCCGTTTGTCCCATCCGGTCACGTCGATAAAGAAATTCGTGGTGTGCGAGGTTACCGTGGTGTGGGCACCGTTGATGATCGGCGGGAATGAGAGAACATCGTCGTTGGCATCGAGGATCATCGGATAGCGGTCAAAGCCCGCCAACAAATGTGCATAATCAATGCCTTTCGGGTGCGAGTCCAGAATTTCACTCACAGGCATGGCTTCGGAGCATGCCAATGGAATGAAACGGAAATCTTCGGGAACGGAGACGACGCGAAAGGGCGGTTTTAACTGGTCCAAATCATGAACGCCAATCGAGGCACGCTGCCGTCCACGGCCCAATGCGAAGTGGAGCTTTTCCTGGTGGTCCATCAATCCCTTGATGAAGGCATCTCGCTCGTCTTCGGGCATGTTGACTCCTCTGACAACGGCCCCGAGCACCACCGGTCGTATATCCTGCAAACTGGCATCGACCTCCATCGTGATACCGCTGGGTTGAGTCGCCAAACTTGGTACGGCTACCGAGTTGTGCAAAAACGGCCGCATCGCATAGGCTAACGTCTCGCCTGAAAGAAGGTCAGGTCGGTCGGGAAAAATTTCGATGTCCAGGGTTTCGTCGTTGCAGGCATCAATATCTGTGCCCATAAGGGGGAGTTCATGGAGAACGCGTTCGACGTCATGAGTGAGTCCATGCATACGCATCAACCTGCGAAGCAAGTTTTGTTCGATTGAAATCGTAGGCACCCATCATCACCTACCGAGCAAACCAGTGCGGCAAAGGTCGACCGTAGCCAGCGAGGCGAAGACCACTGACGGCGGCCGTTTCGTGGTCCAAGGCACGCAAGTGCTTACGGTCCAGCATGTCAATGCTGGTCAATCCGATTCGGCGTAGAATGTCAGCCAAGTCGTCCTGTGTGGCTTTGAGCCAAATGGCCGTATCTTCTTGTCCGCTCACGGGGGGCGAACAACTGACCAAGTCAACGCCGGATGCCATCAACACCGCAAGATCATGGCCGCTGGCAGCAAAGCCAAGCAATATCCCAGATTGAACGGTTGTTCCGTCAAGGAATTCCTTACGTGCACGACCGGTCATGGGTAAAGCGGCTGCTTCTGATATGCCCGATCCGTCTTCAATTCGAGCCATGGCGATGTCCACCCCGTGGTATGCTGCTCGACCGTAGAGGGATTGGACCCGACTGATGGCATCCACCATGCCGACGGGAGCAAGAGGTGTGGAAAGTGAGCGAAGTGCAACGAGCAAACCATCCAATTGTTCGGCGTTCATGGGTGGCAAAGATTGCAAGTCAACCATGAAGCCTCCCGCCGAAGGAAGGTCGTTGACCACCTCGAGGAGGTTACTTTCGTTGACAAGCAACACATCTACGGCTCGCGGACGGGCTGAAACCATGGCCGGATGACGGTTGAGGACGTCGGCCACCACGGTTGAGGAACCCTTCTCGGGTTTCATGTCAAGGCCTGATGAAATGGATGGCAACATGGGCAGCGGCATAGCCAACGAATTGACATCATCGGACAGACCGATGAGGGCTACGGTATCAACGGTTTGATACGACGGGAGCGGACTGGATTCTTCGTTCATTAAGCCAACTGCGGCCAGGTCACCTGCCGAAACAAAAAAGCCACCGCCTTCAACCACCAAACCTTCCTGAGGCGAGAGGCACACAGCATCGCTTGGGATGTGCATGCTCTCATCGTCCAAGTGAGCGTTGATCTCGTCAACCTCGGTGGGGTCAAGCGGTCGGAGTGAAACTCCTGGCGGTGGTGTTGGGCAACGGCCGTTCACGATAATACGGCCTCCTGTCATACCTGCTCCCGGGTCTGGCCCGACTTCACCATGAATGACGATCAATCCATCGCTCATGCCACCGCCGACACGTGCTCCGCTCGCCCCGCGAACCACCAAGATACCACCACTCATGCAGGCTCCAGTGTCATCCCCGCAACCGTCCAACACGGTGATGGTTCCAGCGTCCATAGCATAGCCGGTGAAATGTCCTGCCATCCGCTCACATACCAAGGCAGTTCCTTGATTGGCGGCGCCAAAGAAGGAGCCTGCATCACCTTGCAGCGTGAACGTACCGCCTTGGCCAAAGGCTGCGACCCATGAGCCGAGGACGCCGAGGGCCCGAATCCGAGCGCCCTCTGGAAGAGCGGGGCACAACCCCAATTCTCCGTTTTTTGGAACGGGGTCGCCGGCGTTGGTCCAGCCGATTCGGAGAATTGCATTTTGTTCAGCCGCAGTTTTCAACCGAGGAAAGAGCTTCTCGTTGATGTTCATCGAGCGCTGGACAACCTCGGAAACATCCGCCATGAACCGTGGTCATGTTCAACACACAAATAGCCTGCTGTTGGGCCGTTCTCAGTCGTGCGATTTTCGTTCCAGCAAGGAAACTCTGTGCCGAGCAAGTCTTTATTGACGGGCTTTTCAAGCACGAAACGGAGAGGGGCATGACCATCAAAGTCGCCATCAACGGATACGGAACTATTGGAAAACGCGTGGCCGACGCGGTTGATGCGCAAGATGATATGGAAGTCGTCGGCGTCACCAAAACACGCCCAGCCTTCGGGTGTGATTTGGCCGTCCGTAAGGGCTATCCATTATTTTGCACGTTTGACGATGCTGAACGCATTCAGGCCTTTGCTAACGCCGGGTACACTTGCCACGGTGGTTTGAGCGACCTGTTGGCTATCGCTGATGTTGTGGTCGATTGTTCGCCTGGCAAAGTTGGCGCAGCGAACAAGGAGATCTACCTCGCTGCGGGTGTGAAGTTCATTTTTCAAGGCGGCGAAAAGCACGATATGGTTGGGATGTCCTACACGTCTTCCGCCAACCACCAGCAAAACCTGAATGCACCGGGTACCAGAGTGGTATCGTGCAACACCACCGGGCTCTCGAGGACGCTCGTGCCCCTCTACGACCACTGTGGTTCACTCAAGGTTGAGTGCACCATGATACGACGTGCTGCAGACCCGGGGGATTCCAGCAAGGGCCCCATCAACGCCATCAAGCCCGTGTTGAAAGTCCCGTCGCATCACGGACCTGACGTAATGACAGTCAAACCGGAAATCGCTATCAATTCCATGGCTGTTGCGGTCCCCACCACCATCATGCACTGCCATTCCATCGTTGCAACGCTTCCTGAACATCACGGGTTGACCACGCAAACCGTGCTCGAATTATGGCGCAGCCAGCCTCGTATCATCATTATGAACGGCAAGGAAACCAACATCACCACCACCGCAGAGGTCATGGAATATGCTCGTGACATCGGCCGAACCTGGGGCGACCTTCACGAAATTTTCGTCTGGGAGGACGGGGTAAAATTGGACGGCAACACACTGTACTACTTCCAAGCCATCCACCAAGAATCCGATGTTATTCCTGAGAACGTGGACGCCATCCGTGCCTTGATGGGGACGGAAGCGGATTGGCGTGCCTCTGTAGCGAAAACCGATGCCGCAATTTCAGCCTACAACGGATTGTGAAGGCGAGCCATCTGAACACAGGCTTAGGCGAGTTTCAAAAGTGGTTGAGCAATCCGCTTTGGCATGGGTTCGCGCGCCATGCTGATGTTGATGCTATTCCTCATGTTGTCAACTCCGTTGGCAACCGCTCAATCAGCGTTCCAAGGCCAAGCAATCATCGAGGTTGATGATGTCGATGAGATTTCGCCTCTATCCGATATCATGTCCGAAGCAGACCGGCTTGAGTTGGCCGCCTCCCATTGGCGCCCCATGCCTTTCGCCCAAGGCGTCACCACGTCCCTTCAACCCTCAACGGGTCTGATTCATTTGGCGGCTGGTTCGTTTGACCCGCTCGTTCCCTCGAGCATGACGCATCGTTCTTCCAACGATGTCTACGATGTGAGTTCAACAGGCATGGCGATTGTTCAGCTCCATGAGCCAAACGGTGAGGTCCTCGAGGGCTTGGTTAAAGGCCACGAATTGAAGGTTCTCGATGTCCTCCACGATGAGGCATGGCTGGTTCGCCTGCCTTCACCCCCGCTGTCGAGCATGGCCTCGCTTCAAAATGAGCCTGATGTGCGGTGGGTTGGCCCGATGCACTCTTCTTGGCGTCTCGCCCCCGAGGTGGATGCTTCGCCCTCAACATACGGCGCCCTCACGTTGCTTCCTACACCGGATCTGGCCCTTGGGGGATTAGACGTCTTGTCAACGGACCTCGTTCGTTACGGAGCGAGGGAAGCCAGTTGTGACGGTTGGATCTGCAAAGCGGTAGTGGAGCCTCTCACAGCACGTTCGTTGGTCGACAACATCGCCCGAGATGGACGCATCATGTGGACTGAACCGAGCGTCGATTTGCGAGTCCATAACGCCCTAGCGTGGTCCGTTGCAGGTGTTCAGAATGTTGCGAACAACGCTACGTTCACCCTCGACGGGTCGGGAGAGATGATCGCTATCGCCGATACGGGCCTTGACCAAAACCACCCCGATCTGACCGGACGTGTGGCCGCCACCTACACCCAATTTGGTTTGGACCCCTCTCCTGCCGACACGAACGGGGGGCACGGCACACACATCGCCATCACCGTCTTGGGCGACGGGACGGGGGATGCCGCCGCACGGGGCGTTGCACCCGCTGCCAACCTTGTGATGTATGCGCTCGAGCACGACCCAACCGGTGTGTTTGGCCGTATTGGTTCAATTTACGATATGCTTCGAGATGCCGAGCAAATGACTGCTCGCATCAGCGTCAATGCGTGGGGGCTCAACGGTAACTACGGCCAGTACACCGCCGATGCACGTTCCGTTGATACCTTCGTTCACGACCGAAAGGATTTGACGCCCGTCTTCTCGGTGGGCGACCGCGGAACATTTGGAGCCTCACAGGTAGCCTCGCCGGCGACTGGAAAAAACGTGATTGGGGTCGGTGCTTCAACAACCGGCGCAGCGGGCACGCCAGCAGCGGGTGAGGTTGCAAATTTTTCATCGCGCGGCCCATCGCTTGACGGTCGTATCAAGCCTGATGTTGTCGCACCCGGTGTTGGCCTGTGCTCAGGTCTAGCTGAGGAAGCGAAGTATCCAGCCGGGCCCTCCTGTTTGACGGGCAGTCATGCGGGTGGCAATGCGTACTACATGTCACTGACTGGGACGTCGCAAGCCACCGCTGTTGCCTCGGGCGTCACCGCATTAACCCGCGAGTTCATACGCGAGCAAGTTGGATTGACCTCTCCGTCAAGTGCGTTGGTCAAGGCAGCTGTCATCAACGGGGCCAAAGACCTCGGTCAAGCCGACATTCCCAATGCTGAAGAAGGCTGGGGTCAGGTGGATCTTGAACGCACAGTCTTGCCCGTGAACGGTGCGACGGTCTTGGACACTTACATGGATGACAACAAGGTGCTGGCCCCTGGTTTCGGCTTGTTGTACTCCTTCTCAATCGACCCATCAAACGGCATTGACCTCACGCTGGTGTGGACCGATGAAGCCGGGAGTGCCAACGCCCCTCAAAACGAACCACGCTTGGTCAATGACCTCGATTTGACCCTGACTTCCCCGACCGGTGAGGTCTGGATGGGCAACAATTTCGCTCAGGGATTCTCAGTGACGGGAGGTTCTGCTGACACCTTGAACAACGTAGAACGCATTCGTATTGCCCCGGGTACCTTGAGCGGTGGAACCGGCACTTGGATTGTTCAAGTCAATCATCGAGGTGGGACGAACCAGGACTTTGCCTTGGTGATGTCGGCGACTGCCACGCCTACTCCACAGGCTGACTTGACGGTGTTTGATGGCAGCATCCTCACATCATCGGAAAACCCACTCAAGAACGATTTGATTTCCATCAGGCTTGCATGGGTGAACCAAGGGACAACCGCCACACCTGAATTCAAAATTCGTTTGGAAGACACCACGACACAAACTGTGCTCGCCAACGCCACACGACCAGCATTAGCGCCGGGGATGATCGACTCTACGACCATTTTCCACTCGTTCACGACCACTGGCATTCATACCCTTCGTTTGTCCGTTGATACCGGCGACACGGTCACAGAAATGAACGATGCAAATGTCGGCATCGACAACAACATTTGGGTGCAGGATGTCGAAGTCATGGCGCTGGGTGTCCGTGTGGTTGTGAACAACGCTGACGGTTCACTCCCCTCGACGGCAACCGAACGAGCGGAGAACGCCTTGATGGCCCTTGATGTTCGCAACGATTCAGGAATCAACGTTCCCCTTACCATCCTCCATGAAGGAACGGGCAACCAATCCGTCAAGGTGTCCGTTTCCATGGTTCAAATTCCGGTTCCTGGTAGGGACAACTTTTTCCTCCCAAGTGAGGATCTGTGGACCCGCACCTTGAACGAATCCGGCCCATATTTACTCAGTGCCCAAGGCACGACAGGTGCTAACAAAGCTTTGGATTTACGCCTCGAAGATATCGATTCTGATTTCACGACCGACCCCTCAAACCCTCGCTATGTTCGGGCGGGCACCTATGTTGTGGAAATCACTGCTCGTTACGAATACCAGCCGACCGTTGCTCATACTCAACGAATCATGATTGAAGTTGAGCAAATCGATCAAGTCAGTGTTGTCGCAGCCGGAACGACCGGCCTTGAGGCACAACCGGGCGGTTCAAGCATTTTCTCAATCTCTGTCAAGAACACAGGAAACGCACCGGCGCGTTACAGTATGGAATGTTTTTCCGAACATCGCTGGCAGGTCATGTTGGGTTCCTCAAACTCTTCACAATTGGATTTTGAGCCGCTCAACCTTTTGGAATATCTCCCGATGTCTATCCGCGTGATTGTTCCTCTTGTCGCCTCTGGAACGCCTGCTGCTGGCGATACCGATACGGTGACGTGTTACGTGACCTCGTTCACTGACGAGACCATGAATTTCACCCAAACGGCAACGGTGACAGTGTTGCCTCAAGAATCCTTCACCGTCGATGTCATGGATGACGACGGGCCGCTGGGGCCAACCCAAACTGCTCGAGATATTTCGGTTGACAGCGGCGAACTCGTTCATCTAAACATGAGCATCCAAAACACCGGAAACATTGCCGTTGACCTCGTTGTTTCGGTCCTTCCCGATAACCCCCAATGGGCACTGCAGGTGTCCCACGATGGCGTTGATGACACTCGACGTGTATCCTTGACACTTCTCCCGGGGCAAACCACCATGGTCGGCATGATTTTCGGGGTTCCTGCTACTGCAGAAGAAGGCGATAGCAATTCGTTCACCATCCGAACCGAACGCAGTCTTTCCAATTTCCGTCAAAACGTCACCACTCTCGTGGTTCGGGACGAGTTAGGTGTGACCCTCACGCCTCCCGAGGATTCTCATGTTGATGTCACCATCGCTGGTCGGTTCAGTTATGCATCGTTCACGGTGAAAAACACTGGCAACACGAACCTTGGCTTGACCTGGACCCACGGATTGGCACCAGATGGTTGGCAAGTTGGGTTTGCCAACCCGACGGTTTACCTCGAACCACGAGAAGAAAAAGTGGTTCGTTTTGGTTTGATTCCGCCAGCCAATACTCCAGCGGGGGCGGAGGTGTTTGAACTGCTGATTTCGGTGAACGCCACTAATGCTGGCCGATACGTTGAGGCCTCGAATATGATCTCTGTCGGTGTTCTCCCCTCTTCGTTTGCCAACATCACCGCCGAGGACGATCGACCTGGGCTGCTCCAAGGCATCTCACGTGAAGATGGACGCACGGTCAACTTCATCGTTCGCAACGATGGAAACATTCCGTTTTCCGGAGAATTTTCCGGCTTGGTGGTCAGCGATGACGGACAGGTTCGCAGCGATTGGTCCGCCAGTCTATCACCTTCCACCGTTGAAAACTTGCCAGTTGGTGAAGAATTGGTGGTGAAATTGACGTTGAAACCGTCCGATGATGTCGCACGCGGTCGCGCAATGTTGCTGCTCAATGTTTCAAGCGGGGCCGATACCTTGGCATCGTTGAGCGCTGATGTGAGCATTGAAACAGCCACGGGATCCTCTGGGTTGCTCAACAGCCTCCCCTTGTATGTCACGGCTCCACTGGGCCTGATTGTTCTCATTGGTCTGGTCGTTGCTGGCCGTCGGATGAAATCCTCAGGAGCCGTCGTTGACGACGGGTTGGACTTGGTTGCACCCGACACGCATGCCAGCCCGGATGTTTTAGGGTCACGACGAGATGATGCTCTCAACTTGGGCTCTGCGGTGAATGAACTGACCAGTGGCGAGGTGAGCGATGATGAAATCGCTCAGGCTATCATGCAGTCGATGGACCTGCCGATGACGCCTGCAGCCGTTCCTGCGGGTCTTCCACCGGGCGGATTGCCCCCTGCCGGATCACGCTCGCGTGCGACAGCACCGCCCGCAGGCCTCCCCCCTCTCGGGATGCCGCCTGTTGGCCTCCCTCCTGTGGGTCTACCCGCCGCTCAAACGAAGGCCTTGCCTCCACTGCCGACACCGGCACCACCTCAAATCAATCCGGTTGCTCCAACGCCATCGGGCCCTCCCCTTCCTCCCACTGGACTACCACCGGGATGGAGCATGGAGCAATGGCAACACTACGGCGAAGAATGGCTCAAACGGCATGGGTGAGGAACCGTGAAGGTTGATAGGCGACACCCGTTCGCATGGCCATGAGCAGTATTGTCTTGTTTGGCCCTCCCGGTGCAGGCAAAGGAACACAAGCACAGCGCATTTCCTCAACGACTGGATTGCCACAAGTATCGACCGGGGATATGTTGCGAGATGCGGTTCGGGAAGGTACCGAGGTTGGCCGAAAAGCGCAGACATTCATGGAACGCGGAGACCTTGTTCCCGATGAAGTCATCCTTGATCTTATCAGCGAGCGTATTCGACGACCTGATGCCATCAACGGTGTCATGTTTGACGGATTTCCTCGAACGATTCCGCAAGCTGAAGCGCTGAGCCAATTGACGGCCATCAGTCATGTGCTTGCGATTGACGTTCCCGACGAGCGCATTGTGGAACGCATTTGTGGCCGATTGACGTGTGCAACCTGCGGCGCAGTGTACCACGACAGTTTCAATCCTGTTCCAGAAGAAGGTTGTCACTGCGGTGAATTTGTTGAAAAACGACGCAGCGACGACACCGAAGCCACGGTGCTCAACCGTTTGCAGGCCTACCACGAACAAACCGCTCCGTTGGCGGCATGGTATCAAACAGCAGGTCTCTTTCATCGCGTGGATGGCGACCGTGATATCGACGCCATCACAGCCGATCTTCTGGGTGTTTTGAACCGTTAGGTGAATGAACGTGGGTCGTCAACGTCGTGGGTCAACTAAGCGGAAACAACGCCGCGAGGGTGCTCGAGACGTCCAGTCCTACCTCACGGGAATCCTGCATTCGCCCCAAGACCGACCCAGGATATTGCTGAATGCTGCAGCCGTCCATCTGGCAAAATCCTCGAGACGGCACCGTCTTCCGCTTTCGCCGGCCAGCAAAGACCGGATCTGTCGGAAATGTTGGGCACAACATGCCACAAGTGAGGCCTTTCGAACACGAATTAAGCACGGGCAGCGGATCAAAACATGCTTGCGATGTGGCGATATTCGTCGCTATGGTGGAGGGCCGAATTTTCATCGGCATCAACGGAGGGTGAGCGAATGACGACGATTCCAGCAGCTGTTATGCGGGAAGCAAAGTCACGCGAGTTCAAAGCCAGCGTTCGCATCGGGAAAGCAGGCGTCACCGATACCCTGCTTGACGAAATTCGTCAGCAACTCGCCTCTCGCTCGTTGGTGAAAATCAAAGCCAACAAAGGGTTGTTTGAGCGGGACCAGCGTCAAGCAGTTTGGGATTTCATCGCGGAATCGACCGGGGGAGTTCTCGTTCTCCAACGAGGGAACATCGGTGTGTTGTGGCGAAGTCAATGAGCCAAGAAGCAAAGGGTCAAAGGGTGAATCTAAGTGGTCCACATGAGGGACACCTAGCATGAACGACCGACTCCTTTCCAATCGAAGCCGTCAAATTTCGTTTGGATTCATGCTCTTCGTAGGCGCCATGATGTTGATGGGGTCGTCCCAAGCGGGTGGAGGCGGTGGTCTTGCACTCGACGTGAGCATTGACGAGTCTAACAAAAACGAAGCCATCTGGGTGGGTTTGGGCATCCTGTTGGTCGTGTACGCTCTCATCATCTTTGAAACCGTCCATCGTACGCTCGCTGCTGCTCTCGGCGGCCTCGCTGCCGTTCTCGCTCTCAACTACTACGACACCGGTGATACCTTTACCCTCGCCGAGGTGACGACGATGATCGATTGGGAAACCATCGGACTTTTGTTGGGTATGATGGTAATGGTAGGGATTCTTTCCAACACAGGCGTGTTCGAATATTTTGCTGTGCTATCCTACAAGAAAAGTGGCGGCTCGATTTGGACGCTTGTTGTGATTCTTTGTGTGGTCACCGCCGTTCTTTCAGCCTTCCTGGACAATGTCACGACAATGCTCCTGCTTACACCTGTTACCATTCAATTGGCCAAGGTTTTGGATATCAAGCCGATACCCCTCCTCATCTCGGAGGTGCTGTTTTCAAACATCGGTGGCGCAGCAACAATGATTGGCGACCCCCCTAACATCATGATCGGTTCAGGTCTTTCTCCTGCCAAAATCGCCGAAGCCGATGGTGGGACGTATGCATACATGGCCCAATACGGCGTGACGTTCAACGATTTCATCATGGAGATGGCACCTGGAATTCTCATGACGGTTGTGCCTTCGTTTATGTTCCTCAAGTGGTTTTACGCCGAGGAATTTTCAGGTTCCCGGGTCCGTGATGTGGCTGAACTCGAAGCCAAGTACGGCATTAAAGACCCTGAGATGCTGAAAGTGTCCGGCGTTATTCTTGGACTGGTGATTCTCAACTTTTTCCTTCATCCAATCACCCACATTGCCGTCTCATGGATCGCCCTCTTCGGAGCCACCCTCATGCTCCTCGCCACTGAGCGACACAATTTGGAGGAGCCCTTGCACCATGTCGAATGGACCACACTGCTGTTTTTCGCTGGGCTCTTCGTCCTCGTCCATTCGTTGCAGTACATGGGCGTCATCAACTTCATCGGCGCCTATGTTGAGCGCGCCATTGCGCTGTTTGGGAGCGACACTGGAGACGGACAAACCATTCGTCTCGCAGCCGCAATTCTGATCGTGCTCTGGGTCTCAGCGATCGCTTCGGCCTTCATCGATAACATTCCCTACACGGCGACCATGATTCCCATTGTGTTGCAAATCTCACATAACCTCGGGGAATACCTGCTCCACCCACTGATTTGGGCCTTGGCATTCGGGGCTTGCCTTGGTGGTAACGGAACACTGATTGGGGCCTCGGCCAACGTGGTAACAGCGGGCATGTCCGAGGAAGCTGGTTATCCGATTTCCTTCAACGAGTTCTTCAAGGCAGGATTCCCTATCATGCTCTTGACGACGCTCATCGTTTCGTTTTACATGGTGTTGGTTTATGTGGTCGGTGGCGAAGAAAACGGCATGTTCGTGAAACTCATCTTGATCGGTATTACCTTGCTGAGTATCATCGGTCAATTGTCAAGAGGTCGAAGCAAAGGCAAGTCCTTTGCTGAGGCCTTGGTCGATGATGAAATTGAGGGGTTGACCGAACTCGTCGGCATGGCCAAAACCAAGGCGAGCGGGCTGATTCGAGGCAGAGAGGAAGAGTGAACCCTCGTTCAACCAAGCGTTGACTTGAAGTCCTTTGGACGCAACGACATGCCGGGGCAGGTCCATGTTTGAGTGTCAAATCTGCGGACTTCTGTCGCTGGGTGGTTCATCCTGCCCTGCATGTGGAAGCCAACTCCGCACGGATTTGACCGAAATAGCTCCTGACGATGAGATTCTTCTCACTGACGTCCCAGGTTTGGATGAGGCCGCCGAAGCGTGGTACGACCTTGAGGGCATTGAGCCCCCGCAAGGCGGTGAAATGTCCTCAGGCGAAACCTCTGATGAACCCTCCTCAGGAGCCTTGCCGTTTGGCTTCCAGGGCGAGTCAAACGTTTACGCTCCACGACTACCGTTTGGGATTGGTTCCTACGCAGAGGGCGTACCGTTTGACAGTGCGGGGCGGACCGACGTTGACATGATGAAAGAAGAGGTTGTCCCCGCCGAGGCTCCACCCAGGACTGAACACATGACCGGCTCAGAGCCCTCCGCACCATCAGGTTCTCCTGTTCAGCCATTATCCTCTACGCCGGCTTCGTCCACGCCTACCGGAAGCCAACGCCACGATGGTTCCACCGAGCGGGTCTCCCGTGATGCCGTCGTGCCTGCAACAATACAAACAGGCACATCTCAAGATGATGTTGTCGTCCCAACCCCGGCTCTTGAATCCCAGCACGGTTCAGAATTCTCTTCAGCGGTGCTGACAGACCTCGTTTCCCAGTCGGTCAATCCTACGCCCGTACAACTTCCTAGCACTGCAGTGAAGGAGAACTCAACGCCTCCTCCAGCGCCGATTCCTGAGATTCCTCAGGAACCCGTTCGCATCACCTCAGCCCGGTTGATTGAACCAGAGCCTGTTTCCTCTGTTCTCGATGTTCCCGATTATTGGCGAATCGACGCCAATATTCCCAACTATGAGGAAATTTACGATACATCTGAGACCGTTGTCGAAGTTCAACACGATCAAGAATCTGTTGATGTGGTCGTGTACAATCACGAAACCGACTCACCAGTCGCAGTGTTTCACAGCCCGTTGGAAGCTTCACCTGCCGCTTCACTCCAGCCCTCGATTCACCTCGCCCTCCATCCTGCTCAAGCCCTGATGGTTGACACCATGGGGGATGAAGCCCTCCAAGCCACCTTGGCAACAGCCTTCACCTCCCTCCAAGGGAGCGACTGGTCTTCTGCTGCACGGCATTTTCAGAGCATGGCTGCACGGCTTCCTGGTAGCGCAGAGGTGTTCAATAACTACGGGATTGCACTGCTCCAACGGGCTCTCGGCATGCGTCAAAGCCCAGATGGTCAGCAACAGCAATTGGCCGAAGCACAGTTTGAATCCTCCATCCTAGCGCTTCGGGAGGCTGCGAAAATGGCGCCTACAAACGGTGACATTCTCGTGAATCTCTCGGTTGCCTTGATCGAGAGCGGCCGGGCGGAAAAAGCACTTGGCATCATGAACGTTCACAATACGCGCTCGCCTGGGGATGCGAAAGGAATGAACACGGCCGCTGTAGCCATGTTCAAGCTTGGCCAGGTGAGCCAAGCGGTGGATGTATTGCGCCAAGTGAGCGGGGACCACATTGCGGGTGCGAACCTCGGCATCCTTTCGCCACAACGAGGGTGATTGTCATAGGTCTGCTTTTGACGATAAAAAGCGACACTGACGCCCCATGACACGGAAATGTACACCGATTTCTTCTTATACAGGTGGAAGGTCGGGTGGTTGCTTAGCACCCTGTCATGCCTGTCATGGTGGGGGAAGGG
>JAYQVP010000005.1:119902-139019 GCA_038148515.1 Candidatus Poseidonia sp. | reverse complement strand
TATCTGTAGGGGAACCTGCAGATGGATCACCTCCTAAGAAACCGGAGGCTGGGGTTCGCAAGAACCCCAGTCTCCAACCCTTTTTTTTATCTCCATTGAAGTTTACTTTTTACACCACTAAGGTTGCTCACTCGAGGTACGTTTGTGCGGGTGACGGCCTTGATAGGTGGGCGAACACCTCCATCCAATAGAAAAGAACATACAACTCCTGCAATATGGCCGATGCATGATTACAATGGAAGAGGTGATGCTTGCCGTTGGAGGAGGCATCTTGATTGGGATTGCAGCCAGCGTGTTGCTGGCGTTGAACGGACGTGTCGCTGGCGTCAGCGGTATCTTGGGCGGTCTTGTCCCACCCCAAACCGGTGATGCGAACTGGCGTGTTTCCTTCCTCGTGGGAATGGTACTTGCTGGGTTGGTGATGGGACCCGTTCTTCCAGAGCACTACGCTTCGCTCGATCGCCCGTATTGGACCGTCGTTCTTGCAGGCCTGTTGGTTGGTGTAGGTACCCGACTTGGTAACGGTTGCACGAGCGGGCACGGGGTGTGTGGCCTCGCTCGCATGTCCAAGCGCTCCTTCGCTGCTGTCGGTGCGTTCATGGTGACCGGTTTGCTCACTGCGACGATTCTGGGTCAACTTCTCGGAGGGGTTGTATGACGCAACGCACCCTCGCTGTCTCCTTCGTGAGCGGTTTCCTGTTCGGACTCGGTTTGGTCATTTCGAGCATGACTGACCCCACCAAAGTGATCGCCTTCCTCGATGTCCTCAACGGCTGGGACCCAACCTTAGCGTTCGTTCTCGCTGGTGCAACCGGCACTCACATGGCCAGCCGTCCATTCCTCAAGCGTCGTTTCCCCGAGCAGGTAGCGGCCGGTGTTGAGGAAAAAACCGAGGTTGACCGACAGCTTCTGGTCGGTGGAGCCATATTTGGCGTTGGTTGGGGCATGGGCGGTTATTGCCCAGGTCCAGCACTGACGGCCACCATCCCTGCGTTGGGTACCACCATCGTATTCACCGTATCCATGGTGGCTGGCATGCTGATCTTCCGCTGGCTGCAAGGCCGTGGCATGGCTGATTGAGGCCTTGCCGTTCTCAGGTCAGTAAGGTACGTCGGCCGGGAGTATGGTAGGTCCGCCGCAATCACTCTTTCGCTTCGTCAACGTACCAATACTTCTTGTTGGGCGAAAGCGGGCGCTTCATCCAGAGTGGTCGTCGTTCGCCACGAGGGTGCGTTTCACGCTCTTTTGCCCAACTGTTCCATTTCTTGTAGTATTCGTGGGATTTGTTGGTGTCAACCTCAACATCCCCGTATTCCTCGCCTTCGGCTGGAAGCGAGAGCGTGACTTTCTGGAGCCAACAGTGCGAACCGCTGATGGGGTCGGGTTGCACGGCATGCGTGATGTTTTGATGCACGCCACCGTCACGCCAAAACAAGCGGTTGGTGTCGGGGTCCTTTGATTCGAATGGAACGATGCCTTCCACGGTCCGCATGCGCCACTTCCCGTCGCCTCGGTCCTCGATAGACACGGTATTCGTCATCATTCGGTTACCGGCGTCTTGCTTGCGTCGCCAGCGGCCGATGTGGTGGGAACAACCAACAATGCCGGGTTTGATGGCCTCTGTCACCCAAACCTTGTCGACAAACCACCCGATTTCGGTTTCAACCTTGATCAGACCGCCTTCCTTCACACCCAGTCGCTTGGCGTCCTTCGGATGCAACCAGATGGGGTTGCGATGTGCGATTTCAACCAGCCATTTGGCGTTGGCCGAGCGGGAGTGGATGTGCATGGGAAGTCTGAAATTGGGTAGGAGGCAGAATTCGTTCTCCCCCTCCAATTCCTTCGGGTGGACGTGTGACATCACGGTGTAGTGAGGGATGGCGTGTTCTGGGTAGCCGAATTCAATCATCGTCTCTGAGTAGAACTCCTGTTTGCCCGACGGAGTTGGCCAGCCTTCCTGCTCATGCTTTTTGTACGTGCTTTCTTCGATTTGGAAGGCACCGTGGCGGCGCATGTACTCCAATTCACTGAGATTTTCTTCCTTCGCTTTTTCAGGGAGCCCGGGGACCCTCTCGAAAATATACTGGTAATACTCGTCGATGTTCATCGTTTCTCCTTCTCGGTATGGGGACATGAAGTACTGCTTGATGCCCATGCTGCCGTCGGGGTCGATACGTAAACTCAGTTCGTTCCAGAATTCATCTTCTTCCCAGACCTCTCCCGGGTTGACTTCATGGGTGAACTCAACCTCGTGGCCCTGTCGTCGTTGGAATTCACGCAAGACTGGTTGCCTGAACGCCACCCATTTACCCGATGATGTGGCGTATGAATTGATGTCGTGTCGCTCGCTTGCGTGGCCCATCGGAATCACATAATCAGCGAAGAAAGCCGTTTCATTCCACGTCGGCGTCATGGCGATGTGGCAACCCACTGCCTTTTCGTTTTGCAACATTTCAATCCACGAGAAGCCGTCGGGGTAGGTCCAGACGGGATTGAACACGCGTGTGAAATAGACGTCCATTTCGCCGCGACCTTCTTTGATCAGGTGGGGGAGAATATGACTCATCTCAAAATGCGAAAGGGTGTATTCGGGGGGGAAATGGAGTTCGTTCCACCCTTCGGGCGCCGGAGGTTCATTGGGCAGTGTGGGTTTGAATTTTGACCAGGTGTTCGGTGCCGTGCCACCTTTGGTGCCGACCGAACCGGTGAGCACGTTGAGGAAGTGCAAGCTTCGGCTGACTTGCCATCCTCCCAAATTCCCGATGGAGGCTGCACGCCATACGTGTGAAGACAACTGGGTCCCTGCTGAAGCAACGAGTTTTCCGGTCTCGATCACTTGCTCCACCGGAATGCGGCATTCTTCAGCGGCGAACTCCGGCGTGTATCGGGCGTATTCTTCCTTGATGGCATCGATAAAGGATTCAAAGGTGCAGTCGCGATCGGGATGAACTGCTTTGAGGTACATCTCCCAGTTGACTTGTGATTCCATGAATTCTCGGTCGTAGGTGCCATCGATCAGCATCATGTTTGCCCAGGTGAGGAAGAGGGCGGTTTCACTGCCCGGCCACGTTGGAAGCCAGTGGTCGGCCATCGAAGCGGTGTTGGACAACCGGGGGTCGACCACGATGAGCTTCGCTCCGTCCATCATGCCTTCGAGAATGCGCTGGGCGTGGGGATTGAAGTAGTGGCCAGTTTCGAGGTGTGATGAACACAACAAGATGACCTTCGCATTGCTGTGGTCGGGGCTCGGCCGGTCGTGGTGGTGCCAGAGGGCGTACCCTGTACGAGCGCCGGCGCTGCAAATGTTCGTGTGGGAATTGTGTCCGTCAACGCCCCATGCCTTCAGCACACGGTTCGTATACCCCTCGTGGCCAGGTCGGCCTACGTGGTAGACCACACGGTCGCGAGCTCCGGTATCGAGTGAGGCTCGGATTTTTCCGGCGATATCATCGAGCACCTCGTCCCAACTCACTCGCTCCCAGCCCCCCTCTCCGCGCTTTCCAACTCGCTTGAGGGGGTAGAGGATTCGTTCGGTGTCTTTGATTTGGTTGATGGTCGCAGGTCCTTTAGCGCAGTTGCGTCCTCGGCTTCCAGGGTGCTCGGGGTTGCCTTCAAACCGACTGACTTCTCCCGTATCCTTGTCAACATAGGCCAGCAATCCACACGCAGACTCGCAGTTGAAGCAGGTGGTCGGCACCAGCGAGTAATTCCGTTCGACGTGTTGAGGCCATGCTTCCGCGTCCAATTCGGTGTGGTGATCCCACTCATCCATGGAAGGGTACTTTCGCAGAGGCTGCGTTGCACCTTGGTGGACCGGCTTGTCCAAATTAGGGATGATTTTCAATTTTTGAGCGATGCTTTCAATGAACGTTCGTGCCATGGTCTCACCTCAAATCAAGGACTCCAACTGCGGCTTTTCGATCACGTGGTGGCCGTGCACCAAAATCAATCCCAAGGCAACCACGCCAACGGCTATTTCGAGAACACCGCCGACCAAGATGGCAAGAGTTGCCCCACCAATCGCAGCGGTTTCGAGCAAAAATTTGGCGGGGAGCCAACGGTCTTGAGCCCACGAGCGTGCCTTCGCTTGCTGGAGCAACCAGGCGGTGTAAACTCCCGTCAAGGCAGCCACGGGAATGCCGATCCACGCCAGATACGTGAGCCAGTCCATCGAGACCGGTAAGGAGGTGAACTCGTCGAGCAACACGATGGCCATCACGGCAGACAACACTGCGCCATAGGCGGCGAGGATGTATGCGCCTTTGACCAGCCATGACGACCAATTCGGACGCAGCATCACGTACAGGAACCGCATCGGGCGATCGAGGTCCTTGATGAGCAGGACGCCGGTGATGGCCATGAATCCCAAGCCAATTCCGGTGATTTGAAGCCATAATTCGGTCGTCATTTCCAGCAATCCAGCAAGCCAAAGCATCATTGCCACCATGTAGGTCCCTGCGGCGATGCCCTTGGTCCAGATGTAAGCGCTGACCTCCCAGCCCCAAAGAACCCCTTTCGATGGAGCATCGTAGGCACGTTTGGCTTCAGGCGATGTATCAGCGAGTTTTTGAGCCACATCGCGAATGATTGCTTGATCCCTTGGGTTGGCTTCTTTCGCCTTCATTTCCAAGGCCAACTGCACCAGCATGGAATGCTCATCTGACGCGCCTGCTCGCTCTTGGGCGTATTTGGCATAATGGCCAACACCGGCCGCTTGTTCATTCCACATGCCTTGAGGGGTTTTTTCGGTGGCCAGTGGATTCAACATTTCATCGGATGTGTCAAGGTAAAACACGTTTGGAACGGTGCCGGCTTCGGGCTTGCGCACCTTGTATTCGTGTTCGGAGAGGAGGGTGGAAATGTTGGATGATGAATCGTCCAAATCACCGCTGACGATGGCTTCCACCGGGCAGACGATGACGCAGGCTGGTTCGTAGGCGTTCTCAATTCGGTGAGCGCAGTAATTGCACTTAGCAGCAGTGCCGCTGTTGGGGTTGATGTACAAAGCATCGTAAGGGCAGGCTTGCATGCAAGATTTGCATCCAATGCATCGCTCGTCATCAAAATCAACGATGCCGTCGCTGCGTGTGAAGAGGGCCGTCGTTGGGCAAATCGTCGTGCAGGGTGAATCCTCGCAGTGGTTACAGCGGTGCACGCTGAATTCACGGGTAGAGTTGGGGTATTCGCCCTTTTCGATGTACTTCACGTGGGTTCGATTCACGCCAACAGGGACATCATGTTCGGATTTGCAGGCTACGGTGCAGGCATGGCATCCGATGCACTTTCGATTGTCAATGACGAAGCCATAGTTCACCATTGGTCGCACCTCCGCACGCCTCTGGAGGCAACCAGAGAGGTCTCACTGTAGGTCATCAAGCAACCACCTGCCGGTGTTGGCGCTGACTCTCTTCGAGGCAGTGAAGCATGTTGTTGACCAGCGGGTTGGCAATGCTGTAGATCACACGTCGCCCCTCTCGAGAGGATTCTAAGATGTCAAGGTGGAACATTTGGCGAAGGTGCTGGGAGGCGACGGCTTGTGGGATTCCGAGGGATTCGTGAATCTCCGTGACGCTTGCGGAACCGTTTTCGAGGAATTCAACGATCCGCAATCGGTCAGGATGGCCGAGCGTTTTGAGCATCTGCGCGACCTCGGTCAAGAAATCCACGTCAAGTCCGGGCTGAAAGTGTGCAGAGGTGGCCTGCATGATTGAAACACGAACCATCGCCACATAAATATATCGTGATATGTTGATGTGTTGGATTTGATTCCCATCAACGCTCTAAGTGCAGTTTCTCACGCATGCTTTGCCGAAAGGTCAGCAAGGTGAGTTTGGGCGCCTTGAGGTTCACCGCTATGGTAGCGCCGCGGTTGAATTGGATCTCGTCCCATCCGTCCGTCACCACATAGCCGCGATGCATGTCGGAGGTGATGGTCGTGGTTGCCTCCGTCCAATCGGCCCACGACCACGGTGCGCCAAGGCGTTGAGCGACGGGCAGGTCGCGAGCCAACACAAAGTAGCAGTCATCCACCTCGTCACCATCGATTCGTCGTTCAAGTTCACCAAACTCGTCCTCGCTCATCGCATTTCGCAACCAAGCACCCTGGCCAAGCCAGGTGGAAAACAGCAGGCCGCTGGATTGCTGCTGGGTGTGTTGCGCCCCTCGACGGAGGTGGTATTTGCTAGGTGCATACTGGTGGGTGTTGGCGATGAGCAGGTCGTTCATGGCCGGGTCGGTGGTAAAACGATTGCCGGAGGTGGTATCGATAACCGCTTGGAGTCGAGGGAGTTCGTTGACGATGGCCGTCCCCTCCAAGACACGTGCAAAATCCTCCTCAAAGGTGGCAATGGAAGAGTCCATGTAGAATCCGACGCTACCTTCCGGGTCGTCGTACCTTGGATGGGAATTCACACCCATCACTGGTGTGGCGGCATCGATGTTGTGGGAGAGGGATGTGAGGGTTCCGTCACCGCCCAGAACAATCACGAGGTCACGGGCGATGAAATCCGAACGTTGCACGTGCTCTCGAGGCGTATAGTCCACATGGTGGTGAGGTGCGGCCCGGGCTTGAAGGACGCCTCGGAGTGCCATGAGGCCAGCATCATGGACCTCTTCGAAGTTTTTTTTGTAGACCACCAGAATGTTCAGGTCCACGCCCCCATGCGAATCGACGGGTCCATGCTTCAAGAAGGCGTCCCTTGGCCCCTGCTCAAAGAAGCCTCATAAGGGGCTTCTCGAATGTAGCATCATGCAAGGAAGTACGCCCTGGGGTGACCTGCCCGATGACGGCCAACAAAAATCGATTGAAGCTGTGCCTCAGAGCGTCCTTATCGGTGAAGGGTTCTCGCCGATGGCAGAAGGGTCCGTGTTGGGGGGGAATCCTCAATTTGCTCCAGGGCAAATCGTTTACCTCCAACCGCCCTCTGGCGCACCGAAGGTCATCGGAATTTTGGTGATTATTTACGCCGCATTTGGCATTCTAACGGGTTTGATCGACCTTGTCCTCAACATCTCAACGCCCAACTTACTTCTCGTGTTCTCTGCCTTGGGTTTGGCTTTTTCAGTGGCAACAGCCATCGGTGGCGTGATGCTCACTCGATACGAGCGCCGAGGTGTTCATCTTTTGCTCCTGACCATTCTCGCCAGCACGGCCCTCGGAGGTGTTCAGGTGTCCATGATCGACGAAGTCTATGACGACATGCTGGCGAATGGAGAACTGACACAGGATGACTACGATCTTGCGATGGAATCCAACGGATTGATACAAGGCTTGGGCGCTGTCTTTTTGGCGATTTGCGGCGGTATGTGTGCTCTTATCGTCGCCATTCCGCTCATGGTGTCAAACAACGGATTGGACGAAAGCAAGCTCTTTGGCTGATGACGTTCGTCATTTTTCCTTCCGTTCAACCCAGCAGCCTGTCCGTCGGGGTCATGCTTTTCCTTTCCGCTACCGATGTGGAGGATGAGTGATGTTCATACCTCTCGGGCCGTTCGCACGACCATGAGCGAAGATGTAGTCATTGTTGGCGGTGCACGAACGCCGTTTTGCGAATGGGTTGGCGGAAAGCGAGGCGACGGAAAAGCGGGCGGTGCACTCAAGACCGTTTCGGCTCAGGAACTCGGAGCTATCGCCATTCAAGGTGCACTTGAGAAGACCGGGACCGCCGCTGAATCGGTGGACCATGTGGTCATGGGGTACGCTTTGCAAACATGTGCTCAATCCATCTACGGCGCTCGACATGCCGGACTGAAGGCCGGGATTCCTCAAGAAGTCCCGATGCTTACGCTCTCCCGTATTTGTGGGTCAGGCATTCAATCGATTGTATCTGGGGCGCAAATGATCATGCTCGGCGAGGCCAATACGGTAGTTTCGGGAGGAATGGAAAACTTGTCGCAAGCCCCCCACGTCCTTCGTGGCGGTCGTGAGGGCTGGAAATTAGGTCGCGCCCCGAAGGTGGAAGATTACATGATGACGAACCTTCAAGACATGACCTGTGGTCTTTTCATGGCTCAAACCTCAGACGAACTCTGCCGCCGCAAAGGCGTAACTCGGGAAGAAATTGACACCTTTGCAGCCCTTTCACACGCCCGAACCACCGCCTCCATCGAGAACGATGTTTTCGAAGACGAAATCGTCCCGGTCTCCATCAAATCCCGACGAGGAGAGACGGTGCTGACGCACAAAGACGAGGATCACGTTGTTCGAGGAACAACCCAAGAATCGCTGTCAGGTCTACCGACTGCCTTCGGTCCTGAATCCTTCGTGACCGCTGGGAATGCTTCTGGCGTGGTGGACGGAGCAGCTGCCGTGGTCATCAAATCCGCCTCGCAGGCCGAGGCAGATGGTGATTCGCCGCTGGCCCGTATCGTTTCGTGGGGCATCGTAGGGTTGGAGCCCGCCATCATGGCCTATGGGCCCGTACCGTCCTCCCGGCTCGCACTTGAACGGGCTGGCCTAAGCGTGAGTGATATTGACCGCTGGGAAATCAACGAAGCCTTTGCTGGTCAAGCCGTTGCGTGCATCAACGACCTCGAACTTGACGTTGAGAAGGTCAACGTGAACGGCGGCGCTGTTGGTCTAGGCCATCCGTTGGCTGCCACCGGTACTCGCCTTGTTCTGACCTTGGCTCATGAATTGCGCCGCTGCGGTGGCCGCTACGGTGTGGCCACGGCCTGCATTGGCGGCGGGCAAGGCATTGCTATGGTCATTGAAGCCCTTCACCAGTGATGCCCGCCGTTGGTTGCTTAAACAGGGCTCATCTCGGTCAGACAACCAGGCTGCTAAGGTCGATGAGGTAGCGCACCAAAATGACGCCAATAAGCACCATGAAGACCTTCATGATGTTAAGCGGGCTGATGTATCGGATGCCGAACGCCGCTCCGCTTGTAGCACCCGCATAGGCCAAAAACGGAAGGGTGTAAAACCACCAAGGCTGTTCTTGGATGGCGCCCATGAATCCCGTGTTGGAGGAGGTCAGCAAGGCCAAGATGGCAACTGGAACGACGACCATCATGATGGAAAGACTGGTTCCGATCGCTTTTCGTGGCTCCAGATCCGCACTTTGTTGAAGCACGGGTACGTAAATGACGCCCGCTCCAATACCCAACACCGTCGACAGTACACCGCCAACACCAGCGCCGACACGCAACGGTGTATGACGGATGGGTGTCGTACGTTCTTTCGAGGACTCTTCGGAGCGCGGTGCAGCCTTGATTTTGCGTCGAGTTTTCACCAAGGCCCACATCACCATCGCTGTGGACAGGAGTTTGAACACGACGTCCATGCGGTCGCCAAGAGCATTGACCACAAGCACACCCAACAAGGCACCGATGATGGCGCCGGTAAGGGCGGAACGGCTGGCTTCTTCGTCCAGATGCCCTTCGCGGCGGTGTCGAAGGCCGCTTCCCACACTGACGACCCACGTGAGACACAGCGAGGCAGCCAAGAGCGTACCGTCAATCGGCCAATCCGCACCGTAATGGAGCAGCGGTGCAAACAGCATACCACCGCCCATGCCCACTGGGGCGAACATGAAGGCGATGGCGAAGACGGCGAGAGCGATGAGCAGTGATTCGAGCATGTCCGTCGTCCCTTCCAACCCTTAGGATGATGGCCGCTAACCCGATGCCGTTCATCATGTTGACCCTTGATTGCCCGGCTATAATGCAGATACATTGAAGAGGTCGATTCCCCACGGAATGCCATGGATACCACTCAAATTGTGATGATTGCGATTGCCTCAGTTGTTGTTTTGATTCTCATCGTTTGGTTCTTCTCCACCTGGAACCGATTCGTTAACCTTGAGGAGAACGCCCAACAAGCATGGTCAAACATCGACGTGTTGCTTCAACAACGCTACGACATGATCCCCAACTTGGTGAACATCGTCAAGGGGTATGCGGAACACGAATCCTCTATTTTTGACCAGTTTGCCCAAGCCCGCCAAACAGCCGCAGGGGCATTGGCACAAGGCGACGTGAAGGGTGTCGCTGCTGCTGAAGGCATCCTGGCCGGCATGCTTCCACGAATCAACATGGTGGCTGAGCAATACCCCGACCTGAAGGCGAACCAGAATTTCTTGAACCTCCAAAACCAAATGGTGTCGATGGAAAATCAACTGGCTGACCGTCGTGAATTTTACAACGCCTCTTCCACCAATTTCAACAAGGCTATCCAGGTTATCCCTGCCAACATCGTAGCCGGCATCAAGGGATGCGTCCGCCGTGAGTTGTGGACCGTCGCCCCGCAGATGCGAGAAAATGTTGAGATCACCTTCTGAGGAATCTCGCTCTTCATTTGATGGCACACGATGGAGGTGGCCCCATTAGCGAAGCCCCCATCGTGGACGTTCGCTCCAACTTGCGCTTGTTGGGGACCGCTCATATCGCCACCGCCTCCGTTGAAGCAGTTCGCCATCAGATTGCCACGTACCAACCCGACATTGTCGCTGTTGAACTCTGCCAAAGCCGATATGAGGCTTTGGTCAACGACCGGCGACTGGACAAAGAAGGCTTGCTGAAGGTCATCAAGGAAGGCAAAGCCCCGATGGTCCTTCTTCAATCGATGCTCTCCGCTGAGCAACGCAAGTTAGGACTGGATGAAGGCCAGCAACCCGGCGCTGAACTACTGGCTGCGGTTCAGACGGCGAAGGAAGCCAACTGCGAGGTGGCTTTGGTGGATCGTGACATCCAAACCACCTTGCGACGAGCATGGAGACGAATGCGTCTGCGAGAGAAATGGCGACTGTTCCGATCTCTGCTGGAGGACGAGGAGGATGACGAAGAACTTGATGTGAATCTCCTCTTGGAGCAATCCGATTTGCTGTCCAGCATGATGGAGGAATTGAAGGGGTTCTCCCCGGGGGCTGGAGCGGTACTCATCGACGAGCGAGATGCATACATTGCCGGAAAACTATCTCGGTTGGATCCTCAAGCACGAGTGTTGGCGGTGTTGGGGGCGGGCCATCTTGAGGGTGTAGCGAAGCATTGCAAGGAAGGAAGTGATTCTATAGAACTTGGTTCACTGGACCAAACACCAACGCCCTCCTTGTTCCGAAGGGCATTGCCATGGGCCCTACCACTGGTGATGATCGGCGTGTTGGCCTTGGTGTTGTCCACCACCTCAAGCGTCGATTGGTGGACCTTTTTCACGGTCTGGACCGCTGCGAATGCCATTTTTGCTGCGTTGGCCTGTACGATAGCCCGTGGCCATCCTTTGGCCATTTTGACCGCGGCAGTCGCTTCGCCCATCACGTCGCTGAATCCAGCCTTGGCTGCAGGATGGTTTGCTGGATACGTTCAACTGAAAATGGCCGAACCGACGGCTGAGGACCTCCAACAGTTCCTGAAAATGGATGAAATCTCCTCATTTTGGTCAAATCCTGCAGGCAAGGTCCTCATGGTCACGGCCCTGACCAATCTCGGTTCGATGTTGGGGGCTTGGGTCACGCCGCTGATTCTTCTTGGCGGGCTAGGGCTCTGGTGACTCGAGTCGAAGGGCTCGAAAGAAATCAATGTGGGCACGCACGTCATGGACGCGCAACACGTCAATGCCCTGATGGAATGCAAAAGCTGCCAGCCCCAGCGTGCCGGGGAGTCGCTGTGCAGGGTCGGATTGACCGGTAAGGTGTCCCACGATGCTTTTGCGTGAAACGCCCCAAAGCAGGCGGGTTTGGGGGTCCACCAAACCTCGTCCTGCCGTCAACAACTCCAAGTTGTGTGGTTGAGATTTTCCAAACCCAATGCCGGGGTCAAGACAGATAAGTTCCGAGGGGTGCCCATGCTTCATCAGCATCGTACGCTGTCCCTCAAGGAATTCGCCCACTTCGCTGACGCAATCGTCGTAATTCGGACGGTGTTGCATGGTTCCCGGCTCCCCTTGCATGTGCATGACGCATACCGGTGAACGCCACTTGAGCACAACTTCGGCCATCTTGGAGTCGCCTAAACCCGAGACATCGTTGACCATGTCTGCTCCGGCTTCCAGGGCGGCTTGTGCAACAGAGGCTCGCCGGGTATCAATCGAGATCAGGCCCGTCGGATGGCGCGCTCGCAAAGCGGCAATCACGGGAATCACGCGCTGAATTTCAACCTCGGGCGAAACAGGCTTGGAGCCAGGGCGCGTGGATTCGCCCCCGATGTCCACCCACGTTGCCCCGTCCATCCACATCGCCAAACCGCGTTCAACGGCTGCTTCGTGGTCCACGCGACTTGCTTCAAAAAAAGAATCGTCGGTGACGTTGAGAATGCCCATGATACGAGGCTGACCGTTGTTGGTCAAGGCTGAAGCATATCGGGCTCGGCGTACCTCCGAGGGTTCGAAGTCGGAGGCCATTACCCGCTGGAGTTCGGCAGATTTGATAAGATGTTACAGGGAAGCACTTCGTATGTCGGAGGCTGACGATGCTTCTTTGGGGGCCGATTACGGTGCATATGGCGACCTCGTCACGCCCCAAGCAGAGTTTGCGGAGCGCATCATCAAACGACTCAATCCGCGAAACGAACAGGATTTGTACGAGCAAGCAGCTCGCCAATCAAAAATTGGTGGCATGCTGATCACCTTGATGATCGTCACATGGTGGTTGTTCATCCACAAGGCGAACGATGACCAATCACAGGGCATCTCGGTGTTTTTTGGATTGAATTTTGGCCAAGCAGCCTTGGCCGTGATGGTCCTGTCGTTGGTTTCTGCCGTGCTGACCGAACTGAGTCGCGGAATGGGGAACATTCTGCACTCCAGCCTCGCAGGAGGCATGCTGATTTTGGCCGGACTCTACGTGGCGGAACCGTTGGTTTCGTCACTGTTCGTCGCTGATTTCCTCTCTTCCGGCGACGGACTTTGGCGCACGGGGCGCCTCGCCGTGTTATGGGGCGGGATGACCTACGGGTCAAATTTGATGGTCTCTGCTAAACTCCTCACCTGGCTCATTCGCTTTATGGAAGCGGAAGGTCTTGACATGTCGGGGCTTCACGAACCAGCGCGACAGGAATTGAGCACGGGTTCTGATGAGTCGCTATCCTCTTGAAGAGAGGTGGGGTCGACGGCGTATGCAGGACAGCGACTTCGGCGTTCTACGCTTGGGGTATCGCAAAGGTCGTGACCCTCGCATCACGACCCACCTTGCTCTGGTTTCTCGTGCTCTTGGAGCCAGTCACTTCATGCTCGCAGGCGATACCGATGACGACCTCTTTTCCAATGTTGCTTCGGTGAACGAACGCTTCGGCGGGGACATGATGTGTGAACACCTTGACCGCCCGATGCCCTGGCTGCGTCGTTTCTCGCAGAACGATGCTGGCGATGGAGCCCCCGGAGTGGTGGTTCATTTGACCATGTACGGCGAACCGTACAAGCACGTCATTCCACGCATTCGACGGGACCGTCCCGTGGTGGTGGTTGTGGGCGGCGCGAAAGTCCCGAGTGATGTCTTCCAGTACGCCCATTACAACGTCGCCGTGGGCAACCAGCCGCACTCTGAAGTCGCGGCGTTGGCCCTCTTCATGGAGGCATGGTTCGGCGAGAGCGGAACCGAACGCCACTTCCCCAATGCACGACTCGAAATTCAACCATCCGCACGAGGAAAGACAGTGGTTGACCACGAGCGCGATAGTGAGAGTGAGTGAACGCCTACTTTTGAGCAGCCTCTTGAATTTCAAGCCCATTAATTCCGTTATGATGGTCCTTGAATCAAAATTCAATGCACCCAATCATTATGGGGGGCCGATTCCGACAAAAAGCAATGTTGGGCGGTCGTGTCGCGAATACACGCTCTTTGCCCGCAACGCATCGTCTTTACAATCCAGCCGCCTTGGACTTGCCCGATGCTGCTGACGGGTTGGATGGAACCTCGCAGTTGCCAGAGGGCGCACAGGGCCCAGGGGTGCTCCTCACGGCAGACGGAGGTCGATACGAAGGCGAATTGTTCGGGGCGAAAACCATGGGTCAGGGCGAATTGGTGTTCACCACCGGCATGATGGGGTATCAGGAATCCTTGACAGACCCTTCATTTGCCGGTCAAGTGTTGACCTTTACCTACCCTCTCATCGGTAATTACGGCGTTCACCTCGGCGCTTCGGAGTCCCGCAAAGTGTGGCCACGAGGCGTGGTTGTTCGCCACGCAATGCACCAGCCCGACCACCGTCATTCGGTGGGAACCGTGGATGAATTGCTCCGTCTTCACGGCGTTCCGGGCATTCAACGCATCGATACGAGGGCGATTACACGGAATGTTCGTGAATTGGGGACCGTGCTCTGTGTGTTCGGGCCTCTCGAGCACGAGGACGATCTGCAAAAACGGCTGGCGTCGTTGACCTCCCCCGAATTGGAGGATTTGGTGGATGAGGTCTCCGTTGATGCTATCTTGGAACTCAACCCGGGTGCGACCGATGAATTAGGACAGCCGAAGCCTCGTTTGGGTGTGCTTGATTGCGGCATCAAGCACAACATCCTTCGTCAATTGTGCATGTTGTTTGATGTGGTGTGGTGCCCCCCCGATGTTTCCCTTGACCTCCTGAAGAAGGAATACGCCATCCAAGCCCTGTTTTGCAGCAACGGACCGGGTGACCCCGCTCACCCTGGGAAGGCAACCGACGCTCGCCATACCCTCGCCCAAGCAGTGAGTGAAGGCTTGCCTGTCATGGGCATATGTTTAGGCCACCAATTGATGGGTTTGGCCTCAGGTCTTTCCACCTACAAGATGCGATATGGGCATCGCGGCGCCAACCAGCCCGTCGTCGACCTGCACGACCAAACGGTGGCGATCACCAGCCAAAATCACGGCTTCGCCGTCGCCCACCCCAAAGACGGCATGCTTGCAGCCCACCCTACCGGTGCCACCTCGCCGCAGATGACCAACCTTCATGGGGCCGACGTCGAGGTGCGATACATCAACGCCAACGACGGCACGGTGGAAGGCCTTGACGTCATTGGCAAACCATGCTTTACCGTGCAATTCCATCCTGAGGCATGTCCTGGGCCCCACGATGCAGCACCGCTCTTTTTGCGCTTCCGTCACGTCGTTGACGCCCATCTTGGAGGCGATGTGTGATGCCACGGCGCAACGACTTGCACACCATCATGGTGCTGGGCAGCGGCCCCATCAAAATCGGGCAGGCTGCGGAGTTTGACTTTTCAGGCTCCCAAGCCGTCCGGGCGTTGCGTGAAGACGGGTACAAGGTGATTTTGGTCAACTCAAATCCCGCTACCATTCAAAACGATCCGGAAATGGCTGATGTGGTCTACATCGAACCCCTGTTGCCAGCCACCATCGCAAGGATTCTCGAGAAGGAGCGGCCGTGTGCATTGCTGGCCGGCATGGGCGGCCAAACCGCCCTCAACATAGCGAGTGAACTTTCTCACAACGGGACGCTTGAGCGGTTGAACGTCGAACTCATCGGTTCTGACCTTGAAGCCATTGACAAGGCGGAAGACCGAGAATTGTTCAACCAAGTTTGTGAATCAATCAACTTGCCTATCAGCAAAGCCGTGGCTTGCAATTCCATCGACGAGGTGATTGCTGCAGCGGAATCCATCGGCAGTTGGCCTATTTTGATTCGTCCAGCATTCACATTGGGCGGACTGGGCGGCGGCACGGCGCGTGACATGGGGGAATTGGTGGAAATTTCGCAACTCGGCTTGCGCAATTCACGCATTTCTCAAGTGCTCATCGAAGAATCCATCCTCGGCTGGCAAGAACTCGAATACGAGGTCATGCGGGACGAAGCCGATAATGCTACCATCGTTTGCACCATGGAGAACATTGACCCGATGGGAGTTCACACGGGCGAGTCCACCGTTGTGGCTCCTCTCCAATCGTTCAGCGATGCCGACCACCAACGTCTTCGAAATCAAGCGTTGGCATTGATTCGAGCTCTCAACATCAAGGGAGGGTGCAACGTTCAATTCGCTTTCAATCAGTTTACGGGTGAAATTCGCGTGATTGAGGTGAATCCTCGGGTTTCGCGCTCCTCCGCTTTGGCATCAAAGGCCACGGGCTACCCGATTGCAAGAATGGCCGCCAAGATCGCTGTGGGTTACACCCTGGATGAACTGCCAAATCCCATCACGGGCGAGGGCACAACGGCGGCATTCGAACCCACCTTGGATTATTGCGTTGTAAAAATTCCTCGTTGGCCTTTTGACAAGTTCAGGACAGCTGACCGAACGCTGGGGACCTCGATGAAGTCCACGGGCGAGGTGATGGCCATCGGTCGGAATTTCGAAGAGGCCTTCCTCAAGGCTTGGGCGTCCCTGGAGCAAGGGTGTCCATACCCCCGCCCGCTCACTCGGGCCGATGAATCAGAAGGCGAAGGAATGTCCGAACGAGCGCATGAACCCTTGCCGGATGCCACCCTCGTCGAATGGTTGGCCGTGGCGACGGACCGACGCATGGGCGCGTTGATCGAGGCATTCCGCCGTGGCTGGACCGTTGAACGGGTTCATGAAATCACCCGCATCACTCGCTGGTTCCTTTACGGGTTTGAGCGACTGGCGAAGATGGAAGCCTCCATGGTGGAGCGGGGAGCCTCTCCAACCGAACTCACGGAGGAAGAATTGCGGGGTTGGAAGAGTTACGGATTCAGCGATGCTCACATCGCCGATGCCCTTGCCGGTTTTCCACCGGAAGGCCTCAAGTCGTTGGCTGATGGTCAAGGTGAACGGGCGGTCATGCTGCGCCGTCACGAGCTCCTCGTTCATCCCGTCTACCGGATGGTGGATTCATGCGCTGCCGAATTTGCAGCAATCACCCCGTACTATTACTCGACATACGAACCCTTCGGGGCTCCCGGTATTGACCGACTGCCTGGACTTGAGGAACGCACCAAGGAACGCATCGTGGCCATCGGGAGTGGTCCCATCCGCATCGGTCAAGGCATCGAATTTGACTACGGCTGTGTTCATGCGGTCAAGGCCATTCGCGAGGCTGGAAAGGATGCTATCCTCATCAACAACAACCCAGAAACCGTTTCAACGGACTTTGATACATCTGACCGTTTGTATTTCGACCCCTTGACTCTTGAATATGTAAGTGAAATTTTACTCAGGGAACAGGCGCATGGGATTTTGCTCCAGTTTGGCGGTCAAACCGCCATCAATCTCGCCCTGCCCCTCGAACGCCGATTGCCTGACCTCGCTCGTCTGGGCTTGACAATGTCCATCATGGGAACATCCTGCGATGCCATTGATGAGGCCAGCGACCGTGAGCGCTTCGAAGCGTTTGCTCAACGTGAAGGCTTGCGAATGCCCCGAGGGGCAACCGGCACAACTGCGGACGACCTTCGTGCAGCCGTTGAGACGCTCGGGTTCCCCGTGCTCGTTCGACCGTCCTATGTGCTGGGCGGGCGAGGCATGGAAATTTTGACCAATCAACAACAACTTGACGGTTACCTGCGTGATGCCTACATCGCTCCCGACAAACCGCTTTTGGTCGACGAGTATTTGGGCCACGCCACGGAATTGGATGTTGACGCAGCCGCAGACGGTGAAGACGTATTGGTCGGCGCCATCATGGAACACCTCGAAGAGGCAGGAATTCACTCGGGCGATTCAACGTGTTTCATTCCCGCTCAAAACATACCACAAGATATGCTGGATCGGGTGGCGGAACAAACCAAAATCATCGGTTTGGGATTAAAGATCAAGGGGTGTTTCAACATTCAATTTGCCATTCAAGGCGATGATTTGTACGTGCTCGAAGTTAACCCGCGTTCCTCACGCACGGTACCGTTTGTCGCCAAAGCCTCCGGGTTGCCATTGGCACGTATTGCGGCACGGGTGACAATCGGTCAACCCCTCAACGAACAGGACATACCTCGGCGAACCTCTGGCCAAGTCTGTGTGAAGGCCCCGGTGTTCCCCTTCATCAAGTTGCGAGGTCTTGACCCCGCACCGGGCCCTGAAATGAAATCCACGGGTGAGGTCTATGGTTCGGATGAACGGGCCGATTTGGCTTACCTCAAAGCACGCCTTGCCACCGAGGTCCCTGTAGCGACCGAGGGCGGTGCTTACCTCACGGTGCGTGACGAAGACAAGGAGGCCTTGGTCCCCGTCGCTCGAGAGTTGGTTGACCTCGGTTTCGTTCTCTACGCCACTGGCGGAACATCTGATGTGCTTCGTCGTCACGGTGTTCCAGTGACCACCGTGTACCGAATCGCCGAAGGCAAGCACCCGGATGCTCTGGATTTGATGCGTCAAGGGAAGGTCTCGTTCATCGTCAACGTCCCCACTGTATCTGGCGGTGCGGTGCGGGACGGGAACATGATGCGTCGTTTGGCCGTTGAACTGAACATTCCGTTTGTGACGACGATGCGAGGGGCCGTGATGGAAGCTGCCGCCATGCGTGCTCGCATCGAGGAACGATTGGAGCCGCGCAAACTCACCGTTCACTATTGATGCGGTGAAGCAGCCTTTTATCCGTGGACCGTGCTCTTTGGCAGCCATGACGGTGGAAGCGTTTGGGTTGGTGCACTCCACCTCAGCAGCACGACGCCCCGGAGCCTTTGGGACGGCGTTGGAGGCCTGCACGCCGAAGACTGCAGAGCGATGGGTTTGGTTAGCCTACGACCAATTGAATACATCCTTCATCAACGCCCTGCCAGAGACCACCGGAACAACGGGTGTGGTGTTGATCGAGTCTACGCACAAGGCGAAGCAACAACCCTATCACCAACAAAAACTCGCAGTTTTGCTCTCCAATCAGCGTCATTTCGCTTTGGAACTCCAACGCTCCGGCATCCCCGTTCTCTATCTACTCAGCGCACGCCCTTACGCACATGTGCTTGAGGAACTGGGCGCAAGGTTGGGTCACATCCACGCCTTTCAACATGCTGAACGGTCAACTCGCTTGGAGGTTGTCGGGCTTGAAACGACGGGTGTTCTGATGGTCCACGAACACCCGGGCTGGTTGACATCGCGCAAATGGTTTGTTGACAGCGTGGGGGAGCAACCTCCGTTTCGAATGGATGCGTTTTATCGAACCGTGCGCCAACATACGGGATGGCTGATGGAAGCGGGCAAACCCGTCGGCGGAAAATACAGTTTTGACGCCGAAAACCGGTTTCCTTGGAAAGGGGAACCAGCCGCTCCATCGCCTCCGGTCTTCGACCTTGACGAAATCGACAG
>JAYQVP010000005.1:43288-119802 GCA_038148515.1 Candidatus Poseidonia sp. | reverse complement strand
TTGAATAGCGTCGAGGGCTTCGTCCGTCAACTCATTTGGCGTGAGTATGTCCATCACATTCATGATGTGACAGAGGGTTTCACCCGTCTCGACATCGCTCGCGCTTCGTCCACCCGTGGCGCAGGTTGGAGCGGTGGGGGAGAGGTCGATGACGGGCATCCCAATTTTCTACAGCAATCGCGACGTCTGCCGATGGCATATTGGGGGCAAAAGAGCGGTTTGCGTTGCTTGGACGCCTCGGTCGAGTCGGTGATGGAGGATGGATGGACACACCACATCCCGCGTCTGATGGTCCTGAGTAACTTGGCCAACCTCATGGACATCGACCCGAGGGAACTTACGGATTGGTTTCATGCGGCGTTCATTGACGCTTACGATTGGGTCGTCGAACCCAATGTCTTGGGCATGGGCACATTTGCTTTGGGCAGTGCCATGATGACCAAACCGTATGTGTCAGGTTCGGCCTACATCAATAAGATGAGTGACCATTGTTCGGCTTGCGCCTTCCACCCGAAGAAGAACTGCCCAATCACCTCGATGTATTGGGCCTACCTGTATCGTCATCGAACAGCCTTCGCTGGCAACCATCGCATGGCGATTGCGATGAAGAACGTCGAACGGCGTTCCGATGAACAGAAGGCGACCGACGAGGCCACCTATCTGCATGTTGTGAAGACGCTGGAGCAGGGTGAATCACTTGAGCCACCAACTCACGGCAACTTGCGAAGGTGGACTTCATCGTCGTGACGGCTGGCAGGTTGGGCAGAAGTCGAGGCGACGGCCGCCATAGCGTCGGCGGACCACCAAATCGCCACAGGTCAAGCAAGGCCGATCATTGCGGCAGAAGACAGCGTGACGCCACATGCGACGTGCTTCGCCGCGTGCCTTGCTCGCCTTCGCCACCTCGTCGGGTACGGTCACGCCCTTCTTGAGGTAGGCTCGGACGGTGATGTCCTTTACGGCGTGAGCCCATCGTTCAAGCGTTGCTTCGTCGAGGTCGCACGGTCGGTCATCGGGGTGAACGCCCGCCGCATGTAGAATTTCCGAGCGCAAGTAATTTCCCAATCCGGCGAAGCTTCGCTGATCAAGCATGAGCGTTGCTCCCTTTTTTCTATAGATTTTTTTATGTCTGAAATGGTCCAATAAGAGGGCCGCATCGACATCATCATTGAGGACATCGGGTCCAAGGCTGGCGAGAAACGCATGACCGTTCTCCTCAGCCGTCGGCAACATCACGATGTCGGTGGCAGACCACAACCGAACAGCGTGGTTCTCCGTGAGGAGTTCGATGCGAAGGCTTCGTCTGGACGTATACGCCGTGCTTCGGCGGTGGACGGTCCATCGCCCGTAGAGTTGGTTGTGACTGTACATGGTCCAGCCACTGCTGAATCGAATCAGCATGGCTTTCGCTCGGCTTGTGACGCTCAGCACCTCGTGGTTGAGGATCACCTCGTGCCCTTGGTGAAGAGCCGCGTGGGAAAAGGTCGCTTCATGAACCACATGGCCCACCAAGGCCTTGGCCAGTTGGTCAGCAGCTCGCCGAATTTCTGGCCCTTCTGGCATGGTCGAAACTCGAAGAGTAATGTTTTGAAAGGGTGTTTCACGATTGGATGATTTTCTCGATGGAGAAGGATTGGCCGTCGTGACCCCACTGGCACGTTCCCGGTGTTTCAATGTGGAAGTACTTCGTCATGAATTCCCGTCCAAGCGTAGCATGTTCTTCGTTCAAAACCACATGAATTCGCTCGCTGTAAGCACCTAGGCTTCCTACTGCAGCCTCGCCCTTGATGCCGTCGACCAGAACGGGGTGGTAAGCGGAGAGAGTCTGTTCCCCGTCGAACGGGGTGGCGTCGGTGTCCAACTTGAGGCTCTCTTCGGTGGCAGGCTCCGTGTTGTATGGCGTATCGCTCATGCCGGTACATGTGCGCGAGTGGATATAAACGGTTCAAGGTTCAAATTGAGGGCTGAAAGCGCTTGATGACTGACCCGCAGCCTCGACCTGAGCGGCCAAGCGGCGCAAGGCGCGCATGGCATCATCGATGCTTTCCACCTGCTCTGCAAACTGGGTTGGGGGCCAACCGCAATCGATGACGCCCGCCTCAACATTGCTTTCCTCAATCCACGCTCCGCAGGCCGTTCCGTAGCACAACGCTTTGAACCGTTCAACATCGATCCAAAACGTGGTTCTATGGCATACTGGACAGAGTTTGCATTCAAATTCTGAGAGAATCGTCACGCCTTCGTCGCCGACCACATCCACTTCCCACGCAGCGATGCTTGCACGTTCGAGCACAACCTGATGGGATTTCTTGAGGAATGAACGCAACACATTGAGCGCTGTTTCTTGAGAACTAAAACACCCCATGGCGACCACGGCCCCGCTTTGTTCCACGGCACTCGGCACGTAGACACGACCGTTCATGCCATCGAGTGGGGGGCTCGGTGCTTAAGCCTCGCTCAAGAGCGATGCCAGACCGCTTCAATGACGGGCAGGCCGCCGAGGTGGGGCAATGGGGCGTTTGGTTTCTCAATTCGCACCGAGAGAGCCATCACACCTTCGTTCGTGGAGAGGGCTTCAATGACGTGTGCCGCCATTTCCTCCATGAGTCTAATCGGCTGAGGGGCCTCAAGCATCACCAGGTCGATGGCCGCTTGGATGTCGGCGTAATTGAGCGTCTGTTCCAACGATTCAATGGTCTTCTTGGCACCCAAGGTCGCCCAAACGGTGAACACAAAGGGCTGAGGAGCCTCGTGCTCATGGTCAAAAAAACCGTGGATAGCGTGCACTTCGTAGTGCTCAAGGCCGACGCGCCACTGCATGTCCAACCCTCAGTTCTCGTCTCGCTCGTGCACCCAAATGAGGTGGTACCCGAATTGGGTCTTGACAGGCTCGGAAACAGTGTTCATTTCCGTGCCCCACACCGCGTCCTCGAAGGCTTTGACCATACGACCCTTTCGAAACCAACCCAAATCGCCACCCTTTTGGTTGGAGGGGCAGGTGCTTTTTTTGCGGGCCATTTTTTGAAAATCCTTCAATTTCGACACTTTGTCCCTAATTTGAAGTGCTTCGCTTTTGGAAGCGACCAAAATATGCGACGCCCAAGCGCTGGGTGCGACCATGCATCGGCCACCCTTGACCGTGTTTTGAACCCCTCGTCGGTCTTCAGTCATCTGAGTAGGCGAGGAAGCGCATGTAGGTGCCGTAGATGGTGACGGATACGCCCATGGATTCAGGATTTAATCGGTCCAGCGTATCGAGGTAGGTGTGGTATTCCCAACTTCCACTGCCGTAACATACGATCGCCCGTCCTCGTTCGCTGCCCAAATCGTACACGAACGGGCCGTGGTCGGAATTGTAGGGCATGCCGTCGGGTTCGCCTTGTGCGCCGGCGTACACAGCGAGTTGGATGTCATAGCGGTCGGCCACATCGGAACGTTCGTTCTTGTAAAGAGACGTAATGCGTTCTATATGCTCCATATCCTCAGGCGTGTTGCCGAACAATCGCAGGCTGTTGCCACGCTCCGAGAAGTCGGCATCGACGTGATTCATGTCGAGGTTGATGTAGAGCCTGAGGTCGTCCTTGAGGCTGTTTTGGAACGCCTCTACGTAGGCACGGCTTCCATAGAGTCCCTCTTCTTCACCCCCCCAGGTGCAGAAACGGAGGGTGCGCTCAGGCTTGCCGGTTTCATTGACCACCTCGCTGATTTGTCGGGCCATTTCGAGGACACTGGCGCTGCCGGAGGTGTCGTCGATGGCTCCTTGGCCGTGGTACACCGTGTCGTGATGACCCCCTACAATGACGAGTTCGGAACTCTTCCCACGAATTTCGCCGCAGGGCACGTAGATGGTGCGCTCTTCATCGTTGGTGACGTCGATGATCATCTCAAGAACACCCGTGGGTCCTGTGGCGTTAAAAATGGCCTGCTCAAGGATGTCACCAGCATCTTTGGACATCGCTATGAATGGCAATTCAGTGGGTATGCTGCCCCCGTTGGCCTCTTTGACCGCATCGATGCCCGTTCCCTTGAAAATGGGAACACAGTCGTTAGCTTCGATTTTGCCGCAATTGTAGTTTTTATTGACGCGAATCAGACCGGCCAAGTTATTCTCTGCAGCCAATGAAAACAAATCGGTGTTGCCTCCGACGCTACCTCCGCTGCGAACATAGCCAATACTGCCACCAGCCGAGGCCCAAAGCGATTCGTCGCTGCCGTTGCCCAAGTCCGTGACGGGGACTTCGTCGGCAAAGAGGTACTCTGAACGACCCGAGAAGCCTTGAATCACGTAATCGACGCGGTGCTGAAAGGCGACCACTTGTGAGCCCACCGAACCAAAACCCTCGCACGGGCTGATGCCGTTCAAACCGGGCGTGCAAATGCGAAGGCTTGGTTCGCTGTTGACATGGTGCATGGGGACTTGATAGGAATGCAAGGTGGTGCTCATTCCCATCGCTGCGAATTGGTCCTCGATGTAGGCTGAAACGTTCGCTTCTTCGGTGGTTCCGCTCATACGGCCCTCCCATTCGGGATGGCCAAAGGACACCAATTCTTCGGCAAAGGTTCGGGCTTGGGCGGCATCGTAATCGATAAGCTCGTAATCATAATTTGGAGCAAAACCAAGCCATGTCGGTCGGAAGACGAAGACTGCCGTCACCATCACCAACGCAACCGCAATCGCCGTAAGTGCTTGCGGGGTAAGTATGTCCGTACTTCGCCACCATGGCGCTGATTGCTCGGCCTCATCGGTGAACTCCTCTGCATTTATGTCGTCATCGAGATTGATGACGGCATCGGCCATGCCCGATTGTTCCAATCGCTTGATCAATTCCGCTTTGGTGCCACTCAAGGGAAGCCCGAGGCCGCGTAAGGCCTCCTTTAGTTCGTTCACCGTCAAGTCGCTGGTTCCATTGTTGGCCATCGGCGCACCTAAATTCGCCTCGCCGTTCTTGTTCAAGAACTCGGCGGTTAGGAGTCCGCCTCGATTTCGTCGCCGGTCCAGCGCCGACCCACCGTGTGCTCAAGACCCAACTGGTCAAGAATACGAGCGACGATGAAATCAACGAGATCCTCGATGCTCGCTGGGTGGTTGTAAAAACCGGGTGAGGCGGGGATGACGATGGTTCCCCATTGGGAAAGTTTGGCCATGTTTTCGAGGTGGACGGTGGCGTAGGGGGCTTCCCGTGGGACGATGATGAGTTTGCGTCGCTCCTTCATGGCGACGATGGCCGAGCGGGTCACGAGGTTGTCCGAGATGCCTGCGGCCAACTTTCCAATCGTGGTTCCCGAGCAGGGGCAGATGACGACGGCATCAATTTTCGCCGATCCCGAAGCGGATTTGGCGCCGACGTTTTTGGCGTCCTCGAGGATGGCGTTGGTCGCTTCCGCCAAAGCTTCAGGCGTGGTGTCGCACTCGTGCTTCAGGGTCAATTTTCCCGAATCGGTGACGACCAACCGAACGGTCTTGCCCATGTCGGAGAGGACTTCTGCAAGACGCTTGCCGTAGACGGCTCCCGAGGCGCCAGAGATGCCGACGACGACCTCGCCCATGGTTCAAAACCGGTGGCTCTCCCATTTAGCCTCTTGTTCCCCGCCGATTGGAGGTGACTTCTCGGTACCGGGTCAAAGGGCTTCCAGTCTGTCCTTCACATCCGTAGCCTCTGTATCGACCCACTGAATCCCCTTTGTATCGGGAAATAAAATGCAAAGGGGTTTCGGATGACCCCTTCCAACCTATCCGAATTGGTTAGTTGATAGATTAGAACTATTTGTCTATCTTGAGAATGTGATTAGGAGATGTGAGGTATAGCCAAAACCCCATCCTCCCGCTCCGGAATGATGCCCGACTGTTTCCATCTTCCCACTTGTAATGGGTATTATGGAAAAGAGATTCCATCCGCCACTATGATGTTCATCAAGAGTGAGCTGAAGGTCTTCATCCATACTACCGGTGTTGATGTCAATCTTCACTACTTTGTGCTCGGCGCTCATGTTACTTCGTATTAGTCAAGGTTTTTTTCACTTTCCTTATTTCTGAAAATCGCAAGGGCCCCCCTTTCAACACCCGTCTGTCGTATGGGTACAGTTGTTGCCGTATACGCATCAAAGGGGCCCCCTTGTATACGCGCTCATTCGTGCCTACGGTTGTACACGTATGTGAACACATGGGGCCCCATGTGGAGGGGGATGGCCTTCCGTATGACTTGAGGCCGTCATTCCTCTTCCTTTGACCACGATCTCCGAATCACCTTCCCTGCGGCCTCACCGGCCTCCATCGGGTCGTAATCGTGTTCGAACATGAGGTGCTTCACCAAATTGTGCTGGGCGATGCTGGCCTGGCAGACTGGACAGTTGTGGCGGTCGGGCTCCCGGTAACCTTGGAAGGCCATGCGGCCTTTGGGCGTCGCCAATCCGGCCACCGTTTGCATGAGCGTTGATATGAAGAGCAACCCAAACAACACCAAGCAGCAGCCCAGCCCGGTGAAAAAGCCCGAACCCGAGGCCTCGGAGGAGAGTTGCAGGTTTTGCGTCATTCGGCCTTCGGTGGTGTTGCGAAAGGTGCTCAAATCGATGGTGTGGGAGAAATTTTCCCCCTCGAGGCGCAGGTAGATCTCGACATCGTCGTCCTCTTCGTCCACTTCAAAGGAAATCAGGTAGCGGCCGTTGATGTCCGTGATGGCGGTTGCCCCCCGAAAGTGATAGCAGTCCACTTCGCCTCGAGGGCATTCAACGTAGACGTCCCGAAGCATCACCGGCGTGTTGTCGCTGTAGGTGGCTTGGCCCGAAATCCGGTAGGTTTCGGCGCTCGCAAGTGGGGTGGCCAGCAGCGCCAAGGCAACGACCACCAGCAAGGTGCGCATAGCTTAGAACTGTAGGGGCATCTTATGAAGGCTTGATTTGCTCCAATGGGTTCTTTGACCTCATGGCAAAAGCACCACCATGGGCACGCTTGTTACCGGAACCGCCGCCACGTATGTTGAAGAATTGCACATCAACACCGACCAACGCTACGAAATCGTCTGCATCACTCGTGAGGTTGAACGCATTGTGGCTGAGAGTGGCATTGTCGACGGTCTTGTGCTCGTCAACCCCATGCACATCACGGCGTCGTGCTACGTGAACGACCTCGAATACGGCTTGCATAACGACATTATGGCCTGGCTTGAGAAACTGGCGCCCTTCTACGGCAACGAAGGGCGCGCCGGCGAAGAATACCACCACCACCGCACGGGAGAGGACAACGGGGATGCCCACCTCAAGCGACAATTGTTGGGTCAGCAGGTGACCATGCCGGTACGGGACGGGCGCTTGCACTTGGGAACCTGGGAACAGATTCACTATGCGGAATTTGACGGTCAGCGCAACAAGCGCATCTTGGTCAAGGTTGTCGGGGTGATGGATTCGTGACGCTGTCCTCGCCTCCCGAACCTTCGGGCTTCATGGCCGAGTTGGGCGTTGAGCGCACCCTATGGAAACCGGGAGCCTCCCGCCTTGAGTTAACGCTCACCGAGGACCACCTCAACAAGGGAGGTGTCGCCCACGGAGGGATTCACATGGTGATGCTCGATTCGGCGCTTGGCAGCGCTCTGGTCGCTTCGCTTCGGGTCGAGGAATGGTGCGCCACCACCCAACTGTCAACCAGTTTTCTCGCTGCTGCACGGCCCGGCGAGCGCTTGGTCGCTGAAGGGCGCGTCGTGCGGCGAGGCAAGCATGTGGCGCATTTGGCGGGGGAGGTCAAGGTCGGCGAACGTCTCGTGGCGAGTGCCACGGGGACGTGGGCGATTTGGTCAAGCCGCCCGCCATCGTTGTCATCGGGTGTTGAGGGTGCTTTGGATGATGGGCAGAAGCGCTTCGATGAATGAATCGTTCCCTATTTCGTGACCCAGCGCCGCAAGCGATGTCGTCGTGTCCGCAGCGAGGCCGCATCCAGCAAGGCCTTCCACTCGCCCCGGAGGCGTGTCGAGGTTGACCGAGAAACCGTGTCGACTGACCCAGCGCAGGAAGGAGAGTCCAATGCTGCACACCTTGCGCCCGTCGACCCAGACGCCCTGCATGCGTTCATCGCGCTCGCCGTTCACTCCAAAGGTGGCCAAGGTGTCGATGAGCCAGCCTTCGATGATGGTGATGATCTCCGCCACCGAGGCCTCGCCTTCTCGTTCGCCCCATTTGAACACGGGATAGCCTACGAGTTGGCCGGGCCCGTGCCAGGTCAAGCCTCCGCCACGGTCAACCGCTACAGTTTCGTAACCCGGGGGGGCTTGGATGCCGTCGTTGCGGGCGCGAGGGCCAATGGTGACGACTTCAGGGTGGGATAGCAAGAGCAAGGTGTCTGGAATCGTATCGTCGATGCGTTGCTGTTGGAGGTCCTTCATCAGGGCTTGCGCCTCCTCGTAGGGCACGCTGCCAAGGCGTCGAATGTCCACGACTGCCCGCTCCTCAATATTGACCGGATGAACCAAATCCACCCTCGCCGCGTTCTGTTTGGCTTAGTGCGTCCAACGTCGTTTCCGTGAGCGTGACCAACGGGACGGGGGCAAACAAGAGTTGTGCTACTCGCTCGCCGGCAGTGACCACGTAACTGTCACCTTCGCCAATCCACGTGGCAAGCACCTTGAGTTCGCCTCGGTAATCTGAATCGATGGTACCCAATCCGTTGGGCATGATCATGCCTTTTTTGCCCAACGAAGAACGGCAGCGAATCTGCCCTTCCCATCCTTCAGGGATGGCGGCTGCCCAGCCGGTGGGGATGAGGGCTGAGGCACCTTTTGGGACGACGGTGTCCTCAATGGCATACAAATCCCACCCGGCGGCTTGGCTGGAACCTTGGGTCGGCAAGATGGCTCGATCGTCCAATCGGGCGAGGGGTATGTTGAGCTCCACTCGGTCCATGGTCGCAACAAGAAACAGCCCTTTTTCACTGTTGGGATAATGTAAGATTTCGCCCACATAGCGCTCCAGTGGAAACAGAGGTGATTTTTCAACGAAATTGAAGAAATGGATTGATTTTCTAACAGCCGACCTGCCGGGTGCTAAACGAAGCACTGCGGCACAGGGCGAAGGGGTTCAAAACCCCTGGAATTGGTTCAGTTTTATCCCTCCCTCTGCACTATCATTATAGGCGTCCGATGAAGGCAAACAAAATCCAGCGCGTTGCACAAAGCCGGGGTGAATTGACATGGTCATCGAACACAGTAAAGACGACAAAAGCGACATTGACCTTTCACGCGAGCATGTTGAACCAATGCTTCAGGAGAACCTGGACCGGTTCGTGTTGTTCCCCATTCAACACGACGACATTTGGGCCATGTACAAGCAAGAACAAGCCTCTTTCTGGACGGCAGAGGAGATCGACTTGGCGGAAGACCTCAAAGATTGGAAGAACCTGAATCAAGACGAGCAACATTTCGTCAAGCACATCTTGGCCTTCTTCGCAGCCAGTGACGGCATCGTGAACGAGAATCTCGTCATGAATTTCTCCAACGAAGTATGTTGGCCCGAGGCCCGTGCGTTCTACGGGTTCCAGATCATGATGGAAAACATCCACGCTGAGACCTACTCGCTTCTCATTGACACCTACATCGAAGACGAAGCAGAGAAATCCCACCTGTTCAAAGCCCTCGAGACCGTGCCTTCCGTTCAGAAGAAAGGCGATTGGGCCATGCGCTGGTTGTCACGCAAGCGAGGCTCCTTTGCTGAGCGTTTGGTGGCGTTTGCGGCTGTTGAAGGCATTTTCTTTTCCGGCTCATTCTGTGCCATTTTCTGGCTCAAAAAGCGCGGACTGATGCCCGGCCTGACCTTCTCCAACGAGTTGATTTCTCGTGACGAGGGTTTGCACTGCGATTTCGCCTGCTTGCTGCACAACAAACTTCTGCGCGGTGCGGGCGAGAACGTCATTCGTCGCATCATCGCTGAAGCGGTGGACATTGAAATCGAATTTGTGACCACAGCCCTCCCGGTCAACCTCATCGGCATGAACGCTGAATTGATGAAGCAATACATCCAATTCGTCGCTGACCGTCTGTTGGTCTCGTTGAATTGTTCCAAGATCTACAACGTCGGCAACCCGTTCCCGTGGATGGAGATGATCTCCATGCAAGGCAAGACGAACTTCTTCGAGAAGCGTGTCGCCGAATACCAGAAGTCCGGCGTTATGGACAGCGCATCCCTTGGAAGCGTCCAACAGCGTTTTTCGGTGGACGAAGACTTTTGAACTGTCCGCGGACAAAGAAACTTATCACGCACTCAAATGAACACCCGAGGAGGAGAAATGTATGGCTATGCAAGTTGTGAATCGTAAAGGCGAGCGAGAGGATGTCCGGTTTGATGCCATCCATGAAAAGTTGGTGAAGTTGTCCGAAGGGCTTGACGCCACCTGGGTGGATCCTGGCAACGTGACCAAGCTGACCATCGAAGGCCTCTACGACGGTGTGACCACGCGCGAACTCGACCAACTCGCTGCCGAAACCGCCGCATCACTGGCTTCCCACCACCCGGATTACAGCCGCTTGGCCGCTCGTATTTGCGTGGACGACCTTCACCGTTCCACCAAGTCGGTGTTCACCGACGTGATCACTGATCTCCGAGAGTACATTGACCCAGAATCCAACAAGCATGCTCCGCTCATCTCCCAAGAGGTGTATGACGTGATTATGGCCAACGCCGATGTGCTCAACAACCACATCGATTACAGCCGAGACCACAACTACGATTACTTTGGCTTCAAAACGTTGGAACGCTCGTACCTCCTGAAGTTGAACGGCGAAGTGGCAGAACGACCCCAGCACATGTTGATGCGCGTAGCGGTGGGCATTCACCACGGCAACATCGAGAAAGCGTTGCAGACCTATGACCTGATGAGCCAAGGCTACTTCACCCACGCCACACCAACGCTCTTCAACTCGGGCACCCCCATGCCACAGATGTCCTCGTGTTTCTTGCTGACCATGCAAGATGACTCCTTGGACGGCATTTACGACACCCTCAAGCAATGCGCCCTCATCTCCAAATCCGCAGGTGGTATCGGTTTGTCCATCCACCACGTCCGTTCGAAGGGATCCTACATCAAGGGCACCAACGGCACGTCCAACGGTATTGTTCCCATGTTGCGAGTGTTCAACGACACCGCTCGCTACGTCGACCAAGGCGGTGGCAAGCGCAAGGGCTCCATCGCCGTTTACCTCGAGCCGTGGCACCCCGACGTCATGGCCTTCCTCGATCTCAAGAAGAACCACGGCAAGGAAGAGATGCGAGCTCGAGACCTCTTCTACGCCATGTGGACGCCTGACCTGTTCATGCAGCGCGTGGAAGACAACGCCGATTGGTCCTTCTTCTGTCCGAACGAATGTCCCGGTCTGCAAGATGTGTATGGCGCCGAGTTCAAGGCGCTATACGAAGACTACGAGCGACGAGGCATGGCTCGTGAGACCGTGCCTGCACGTGTTGTATGGGACAAGATCGTGGAAGCCCAAATCGAGACGGGAACGCCCTACATGCTCTACAAAGATGCTGCCAACGAGAAATCCAACCAGAAGAACCTCGGCACCATCCGCTCTTCCAACCTCTGCACGGAGATCATGGAGTACACCTCCGAGGATGAGGTCGCTGTTTGCAATCTCGCTTCCATCGCCTTGCCAAAGTTCGTTGACACGAACAACGGAGTGTTTGACCACCAACTTCTCTACGATGTCACGTACCACGCCACGGGCAACCTCAATCGCGTCATCGACGTGAATTATTATCCCGTTGAAGAGGCTCGAAACTCCAACATGCGACACCGTCCTATCGGGTTGGGCGTCCAAGGCTTGGCCGATGTCTTCGCCATGCTCCAGTTGCCCTTTGAGAGCCCCGGTGCTCGGCAATTGAACAAGGAAATTTTCGAGACCATCTACTTCGCAGCGTGTAGCGCATCCAAGGACGCCGCTATCGCCGAAGGGCCATACTCCACCTTTGCCGGTTCACCTGCCAGCGAAGGCAAGTTGCAATTCGACCTCTGGGGTATGGACGAACACAGCGGACGGTGGGACTGGACCACGCTCAAGAACGAAATCATGGAGCACGGCATGCGCAACTCGTTGTTGCTCGCCCCCATGCCCACCGCCTCCACCTCACAAATTCTTGGTAACAACGAATGTTTCGAGGCCTTCACCTCCAACCTCTATGTTCGTCGAACGCTCTCCGGCGAATTCGTGGTGCTCAACAAGCATCTCGTTCGGGACTTGATCGCTGAAGACATGTGGAGCCTGGAGATGAAGGACGACATTCTTCGCCACAAAGGTTCCATCCAAGGCATTGAGCGTATCCCACCTCACATCCGTGAACTCTACAAGACGACCTGGGAGATCAAGCAGCGTCACGTCCTCGACATGGCGGCTGACCGGGGAGCCTACATTGACCAAAGTCAATCGCTGAACATTCACATGGTGGACGCCAATCCTGCCAAGGTTACCTCGATGCACTTCTACGGATGGAAGCAGGGTCTGAAGACCGGCATGTACTATTTGCGAACCAAGGCTGCTGCCGATGCCATTCAGTTTACGGTTGAAGCTGATACGAAGCAAGACCAAACCGTCGGTGGTTTGGCCGACCGAGCCGAAGATGTTGACAGTATGGACGCCATCGCTTGCAGCCTTGACAGTCCGGATGACTGTTTGATGTGCGGCAGTTGAGGTCACAGGCTGGCCGTTGGACGGCCACACGCTACAGTAGCGGTTCTATAGGTGAAGCGGGGCAACTGGATGCTCCAACCATTGGTCGTTGTTTTTCCAGTCAAATTCCGGTACATCGACGTACATCTCGACTTCATTGCCGTCAGGGTCGAGGACATACACTGAATGCGAAACACCATGGTCGGTGGTTCCCATGATGGCGATGCCGTGGCCTTTACACCGCTCAATAGCGGCTCGGAGTTGATCGTCGTGGTCGCCGATGCACCAACCCGTGTGATACAATCCCACTCGGCGCCCCTGCATGGGGCCAGGGGCTTCACCCACTTCGATCAGCAGAAGTTCATGGTGGGTCCGACCTCCAGTCAGGGCAGTGGCTCGTCCGCCGAAGGTCGTGCCTGCCACATCCAGGCCGACGACATCGGCGTAGAACTTGACCATAGGCGCCATGTTGCGAACGTAGAGGACATAGTGGCCTAATTCAACCATTTTTTCACCGAAATCAACGGCGTGGGTGAAGGTTATGACTCCTTCGCTTCGGTGTTGAACTCACATTTTGTGAATCGCATGCCCGAGGGTGTCCAGCACACCTTCGTGGGTCATTTCAGTCATCGTGGGATGGGCATGGATGGTGTGGGCGATGTCTTCGAGGAGAGCGCCCATCTCCAACGCCAAGGTCCATTCGCCGACCAGTTCACTGATGTGGGTGCCGACGCCCTGAATCCCAAGGATGCGGTGGTCATCTTCACGAGCCACCACGCGAATGAATCCACCGGTTTTCTCGGCTTCTTGGGTGAGCGAACGTCCGTTGGCGGCCAGTGGGAATTTGCCAACGATGACGGGATGGCCGGCCTCCTTCGCTTGGTCGGGGGACAAGCCGACGGACACGATTTCAGGTTCGGTGAACACAATCGCCGGGACGCCAACGGGGTCGTAGGCCCGGGTGTTGCCAGCGATCAATTCAGCCACCATCTCTCCTTGGAAGGAGGCGACGTGGGCGAGCATTTCCCCAAGATTGCAGAGGTCGCCGATGGCGTAAACACCCTTCATGTTCGTCTCGCAGCGTTCGTTCACCTTGACGAAACCTCGCTCGTCAAGAGCCAAACCCGTGGCGTCCAGTCCGTTTGAAGCGGGCTTTCGACCCACTGTGACGAGGATTTTGTCTGCAATCACATGTTGCATGTTCTTCTCGTCCTTCTCGTTTTTGTCAATGAAATTGAGTTGGACTCGTCCGCCTTTGACCTCTTCAGCGCCTTTGGCAAAGACACCCGTATGGACGGTAATTTTGTTCTTTTTGAGGAACAATTCGAGAGGCCGACGCAATTCTTTGTCGAAGAGAGGGAGGACGGAATCCATGGCCTCCACGACCGTTACCTCGGAACCAAGCATGCGGAAGGTGATGCCGAGTTCAAGCCCGATGTACCCGCCTCCAACCACGACAACATGGTCGGGAAGTGTTTCCAGCGACAAGGCTTCACGTGACGATAGCACATGATCGCTGAAGGGCATAAACGGTAGTTCGATGGGGGTTGACCCTTGCGCCATGATGACATGCTCGGCCTGAATCAAGGTGGCCTCTTTGCCTTCGCCAATCTTCACCGTTTTGGCATCTTGAAACACAGCCCATCCGCTGATGAGTTCGGCTCCAGCGTTCTTCAGCAGCGCCTCAACGCCCTTGTTCAAGCGGTCGACAATACCTTCTTTCCAGCCGACCAAGTTGGCCATGTTCAACTCAGCAGGTCCAGGGATGGTGATGCCCATGTGCCCGTCGTCGCTGGCGTGTGAGGCGAGGTTGTGGAAGGTGTGGGCGGCGTGGATAAGTGCCTTGCTGGGAATGCAACCACGAATCAAACAGGTTCCACCTGCTCGCTCGCCTTCAACGATGATGGTTTTCAGACCGAGTTGGGCGGAACGAATGGCGGCGACGTAACCGCCAGGTCCGGCACCCACGACGAGAACTTGACATTGCTTGGTGTTCACGGCACTCGCCTCACATGAAAATGGTCGCTGGGTGCTCCAAGTAGGACTTGAGCAACTGCACCAAACTGGCGCCATCATGGCCGTCAACCACTCGGTGGTCCCACGACGAGGAGAGGTTCATGATGCGGCGGACCACAACTTGACCATTGCGAACAACGGCTCGTTCGGTGGCGTTGTGCACGCCAAGGATACCCACTTCTGGCTTGTTGATGATGGGCGTGGCGCCCAATCCGCCTAACCTGCCCAAACTCGTGATGGTAAAGGTGGACCCGGAGAGGTCGTCGACACCGGCTTTGCCTTCCCGGGTGGCTTGCGTGACCCGCCCCATTTCTGATGCGGCCTGCCAGATGTCCATGGCTTCGACATGCTTGACCACGGGGACGTAGAGCCCCCGGTCGGTCTGTGTAGCGATGCCAAGGTGAATGGCTTCGTGGCGCGTGACGACATTGGCGTCGTCGTCGTACACGGCGTTGCATTCAGGGCGCTGTTCCAACGCCTTCACCAAGGCTTGCATGATGAATGGCAAGTAGGTGAGTTTGGGGGCGCCTTCAGGACGAGTGGCGTTGAGGTGTTGTCGCAACGATTCAAGTTCCGTGACGTCGACTTCTTCGAAGTAGGAGAAATGAGGGATGGTGCTGTAGGAGGACATCATGCCGTCGGCAATCTTTCGTCGAAGCCCAATGACCTTGATGTCCTGCGTGCCGGTGCGAGCGACCTTGGCGGCGCCGCCCATGGGACGGGATGCGGATGCGCCCGAGGCGCCACCGGCGATGTGTCGGTCAAGGTCGGCGTGGCTGATACGCCCGGCTGGACCTGAGCCCGCAACGAGTTGGAGGTCAATGTTGGCTGCACGGGCCCGCTGCTTCACGGCCGGGGAGGCCAGAGCTTTGGTTCCGGGTGCACGCGTCACGGCTGGGGCCGGGGCGGCCGCTTCCTCAACGGGTGGCAACTGTGGTGCGGCAGGCACGGGTTGGCTCTCCTCGGCTGGAGCCGGTGCTTCTTCTGCAACGGGAGTCTCAACGGCCGCCGGTGCTTCGTCGCTTGCGTTGCCGTCGCCCTCTACATCAAAGACGATGCAGACGCTTCCGACGGGGAGGATATCGCCCGCTTCACCGACCATGCTTTTCACGGAGCCGTCGCAAGGAGCAGGGATTTCAACGGTGGCTTTGTCGGTCATAACTGAAAGAATGGGGTCGTCTTCCTTGACAACGTCACCAACGGCGACCATCCACTCGACAATTTCACCTTCAACAACGCCTTCGCCGATATCGGGCAGCTTGAATTCAAATGTTCCCATGTTTATTCCTCCTGTGTTTTCTTGATGGCTTCAGCAATCCGTGCTGGACTGGGTAAATAATCCCATTCAGTGGTGTGTGGGAAGGGGGTGTCCCAACCTGTTACGCGTTGAATCGGCGCCTCAAGGTGGTAAAAACACCGTTCTTGGATGGACGCACTCATTTCCGCCCCAAACCCACTGGTTTTTGGGGCCTCGTGAACGATGACGCAGCGCCCGGTCTTCTTGACGGAATTGACCACGGTGTCGCGGTCCCAAGGGACGAGGGTTTGCAGGTCGATGAGTTCACAATCCACGCCAGAGTCCCTGATCGCTTGCTCGCACACATGGACCATAGCGCCCCAAGCGATAACGGTACACGACGACCCTTCTTGGACGATATTTGCTTGCTCGAGCGGGATGGCGTAATACCCCTCTGGGACCTCGCCATCGGGGTGGTTGTTCCAAGTGGGAACGTTGTGAGGGTCGCCGTAGAAGGGGCCGCGATAGCAACGCTTGGGTTCGAAGAAGATCACGGGGTCGTTGCACTCGATTGCACTGGTCAGCAGTCCCTTTGCATTGCGCGGGTTTGAGCAGTACACCACCTTGAGTCCAGGGGTGTGGGTGAATTGGGCCTCGGGAGATTGAGAGTGGTGATGCCCTCCCTTGATGCCACCACCGGCGGGTGTTCGGAACGTGACCGGGGTGGAGAATTCACCGCCTGAGCGATGGCGGAGTTTGGCGATTTCGTTCACGATTTGGTCGTACGCAGGGAAGATGTAGTCGGCGAATTGAATTTCAGCGACAGGGCGCAACCCGTTCAGGCCCATGCCCATGGCGATGGCAGCGATGCCGCCTTCGGCTAATGGGGAGTCAAACACTCGGTGAGGTCCGTACTTGTTTTGAAGACCAGCCGTGACTCGGAAGACGCCGCCGAAGTAGCCGACGTCTTCGCCGAAAATGACGACGTTGGGGTCCTTCTCCAACTGGACATCCAGTGCAGAATTGAGGGCGGCGATCATGTTCATTTTCGTCATGATATCGCCTCACTTCCCCAATTCCTCTCGTTGCTCTTGGACGTGCCATGGAACGGTCTCGTACACTTCGGTGAAGATGGTGGATGCCGGAGGGTACGGTCCAGAGGCGAGGTCACCAAATTCACAGGCTTCCTTGTATGCTGCCATCACTTCAGCGTCAATTTTGTCCGCCAAGGCTTGGTCCTTTTCATCGTCCCAATGACCGGCCTTGATGAGGTGCTCACGCAATCGCGCAACCGGATCGCCTCCGGGCCAACACTTGAATTCGTCTTCGGGTCGGTATGCTGAAGGGTCGTCGGAGGATGAATGAGCGCCTGCTCGGTAGGTGTAGACTTCGATGTGGGTTGGTCCGTGTCCAGCGGACGCCCGCTCTCGAGCCCACTTAGTGACGCTGTAGAGGGCCAAGAAATCGTTACCATCCACGCGGAGCGAAGGGATGTCATAGGCCAATCCTCGTTCAGCGAAGGTGCGGCCACCTGTCGCCAGTGAAACGTGAGTTGAGATGGCCCATTGGTTGTTCACCACGTTCAGAATCACGGGGGGTTTGAAGGTGGATGCAAAATTCAGGGCGTAGTGGTAGTCGCCTTGGGCAGAGGTGCCGTCACCCAACCACGAGATACACACTTCGTCCTCGCCTTTGTAGGCGCTGGCCATCGCCACGCCCACCGCTTGACTGAATTGGGTGCCGACCGGGGAGGAGATGGAAATGAATCGCCCCTCCTTCCACGTGTAGTGAACGGGCATTTGCCGTCCTCGTACGTTGTCTTCGGTGTTGCCGATGCAGTGACAAATCATGCTCACCATGTCTCGCCCGCGGACAAATTGAGCGCCGGGCTGGCGGTAGGAGGGGAACAACCAGTCTTGTTCTTTGAGAGCCATGGTCTGGGCGATAGCGATGGCCTCTTCACCGAAGGACCGCATGTAAAACGACAACTTGCCCGTGCGCTGCATTTTCATCATGCGGTCGTCAAAAATCCGCAGACGCATCATGTACTCGAGGCCCTGTATCATCGTTTCAGCGTCCAAGTTCGGGTCCCATTCCCCGCTGGCCTTGCCGTCGTCGTCCATGACGCGAATCAATCCCGAGGCGTGAGCGGTGGTGTCCTGAGCCGTGCAAGTGGCGGGGTCTGGGCGATTCAAATCACCGGGTTGCTCAGAAAAAGCCTCACCGAACGTGGGTTCGTCACCGGGCCTGAACGGCGCGACACCGATGGTGTAAGGCGTCGTGGTCACGGTGCTACGTTCCGTCATTGTTTCACCTCACTGCGGCCCCGTCTTAAGTGGTGTCGGTGGCTGGTCATGACTCTGCGCTACGCGAACATAAGCACCGGGCATCGTTTCGTCGTTGAACGGGTCGTTGGTTTTGCGAAGGAGCAGGCCGGCCTTGAAGGACGAGCGAACCAAGGGGCCACTTGCTACACCGGCAAAGCCCATGTCCATGGCTGCTTGGGCCCACTCGTCGTACCGTTCTGGTTCAGGAAATCGGTCCACAGCCAGATGGTTCGCCGATGGAGCAAGATATTGGCCAATGGTCACCAAATCCACCTCCGCTTCTCGCAACAGTGCAAGGGCCTCGAGGATCTCCTCGTCCGTTTCCCCAACACCGACCATGATCGATGACTTGGTGATGATGTCTGGACGAAGGCGTTTGGCTTCAGCAAGGATGGCCAGGGATTGAGCGAACGAGGCTCGTGCATCTCGCACCGTTTTATCGAGTCGTGGAACGCATTCTACGTTGTGAGCAAATACTGACAAAGGAGAATGATGCAGGAGGTGGGCAAGTGCTGCGTGGTCGCCCGCTAAATCTGAACACAACAGTTCAAGCGTGACGTGGGGGGAGGATTCTGACACGGCTTGGATGCATTGTTTGTAGTGGTCGGCCCCACTGTCGGGCAGGTCGTCGCGGTTGACCACGGTGATCACGGCGTGCCGGAGATTCATCGAAGCGACGGCTTGTGCGAGGTGAGCGGGTTCGGCAGGGTCGAGGGGAGGTGGGCGCTTGATGGTCCCAACGGCGCAAAAACGGCACCCTCTCGTGCACTCTTGACCGGCGATCATGAAGGTGGCATCGCCGCTGGCCCAGCAATCGTGAATGTTGGGGCACCGGGCCTCCTCGCAAACGGTGTGCAAGTGGTTATCTTTGACGGCGGCCTTGGTGCTGTTGAACAGTTGTTGTTGTTCGCCTGTGGGTAGTGACGTGCGGAACCAGGCAGGGAGGCGTGGCTTGCCCGTGGTCGAGGACGACGATGCCATCGGGAGCGGTTTGCCTGCCATCGCTTTCCCCTGTAGTGAAGGGCAAGGAATGATGGTCAAAAAGGTGTGTGAGATAGGGGCATCTCGGCGACAGCGCTGATACGAGCCTTCATCAAGCGATGCTTTCTGAGGGAAAGCATGTCGGGCGGCGTTGTTCTCATTACGGGAGCAGGCCAACGGCTGGGCGCTTCAACGGCCAAACGGCTCATGGCGATGGGCCACTATGTCATTGTCCACGTTCGGCACTCGGTTGAGGAGGCTGAAGCCTTGCTTCAGGAAGCAGAAGACACCCACGGCCGACCATGTGGAGAGGTCATGGTTGGTGATCTAACGGTCGATGAGGACCTTTTTGGCTTGGTGGCCTCGGTCGTTGACCACCCGTTGGTCAAGACAAATGGCCTGCATGGTTTGGTCCATAACGCATCGTTCTATAGACGCTCACCGTTTGAAGAAACCTCGCTGGAAACACTCCGAAATCTCAACCGTTTGCATGTTGAGGCCCCGTTTGTCTTGACCCAAGGCTTGCTGGGCCACCTTGAGCGAGGAGGGGGTTCAGTCGTCGCTATCGTCGACACCTCGTGGGGCAAGGCTTGGCCTGGCTTGGCTCATTACACCTCGAGCAAAGCGGGGCTTCGCCAGCTCATGCTCAACCTCGCCGGTGAATTGCTTGGCCGGGTGCGGGTGAATTGCCTCGCTCCCGGCGCCATCATGGCGGCAGATTGGGAAGCCGACCACTTTGCGAGCGTGCTTGAGCAGGTGCCGCTTGGTCGCTCAGGCGAGGCTGATGACATCGCCTCAGGTGTAGTTTTTTTGCTCACCAACAAAGCAGTGAATGCTCATGTGCTCCATGTGGATGGTGGTTGGTCGACTCACGATGCGTGATCTTCAGCGACATGTCAGGTTTCGCACAAGCTGTGAGATTCCTTGAAATGGAAGGCAGGTCAGCCAGCCCCTGCAGGGGTGGCTGAGGTGGTCAAAGGCGCCGGGCTTAAGATCCGGTCCCGTATGGGTTCGTGGGTTCGTATCCCACCCCCTGCACCATCTTTTTTTCACGCGCCGACGGCGTTGTTTCGCGAAGGGCCAATGCAGTCTTGATTGCACAAACCATACAAAACCGTTTAACACCCCCTCTCCCACGCATTCATGGTGAACACGATGAGTGGAGCGCAAGCACGTCATCTTGGAAGCATCAAAGCCCTTGCTTTGGTCGGTGTTTTCCTGCTTTCCCTCCTCTCGACGATGGTGGCGCCCGCAGACCTGTCGCCGGCTTCCGTTTTGGATGACATCGCCCAAGTTCCCCGCGTGTCTGTCCCGCAACAAACGTACGAACTGTACCTGGATGCTCCCAACAGCGAATCCGGGGGCCAAGGTTCCATCACCACGATTCAGCCTGATGGAGGTCAGGAGGAAGGCAGCGCCATCGACGGCCTCGAATTCCGCAGCGCAGAGATGATCAGCGACCTGTATGTCAACGGCACAGGTGCTTCCAACACTGCACGATTGAGTGTTTACATCCAATTCAAGGGCACAGAAGGCTCCACCGCCGATGTCACTTTTTCTCTGAAGGCTGGCGACACACAAATCACCTCGGAGAACCGAGAATTGGAAGACCCGTGCACCTCGCAAGGTATCTTTGGGGGCGGGTGCTCATGGAGCGTGATCGAAGTTGAGTTTGATATCGGCAACAATGGTTTCAAGGTGCCCAAAGGCAAGCAACTGAAAATCCGCATTGATGCCCAAGCCACCTGCGAAAGCGGAACGGGTGGTGTTGGACAAACAGATTGTGCAGTTGATATCGCCTTCGGGCAAATGGAGAGTTCCGGAGGGTTCTCTCGTCTTCAAATCATGACCAACGCCCTTTCAGGTTCGTCGGTTCGCGTCCACTCTTGTCAGGACGACTACGGATGCAACTGGAATGACGCTCAGAAAACGGAATGGTCGCCCAACCACCGCCCAGCCTTCCGAGAGATGCAGTTTTCAGTCGAGGTCCGTGACGCCTTCGGCCGAGATGACATTGAGGAAGTGAACCTCATCATGGACACACCCAACGGTGCAAACGCTGTTTTCGAGAAAAACTTCGACGACGACGACCTCAAACTTGACAACAACGGATTGGTTGGTAACTTCACCTATACCTACGAGGCTGGAATCAGCGACGGCGAATACCCTGTTCGCTTGGAAGTCCAAGATGTTCAGGGCCACTCTGTGGTGTTCGAACACCCTGGCTTGACGATGCTCGAGCACGACATTTACCTCACCCTCCCCAGCAACCAACCCGATGTCGTCCTGTTTGCTCCCGGCGCTGCCGTGACGGTGGAATTCCTCGTCGAACACACGGGCTCTTCCTCGAGCACCATCGACGTCATTTTTGATCTTGCGACCAACCTCCCACCCACATGGTCTGAAGAACAATGGAGTTCTCCCAGCGGGTCCTATACCCTGTCCACGGGTGGCGCTTCTGTGATTCCAGAATTGCGAATCAACGTGCCCGAGGACGACTTGACCAACGCACCTGATTCGTTGGAAATCGAGGCTCGAGTGTACGCTGAGAACAGTTTGGGTCAGACCGAAGAAGTGGCGCTGCGTTCCATCACCCTTGATTTTGAGGAGGTTGATGTGTATGCGCCACCCCGTGTCTTTGCATACGAGGATGAAGAGCATCAGAAGCAAATCGCTGATTCCACTCGTCCCGAGGCCTATGATGAAACCCTGTCGCACTACGTTGATGCTGACGAGGTGGGGGATTTCTTCATCGATGTGTTCAACACAGGTTTCCAAACGGATGCGTTCAAAATCCGTGTACTTGAGCAGCCCGACGATTGGCAGTACCGGTTCTACGACAATGACACCGGCTTTGAGTTGGTCGAAGAAGGCATTTACTCCATGACCCCCGACATCGGCTCAACTCAAATCCTCACCATTCGTATGGAGGTGTATCCGCCCGTTGACCGAACCGGTGTGGACATTGGCTTGTTTGAGCTGTCCGTGGCCAGCCAAGAAGACACGGAATTGCGCACCGACATCGCCTTCACCGTTCACCGGACCTTCGGTATCCTCGTTGAAGTGATCTCGGACAGCGACGGCATTGGGGAGGACAATCCGTTGGGGCAGGTCGGGCCGGTTGCTGGCGACGCGACGGTGTTCTACAACCTGCGTATCACGGACTCCAGCAACGAGGGCACAGGGACGACGACATGGAAAATCGTGAACCCCCGAGATGTTGCACGAAACGCTGACAACAACCCGAAGTACACCGCGTGGACCTACACCATTTCCAACGGCAGCAACAACAACCTGGTTGCGGTCAACCTTCAGCCCGACGAATACGTCGATATGAAACTCGAAATCACCCTGCGTGGTCAAGTCGAGGCCGGTGTTCACACGGTCTACACGCGCATCATCGAGGAAGGCGTTGACTTGGAGGACGCACGCTATTTCGATTTGCCTGTGAAGGTCGAAATCCGGGAAGAAGTGATTGTTGGCCGTATCGAAATCACGGACAAAACCGAGAAGTCGAGATTTGCACCCAGCGAAGCGAAGAATTTGGAGTACCGAATTAGTAATCAAAACAACATCCCTCTTGCCGTGGTCATTCGCCTCAGCCAACCCAACGACTGGGAAGGTTCTATTCGAGCAACATCAAGCCAACTGGGAAGTGATTTCTTGATTTTGACACTGCCTGCCTATTCCTACAAGGATTTCTCGGTCACCATGACCGCTCCCGACGGACTCAAAGACAGCGAGGAAGTGAAGTTTGAGTTCAGGGTCACGCCGATGGACAACGAAACGCCATACGAGGAGGAATTCCAACAGAAATTCACCTTCACCTACATGACCGAGTGCAGCGGAGTATCTTGCCTGATGCGAGAGTTGTTGAGTCCTGAGCCACAAACCATCGTTTTCTACGTGATGCTTGGTGCATTGGTGCTGTACGCTGCACGGCGCAGTGGTGGCACAGGCCGTTCCGAGTTGGCCGATTTGGCAGTCAAGGAAGACATGGCTGCGGCTGCATTCGATGAAGAGGATGACGACGATCTTCCTCCCCCGGTGACGGTGGACGAGGACGACGATTTGGAACTCCTCGACGAGCTCGAAGACTTGTGATGGCGCCCCCACTTGGAGGTGTTTGTATGAACAATGCACCATTTCCCTTATGAGGCATCGGAAGCACCCAAGCGTGTGAACACCATGCAGACAGGCTCGAGCACCTCCGTGACTGCACTGCGTCCTGACGTTGCACAACGGCGACAAGCTGCGAAATCGCTGTTTTTGAGCATCCTGATGGTGCTGTCTACCTTGGCTTCCATTCAATACGCCGCCGTCGATGTTCAGGCTGCTTCCGACCAAGACGGCGACGGCCTGACGTACGGTTTGGAGTACCTCATGAACACCCAGCCCAACGACCCTGATTCCGACAACGACGGCCTACCCGACGGATGGGAATGGAAATACGGCCTTGACCCTCTTTCTTCAACCGGTGCCGACGGTGCCGTGGCCGACCCAGACGGCGACGGCATGTCAAATCTTCAGGAATACCTCTACCTCCAACCATCGGGCTGGGACAACCCCAACACAGCATCCGTTCTTGACAACGGTGTATGGTGGAACGGGACGGTTCCTGTCAACGACTGGAACGAAGAGAACGCCATGCAGTTCAATCAACCCGCCTGCGGTGACGCTGGTTCAGATGGAACGGGCTCCATCATTCTCTGCGATGAAGACCCCGTCGGCAACATCTGCACCAACGGCTTTGACGACGACAAGGACGGGTTTGTGGATTCGGCTGACTCCGACAACGACGGTGATGCTGATTGTTCCTCCAACGACGATGATGGTGATGGAGTCATGGACGAAGACCCCGCTGGTTGGGACACCGACGGGGACGGCATGAGCGATGGGTGGGAAGCCGCGAACGGCTTGAACGCCACCTCGCCGTTCAACGATGACGGACCCAACGGCGACCCCGACAACGACGGGCTGATCAACCTCTTCGAATTCGTCAACCCTACGTGGACGACCATGTGCGGTTCCTCGCCGTGTTTCCGCAACGGGCCCGATGGTATTGTCACCGAAACCACCTCTCCTTGCGACCCTGTGCAAGGCATTGGTCCAGGTGGTTGCGCCACCTCCACGGCTGAGGTCGATGGCGTCACCTCAACCAGTCCGCTCCGTGCCGACACCGATGGTGACGGCCTGAACGACTCGTACGAAGCCTTCACCCTCTTGACAGACCCGACTTCCGCAGACACGGATAGCGATGGTATTAGCGATGGTGTTGAGGTCAACGGCGCCTACGGCAACCCGCCCCAGGCCAGCGACCCTCGCAACAACAACACCGACGGCGACGCCTTTGATGACGGCGATGAAGACACCAACTTCAACGGCGTACTGGACCCCGGCGAAACCGACCCGACACGGCGCGAAGACGCTGGGGATGCCGATGGTGATGGCATCCAGAACTGGGAGGAGAATCTCACCTGCACACTGTGGAATGTAGCGGACACTGACTTCGGTGGTATCAACGATGGTGATGAGCGCAACATTAGCCACTCAACCGACCCCTGCGATTCACTGGTCAACTACGAGACCACCTTTGTCCAATACACCAGTTCCACCAACCGCGTGGAAGTTGGTAACGGTTCAGGCTTCAATCCCGGCGGAGGTGTGGGATGGTACAACGTATCGGGCTCATGGGAGTCGTTTGCGTATGCTACGGTGGTCAACAACATCTTGCAGGGTGTCTCCAACGGCCCATCGGCTACGCCCAGCCAAGTGGCCAACCGAAACGGTTCCTTTTGTCACACGGATGCAGTGAATGCCGGGACCCTCGGATCCACCTTGAGTTATTGCGACGACGATTACGAAGACACGGACCAGGACGGCTTGGCAGACTGGCAAGAATTGCTGGGCACCTTTGGCTGGTTTTCGAACCCTGCTTTGGCCGACACCGATGGCGATGGTGTGAACGACTACGACGAGGTGCAGGACAACACCGACCCCAACGAGCCGTGTACGAACACGCTTGATGACGACGGCGATGGGCTCAACAACTACTTCGAAAACACCACCGGATGCGACCTGCTTTACATCGGCATCACCAACGGTTCAGTTGATATTTGGACGACCCTGTCGACATCCTTCGACACCGATCAGGGCGGGGTGGACGACCGCACGGAATACTTTGACGGCACCAACCCGGAGAACAACCCCTCCGACGATATTCAGCCCGCAGACTTTGATGGCGACGGCATCCCAGACGCTATTGAAAACCAAACCGGCACGGACTGGACTAATCCGGATACCGATGGGGGAGGCATGCTGGATGGTCTTGAATGCCCCGATATCTATTGGTTCGTGGGTTGCACCGGTTCGCCGTTCAATCCCTTGGACCCCACCGACGACATCTCCAACGCCGGTATTGTGTTCTGGGCGAACAACAGCACAGGGGTGGTTGATTTGAACAACGTGCATCGCTGGCGAACGACCACGAACGATTTCTACACGGGAACCACCTATGCGCATCTGGATGCTGTTCACCCCGGTGAACCCATCAGCGTACCCTCCAGTAACTTTACGCACCTTGCTTCACTTTCGTTTGCTAACGACACCGTGGAATGGAACGTCCAACTATCGCAGCCCATGACTTCGGGCCCGTTGCCTGCTCCGGCCTCGTATTCCAACATCTCGTTCTACTTCGAGACCGTGGCTAATATTACCCGTTCCAATGACACCCACATACTCACCGTGGAGGACGTGGCGGTCGAGCAAGTGATTTACCAGCAGCCCGAGTATTACTTTGACTGGTCCACATTAGCCGCTACCACCGTTCCCGGTCAAGGCTTCCCGTACGAGTTGCTGACGGACCCACGGTTCACCAACGCCAGCGACCCTCATTCGTATGTCTACAATGCTACCTTGGGTGTGATTGCGGACGCTGGTGCCACCGATGCATACAGCACCGCTCTCGCCCTCGAGGACTTCCTCACCAACGGCAACGCCACGACCGTCTTCAAGCGTAATTACAACGGTTCAGGGACGGTTGCTCCGGTTGACACAACCTTGAACCTGTTGGAGGCCATCAAGGAAGGCACTTGCCGAGAATACAACACCGTGTTCGTCACGATGGCCCGGCTGGCCGGTCTGCCCGCTCGTCAAGTGAGCGGTTACATCGGAGGGACCTGGACCGGCGATGGTTATGCGGTGTATTCAACCAACGCAGCGACGTGGTCGGAAGTTCGGCTTCAGCAGAACAGCGCAAACGGTAACACCGACCTCGGTTGGATCGCTTTTGACCCGTGTCCACCCGCTGAAGAAATTGAGATCGTGAACCAAACCATCTCGACCTTGTCAGTGGCTCGTGACGGTACCCAGGCGTTAACCGTGACAGGGCAACTTCGCTTTGCAGCCAACGGCACTCCTATTCCCGATATCCGTGTGCGAAGTTACCTCACCCCCGTTGATGATGCATCCTTCGTGCCCGGGTTCGGTGGTGTGATCGAACGCCAACTCGGCGATACGGTGACCGATGCCAACGGGACCTTTTCCTTCACCGGCTTCCCTTCAGCGCCCACAGCCCCAGGGATGCACAATGTAGTGATTGAACACTCGCAATCCGGTTACGTTGCTCACGGGGGCATCATCTACGATGCGTATGTCAACATGACTGACAATTCGAGCATCAACCAAACGGCGCCCCTCCCTATCAATTCGCCAGTGGCCGGTGCGGGCGCAACGACCGTGCTTGAAGGGCAGCTGACCTTGGCTACGGAACCCTTGGACGAGATGCTCAACCTTCCCAATCAGACGGTGTGGCTTACCTACACTTCTACGGTGGACGGGGCTCAAAACATTTCAACCCAAACCGACAACACTGGGTTTTGGAGTTTCACCCTCAATCTTAGCGAGACCGAGCAACGAGGCAACCTCTCGGCCAAACTTGGTTTCTCGGGCTGGCAGGACACCTCCGTTTCCACGGTGACTCCGCCCCAATTCCACCTTTATCCAACCGAATTGAACTTCATCATCAATGTCACCGATGCACCCAATCTCACGGCGACCATCGAAGGTCCATTGGCCAACAACAGCATCATTCTTCTCAACAACAATGTGTGGGTCAACGGTAGCGCCCTCTCTCTAGGTGCCTCACCTACCGGGCTGGCTGGCGACCTCCAATTTTCCATCCGAGCCAACGACTCGGGTGATGTTTGGACCGAGGTGTTCAACCAAAGCGTCAACGGTGTGTTCTCCGTTCAGCACTTCATGGACCCCACCACCATGGTCGCAGCCGGCGTCATTGAAACTCGGCTGCGTTTCTTCCCCAGCACACTTCCAGCGACCGACGACGCCGACTTGAGTTCGGGCGCACCGTATTTCCTTCGGGGCCTTTTGTCCTTCGTGATCGATGACTCCGCACAGGCTCGAGGCTTTGATGCGTCCCTGACGGTTCAAGTCAACGACCACCGCGGTATGCCTGCTTCGCCCAACACCTTGGGCAACTACGACTTTTTCTTCAACGGCACGTGGTTCAACACCACCGTTGACCCGCTCTTTGACCTCCTCTCCCCTGTTGTTCTGTTGGATGCCAACTTGCTGCCGGGCGATTATCCGCTTGCCGTCTCCTTCAACGGTTCGGAGTACTATCAGCCGTCCACCGGCAACGGTTCCATGCGGGTGCAGGCCGAGGTTGATTGGAATCTTTCTCTCACACAAGACTGGACCTACATGGGCAATGTGACTCGCCTTGTAGGCGACCTGTTCGATGCTGTGTACCTCACACCCGTCATCGGCAACGATACGTTGCTGACGGTTTCGATGATCACCGATCAGGGCCCCATCGACCTCGCTCAAGCAAGGCTGAACAACAGCACAGGGGCCTTTGACATACCGATTACCATGCCGACGTACCTTGCATCGGGTGTGTACGAAATTGTGCTCAACCTTGACTTCTTGACGCTCGCTCCGCCTGGAGGTCCGTACTATGCCTTTGTTGACCCCTCTCAACCACCGGCTCCTCCCACCGTCATCTCCGTTGATGGGGGAATCGTTACCGAGGTGAACATCCAACCTGAACGACCGGCTTACATCATTGAAATGAACAACAGCGAATCCTTTACCGCCCGAATTACCGATGTGGCTGATGGTTCGAACGTATCCGGTGCTTCGGTTGAGTTCATTTGGGATTACGGGAACACCAATGTCAGTTTGGGAACCGTCACATCCGACGTTGAAGGAAACGCTACGTTCGTGTTCACGCCCTCCGGTCTTGAACCCGGCTTCTACGATGTGGCCATCGTTGTGCAGGACGACTTGAGTGCTGCGTTGGCAGCGGGCAACACCCGTCGTTACGGAAATGTGTCCATCATCAACGTCACCATCCAAGTGGTGAGTAACATCCAGCTCGATTTCGTTCCTTCCTCGGTCACGGCAGGCGTCCCGTTCACACTGGTTGGCGTCGTGCAGGATGCCGAAAACACCTCCCGTCCGCTCATCTCAGCGGTCCGCCTGAATGTGTTCTGGCTCGAAAACCCAGAGGAATTGTTGCTCACCAACGTTCCCACGGCCACAAACGGTTCGTTCAACCTCAGCGTGCCGACTGACACCGCTAACAACGGTACCACCCGTGGCCCTCACACGCTGGTGGTCACGGTGGTCAACGAATCTTCGCCGTTCTACCTCACCGACACCGCGCAGGCGCCCATTCAGGTGATGGGTGTCTCGCGGCTGGAGAACCTCGTGCCGTTGAATGCGATGGTCATCAACCGCGGCAACAGCGTGAACATGTCGGCTAAATTGGTCGAAGCTTCTGATATGTTTGCTCCGCTTTCCAGTTACGAGGTTGCCCTTCGCTTCCACGAGACTTGGCTTGCCCCCCAAACAACGGATCCAGAGGGCTTTGCGAATTTCTCCTACGCCATTCCATACGACCACCCGCTCGGATTGATCGTCGTCACCATGATGTTCAACGGCTCCTCTGATTTGCTCTCGACCAGCGCCAACATCACGAGTATCACGGTTCGCTCGTTGACCTTCTTGGTGGTTGATGGTGTCACAGACAACCCCGTGGCTGGGACCTCGTTCAATGTCAGCGGTCGAATTGTATCGGACAACGGATCTGGTCTTGTGCAACGGGACAACACCACACTGCCCAATGCGAATGTGTTGTTCATGTTGAACGGACTCCCCACGGGCTTCACCTCAAGCGGTGGAGTCATCGGCACGGACGGGTATTGGAATGCCACCTTGCGACTGGGCGAGGCCTTCCCCGCAGGTACCCATCTTCTCGAAGTGAGTTACATCCCCAACGTCAACTACTATGTGGGTTCGGAAAACAACACCACGTTCGATTCCCGTGGCTTCTCGGTGATGAACTTCCTCAAACCATCCCTCGACGGTCTGGGTCAACCATCGTTGAACGATCGCACTGAACGGGGTGATGTTGTTGATTTCACGGTCTTGCTTCGTGACAATCAAGGACAACCTCTGGCCAACCAAAGCGTTACTGTGTCGCTCACCGCCACTCTTGGGTCCTCCTCACCGGTGCAAATTACCGTGCTTACGGCAGCGAACGGAACAGCATGGGGCAACCTCACCGTTCCTGCGGACATGACCGTTGGTCCTACTGGCATGCATGCTGCCTACGCTGGCATTGCAGGTACGACGGGCTTGGTGGGCACAAACGCCACGAGCCGCTTTGTTGTTCTCGCCGCCACTGAATTGGTGATCATCGACGCCCCTGCCGTCTTAACGGCCGGTGATGTGTTGCGTGTCAACGGTACCTTGCTCGACGATTTGGGACTCAACTTGCAGAGCGACGGGCTCAACGCCTCCGGTATCGTCCATTTGCTCATTGACGGCATTCCCGTCGCAAGTCTGGAAACGAGCATCATTGACGGTTCATTTGCCTTCGTTTACACGTTGCCAGAGGACACATCCGCTGGACCCCACATCATCAGCGTGGAATTCCGAGGCGGTCGTGAATGGGTTGACCCTGTTGGCTTTGGCGACATCAACAATCCTGAGTATTATTTGCCGAGCGCAGCCAGTGTGGATTTCAATGTCAGCGTTCCCACCAAGATTCTGCTGCTCACCGCCGCCGGCAACGCCGATCGGGAGACCACCATGACTGTCCAAGGGCGCCTGCTCGATGTGGTCGACAACGAACTGCCGAACCTGACTGTGGAGATTTGGTTGGGCGGTCAGTGGATGACCAACACCACAACGAACGAAAACGGCTTGTTTTCAGTGGTGATTCCTGTGCCTGCCGACGCGCCTCTTGGCCCAGTGGTCCTTGAAACCCGCTTCACCGGTACGGTGGCTTACCTGGCGAGCAATGCAACGGGACTTTGGGAGATTTACAGCCCCGTGTTGGTCACGGTGGACATGACCTCGCCCGTGGCCGTGAACGAAACGGTCACCATCACCGGGTCGGTGGTGGACAACCAACTCAACGGCTTGGCGGAGCACGATGTCGTGCTGGTGGTGGAGGGCATCGTTATCGCTTCGTTGACCACTGATAGCAACGGTGATTTCACCTTTGAATGGAACGTCCCCGATATCTTCGCATTCGGCGATCACATCCTGGTGGCTGAAGTGGCGCCTCAAGGATACTACCGTCAAGGTGAGGGCAACGTTTCGTTCTTCCTCTCTCACCGGTCCTGGGTGACCCTCCTGTTTGATGACGGCATCGATGCCACCCGTGGCGATGCCTGGACGCTTTCCGGACGATTGTATGACTTCGATACGGTTGACCGTGACGGGTTGGTTGGTATGGAACTCATCGTCAGTCTGGATGGCTCACCATTGTTCACGACCACAACCGGTGCAGATGGTGTTTGGTCGGCCACCGTTCAGGCTACCATGGATTTGAGTCGCGGTGAGCACATCATTTCCGTCGCCTACGAAGGAACCCAGGCTCACCTTCCGGCATCGGCAGAAAGCACTGTTCGAGTTTGGTCCAACGTCCAGATCAACATTGATGCATATTCGGCTTACGTCACACGTTCCGATAATGTGTTTTCACCGATTCTGTTTACAGGATCGGTGCAGGAAATTGGCGGCACAGGCGAGATCTTTGAGGGCCTCATCATCACCATCGGCAACGGTTCGGATTGCACGGCTGGACGAGAGGGAGCCAAATGTTTCCCCTCGGCCGAGGTTGAGTGGTCCAATGGGAACTTCGCTTTGACAGCCCCAGCCCCGTATTGGCTCGGGGTTGGAGGCCAATACTTCTCCGTTGATGTAGCCCGTAACAACTCATTCTACCTCAACGCTGCGTCCGAGAGCCGGTCGGTGTACGTGCAAGTGAACGCTGATATCTCGGTTGAATTGCTTGACATCGTGGAAGATAAAGACGAAGACATGGGCGGTACGGTGAGCATCATTGCTCAGGACACCAAGGCTGGGTTGCCGAACATCGATATTACAGTCTACCTGCGCGACGCCAATCAATCACAATTGGCCATGTTGGGCACGAAGACCAATGAGAACGGACAGGCCGTGTTTGAATTCAACGCTGACCCACCCTACGGGGACGCCTCTGAGTGGGGCGAATTGACGATGGACATTGTCATCAACGACCCGCGACTATCTTCCCAAACCCTACAGACCTTTGAATTACTTCGCAGTGAGGGCTTTGCGCCTTCATACGCCTACGCCGAGGAAGCCGTTGAGACGCCTTGGTGGGCTTACCTCGTCGTGTTGACTATCGCTGCCCTCGTTGCTGGCGGTGCAGTGATGTACCGTCGCAAGCGTCTGGCTGACGATTTATTGAAGGATGCCGCCGAGGTCTTTGCCTACACCGCTGAATTGTTGGCGGCAGGAGACGCCATTCGTGAAGCGATCTTCAGCTGCTACCAAGAGTTGTGTAGCCTGCTGCAGCAACGTGGATTCCTTCGCCGCGACTTCGAAACCGTTCGGGAGTTTGAATTCGCCATCCGTCAGGCGATGCAGGGCGTTTCGGAAGATGCTTTGACGGCGCTGGACAATACCTTTGAGATGGCCCGATACAGTCGAGATGAGATGGGTGCTCAGCATCAGGACGTAGCCGCTCAAGCATTGAATCGGATGGCGACTGAAATTGCACAGATTCAATCCATGCCTCAGCGCTGAGTTGAGGGCCTGTTCCCACAACGCAAGGCGAATGCCTTGCGGTTGTGTTCACGCTTGAGGCGATCCGACGGCGGCCGCTCACCAGCGCAGGTGCAGGTAGCCGTTCACCAACGTCGCTGTCAATTCCCCTGATGCCTCCAAGGGCAAAGGAAGCTCGCGAACAAGCGGGGTTTCATCCCCGTCTGCCACGGTGAGTCGGACGAGGGTTGCATCATCGGTTTGCTTGGAACGGAGAACAATTGCATCGGGTTGGGCCCCCAACAGTGGAATGGTCAATCCATCGGGATCCACGCGTCCGTTGATGGTTGACACCAACCATGACAACGCCCGTTCGGGGGTGTGCGAGGCCAAGGCCGTCTCAGGGAGCATGCCTGCGGTGGCCAGCACTTCGATGTGGCGTTTTCGAACTTCATTCAGGTGCGGTGAATCGTGTTCAAACGCTGCTTGGAGCGTGGAGGCTTCAACCTCCAATCCTTGAGGGGGTGTCTGTTGTGTCAGATTCCCCTCTTCTTCGACGGTGGTCAAGGGCAACTCGTTCCAATCGTCCATGGTGGTTTGGACCCGCCGAGCCCACATGAACCTTCGGACGTAACTCATTCCGATTCGGGGGCGTGTTCGGGGTGGACTTTGGCGAAAAAGCGACGTGCGAAGGCTAATGTCGATTCAGCATCAGTTGCATCATTCATTCGTAGGTCGGAGGGGAAGCAAGTGGTGTAGGTTCGGTCCTTCACACGTCGGTCAAGCAACACGATGAGTGCCCGATCTCCGATCGAACGAATTGGGCGCCCCATCGCTTGCAAGATGGCGTTCACCGCTGGCTGAGAAACAGTGTATTTCCACGCCAAATTCTTCCCGAACCGTTCTTCTGCGTAAGATTTGAGAGCGCTTGATAGCACTGAAGGGGGGGAATTTGGTATGCCAATGCAGGCCACGCTATCAAGAGCACCGCTGTGATAGTCTACGCCTTCGGATAGGCGAGCACCGAAGACGCCAGCGAGTAGGATTCGCCGGCCTGCTTGTTTCTCGGCCAGAAGTGTATCGACAATTTGGTCGAGGTCTTCTTTTGTCCAATCCCTTGATTCTGCCATGACCTTCACGCCTCTGAACGACCCCTCGAGTACCATTTCGTTGAGCATGGCGTAGGACGGCGCAAACACCGCTACATGGCCAGGCGTTCCATCGATGAGGGCTTGGATGTGTTGACGCATGGCACGGGTGTTGGTATCGCTTCGGTCCGTGTATTTGGTCGTGACATCGTTGGCGACCAACACCGGTCGGCGCATGGCTGCGAAGGGAGAGGGATAGGCGACATCGGTAGTGCGGTTCGGTGGTAAACCGAGCATGTTGGCGTACATGCTCGGAGGGTACAATGTCCCCGACATCAACAGGCCGCCAGCGGATTGCTCGAAGACTGGTTTGGAGACCAAACCTGGGTCGAGCAGGTGTGTGGTGATGCGACCGTCCCTGCCTTTGTTGTCATACACCAGGGTCAAGGCCGGGGTGTGGCCGAATTTGATGATACAGTCCAAAATCTCGGCAACTCTGTGGGCGTTGGGTTCCATTGGATTGCCATCGTCCCCGGCATCCATGTCAACCTCGACCGCAGCAAGAACATCACGTAACTGATGCATTCGAACGGCTGCATCCACGGGTGGGTGTGTGGACGACGCCGACGAAGTGAGGTTCATTTGACCTGTTTTTCCTTCGATCTCATCACAGGCTCTGTGAAGGACGTTGAGCAGGTCGTCAACATGGACTTCGGCTTCTTCATCTCTTCCTGTGGCTTGGCCACGGCAGGTTTGGAAGAAGGCTTCAAACCCTTTGCGAGAGGCTTTGAACAGGTCAAAGGCCCAACATGCCAATCCGTGCTGTAAGGCGTGGGCTTCGCCGTTGGGCCCTCGCATAGCCTCGGCGAGCAGACCAGCATACTCTTCCAGTTCCATCGTCGTGTTACGAATCATGGTTTGTGTGAGGCGCTTCTCCAATGTCAATCGGATACGGTCTGGGAGGTTGTGTGCTTCATCAACGATGATGAAGATGTCACTGAGGTCGACGCCCATTGCTTTCAAACTGGCTTCACGAACACTGTCATCGAACAGATGGTTGTAATCGCCCACGAACACATCGGCTCCACTCACAGCTTCCCTCGCTGCTTTCCAAGGGCAGGTTTGTGCGGGTTCCCCGTGAACGGTGTGGGTGCGGGTGATGCCAACCAATTCATCAACGTGCAACGGCGAGGCCAGAATTCGCTCTTTGAGCCCTGGAGCGGCAGTGATCCACGGTTTGCATGACCTTGATTTTCTTGCTTGACTGCACAGCAGCGAAAACACCAACGGTGACTCCTTTGCGAAGGGTTGAACGCACATTCCCGCCTGACCGACCATGTCCACCAGTTTGACGGGCATGGTGCCTTGCCGTCGTTGATTGATTCGACGGACCGTATCCACCACAATGCGATGTTGTGTTTGACGAGAGGTGAGGAAGAACACTGTTTTCTTTTGGTGTTGTTGACTCGCAACCTGAAGAGCTGCTGCTAAGGATGCCGCGGTTTTACCAATCCCGGTGGGTGCTGCGGCGAGGTGGTAACCGCTCGCTTCAAGAGCGGCGATGGCGTCCTGGATCATCTCCAATTGGCCAGGACGTGGCTGGGCGTGCGCAAGGAAAGGATACGATGCAGACGCACCGTCTTCCTGTCCTGCGTTCATACCTACCATCCGACGGCGACCCTCCTAAAGGGTTGGGATGATGGAGAACGCTTTCGCTCGTGGGAATCAATGTGCCCAGAAGTGTGGGGGGCTGGGCACGGGGAACCATCCTGTCAACTGACAGGGGTGGAATCTGGGCCTCCCTGGCCGTCATCCAGGGAGGCGTGTGGGGGTGTTTGGCTGTTGGGGCCGCGGCCGTGGCGTGCATGACGGGCACGCCGACACAGTGAGGCTAAGCCATGCAAGGTTGACCGGTCCTGCACGACCCAAAGGGTGGCATCCACATGATGGTATCCTGTGTTCTGCCAATTCATCCCATCCCCTCCGTCTCTCACCATTATTCTTGGTATTCACTGCGTCGCATCGTTTCCGCCCTGGTCGCCACCAAGGCGGAATCGAACGTGTCTGCCACAGCGCCCATCGTCGCTGCGGCTTTTTGCATGTACAATTTGATGCCCTCTTGGGCGGCCAACTCCGGGGTGATGCCCTGGAGTTCGTACAACTTGGCCAGTTGAAGTTGGTCGTGTCGACCCAATGGAATGCGGACGGTCTTCATGTCTTGAAGCAACGGCTGATTGTGGAGGAATTCTTGAATGGCCATGCGGACAACATCTGAGCGACTTCGGGCCCCGTCAACCCCTACGCGTGCATCGATCAAAGCCAAATCGTCGTCCGTGATTCGTAGCGACAGTGCCGTGGTGGGTTGGGTCATCCTCGTTCCTCCGTAAACATAGACACCAACGGGAGGGATATAAGCGTATCGCAGATGATGACAATTTGTCATAATCTGTATGACAATCATTCGCGTCACTTTGACGGCGCCTTGAGCGAAGTTTCAAGGACGAGGCGGCAGCACACAGAATCATGCCTTTGGAACCAACACGCGGTCTCTACCTCTACCTCGAAACGTTGCGAACGGCCTTTGAAGATGAAATCGTCACCGATGATGAAGCTCAAATCTTGCATGTTCTCGCTCAAGCTCTTGGCGTTGCACCCTCCGATACCGCCGAATGCCGCTCCGTGGTGGCTGGCGAGGTCCCTTCACCGTTCGATGATGAGAGCCAATACAGCGGACAGCAGATGGGTGATGTGACCACCTACCAATCGGCCCTGATCGCTGCGCTTGATGACGACGTGATCACTGAAGATGAGTGGGCAATGCTCGAAGGACTTCGCACCATCATCGGCCTTCAGGAAGATCAACATGCACTCATTGAAGAAGCGATTCGGGCGATGAGCGATGTCGATGAAGAAGGCCGTCGCCGAGTTGAACGCCTTGAACGTTTCATGACCGTTCACCCTTATTGATGCCGTGGAAAACGAACACAACCGATTGATGCGCAGAGCGTGCAAGGACAATCATTAGAAAGGGTCTGTGTCAGCCCCGCCTCAATACACCCCCTGTATGAGAAGGAATGCCGATGAGTCCAACCGATGCTATCTATGCCAAAGTCGTTGCACGAGACCCGAATCAGCCTGAGTTTCATCAGGCGGTCAAGGAGGTGCTTGAGTCCCTTGAGCCCGTTCTTGAAGCTCACCCCGAATACATCTCGGTGGTTGAACGTGTGGTTGAACCCGAGCGTTTGATTCATTTCCGCGTTCCCTGGGTGGACGACAGCGGCGCCATCCAAGTGAACCGTGGTTTCCGTATTCAGTTCAACGGGGCCATTGGACCCTACAAAGGCGGTCTTCGTTTCCACCCCAGCGTGAATGCTTCTATCTTGAAGTTCCTTGCCTTTGAGCAGATCTTCAAGAATTCCTTGACCGGCTTGCCTATGGGTGGCGGTAAGGGTGGCTCAGACTTTGACCCCAAAGGCAAGAGCGATGCCGAAGTCATGCGCTTCTGCCAATCCTTCATGATGGAACTGTGGCGACACATCGGTCAAGACTGCGACGTTCCCGCAGGGGACATCGGCGTAGGCGGTCGAGAAATTGGCTACATGTTCGGTATGTACAAGCGTCTACAAAACGAATTCCAAGGCGGTGTGCTCACCGGCAAGGGCTTGACTTACGGCGGGTCATTGATTCGTCCCGAAGCCACCGGCTACGGCCTTGTTTACTTCGCTCGAGAGATGCTGGCCACCAAGGGCAAGTCCTTCGAGGGTGCGGTTGTATCCATTTCTGGATCGGGCAACGTTGCTCAATTCGCTTGTGAGAAAGTCTTGGATTTGGGCGGAAAGCCCGTGACATTCTCCGATTCCTCCGGCTTCATCCACGACCCTGAAGGAATTGACCGAGAGAAATTGGCGTGGGTGATGGACCTCAAGAACAACCGACGAGGTCGAATCTCTGAATACGTCAAGCAATTCCCTTCCGCCACCTTCACCGCCAGCGAACCGGAACCGTCACTGAACGGGTTGTGGAACGTCAACGTGGATGTTGCCTTGCCTTGTGCTACACAGAACGAACTCAACGGCAAGGAGGCCGAAATGTTGGTGGCCAACAGCGTCATCGCTGTGGGCGAAGGTGCGAACATGCCATGCACCCCCGAGGCTGTGGAAGTCTTCCAGAAGGCTGGGGTCTTGTTCGCTCCCGGCAAAGCCAGCAACGCTGGCGGTGTCGCCACCTCTGGTTTGGAAATGTCACAAAACTCCCTTCGTTTGTCTTGGACCCGTGAAGAAGTCGACCAGCGCCTTGAAGCCATCATGGTCGACATTCACAAGAATGCGTTTGAAACCGCCAAGAAGTACAACCGTGAGGGTGACTATGTGTTCGGTGCCAACGTGGCCGGCTTCCTCAAGATTGCCGAAGCCATGTTGGCTCAAGGTGTCGTTTGATTCCATCGACAAGTATCGGCGAGCCTGTTCGGGCAAACAAGAGGCCTAGCGCCCATCGTTTGATTCCATCGACAAGTATCGGCGAGCCTGTTCGGGCAAACAAGAGGCCTAGCGCCCATCATGTGCCTGGTGAGGTAGGTTGACCTTCGTACGAACGTTTGGCTGTAATCGGCTGCTCAATCCGGGTTGCTGCTTCATCAGCCTCGGAATTCATTGAAGTATTGCTGCGTGTAACGCACAGCATCTTCGTGAGGGTAACCTTGGGCAATAAGGCCGTTGTAGTAATCTCGAGCAGGGTCTGGAATCACCGGTGCAGGTTGGACCGGTGGGGCGTACACGGCTTGGTTCATTGGCGGTTGAGACGGGTAGCCAGGCATGGCAGCGGCGGGTTGAGCAGCGAAGTTTGGCATCGCAACCGCTTGCTGTTGAGCCCATGCGTGTTCAAGGTCATCCTGTCCTCCACGGCGTCGCATCGTGAACGCCAACAAGGCGAGCACGATCAAGAGGCCCAAGCCGCCTCCGACGAGAACGACCGGGGACGAGAGTGGCGACGCCTCTTCTTCAGGTTCAAGGACCCACCGAGTCGGGTCGTTAGGGTAAGCATCCGCCCCATCGGCAGCCCGCCAGTCGGGGGTCGGGTCGGAATAATTGTCCCCGTCGGTGTCAACACAGCCGATTCGGTCGGCCGAGGAATTCCCGTAGTTCAGAGGGCAGGCATCGGCGCCTTGCTCAAGGGTCCAGGCATCATCAGCGTCGGAGATGCCGTCTCCATCAGCATCCGAGCAACCGAGGCGGTCAATGGTGGACGTTCCTCTGACGGTCGGGCAAGCATCAGGGCGGTCTCCCGTTGGGTTGTCGCCGAAGAAATCGTTGTCTTGATCAGCCCACTGTGTAGGATCTGCCATGAAGGCATCCGCACCCTGGACGGGTGTCCACGAAGGTTCTGGGTCTGAATAACCGTCCCCGTCCGCATCTGGGCACCCCAACCGGTCCTCGAGGGATGAGCCTGCCACGTCTGGGCAGGCGTCAGCGTTGGCGCCTGACGCGTTGTCGCCATAGCCATCGCCGTCTTGATCGCTCCATTGGGTGGGGTCGTTGGGAAAGGCGTCCTGCAAGTTGTACCATCCATCGCCGTCTTGGTCAGGGCACCCGGTCATCCCGTTCTTCCATGATGTGCCTTCTTGCGTGGGACAGGCGTCTTGCTCGGTTGCATCGGGGTGGTATTCCCCGGGCCAGGAGGGGTTTCGGTTGGTCCATGTGTCGTTAGCATAGTTGTCGCCAAACCCGTCCCCGTCAAAGTCGGACCACTGGGTCGGGTCATCCGTGAACGCGTCGCCTCCGTCTTCACTGGTCCACGATGAATCCGGATTGGAATACCCATCGTCATCGCTGTCCAGGCAACCTGTACGGTCAAGGGTCGACGTGCCCGCCATATCTGGGCAATCATCTGGCATCGTTCCCGCTGGGTTATCCCCGTAGCCGTCGCCATCACTGTCACTCCACTGTGTGGGGTCGTTGACAAAGTCATCGTCAACATCAGCCCAACCATCTGCGTCTTGGTCAGGGCAAGCATTCTTGCCGCCCAAGGTGGAGTTGCCGGCCTCGGTAGGACAGTCGTCAAAATTGTTGGACCATCCGTCCATGTCGTCGTCCAAACACCCCTCCTCGCCCAGCGTGGAGTCGCCAGCGACCGTTGGGCAGTCGTCGCCCACATCGGGGAACCCATCTCCGTCATCGTCATCGTCTTCGTCAGCGTCCCTGCAGCCGTCACCATCAACATCGGTCACGGTGTCAGAGACCCAAGTTGGGCGGGGGGGTTGATAGCCGCTTCGAGGGCAGGCGTCTTGTTGATTGTCGATACCGTCGTTGTCCATGTCGTTGTCTTCAACTCCGTCCTTGCACCCGTCACGGTCCCAGTCGGTTGAATTCGCAGGGTCGGCGAAGTCTTGGGTGGAGTCCCAGTTCGCTTGGCCGCCCCGAGGACAGTCGTCACCTGAATTGTCGGTGAGGCCATCGTTGTCATCGTCTGAATCGCAGGCATCGCCTTGAGCGTCACCATCAGCGTTTTCCTGCAGCGGGTTGGAGGCCGCTGGGCAGTTGTCCGTGTAATCAGGGACGCCGTCGTTGTCGCTGTCCGCTTTCAACGAGGGGTCAATGGACCAAACAAACGTATCCCATCCACCGGTGCTGGAAACACTGTTTGTTCCTTTGGTGATGGTGTTGCTACCTGACGGGCCTGCGAACGAACCAACAACGGTCGCCATGTCGCTGGCGTTGATGGCGATGTCCCACCCCACTTCGAGGGCGTTGCTGGCTGTGGCATCAAGCCATGACCATGCACCTGCTGAAGTCAAACCACCCATCATCACGTCAGCATCCAAGGACGATATCCAAGGACTGCTCGTGCCCGTGACGGACTTCGTACCTCCGCTGAAGGTCCCGTCAAGGAAAAACGAGGTGAAGATGATTTCACCTTTGGAGGTCAACTCCATGCCTTGCAAGCCATCGGCTGCGGATGAACCTCCGGTCGCAGCCCACTGATTGGCGGGCGAGGCTCCTTCTTTGATGAAGAAGAGGTCCGAGCCTCCTTTATTGGCCGTGATCGACCAACCGTTCTTGGCCAAGGTACCTTGGAACGAACCGCCAACATACAGGTTGCCGTTGGTGTCGAGGGCCAACTGATTGACAGAGACCGCTTCGTTCGTGATTCCATATCCTGTCACCGAGAGGAAGGTGCCAGCGGTGGAGAGTTTGAGGATGAAGGCGTCCTGTGTTCCGACAGTGGTGTAGCTTTTCGTCCCGAAGAGAACGTTGTTTTGGGTGAGGGCTGATACATAGATGTCGCCGTTGGTGTCCACCACCACATCCGTGACTTGTTGGCTTCCGATGCCCCCTCCGCTGACCACCCACTTGAGGGCACCGTTTGTTCCATCCAATTTTGCAACGAAGAGTTCAGGGTTTGATACATTGATGGTGGTGCCGCCAAAATCTGTTTCCCCGGAGAAATAGCCAGCAACGATCACGTCACCGGTCGAATCCACAGCAATGGCTTGTGGAATGCTGGCATCGGTCGATGAATTGGGCAGGGTTTGGAAGCCTTTGGCCCACATCCAATTGCCTGCAGCGTCGGTCGATGCGATGAAGGCGTCAAACTGCACGGCGGTGTTGAGTGTTGTAGCGCCAAACGTGATGGGTCCGTACATGTAGCCGGCAACGACAGGCATGCCGTTGGTGTAGGCGACATCCGAAAGGAAGGATACACCGCCTGAACTGTGGTCGGCGCCCACCACCCAGTTCCACACACCATCATCACTCAAAGAGGCGAGAAACACGTCGTTGCCGTTGGAATAGGGCGAGGTGGGCGTATAGGTTTGGGTGCCCAAGGTGAGGGTCTGCGCCGATGAGTTAACCTCGCCACCGACAAGGTAACCGTTGTTCGTGGCGAAAATAGCACCTGCGAATTCGTCGTGAGTGGGTGTGCCACCGCTCGCCAAGAACAGTTCAGGGGAACTTGAGCGGCCCGTTGCGTTCATGGCTTTGGGACTCTCCTCGAGTTCAGTGAGTCCCGGGGAAAGGGTGGGCGCAAGCAGGCTTGCGAGAAGCAGGGCAGTCAGGCTCAAGGTGACGGCAAGCGTACGCGTTCCCATGAGGCGTGGCTACCGCTCAAAGGCCATCAAGTCTTTGACGGGATGTCTGGTCGACTTCACTCGAGGTTGCTGTCCAAGGCCATCAAATCGCTGTCACCAGCGTTGACGACCGTCAAGGCAGCCACGGAGAAGGGCTTTCCGCAGGCGATACCCAGTTCTCGATTGACCATGCGGGTGCGATGCATCGTCACCTCTGGATGAGCGGCCTTCAACCCCGTGATGTAATCATCAGGGCAGTTGGCTGCGAGAATCACCAGTTTGGCTTTTCCATTGGCGCATGCGTCCTTCGTCTGTCGTTGTCCAAACAACAGTTGACCTGTTGCGATTGCGTTTTTCAGTTGTCGGCTTAGATCCATTGTTCTTCCTCCATTCTCCACCTGTGTTTCTCATGGTTGGAATTCACTCTTCAGGGATGTAGTAAAGCGCTACGCTACCGGTGCCAAGGGAGATGGGTTGTCCCACGATGATGTTCTCAGCGACACCCGTGAGGTAGTCCTTCTCGCCGATGATACCGGCTTTGAGCAAGTGGTTGACGGTCACTTCGAAGGCAGCACGGGCCAGAATGCTGTGCTTTGTTCCGGAAACACCGTGGCGACCAATCGCTCGGACTTCACCTTCGGAGGTCATCACGTCAGCCACCATGAGCAGGTGGCGGACATCGACCTCGAGGCGAGCGCCGTCGAGTGTCAATTGCAACTCGTTGACAATGGCTTGCCGTGCGGCTTCAATGCCCAAGTAATCGTAAATCTCGATGATGTTGTTGGTGTAGGTGCGTGAACGGTCAATGTTCTCCAATTCGCTGATACGCTGCAAGTTGCTTCCGATGGTTGACAGGTAATACTCACCGGTTCGGTCATCGAGTTGAGGGTTGGCTCGCTCAATGCCTGGGATGCCTTTCAAGCGCATGTCCCGGATTTTCTCCTCAAGCTGGAGGAGCATGGTGTAGGAGGGAGGATTGTCGGCGATTTCTGCCAAGTCCTCTTCACTGTGAACACCGGGGATCAATGTCAGCGTTGAAGGGTTCTTGTCCTTGTCGGGTTGAACGTACAGACGGGTGGCACGCTCGAGTTTGTCCTTGACCTCTTCCGCAGACATGTTTTTCTGTTTCAAATCGGCTTTCTTGAGGGTCAAAACCAGACGTCGTTGAGCAACATCGGTGTCAATGTTTGCGATGTGGACGGTTGTTGTAACTTCAATGGCAGCAGCGAGTTTTTGCGCTTCCTTCGCATCGGTTTTCTGACCTTCCTTCAAACGGATGGTCATCGTCGGTGTTTGGGGTACTTTGCGAGCATCCACAATTTCGATGATACGTGGCAGACCTTGGGTCACGTTGACGGTGGCGACACCAGCGTAGTGGAAGGTACGCATCGTCATCTGAGTTCCTGGCTCGCCAATCGATTGAGCGGTGATGATACCGGCAGCTTCGTAGGGGTCAATGCTGGCACGTCCGAGGGCATCGATGGATTCCTCGATGACCTTTTTGGCCTGCGGCTTGGTCAACTTTTTCTTGCCTCGAACGTGGCAAGCATGCGTCAAATCAGCCAAGATGCGGTTTGTGAACCGCTTGGAACCAGCGTCCTTTGCCGCATCAGCGAGACTCTGGAACACCGGGTCGGAAGCCAATTCATGCTCGAGATGGCGCATCTTTCGGTCATAGTCGTAGCTTTCCATGTCGGCAACGGTCTTGGTACGGGCTCGTCGGCCCTTCAACCGTCCAGAGAAGCGAACTTTGGTCACAGGACCTGATGCGTCTGCGTCACCGTCGCGGCCTTTTTGAGTGGCGGCGACGATGGTGCTGTGGATGTTCCCTGCAGTTTCGGAGTCCGTTTCACAAATTTGGGCGATGTCGTTGAGGCTCATGACCTTGACATCATCCCATTTTCGATCGTCAGCAAGGACATGAGCGAAGTTCTCTTCAATGCCCAAATCCATGAGCTTCTTCTTGGTTGCACTCTTCACTACCATCAGTCTTCACCTCCGTCGTCACCGTCGTTGTCGTCGAATTCCCAACCTCCGAGGTCCTCCTCGACATCCTCGCGCTCATAGGAATCGTGGTTGAGTTCGAGTCCGCCTTCGGTACCGAGGGCAGCATCCACGATGACATCGATGTTGAAGGGTGAACCGTGCACGCCACGAGACGGGTCAATGCCGTCCTCGCCGTAGCTGAACTGGATGATGCGGTTGGCGGTGTTGCGCACCGACAGCATGTCGTCGTCGTAGACCTTCAGGTCGTCCATGGCGTTGATCAATCGGCGTTGCATGTATCCGGACTTTGCAGTACGGACAGCGGTGTCAACCAACGACTCTCGACCCGAAACGGAGAGCATAAAGAACTCCGTTGGCTCAAGCCCTCGCTTGAACGAGGATGAGATGAATCCACGGTCACGGGCACCACGCCCTCCTCGCTTGAAGTGAGGGAGGACACGGTCGTCGTAGCCGCGCTCAAGTCGCTTACCACGAACCTTGGCCTGACCGATAGATGCGGCCATCATGGTCAAGTTGTCCATGGAACCACGAGCACCAGAAATGGCCATGTTGACGGCAGCGTTGGTGGAACCTGACTTGTTCAGTTCATCCTTTGCGATGTCACCGGCTTCCTGCTTGCCCTTGTCAAGCATTACCATGATGTCTTCTTCAAGAGTCTCACGGGGCGTTCGACCAGGGCGAGCATCGTACTTCTTGCCGTCTTTACCGAACTTCTCAAGGGCTTGGTCCACCCCTTCGCTGGCCAGTGCGTTCGCTTGATTGATGTTGGCCACTGCTTCTTCTGAAAGGTCTTCGTCGTCAATGCCTGTGGTGAATCCAAGCGAGGTGCATGCAGCGATGGAGAGGCGAGTGAACTCATCAAGGAACTTGGCACCTTGCTCGGGGCCGTTGGTCTGAACGATGGCGTCCAAAAGACGCCCGTCTTCAGCACCAATGGCTCGCTTGTCAAGGGTTCCGTCAACGGAACCTCCCTTGACCATCACCATGTCGTTGGAACGGCTTCGGAAACGAAGGTGGATGTTTTGGGGGATGATCAAGGAGATGATGTCTTGACCACGGAAAGCGGGTTCGCCATTGGCGTCCTTCACCACTTCGGGCAGTTGCCCCGTGTAGCCAATGTTGCCCAACATCTCCAAAGCGTGCGCCTGTCGAATCATGGTTCCCGGACGTGACAGCAGGTAGGCTCCCGAAATGTGGTCGTGAATGCCACCGATGACTGCCCCACCATAGCGTGGTGTCAGGATGTGCTCTTGCACACGCATCAGAATCTTGGCCTCGGCGCGTGCTTCTTCGGACTGGATGACGTGCAGGTTCATCTCGTCGCCGTCAAAGTCAGCGTTGTAGGGCGTACACACAGCGAGGTTGAACCGGAATGTGTGACCTTGCATGACTCGCACCTCGTGGACCATCATGGACATGCGGTGTAGAGACGGTTGTCGGTTGAAGATGACAACATCGCCATCGATAAGGTGGCGCTCGACCTGCAGACCGGGCTTGGGGTTCCCATAGCGGTCAAGGGTAGCGAGTCGATCTTCGACATTGGTTCGCTCTTCGCCCCATTCGTCAAATGGACTGCCACAGTGAGGGCACGCGACCTCCAAGTGCTCGGGGAACGGTTCGGGGTGAGGCTTGTCAGCCTGAGCTAACTCGTGCATCCAGCGGTAGTGAAGAACGGCCCGAGGGTCGTTTTCGGGGAGTTTCTTGCCCTTTTCGTCGATGCCTTGCAAGTTGTTCAATGTCGCCACGTCGTTGACCACGTAGGACACTTCTTCGTGCTGGTCCATGCCGGTGAGCGAAATTTGCTTTTGGATGACCAAGCCGGGAAGGAAGTTGGGAGCAGGCATCACGGCGTGGAGGTCGGGGCGCAAGGTCGTCTCTTCGTTGCAATCGGGGTTGTGGCAGCGGAAGCCAGCGTTGATGAGGCGGCTTCGCTCGTTGATTTTGACACGTCGCCCGTCGCCGCGAACGATGTAGTTCACACCAGGGTGGACCTCGGGGCCGCGCAGAATCATCTGGCGCATTTGCTCTCGGTTACGAGCCGTCACGCGAATGGGTACGGTCAATTCCTTCGCAATCTTCACGGGAACTCCCACTTCGTTGACCGAAAGGTAGGGGTCGGGAGAAATCACGGACCGCGCACAGAAGTTAACACGCTTTCCAGAAAGGTTGCTTCGGAAGCGGCCTTCCTTGCCCTTGAGACGTTGAGTCAAGGTCTTCAGCGTTCGACCAGAGCGGTGACGTGCAGGAGGGATGCCGGATGTTTGGTTGTCGAAATAGGTGGTGATGTGGTATTGTAGCAATTCCCAAAGGTCTTCAACAATGAGTTGAGGGGCGCCGGAGTCACGGTTTTCTCGTAGACGTTGGTTGATGCGCAAGACGTCGACGAGTTTGTGGGTCAAATCGTCTTCCGAGCGGTCGCCGCTGTCAAGGGTGATCGACGGGCGAACGGTGATGGGCGGGACGGGGAGGACCTTGAGGACCACCCACTCGGGCCGGTTTTGCTTGTCCATGCCGATGAAGATGAGGTGTTCGGCTGGGATGGTGCTGAGCCATTCACGGACATCTCGAGGGTTGAGTTTTCGCTCAGTGTTGTCGTGCTTTTCTTTGAATGTCGTGGGCTTGTCAAGGATGATCTTGCCTTGCGATGAACCGCAGTGCATGCACACCTTGCGCTTGGTGCCGGAGGTCACCTTTTCCACTTCCTTGATGATCTTTGAGAACTCAGTGGAACCCACGCCGTGCTTGGTGATGACGTCGCGAATTCGGTTTCGGTAGAAGTCCTGTTCTGACTGTTCGGGGTTGGAGGAAGGGCTGGAACCGGGTTCACCGTGCAGCAAAATCTGGCTGCACTTGTTGCACGTGGCCTTCAATGCGGTTTTGATGAGGTTCACGAAGCCGATGTGAATGACGGGCAGTTCCAATTGGATGTGCCCAAAGTGACCGGGTGAATCCTGGTATTGGCAGTTGTCGGTTGGGCAGAGAAGTCCTGGTTCGATAACACCCATGTGGGGGTCCATCAGGCCTTGCTTGTAGGCGTGGCCGTCGTCCTTGTAGGTGTCTGCCGTTTTGACCTCGACCGCGGACATCTTGCGGATTTCCATGGGGTCCATCAGGCCAAAACGAATCTGGGCGATTCGCTTGGGGATCATCGTGCTTTTTCGGCTCATTTTCGGTCCTCCAGTTCAAGACGCATGGCCACACCTAAACTCTTCATTTCGTCCAGAAGCAGCTTGAATGCATATGAAGTTTGAACCTTGTACACCTCGGCTCCGTCGCCGTGGATGGGGCTAACGTAGGTTCCTCGCTTGGGGTCATACCATGCAATGTGTCCTGATTGGGCGCACACGTACATGTCGATCCCGTCAGACTCGTCGAGCAGGCGGTCCTTGATGACCATGGAGGCGCCGTGAGCGATGAGACAATCACGTTCCATTTCACCAAATCGCAGACCGCCTTGGCGGGCACGTCCTTCCGTCGGTTGGCGAGTCAAAATTTGGACCCGTCCGCGGGAGCGTGCGTGAATCTTGGAGCTGACCAAGTGGTGCAGGCGCTGGTAGAAGATGCAACCAACGAAGATGTCGGCGGGATACGACTCGCCGGTTTCACCGTTGATCATGGTTTCTCGTCCGGTATGAGCCAATCCGTTGCGGACCAGTCCGTCACGGAGGCTTGATTCCTTCTCACCTCGGAAGGCCGTACCGTCAATGCGTCGTCCTTCCATGGAACCCACCTTGCCACCAATCATTTCCAACACGTGGGCCACCGTCATGCGGGACGGAATGGCGTGGGGGTTGATGATCAAGTCAGGAACGATGCCGTCGGGCGTGAATGGCATGTCTTCGGGTTCGACCAAGCGACCAATGACACCCTTTTGTCCGTGACGTGAAGCGAATTTATCGCCGACTTCGGGGACCTTGTGGCTGCGAACCATGACACGGACCAAGCGGCCCGAGTCCAGCGATTCGGTCACGTAGACGTTGTCGACCCAACCTTTCTCGCCGTGTCGAACCAGCATGGAGGATTCTCGACGTTCTTGAGCCATCAAGAAGGCGCCGCCGGACGATTCCTCGAGGAAGCGAGGCGGGCTGGTTTTGCCGACCAAGACGTCACCGCCTTCGAGCGATGTTTCGGGTACGGGCAGTCCATCTGCTTCCAAATGGAAGTAGGCGTCTGGAGTCTTCAGGCCCTTGATCTCCTGCTTGGATGAACCGGGTTTCTCAATCTCCTCAACTTGGCCGCCGGGGAATCGGCGACGCTCGGCGTTGTAGGTTCGGTTGAAGGTGGAGCGGCCGAGTGCTCGGTCAATGGAACCCTTGTTCATGATGACAGCATCTTGCATGTTGTAGCCGTGAAGGGACATGATGGCGACGACAAAGTTCTGGCCGCCGGGGCGGTCGTCAAAGTGCGTGGTTTCCATGGCCTGCGTTCGTGTGATCGAGCGCTGCGGGTAGTGAAGGATGTGCGCTCGGGTATCGGGGCGCATGCGATAGTTAGCGCTGGGAAGGCCCAAGGATTGCTTCACCATGGCCGTTCCACCGGTGACACGAGGCGTGGAGTTGTGTTCGGGGTACGGAATCAATGATGCGCAAACGCCCAAAACGAGCTGCGGGTCAATTTCGCAGTGCGTGTGCTCGCTGGTGTAGAGCAACGGGACACTAAACTCGGTGGTGGAGGTGTCGCCGTTGGGCATGTTGACCTTGGCCTTGACATGGGCTTCTTCGGTGCGAGGTTCTCCCAAATTCATCCACTGGACGTCTTCGTACTTGACGACGCGACCTGCCAGGCCAGCCGAGTCGCCTTCGGGGACGGTTTCGGGGAGCACAAACGGTCGGGGAGCGATGTAGAGGTCTTCTTCTTCCTCTGCATCCACCCATTCGACGATGCCCTCGATGACCAAGTCGCGGAAGGTCAATTCACCTGAACTGAGTTTGGCAAGGTGCTCCTGGGTCAAGCGAGGAGCACCATCGTAAAGGATGAGCAACGGTCGCAAGATACGACCTTTGTCGGTGTTGATGAAGATGTCCTTGTTTTCCACATCGTGACGGATGGAGACTTCGGGAGGAATAACGCCACGTCGGCGCGAGGATTTGAAGTGCTCCACGAGCTTGACGCCGCGCTTGTGGATGCCGTAGATGTCACCGTTCACGTGAATACGGTCGCCATCGGTCCAGTCGTCAGGTTGGTAGACGTCGAGTTCGTCGAGTCGTTCGCGGATTTCCCGCTCATCGATGTCCTCTGAGATGTCGATCATTTGAGCGGCATTCTTGACCAGGCCGCAATTTTGTCCTTCCGGGGTTTCGTTGGGGCACAGTCGGCCCCATTGCGTTGGGTGAAGGTCACGGGCCTCGAAATGCGGTTGGCTTCGAACCAGCGGAGAAGTGACGCGCCGCATGTGGGAGAGGGCTGCCAAGTAGGTGGTACGGTCAAGCAGTTGACTGACGCCAGAACGTCCGCCAACCCAGTTGCCGGTGGCAAGAGCGTGCATGATTTTCGAGGTCAAGACATCGGGTCGCAGACAGGAGGTGATCTTCAGTTCACGCTTGCGGTTGTGGTGGCGCTCAAGTTGGTACTTCAAGTCGCGAGCCAATTGGCCAGCAGAGACGCGGAACAGGTCCTCAATGAGATCTCCGGCCAAGCGAACGCGCTTGTTGGCGTAGTGGTCCTTATCGTTGGGGTCGCGGCCTTCGATGGCCATTTCCAAGACTTGACGCACAATCCGGCCAAGATAGATGGCCTTCTTTTCTCGGTCGCCGGGTTGGTCGCCCAGGTGAGGGAGTAGTTCTCGGTCAAGCAGTTGGGCGACGCGTGCCTCGCGGTATTCTCGCTGTTGGCCTGCAGCAAATTTCTTCTGCAACCATTCGTGGCTTTCGCCCGTGGTTTGGACTTTGTACTCGTCGTTGTCGTTCACTTCGTTGATGTTGGCCACGATGAACTTGAACGATTCCGTGTTGCCGGCAATGGCTTGGAAGATGTTTTGATCGTTCTCCACGCCTAGAGCGCGCATCAGCAGGACAACGGGGATGGCCGTTGTACCGGCCGTGCTGATTTTGACCATGAGCATACCGTCACGTCGCTTCTCGACCGTGAGCGGCTTTCGCATACCGTCCTTTTGAGAGAAGATCTTGGCGACCTCTGTTTGTTTGGCGTATCGGTTGTTGATTTCGACCGTCACGCGATTGGGGGCTAAGTCTTCCATGGAGATGAGGACGCGCTCCGTACCGTTGATGATGAAATAGCCACCTGGGTCAAGCGGGTCTTCGCCTTTCTTGCGCAGGAGGTCGTGCCACATGGCTTCATCTTCCGCCGAGGTCGTCGGGCTGAGGATTCGGTCGCCTGCGATGTGTTTGGGGTGAAGGTTGCATCGTTCCGAACGAACCATGATTGGCATGTTGCCGACGGCCACGCCCGCTTCTGTTGGCGAGGGGACGCCGTTTCGCTTGATGGTGAAATCGATGGTGACAGGCGACATGTAGGTCAACTTACGGAGTCGACATTCCATGGGAGTGGAAGGGTTGAGTGCACCGTTGGCTTCCTTGACCGTGGGTTGGCCGAGTTTGACGTTCTTGAGGCGAATGACGATATCTTGGTCGTGCACATCGAGTTTGATGTAGCCGCCTTCGTCATCGTCGAATTCTTCGTCGGTTCCTACTCGGATGTTTCGAATGATGCGTTCCATACGGGAAATCGCTGTTTCTGAGGCGGGTATGCAGTCGTCGTAGGAGGCGAGCTGGTGGTTGACAAGGCTTCGTTCTTTGAAAAATGATTGAATGATTTCTTGCATGATGTTCAGCTCCTTCAGTTCCCCTCCACAATCAGTCGGTAGGCTACGGTTTGTCCTGCCGATGGCGACTTTCGCACCACCTTCAACACTCGGTCCGCAATCCAGCCAGCAGCGAGGGGTTTGTGGTCGGGATTCGCCATGTGTGCAGCCGAATCTTCGGCCTCAGCGAATTCCTTGATGACTTGGACCACCGGGTCGGTGATGAGAATCTTTGGGAGGAGCTCCTTCGCCAGCCGGTCTTCGCCTGTTTCTGGGTCGGGTTGGACCATCTTCCATGGAGCGAGTTCAGCCATTTCAACAGCCAACAGAGCCTCTGGGTCCATGTTTGCCTGGCCCACAAGTTCCTGATGCGGGACCAGTTCGTGATTCAAGGCGTTGAATCGAGACGTAATTTCGGGGCGATCAATGTCATCGATCGCCTTTGAACGGATGGTGATTTTCGTGCTTTTCTTGGCTGCACGGCGGCGTGAACCTTGTTCGGCGATGATGTTCATCGTGTTGATGAATTCTTCAGAATCCTTGGAAATGCCGAGGGTGGACGCCACATCGTCGTGCGTCATGTTCTTGATGTCCGCCATGTTTCGGTCGGTGGCGAGTTTGTGAGCGGCGTCGTCGGAGACGCCGAGTTCCATCAATCGCTTTTTCGTTGCACTTTTTACGACCATTTTGACTCCCCTCGACCGCCCCCCACACGGAGCCTGCAGCCCAATCAGGCGGGCCCGACGGGGTTCGAACCCGCGACCATCGGATTAAAAGTCCGACGCTCTACCTGACTGAGCTACAGGCCCAATGTAGCAACTTGGGCTTTTTGTCCGACCTACCTCCCCTTCTTATACATTTCGTGAATGCCTTGAGCCCGTTTTTCGGAGTGCGTCGCCTCTTTAACTCGTTACTTCCGTCCAAAAATACGCATTTTTTTACTTTCAGCGCAGAACAGACGGTTCGCCGATGGGACAAGAACCATGAATGCACAAGCGATGGGGGGGCCGTGAACGACACTGCCCCGTTCGACGCCGAACGAACCAAACGGGAGGTGGCTTGGTTGGATTCTGAAACGGAATCGGTCATGTGGTCAGCACCTAACGGGTTGTCCTTCGACCTCGTGTTACCAAAGACGGTGTACCCTCCTCGAGAAGACACCGATCTTCTCGCTGCAGCGATGCTCAAGTTCGGGGTTTCGAAAGGCATGCGTGTGCTTGATATCGGTTGCGGGAGCGGGGTGTTGAGCCTGCTTGCTGCCTCGGAAGGTTGTCATGTCACCGCATGCGACATCAATCCCTATGCTGTTGCCACGGTTCGTGCCCACGCTGCCAACCTTGCGATACCCATTCGCGTGAACGAGGGTGGACCAGGGCCGGTGATCGACGGTTCCATGGCTCAGTGGGGGGGTGACGCCCTGTACGATGTCGTTGTTTGGAACATGCCTTACTTGCCACCTCCGAGGGTGGAACAGCCGGTACTCGGCCCGATGGAGGAGGCCTCATTGGTTGATACGGACGATGTGGGGCTGTTCCAGCGATTGGTGACGATGCTGGCAAATGGCCGCCTCCTCGCTCCAAAGGGCAAAGCCTTCGTGGTGGTTTCCTCTGCGTACGAAGGAGAGCGCGCCTGCGTGAAAGCATGGTCCAGCGGTCTTGCCGCCCGGCCTGTCGCAGACCTCGCGTTCGCAGACGGTGAAACATTGACCGTTCTCTGTCTCTGGCAGCCATACGAAGGCGCACATGAAGTGGTGGTTGATGAAGCGACAAGCACGAACCTCGAACTTCTGAACGATACCTCGCCGGTGGGAACCGTCCTTCGGGCTGCTCAACAGAGCGCTGGTCGTGGGCAACGTGGGCGAGTATGGCAAACGCTTGAGGATGCATTGTTGGCTTCCTGGGTGATCGCTGACGGGCCTACTCTTCCTCACCATCCCGTTGACCAAGTGTTGGTAGGATGGTCCTTAGCGACCATCACCCAACACGTCAAAGGTTTGTCCTCAAACGAGGCTTGTGTCAAATGGCCTAACGACTTGTACCTTGCTACACCCGAGGGCTGGAGGAAGGCAGCCGGTGTGTTGTTTGACTCAGTCTCTCAAGGTGCGACCCATCGTTTGGTTCTCGGCATTGGCCTGAATACTTCGGGCTCAACCGATGGGCAGTTCGCCGGCGTCAACGATGGCCTCGCTCAACCGTTGGCGGTTGGACGATGGTTTTCAATGGTTCACGCGGCCGTGGCATCGTTGTTTGAGGACGTACATCCTTCCTTTCCTCACGGGAGGGAGGTCTGGCGTCATCACGTTGAACAGGCAGTGTTGGAGGGCGTGAATTCACTCGGTCCATTGACCTATAGAAATCAACCCTGTGAGGTTGAAGGATTGGGTGCTGGGGGAGAACTCAAGTTTTCCACGCCAAAGGGAACGACGGACGAGCCCAACGATGTAGCGTGGTCAAAGATTTAACTCGGCATCCAACACCGATTCGGTTGTTGTTGCCGCTTGTTCTTTGCGCAGATACAAGCCAAAGCTCAGGAAGAGGGCTCCAAGAGGGAAGGGCAACAAATCGATCATCAACTGACGCTCGATGTCAATGCTTAGGGTGGCATTAACGCCTTTTGTATCGACTTCATAGGTGTAAAATCCCGATGTTTCGGCTTCAAAACTTCGCTCGACTCGGTCGCCTGCGCCAACCACCACGGATTCAGCCGTCACGACATCGCCGTTTTCGTCCTCAACCACAAACCGAAGTGTGGTTTCGTTCTCGACCATGATGTCGATATGAATCACATCTCCTGAGAACATCGATGCGCCGTTGGTGTAGACCGATGCCTCGCCGTCAATGGTCACTGGGACCACCCAAGCGTGCATGAACAAGGCACCAAAGAGGACGGTGATGCCGGTGAGGATGAACACATCGCTGAGTTTCATCTTCGGTGCCGTCCCTCCGCCTGCCATGGTCAACGGTGCGGGCGTTTGCACTTGATGTTCTCGCCGATGCAATCTCTTGGGAACTATGCTCATGTTCCTTTTCGAGGTGGTCGTTGTATGTTCAAACGTTCACGAACCAGGCGAATCTTTCCACTCGTCGTGACGCAATGGATGCCCTCAATACCCTCATGAGGCGACTCTCCGATGGTCGTTCGCCAGGTTTGAATTTGTTGCAGAGGAACACGCAAAATGGCTCTCCCTGGAGATGAAGGTGCGTTTTCGCCTTGGTCCTCGGGCACGTCGTTGCGTTCCGATGGATGGAAATCCATCAACCGAAATCGCAGTGGTTCAGTATGCAATTGAGCGTTGGAGGCCAGTCTCGCTTCGAGGGCAGTGCGGTCTTGGAGTTCGTTGCCGACAACGACTCCGAGCCATCTTCGTTTCTCGCGAAGTGCTTTTGTTAATCGCTTCGCCATGTTCCTTGGATGGAGTCAATGTCAAAGAGTTTTCACCTCGCACCATCCACTGCATCCATACCCTCAAAGCGTTCCATGCCTGCGTCACATCATGGAGGGCGGGGATGAGGCTGAAGGTCCATCGGCCGTATCGCAGGAACCCGATGCTGTCGTTGAGGGCGCTGGTTTGTTGGATTTGCTGCGCGTTCTCCTCGCCTTTCGTACGTTGCCGCACGTCATACTTCTGGTGTTCTTTTCTGTGGGGCTCCAACTTCTGGCACACGCGGGTTCGGTTGAGTTGAGCGCCTTTGGTTACCTTTCCTTGGCTGGCGGGTACACGCTCACGGCCGGTTTCAGCGGCATAGGTCTTGTCCAGCGATGGACGACGCTGCCTTCCTCGGAGGGTGAATACAACGGTCCTCGTTGGCGCAGAGCGCTGATCTCGTTCCGGATATGCCTCCTTCCTCTCCTCTTTTCAGGGGCCGTTTTCGTGGCGTTGCAATCTCTTTTCGGCGAATCATCCTCGCTGCTGCCCCTCGGTCTTGGAGCCTGTTTTGTGATCTGGGCTGTTGTGCAAGGCCGAGGTTTCGGTCGTTTTTTGGCTGCACGCTCAGCGGCGAACCCTCCTGAACCAGCCCCCCGTTCCAAGGCGACCACAGGAGCATCCATCATGTCCTTCATCGGTATTGCTGTGTCCCTGACGGTCCTGTTGGTCATTTTTGGATTCCTCGCCGGCGAGGAACCTCTCGGGCTTTCGTGGCTGTTGAGTCAATGGCCCGTTATGGCAATGTTTGCTGGTGTTTTTGCTTGGTCCTGGCGTTCAACCACGGTCCTTCGCTCGAAAGCCGCACTTGTCCAGCCTTCGCACGCCTTTGCCGTGCGGTGGATGTTTCTCACCCAGGCGATGATCACCTGGCATCTGCTGACGGTGTGGCGGCACCTGGCCCTTTCTCCTTCCAACGGCCTTCTTTTGGTGGAAGAACTCGTGTTGATGATCTTCACGGTCGTCATGGCGATTTGGGGGTTGACCTCCAAATCCTTCCGCTCACCGCTCCGTGTCATGAACCAAACCAACGCCCTTCCCTTTGGTTTGGCGTTCGGCTACGCCTACGGGGGAAGTGTCGCCATGCTGACGGTGGTGCTCAGCGACATGGGTTCGGTCATGGTGGCAGGACACATCGTCGCTTTGCTCACACTGGTGTGGATGCAGCCCCGAGTGTTGGCGGCCACCTTGAGTCGACACGACGCAACATCCGACCTCCACGCCTTCCTTGAGCAGCACCCGGCTGCATCCGAAACGTCAACAGCAGCCTTGCCTACCGAAACAAGCAACGGCGCCGAATCTTCGCCTTCTGAATCTTCAACGCAAACCGGATCGGATGATTCGACGATTGGCCCTTCGGAAGGCTTTGAGCCCGAAGCGGCCAACTGGCAACCGCCCGAAGTGCTCGCGAACACCGTGGATTGGGATGACGAGGTTGAGTTGGTGGACGGGGATTAGCGAATTCCCGAGAGCAAGGTGACCACCCGAATGGTATCGACCAAATCCTCGCTGACCCTTGCACCGAGGATGACATCTGCATCATCATCCAAAGCACTGGTGAACAATGCAGCGACGGCTTCGACTTGTCCAATGGTCATGCCCAAGCCCCCCTCAACTTGAATCAGGCAGCCTTTGGCTCCCTTCACATCCATTTCTGCCAAGGGCGCCATCAACGCCGATTCGAGGATGCCTCGGGGGTCGTCGGGACGACCGACGCCGACCAGCATGGTGGCCTCGCCAGTTTGGTCTACAATTGCCCGCAGGTCCATCAAATCGAGGTTGATCAGGCCCATGCGCATGAGGGTACGAACGAGGCCATCGACCAGGTCTTCAATCCACTCTGCGCCCATTTGCCATGTTTGGCCTTTTTCGCGGGCTTGACGAGCCAAGCGGTCGAGCGACAACCGGACCGTTATGTGCGCCGTTCGCTCAAGGCGTTCAAGTCCAGCCATGGCGAGTTCCAACCGGGTTGTTTGTACATCGAAGGGCAAGGCGGCCACGGCCAAAACCACAGCGCCTCGTTGCCGGGCTTGCCGAGCAAATTCTTGAGCTGCCCCAGTGCCAACGCCACCTCCAAGCCCCGTGAGAAGAATCACGAGTTCGGTTGCATCCAGCATCTGATTGGTAAGGTTGTTGAGGCCTCGCATCCGTTGTTCTGCCAACGGGGGAAGGGCTGCGCAGCCAACCGTGTCCAGTGCATGCCCGAGGCGAAGAACGTGGATGTTCTCGCCGGTCACAAAACTGCTGTCGTCGGCGTCGATCAATGCCAAGTGAGCGCCTTGACGGCACCGCACGAAGGCTTGATGGGCCCATGCACACCCAACACCGCCAACACCGGCGATGAGAATGGTGGACGGGTCCATGGCAAGCGACTAATGGAGCATCACCATGAACTTTGGCTTCAGGGTCATTCCACGTATCGCATGTAGCGTCGACGAGCATCACGTGCCCAAGCATTGTCGGGTTCCAATGCCAACACCCGATCGTAATACTCGACGGCTGTCTCGAACTCAGAGAGATAACGACCGTACAGGTGGCCAAGATTCGACAACACAGGAATGCAGTCTTCATCACCTTTCAACATACCGAGAAGCATCAGTTCGGCATCGCCGAGTGCGCCCTTCAACATCAAATCCTCTGCTTCGTCGAGTTTCATCAACTGCTCCTCGGTGAGGTTGTAGGTGTTCTCAAACGCGTGGTTCGACATGGTGGTCGCCTTCGCTACTTCGCCACTCGTCATCAATGCTTCCGTTGACGCGGGCGGTCGAAGTGATGAAAGAATGAGGGTCCAAAATCTCTCAAAAAACGCTTTACTGCGCCGCACTTTTGGTGGTGAATTGCTGGCAATGTTTAAGGAGTCCTTACCAGTCGGAATCAATGTAAGGGTGAGTTCATGCTCAAATCTTCTCGTACAACCCGCACCGCGCTCTTGGCGATGGTGGCGGTTTTGTTGCTCCTCCCGACCCTTGCTTCCTCGTATCACGGCGGCATTGGTGGCTCGCAATCCCTCCAAGGCTCCACCGGAGCCGTGACTATTGACGATGTGGCCAAAACCGGATGTTTGTGCCACAACGAAGTCGCCGACAATAGCGTACAGGTGATTTTGGACGACGTTCCATTTGCCTGGGTGGCCGGAACCACCTACACCTTCCACTTGCAGTTGATTGGAGGACCGCCCGCCACGGGCACCTACACCGGTGGGTTTTCGATGCGGGCCTCACTTGGAACATTAGCCAGCGACGTGGCTCAGAACTGGGAGATTGACGGAGAGGTTGACCTCCAAACGCTGACCCATACCGAGGCCTCATCGGCCAATGAAGACCGGGCGTGGACCGTTGAATGGACCGCTCCTGAGGCCGGGTCGGGCACGGTGAACTTTTGGATTGCTGGAAACTCCGTGAACGGCGACCAAGTCCCTGGCGTTGAGGACCGCTGGAACCAACTCAACTTTGCTTTGGACGAAGGAGATGAGGCATCCGCCGCCATGGGAACTCGAACCCTTTTCGCGGGTGATGGCAATGTGAGTCCTCCAGAACCGGCTCAACACGGTGTCGACCTGCATCACATGGGTGCTAAACTCCGCGCCCACTGGCTGGGGCTGCTCGGGTTTGGTGCGGTCATCGGCGTCGTTATTTTCGCAGGTCTCCTCCTACGGTACGGCTTCTCGACCTCATACAAAGGTCGCAGCAATCAGCTCAGGTTGCGATACAAACTCATGCGTCGAGGTGATCAGTGATGGACGACACCATGACCGCCCTTTTGCGGGGTGTGGCAGACGGTAGCATCTCTGTTGATGACGCCCGTGCTGCGCTCGAAGGTGCTGAGTTGACAGAGGAGCAAATGACGGCTGCTATCGATCATGGCGTGTTCAATATCGCCGAGCCTGGAACCATTGTGAGTGCCTCACTGGCTCCATCCGGGGCGTCCTATCTCACCCTCTTCTTCTTTGCTTGGGGGTTGTTCTGGATTTGTTACTGGAGTTTCTCCATGATGTACGGCTTAGCCAACGGGTGGGATCAGCAACAATTGTCGTTCCACCTCGCTATGACCTTCACCACGTTGATTATGGTCGGAGTGATTTACCTCAAGTACATCCTTCCGGACACCATCATCGTCAAACATGCACAGAACAAATTCATCCCAGAGCACCAGAAAGACTGGCGGGAGTACAAGTGGTGATGTCTCATGGCACGTGAATACGAACTCAAACCTGCCCCATCTGATGCCGTCGACGGTGTTGTCGGTTCGACCACGACCATCAACCGTCGCCAATTCCTGCGCTACGGCTTCAATACCGCAGCCGGTGTGCTCACCGCCTCGCTGGGCGTGCTCGGATTTTCTGCCATCCTCCTGCCTCCCGGAGGCGGCGGAGGTGGGGATTTGGCCGTTCAATTCTGGGCGAAAGGTCGAGAGGATGAGGCATGGTACGGTGCGAAGCACCTTCAGCCCATGACTAAGGCGGATTTCGAAGCCGAAGCCGCCAGTTCCTCCACCGGAACAGCCGGTGCAGCAGGTGTTTGGAACGGCGTCCCGGTGGTCGTCAACTACGTTTCTCACTCCAAGTACGCAGGAACACCTGAATCCAACGGCAAAGCCCGGTTTCAGTTCATGGAAGGTTACGACGAGACTGGGAAATATGTCGGCCATTTCGAAGACTTGGCCGAAGCCGACCCACGGCTGATGCCCAACGACGATTTGGTGATGGTCTTCGGACGCTGCACCCACTTGTGCTGTATCCCCGGTTGGCAACTCGTGTCCAACTCCTTCACAGAGGATTCGTGGACACCCGGCGGCGGAGATGACGGTGGCACCAAAATGTTCTGCATTTGCCACTCTTCTCGCTTCGATCCCACTGCACTGGAGATGAATACCAACCGCAACCGATCCAACGGTGCCACGTTCAAGTACGCCGGCATTCGCCGTGCAGGCGGGCCCGCCCCAGTCGGCTTGCCCATCATTCCCATTCAACTCAACGGTGATGTCATCGAGGGTCTGCCCGACTACGTGGACTGGTACACGTATTGTGATTGAGGTGATATGATGACGACAATGTTCTGGATCCTTTGGTTCTTTATCGCTTTCCTCATCGTCCTTGTGGCGTTCACGCTTCGCAAAGAAAACGAGGAAATGCCTCGTCGTGATATTCTGCGAGCGGTTGAATCCTCCGGGAAGATGGGTGTGGCTGAACGCTCCTTCCTGTGGGTCTTCTCCTGGCTGGATACTCGTTTCCGCCTGCAAGATTACTGGAACATGTCAAAAGGTGCCTATTACAACATGCATCGACAGATGCCCCTCACCCACGCTGAAAAGTACAAACTCCGAATCATTTGGTATTGGTACCCGCTGTATTGTCTGGGCGGTATCTCATTTCTATCGTTTATCATCCTCGTCATAACGGGAACCGTTCTCGGCATTTACTACGTTCCCGGCGGAGAGGGCGACCCATCTCCGGCCTATGCTAGCATGCAATACATCATGACGGAACTGCCGTTTGGCTACATCCTCCGTGCGGTTCACCACTGGACAACGCACTTCATGGTGGCAAGCGTGTTCCTCCACATGTGCAGGGTATACTTCACCGGGGCCTACCGCAACCCCCGTGAACTCAACTGGCTCATCGGTGTCGCCCTCATGGCGCTGACCATCGTGTTCGGGTACTCTGGATACTTGCTGCCATGGGACTCGTTGGCGTACGGTGCCGCCATCATTGGGATCAATCTCGCAAATTCCAGCCCGCTGGTTGGGAAGTACGTCGCCACCCTTCTTTTCTCAGGTTCGGAATTGACCCCGCTGACAGTGACTCGGATGTATTTCATCCACGTCTTTATCCTGCCCGTGATCGTGACAACCCTCATCATCATTCATTTGTTCATCGTTTGGGTTCAAGGCATTGCGGAGCCGCATTGATTAAGGAGAGAGCATCATGGGACTGATTGACAATTTTGGCCGAGTTGCCTCCATGTACATGGAGGAGAAACAACATCTCCAGGAAGCCGTGGAAAAGCGCAAGCGTACCCGAACCGGTCACGGTTTTTGGCCGCACGAAGTGCTTCGTGACAGCATCATTTTTGCTTCGATGTTGTCCATTCTCCTGTTCTATGCATGGTTGATTCCACCCCCTCTCCACGGCGCAGCTGACCCCTATGCACAGGCAGGGTTCGTGTTCCCTGATTGGTATGTGCTGTTTTCATACGGGTACCTCCGTTGGGGTGAATACCTCCCTCAGTTTGTGGTCCCCACTGGATTCATCGGCGAAATCGTCGGGCAACCCATGTTCCCGTGGAACGCAGCTTGGTGGGGTGCAGCCCTCACCGGTATTCCGGTTGGCATCCTCGCTCTTCCTCCGTTTCTCGGCGGTCGTGAAAAGCGACCCGTAGAAGACCCATGGTTCGCCGCTGCAGGTGCTGTTTATCTCGCTCACATTTGGTTCATCTCAGTGTTTTCCATCAACATCTTCCTCGAATTGTACGGCAAAAATCGTTCAGACTATTGTAAACTTGATTCGCATGGCGACCTGCTGTGTGGTGTTCGGGAACCGTGGATTGCCGATGTCTTCAACGCAATTCCTTGGGTGATGACCGGTGTATTGATGTGGATCTGTATCTACTTCATCGGACGAGTGTTGCTCATCAAAGCATGGGGCGCAGGATTCACGGTGGCGAAAAGTCGACAATTGCTGGTTGGAGCTTTGCTCATCTCTTCCGCAGCCACCGTGGCCACCTTCGATACCTACGACAATGGGTTCTGGGACGCAAAAGGACTGCTGACCATCAAGGACTACGGCGAGTTGGAAGCGATGCGCACTCAACCATCGGACGTTCATGTCCATGAGGTGAATGAATTCACTGACGACCGAGGCTGGTCGGAAAGCGGTGTTGTTCCCACCACTGCGTGGTTGGACTGGAACATCTACCAACCCGCTCGCTACATCATCATCGACTTCAACGATGCGAACGGGCACCAAGATGCCTCCAACGGCATCAACGCAGCCAGCGGATCGACCACCTTCAACGGCGGAGAAGGCTGGTCGGTGACCGGTACCATGACGGTCACAGAGGACCTGACCAACTTCCCCGAGGGACACCCCGAGGAGGTGGAAACAATCACCACCGACCTCTCGTGTGAATTCCGTTCCAGCGAGCGCAAGATCAACGATATCTCGACTCAGTCCATGGTGGCGACCACGATGACCCTGACCGATAGCAATGGTGGCCAGGTAGTTTCGTTCAACAACTGCGACGGTGCAACGGTTGAACTGGCTGTCGGCACCTACACCTACACGTACGATGTCGTTGTGAGTGGCGATCTCGCCCTCAACGCCAGCATCACCACCGAGACCACCTTTGCTGTGGCGGCCTATCAACCCCTGTTGGTTTGGGACGAAGATGCTCCGGCTGGTTTAGCAGGTCACACCGTGAACCTCAGCAATGCCGAGGAGATGGCCCTTGGGGGCTCGAGTTTCTCATCCATCGAGAACCCGACCTATCATCAAAACCCTAAATCCCTTGACGCAAAACTGACCTATGCGATGTTCATCCCTTGTGTCACGTTTGGTGCATTGGTTTTCGTGTTGCTCCGCTACATGGCCCGTGGGTATGAGTTTGAGATGAACAAGTGTTATGGATGCGATTTGTGCGACGATGCTTGCCCTGTCCGTCTGTTTAACGGCGGTGACAAATTGAACATCATCTACAACTCGTGGAATAACGAAGACGACGGTGTTCCGCTCTATTCGTGTTTGACCTGTACGGCGTGCACCAATGCATGCCCTCAGTTGGTGAATTACGACTCCTATGTAGACATCCGACGAAGTCTCATCGTTGGCGGACCACAAGCTGAAATTCCCCACACGGTTCTTCAGGCAGTCTTGAACGCAGAAGCCGATGAAGCGGCTGATGATGACTTCATTGCCACCGAAGACTACCCGATCACCTCCAACATCGGTTACTACCCCGGTTGCGTGGACTACCTTGACCAAGAGATGGTCTTCTCTCACGTCAACGAGGGGACCATGAATCTCGGCGATTCTACAACCGCTGCTTTCACGCTGTTCGAAGAAATGGGCACGGACGTGGCTTATTTGGGCCGAGATTTCCTAAAGTGCTGCGGCCACGACCAGAAGTGGCAGGGTTTGGACGAGGTCTTTGAAAAGCTGAAAGCGTACAATCAACGCAAGATCAACGAATCAGGCATTGACACACTGGTCTCATCGTGTGCAGAGTGCTTCCGAACCTTTGCCCGTGATTACGAACTTGAGAATGTGAAAGTCATGCACACCACCGAATTCTTGGTCGAGCAAGGCTTCGACATGCAACTGAAATCCGAAGACACCACGGTGACGTACCACGATCCCTGCCGTTTGGGTCGTCAAATGGGTATCTACGACGAGCCCCGTGAATTGATCAAGGCGGTTGAGGGAGTTGACATCGTGGAGATGGAACACCACGGCGAGGACGCCATGTGTTGTGGCGTCTCCAGCATGATGTCCTGCAACGAAAACGCTCGCTCCTTGCGCGTCACCCGCATGGAAGAGGTCAAAGCCACAGGTGCTGACACCATGCTGACCTCGTGTCCAAAGTGTGTCTCACACTTCGAGTGCTTGAAATTCGAAGGCGACGAGGCCTATCAAGACATAGAAATTCTTGATGTCGTCTCGTTCTTGGCTCGCCAAGTGAACGAAAAGAAGGCTGCTCTGGGCACAGAATCGCTCAGTGTTGAGCGCATAGAGGCTTGATTCAATTCTCGTCGTCCTCGTCGTCGCTCATACCGACGATCTCGTAATTTGATGGGAAGAGCGCCACAGCAACACCTGCTATCAAGGCGAGAAAGCCCCACTCAAAGGATTGCTGAACGAAGAGCAATTCCAGAGCCAACACCACCAAAAGGAGGCCACCGATATTCGAGGTCCACACCAGGGTCTTGAACGTCGAGAGACTCACACCGGCCGTGCCTGGCTTTCGATAGGGGCCAAATTCGCCACCAAATCGCTGCGCAGTTGCATCTTTTCCTTTCTTTGACATATCACAGCACCTCATCGGTCAATCATCGTAATGGCATCGGTGGGACAAGCGAGGACACACAGGCGACATCCCGTACAAGGGTCGCGTAGAATTCGTGCCTTTCGGTTGCTCTCCACAGAGATAAGCGGGCTCTTGATATCGACGTGATAGAGTTCAATGGCGTCATCATCGCATACGATGGTGCACTGGTCGCATCCAATACATTTTCGTTCCTCAACAAAAGCGACGGTGCCTTCACCTCCTTTGGTGTTGGCGCGTTGTTCACCCCGTTGACGGTTCAGGGCCGTTCTAATGCGCAAGGCTTCCTGTTCGCGACGGCGCCGCAACTCATCGGACCCCGTCATGGTGTTACCTCGGAGGGAGGTTCGCCTTGAAACTTAGCAACGGTTAGATTCACCAACACATCACCAAAGCAATAGAATGCACCGACCAACAAGGGTGGATTCCATGCGGTAAGACCGGTCCAAGGGACCTCCCTTGCCCATGTCCAATTCCCAAGTCCTGTTCCAAGAAGTTCCATGGCCAGGGCAGCCCAAACCATGGAGGCATACAAAGCGGGTTGTGGCCCCCAACGAGTGAACCCAAGGACAATGAGCAGCAAGACCACTCCGGATGTGTCTCCACCCGACCACGCACCGTAGGCGACAAGTGGGACGAAAGGCACGAGCCAGAACATTGCATGCCCCTCCCCCATTTTTTTTGCTGCCCGTCGACCGAAATCAAACAAGAAGTAGTGGCCTGCAGGAACAAAGAGTGGCATGAAGTCTCGTTGGTATTCGTAAATCAACCACACTTCCGAAAAGAACAGTTCCATCGGGGTTGCGAGTGCTACAACCGTCATCATTTCGATACGCTCGGTTCGGTCTGTTTTCGAAAAAATCACGGCGAAAAGCCCCCAACACCAAACGTTGACGGGCCATTCAGCGAGATTGCTGGACAACAACCCGCCTGCACCGGTGGCCGAGATCCAAAGCCCTACGGCAATGGTCCCGATGTACCACGGCACGCGATGCTTCATGTCGGTCCGTTCACCTCGCCCTATGTGGGCCTTGCGTCCTATGGTCAACGGTCTCGAGCGACCAGCACAACCGCACCGAGCAGAAAGGCCAAGGTCAATCCCAAAACGGTCACCACGGTGATTTGCACGAACAAACTTGCTTGGTCAGGCCCTGTGGATACCACTGCCCCGTTTCGTTCCTCGCATGTGTTCAATGCTTCACATGAAGGCGTGACCGGTGTGTCGTCCAGCGTGGTTTCGTCGTTTGTGCTTGGTGGGTCGAAGATGCATGATTCATCGTCCAACGTAGCATTAGGGTTGAAGTTCAGGGCGGTTGCATCGGTACATCCCAACTCCTCCGGCGGGTCGGGAGGTGGATATGTGCATACATCAGCATCATGAAGGTCGGTGCTCAAATTGTAATTCTCTGCAGCTGGGTCGTGGCAACCTACCGTGGGCGGGACGACCTCCGGATACACACACGAACCATCGTCAAGGGTGCTGTTGACGTTATAATTCAACGCATCTCCGTCCGTGCAACCGAGGACAGGTTCTGGTTCAGGAGGCTCAGGATAGTCGCACATCGTTTCGTTGTGAACGGTTGCCTCGGGGTCGTAATTCATCGCCGATTCGTTGGTGCAACCTTCAAGTTCCGGCGGAGGGTAAACGCAGGATCCATCATCATCCGTGGCCTCAGGATCGAAATTGGTCGCTTCTGGGTCCGTGCAGCCTGATTGAGAGATCTCAACCTCGGTGCAACCGCGCTGGTCAACCACTGTCTCAAACGGTGTGTTGGCGCACCAGTCCCTGTCGTTGAGAACACCGTCTCCATCATCGTCCTCGATACAACCATCACCGTTCTTGTCCCATAGGATGTCATCGCTTTCATCGGAACAGGCATCTTCGTATTGTTCAATCACACCCTGGCGCAGCATTGGAAGGAACTGAAGCCTCGGGTCGTTTTGTTCAAGCCATTCCGCCTTGAAAAACACAGATGGAAATGGGCGGTTGAGTCGGTCGGCGATTTCGCCACCAGCGTTCAGAGGGATGTTGTATTCCCAATCGATGGTGCTATCAGTCCCTATTTGGCCGATTTTCCCTCTCAAGGCATGCGATACCTGAAATTGCCCATTGGGTAGCAAAATGCTGCCCGATTGGAACCGAGGCCCCCAGCCACTGGGCAGGGTAAACTCAACATCTGGGCGGACGGGGTCGTACATTCCGATACTTGCGTTGAGGGCGAATCGGTTACCCACCCGTGGTGGATGGATCATGCCGATGACCGAAGGCCCCGACAACTCGTTTGAAAAATACGTGATGGAACCTGCATACTGGTCACCTGGTGGGACGAAGCGGGCGTCGTGTTGCAACACCGTGTGTTGGTCGTACAACGTTCCAACGTCGTAATTGACCGGATTACCCCAACGATAGAGGAAATCCCCCATTGACGAATTGGATTGCTCCCACGAAAGGTTGTGATCGATGATGTACAACTCTTCGGTGTGGCGACATGAGATCAAGATGTGGTCGCGAACAGCGTCGTGGTCAATGGAGTTGCAATGCATCCAGTCCGCTTCGTTTTTCTGAATGTTCGAACTCACGGCGTTGACGTCGAGCTTTTGCGGGTGATCCGAAATAACGCCGTAATTCGGGAGGGTAGAGTTGATGTTTTGCACGAGGTGGTCGGTGGGTCGCCACGACCAAACGAGTTGTGCCAAGCCCCCGGGCGCAGGGGCGTATTCTAGAACGACGTCCGGCCACAATCCCGAATCGGTGACCATGTCGCTCTGCCGCCCCATCGCCAAGGCTTCCTCTTTGCTGAAATATTCCCAGGCAATGGCAATGACGTTACCGTTTGGAAGGAAGACGGCGTCGTGATGTAGGCGATACTTGCCCGAATATTCCTCGATTTCCCAAAGCAACTGACTGTTGGCGTCGAGAATCTCAATGTGAGTTGCTGCACCACCCGCATCCATCAGTGGCATCCCAATTCCGTCTGGATAGTCATTCACCACCCGAAGGAGTGTCCCGTTTGGCCCGATGTCGATGCCAAAGGCCGAACCGTCTGGATGCGTGGTACTCCAACGATGCCTCATCTCCCCGCGTTCATCAATCAGGTAGGTGTCTTGGCTCTCCGTAGCGGAGAAGACAGTAAACCCGGCTTGCGTCTGATTGTTGCAATGCAAGAGACCTGCTTGAGCACCGATGATGTCTTTGTCACAGATTGGAGCCTCTGGCTCAACTGGAAGACCTTCCGACATCTCGTTTCTTGGATTGATGGCAGTGGCGGACGATAGCATCATGATTCCAGCGAGCAGTAAGGCGATGAGGGCCGATTTTTCCCCCGTTGAAAATGAGTTCTCAAAGCCGCTATTCATGGCTGCGCCGGCATGTCGTTGAGGATTTAATGATTTTTCTTCATTGCATCCGTTTTGCTCCGCGTGGTTGGCCAGAAAGCGCATACGTCTCGTGCAGGAGGCCGATGACCCCTGTCATCGCCGGAGCAGTGGTCCTCGATCATGGCGGAGTTGCTGACCACATCGTCGCCTCGGCACCCATGGCAAGCATGCTCAATTCTGCAACAAGGGCGTGCCAGCCATGTGCTTGAGCGACATAGGGGTCCTCGCCGGGAGTGTAGGTTTCAAAATGAGCGCTCGGTGAATTGAGGTTGTCCATGTCGGATTTTTTCGAATTCACTCTGTAAAACCAGGACGCCGCTTCGCCATCCACCAAATACACCACGGGCTCAAGTGTGTCACCTGCTGGCGAAACGAGGGCGGTGGGAATGCCCTCTTGGATGAGGTAGTTTTCAACATCAGCGCCCCCTTTAGCGTATCGCAACTTGTTTGCTTTTCGGTTTGAGAGGTTCAAAATTTGGTCGCCCGAAGTCAACATCATCACGCCCAAACCATAGGTTCCACTGTCATTTTTGATGACTACCGTTGGCTCTCTATCAATGCCGAGTGAAACGTATTTTTCACGGAGCGATTGAAGGAATTCGTCGATTTCACCAGCCAAGCGGATTTTACATGCGTCTTTGGTCAAACATTTGTCTTCTGAAACGAACCATTCTGGCATCAAGTGCCAAGGGTCGATGTCAAGCATGTTAGCGATTTCATCAATGTAGGGTTTGAGGGCTTGATAATGATGCGATTTTCGACGGCGGTACCAACCCATGTGGGGAGGCGGAGTGAATGTATTGGTGTGGACGCCGGGAATTTGACCTTCGGTCAGGTCGTTGTTGAGGAGAATCAAATCAGGCTGTACGCCGTCAACGGTGAGTTCGTCGTTGTCGTTTCGTTCCACGCGATGGAGCAGGAGTGGGCCAGAGAGGCCGTGGAGGGAAGAGAATTCGTTCAGGTCGGGTGAACCAACCGTACAACGGAATCCGGCCTTGAGAATCATCGTTTGAATCGTGGTAATGTTCTCAACGTAACCTTGGTTGCGCGTGTGGCTTTCAGGGTAGATGTGAACCCATGTGCAATCCGGCTGCGTTCGGCGGACATGTTCCCTGAACAACGATGCAAGATCCTCGATGGTGTCCTTGGCTACATTGTTGAATCCAGCCGGGAAATGGTTGGCATCCACGACACCGACTTTCCAACCAGCGTCACGAACATCCACACTCCCGTAAATGGGAATGGGCACTTCGGAGCGCTTTTGGCGCATCCACTGGGTGATTTCCTCACGTCGTGCCTCCAGCATGGGGGTCAAGTCGTTCAGCATCATCCAGCAATCACCTCGTCGAGGAGGACGTCCAGGGATGTCAAGCGACGTTGATACCCCTCCTTGGACAAGTGAAGGGCTTCAAACAAGCCAAGGCCGAGGGCTAACTCCTCCTGTCCTCGCAGAGCACCCGACCAATCGCTGTACCGCTCCAACAAGGCTGATGTTTGCGATGCGTGTTCGTCAAGGAACCGTTGGAGCATGGAGGGCGAAGTCGCACGTCCTGCTGGTAATTTTGGTCGCCGAACGATGTCCTTGGGCAAGTCGGTCAGGTCGGCCGCTCGACGCAGGGCTGCTTTTTCCTCGCCCCCCAATTTCCAATTCATTGGAAGCGAATGCGCAGCCTTGCGGTGCTCTTTCCCGAGGAAGGGGACACGAACTTCCAATGAGTGTGCCATGGAATGCCGGTCGACCAAGCGCAGTTGAAAGTTACTCAACTGTCCGTGCTCTAACTCGAAGTTGAGCATGGATTCCAGATCGTTGGTGGGTCCTTCAACACTGTGAGTTCCTTGGTACCAACCCTCACTCTGTGTTAATGGACCTGCTTTCAGTTGATTGGTGAGGTTGGACGGAAGTGTGTCAAGGCGTGCTTTCAATGTGCGCCGATGTTGCTCCAAGCGAGCATACCTTGGATAGCCAGCGTGCAATTCATCCGCTCCCTGTCCGCACAACCCCACTTTGACTTTGCTGGCCATGTGTTGAAAGAGCGGATGGAAAAACATCACCGTCACATCGGCATCTTCTCCATGCCACACCAGAGATGGGAGATGGCGTTCAAAATCTCCCTCGCTCAGCAGATGCTGGTGATGGACGAGGTCGAGTTGAGAAGCAACGGCCTCGGCGGCCTTCCAGTCTGGGTTGTCCTCAGACTCTGCCACGGTCCAACATTCGGGAACTGGTTGCCCCGCCTTTTGGGCGGCTTGGCCTGCCACAGCAGCAACGAGGCTCGAGTCAAGCCCTCCGGACAGAACGATTCCAACAGGCACATCGGCCATCAAGCGTTGTTGGACGCCGTTCACGAGTGTGTTGAGCAACGGTTGAGCCTGCTCGTCGGGGTCCCAGGTGGCTGCTGGATTCAATCGTTGCCGCTCAATGTTCGCCGCCCCCTCCAAAACGGGGTGCCCGTTGCTGTCGAGCGTCCAGCATTCGACCGTCCCCGGACGAACCTGATGAACGCCCTTCAACAAGGTCGTCGCATCAAGTGGGTATTCCCAAATGAGACGCGCAGACATGGCCAACGGATCGAGTTGAGGCGTGTAGCGTTCATCGGCGTGAAAAGCCTTGATTTCGCTGGCAAAGAGCAATGTTTCGTCAACCATGGTTCGGTGAAGCGGTTTGATACCCATGGGGTCGCGCGCAAGGACCAATTGTTGGTGCTGTGGATCCCACAGCGCTACAGCGTACATGCCATCGAGTTGACCGATCCAATCAGCGTGGTCCTTGGCGCTTAAGGGGTGGCTTGAACGCTTGGTGGCTGAAGCGTGAAGTGCCAAGACGGCTTCACTATCGCCGTTAGTCGAGTAGGGGTATTCGGGGTGCAAGGCTCGGAGGGAACGGTAATTGTAAATCTCGCCGTTCACGACGAGAACAGCCCCTTGTGGAGATTGAAGGGGTTGCTGACTGGAGGCCAAATCAAGTATGGCAAGACGAGTGTGGGCGAAGCCGAGAACGTCATCCATCCAGACATCGCTCTCATCAGGGCCGCGGTGATGTTGGAGTCGATTCATGCGTAAGAGGACATCACGGTCAGGGTCTCCGAAGGCTCCGCCGATACCGCACACATTCTCGCGAACAGAATCCCCTTTTTGAAGAGGTGTTCAAAACAGAGGGTGAAAAATCACCAGAGGGGATAGCGGAATGCCGTGATACCGAGGAGGATGATGGCAAGCCAAAAGGCGACTTGGTAAGCGAGTTGAGGGGGGTCGTTGCTCTTCTGTTCCTCTGACATGACCTTCACTGATTATCCCCAGCGAAAGCCCCCATTTCAACATATTGAGGCGAAAGGATGCAACGGCCTGTTTAGGCCATGACGCCAGCAAACGGTTCAAGGATCAGAACCAAGGCTAAGGGTATCAAAATCATCGTTGCATTGTCGTCGATGTAACGCAGGCGGGGCCATTCCGAGATCATGCATACAGGTGCCAGTAGGATGGCCATCCACAACGGTGTTCCAAACGCCAGCCATGCACCCAACCATATGAGGAGCAATGCAAGGGTGGCCATTGCCATTACCTGTTTCGAACCGATACCCTTTCGACGAAGTTCGCCCATCAGTGGGTCCCCCAAGGCAAGGGAGACGACCAACGGCCAAGCATATGCCTCTGTTGGTGCAAGAAGGAATACAAAACCAACTCCTAAAGCACCCCACGCCAATGCTGAGATTTGGTGTGCTTCGTAGGCCCGTTGTCCAAACACCGTGATGCCCAACTTCAGGCGGATGCCTTCGGCCGCCAGCACGACGAGAATCACCGCCGATACCAGTTGTTCCACGGAGAGGTCAACCGCCCCGGCAAACGTGGCTCCGTATTCAAAGAACACGAAGGGCAAGGCGGCCATACTCACGTGGATGCCTCGGCGCAGGAGATGGCCACGCATGCCACCAACCGATTCGTCAACGGGATTGGTCAAGGCAACGGTTCCGTTGAGGTCGCTCATTGCAAGCGAGTCAACGCCTCCTCAATATCAAGGGTCCCCTCGCAGATGGCATCGAGGACCTCGTTGTACGAGGGGTGCTGAATCAGCCGACGCTCGTAGCGAGCCAAGAGTCGCTCCCGCATGCGTGCACGTCGTGCACGGTCGGAGCCAGCCAGAGACAGCAGATGTTCCGCCGCTTCTTTCACACCAGTCCCGTGCAGGCCCGATGTCAACAACACGCCGGGGGCATTCTCCTCGTTGAGAGCAAAGGATTCGATCAGTTCGCCTGCGTGGCGTTCAGCCCCGTCCATGTCGGCTTTGTTCACCAAGACAGCATCGGCCAACTCCAACAAGCCTGCTTTTTCGGCCTGAACGCCATCGCCGCGTGCCGGACCTTCGACGACCACAATCCGGTCTGCGACGGCAGCGCAACGAATTTCAGCTTGTCCTGAGCCGACTGTCTCGATCAGCACGCGGTCCCATCCACATGTCAGCAGAAACGCAGCCATGTCCTCGACGATCAGCGGCACGCTTCCTGAAGATCGGCGTGTCGCCACCGAGCGAACGTAGACTCGTTCCTTGGTCTCGTATGAATCCACGCTGGTCATTCGGACACGGTCGCCCAACAGGGCGCCCCCAGAACGAGGGGAACTTGGGTCGACGGCTAACAGAGCAATACGCAACCCTTGTTTGGCCCACACTGTCATGAGTGCATCAAGTAGCACCGACTTGCCAACGCCGGGAGCACCGGTAAAGGCCATGGTTGTCCATGGAACACCCTCCCTGTGTTGTTCTGAGATTGGTTTGAGGTCTCTAAGTCTGATAGAGCCGTTTTCGAGTTGGGTCAGAAGACGAGCCATGGCACGTCGGTCACCCGAGCGTGCGAGGGCAAGTTCGTTCTCCACGCTTGTTTCACCTCACGCCGATGATTCCCAGTGCCAACCGCTTGACTGTCCGACGCCTACGTTTTCGAGGCTGAACGCTTCCTCAATGAACGCCAATATCTCAGAGGTTGGAGTCCCTGGCCCGAACACGGCGCGAATCCCGACATCATACAGGGCCTGTCGGTCGTCGTGGGGAATGATGCCTCCACCGAAGACAATAACGTCAGAAAGCCCCGCTTCGACGAGTTTCTCGCATACTTGAGGAAACAGATGGCCGTGGGCGCCTGACAACGATGAGAGGCCCAGCAACCGGGCATCTTCATCGCGAACGGTGTCGACAATTTGTTGTGCCGTACGACGCAATCCCGTGTAAATGACCTCGTGTCCGGCGTCCCGCAATGCACGTGCAACCACTTTGGCTCCACGATCATGTCCGTCCAAGCCAGGCTTCGCCACCACGATGCGCAACGGTTGGTCCATGGCAAGTGGAGGAAGCACTTCCCTATCAAGACCACGACGCCACATGTAAGTTGTCCACGGTTGTCACAAAGGGTCCACTCACCGTGCTGGAGTGTCGCCCCTGCCGCTCTTCTCCCTCAACATCGCCGCTCCTTGACCTCAAGCATAGACAAGGGGCCAACGGTCGGTGGCAAGAGCAACCCATAAGGGCGGCGTGGTCTGTGGGCATCTTGGGGAAGTTGATGTCAAGCACGGAAGAGCGACTCAAGGACCTGCGCACTCGAAAAGCCCGAAGCGAAGCGGGAGGCGGGCAGGCTCGAGTTGAAGCGCAACACAACCGTGGAAAAATGACCGCTCGAGAACGTCTTGAATTGCTTCTCGACGACGGAAGTTTCCAAGAGATCGATGCTTTGGTAGAACATCGCTGTCGTGATTTTGACATGGACAAGAATGTCATCCCCGGCGATGGAGTGGTAACCGGTCACGGGACCATCAATGGACGAGAAGTCTTTGCGTTCGCTCAAGATTTCACCGTTTACGGTGGTTCTCTTGGGGAGATGCACGGCCTCAAAATTTGCAAGGTGCTCGATATGGCTCTGAAGACTGGGCGACCCGTGATCGGTATGAACGACTCCGGCGGGGCTCGGATTCAAGAGGGGGTCGCCTCACTGGGTTCGTACGCTGAAATTTTCTTCCGAAACGTGCGCGCCTCGGGTGTCATTCCTCAGATTTCCGTTATCATGGGTCCTTGCGCCGGAGGTGCTGTGTATTCGCCCGCCATTACTGATTTCGTCATCATGGTGGACCAAACGGCTCACATGTTCATCACCGGTCCTGAGGTGATTAAAACGGTCACCAACGAAGTCGTGAGTTTTGAGGACCTCGGTGGAGCGTACACTCACGGGTCAAAGTCCGGTGTTTCGCACTTCACCGCCAGCGACGATGAGCATGCTATCGAGATGGCTCGAAACCTGTGCGATATGTTGCCGGCCAACAACCTCGAGAAGCCTCCGACGAAAGCAACCAGCGATAGCAAAGACAGGCCATGCACCGGGCTTGACAGCATCATTCCTGACGACCCCTCGAAACCGTACAACGTCATCGACGTTATCGGTGAGGTGCTCGATGACGGTGGATTCATGGAAGTTCAAAGTGAATGGGCTCAAAACATCGTCGTTGGTTTTGGTCACCTCGGCGGCCATACGGTTGGCGTTGTCGCCAATCAACCGAATGTACTCGCAGGGTGTCTTGACATCGATGCCAGCGACAAGGCTGCCCGATTCGTTCGATTTTGCGACGCCTTCAACATCCCGCTGCTCACGTTTGAAGATGTTCCGGGCTTCCTCCCTGGGACCAATCAAGAGTGGGGAGGCATTATCCGCCACGGTGCAAAATTGCTCTATGCATTCGCCGAGGCAACGGTGCCTAAACTCACGGTTATCATGCGCAAAGCCTACGGGGGTGCTTACGATGTGATGTCGAGCAAGCACATTCGAGGCGATTACAACGTCGCATGGCCTTCGGCAGAACTCGCTGTCATGGGAGCCGATGGCGCTGTGGAAATCATTCATCGCCGCCGCATTGCCCACGCCCGCAACCCCGAGCAAGAACGAGAGCGTCTTACCGATGATTTCAAAGAAACATTTGCCAATCCATACAAAGCTGCAGCGATGGGATATTTGGACGATGTGATCGAGCCCAATCAAACACGCCAACGTCTGGTCCGTGCCTTGGAAATGCTCATGGACAAAGAAGAACTTCGACCCGCCAGAAAGCACGGGAATATTCCGCTGTGATGTGATAACATGGGTGAGCAATCTGAACTGATGATGGCGGCTATCGCTGCGGTCATCGCAGCGACGCAACAACACGGCGATGATCCTGCTCAAATCGCCCGACAACGGGGCAGTCCTTGGTCGCAAGATCACCGCCGCTTGATGACCGGCCAAACCTCGTTGATGAACGCCCGATCCAGCCGGTCGCCTTGGAGGTGAGAGGATGACGGATGTGAGAAAAGTCAAGGTGAACGGCACGGAATACGAGGTCACATTGGAAGCCGAAGGCACGGTATGGAAGGCCACGGTCGAAGGCACCACATTTGAGATTGAAATGCCCGATTCGGCGGTCGCTGCGAAGCCCCGAAAATCGGGAGGGCGAAAGAAAAAGAAGTCAGGAACTGTTTCTGCCAACATCCCCGGGAAAGTCGTGACCGTCGAGGTGCAGGAGGGCCAATCCGTCGTCGAAGGGCAGGTGATTTTGATTCTCGAAGCCATGAAAATGCAGAATGAAATTCAAGCCCCGGTGACCGGTACTGTCGTGGCCGTGCATTGCACCGAGGGCGAGGCGATCGAGGCCAACGTGCCTTTGGTCGTCATTGAACCATCGGCTTCCGAGGATGACGAAGATTGAACCAAGCGTTCGGGCAAGAGTTAATGTATCATCGAGGTGAATTTGAATCATGGTCCAACCTCCAGTGTGTGATCTTCCCGGTTGCGGAGAAGAAGGTGTCATCGTATCTCGTTTGTCGCCAGAAGGATACCTGGTGGCCACGGGCAAAAAGGCCTATTCATTCAGGGAAGCCTATCGTCGATTCCACTATTGCCAATCGCACCATGATGAACTCATGAACGGCGTATGGTCCCGTGTTCGTCAACCCGAGGACAAAGGTGACGGCCACGTGGCGCCCACCGCAATTTAGGTCCACCTCGTCGCAGTGCTGATATACCATCCGTGCATGGTGCAACCATGACCCATTCGGTTATGCCTTCGCGGAGTCGTGCCTGTTCGCTGATTCTTCTTCTGCTGATGTCGTCCATGATGACAGCCTTCGCTCCGGGCGTCCAGGCTGTTGGCCCGAATCAAAACGACCTCAATTCAGGCACGGATTTGCCCGACAACACCTCGGTGAACATCACGAATTACATCTTTGGAAGTTCGTACTCGGGTACAGGTGAATTGGACTGGGGCGATGATTCAGATTTCCTTCGCGTTGCTCTCACAAGCACCCAAGGGCTTTCAGCCTCGTTGTCGTTCCCCAGTACGACGACCTTTACCAACGGAACAACCGTGACCAATGATTTCGACCTCATCCTGTACGATAGTTCGTTGAATACCATGGACTCGTCTTGGAATTCCAATCCAGAAACTGTGAGCACCAATGCCTCATCTTCAGGGCACGGAGGCATGGTTTACATCGAGATCTTCCGCTTTGATGGCTCTGGAACATGGAGCCTCACCTTGAACAAATTTACCGTGAGTTCCACCGGTGGAAACGGGAGCAGCGGCAGCCTCTCCAACGGCTCATCGCCTCCATCGCCGTGCACGGGCAACGCCACCACCAACAGCGATATTTTAGAGCCAAACGACACCCCCTCCGTCGCTACACTTGCCTCGTTGTTGCCGCTCACCTGTACCGGACTGAGCATTGATTCTACAACCGATATTGATTATTTTGAGGTCGTGATGGTCACCGGGACGACCTACTATGTCAACATCACGTTCACCCACACCAACGGCGACATTGACGCTGGTTGGGACACTGCCTCCGGAACCAACCTCGACACCTCGACCGGCGTCTCCAACGTTGAATCCATGCAGGTAACGGCCTTGGCGAACCAAACCACCTACATCGATGTGTATCCCTACCTTGGCTTCGGAACCACCACGTTCGCCAATACATACGATATTGAAATTTCAACCGATAACCCTGGTGGGGGCCAAACCTTCGAACGCGTTGAGGTTACCCTTCACAACACCACGAATGCGACCCTCGCCTTCTCGGGTTTGACGGCAGGTGTGACCTACAACTACAATCACACCTTCGGCCAAGAGTTTATTGATACGAGCCAGGTTTGGAACACCTCTACATCAGGTTCGTTTAACGCAACGGGTACAACACACGCCGTCAATATCAGCGTGCAAGCCACCACAGGCGAATCAGCCATGATGGCCTATGCCTCGTTGAGCGATTCATCGGGCACGATGTTGGACAACGACATGGACAGTCTCTACATCGAAACGTTGGTCACCACCGTGACCTCGTCCACCTCCGGTGAACTCACGCTAAGCAATCTTTCGTCCACCGCTTCCTATCAATTGGGATGGTATGTCATGGACGATGTCCTTTTCCAAGCGAATTTCAGTCAAACCAACGACCTCATGATGGCGATGAATGCTTCGTTGGTAGACAGTGATGTGATGAACGTTTCTGGTCTATCATCAACCACCTATCAGGTGAATTGGACGGGGCCCACAACGATGAACGACCACCTCTTCTATGCTCACCTCTCGCCAACAGGAACAGTTGTTGACCACGATTCGGGTGCGAACATGTCCGGCGTTCACCTCTCGGAGTTTGTTCCTCAACTTCCTGCGTTGGTGATCGCTTCCTATTCCAGCAGTTCCACGGCGTCCACCAACAACGTCCAAGCGAAAGGGATGGATTTGGTCGTCGGGGACAGTTATCAGTACCACTACCGAGTAACCGATGCATCCGGTGCGAACCTTGCAACCTCCAGCATGACCTCGTTCACAGCCACGGCTCAAAACATGAGCATCTCCACCTTCACGTACAACACGCCCAACGCCTCGGGCACCTACTGCGTTGTCATCGACCTGTACTCCTCAGCAAGCGTCCAACTGATCGGCGACTCGGATTGTTTCCAAATCGTGCGTGACGACGATGGAGATGGCGTCTCTAACGAGGCGGATTCATGCCCGAACACGGCAACGGGAGCGACGGTTGACCAATTCGGTTGCGCCCTGTCTCAAAAAGACACGGACGGCGATGGCTACAACGATGCCGTTGACGCTTTCCCGTCCGACTCGACGCAATACTCCGACATGGACGGGGATGGCTACGGTGACAATGCCAGCGGCAACAACCCGGATGCCTTCCCCACCGATGCATCACAATGGTCGGATGTTGATGGTGACGGCTACGGCGATAACAGCAACGGGACAATGCCCGACGCCTTTCCCACCGACCCAACCCAATGGTCGGATGCCGATGGCGATGGATACGGCGACAATGCGAGCGGCAACAATCCCGACGCTTGGCCGGCTGACCCGACCCAATGGGCCGACCTGGATGGAGACGGCTACGGCGATAACCCGAGCGGAACAAACGGGGATGCCTTCCCCAACGATGCCACCCAATGGGCCGACGGTGACGGCGACGGCTATGG
>JAYQVP010000005.1:0-43188 GCA_038148515.1 Candidatus Poseidonia sp. | reverse complement strand
GGCGACAACCAGGCTGGGACCAACCCCGATGCCTTCCCTGCTGACTCCACCCAATGGTCGGACGCTGATGGCGACGGGTATGGCGACAATCCTGCCGGCCTGAATCCGGATGATTTCCCCAACGATGCGACCCAATGGAGGGACGCTGACAATGACGGCTACGGGGACAACGCTAACGGCAACAATCCTGACTTGTGTTTGGGCACACCGGCTGGAGAAGCGGTTGATGCCAACGGATGTTCGCTCTCCCAACTCGATGAAGATATGGACGGTGTGAGTGACGCTGCAGATGCCTGCCCCAACACGCCTGCTGGGGAAGCCGTGGACAACGTCGGTTGCTCAAGCAGTCAAGAGGACGCTGACAGCGACAATGTGATGGATGCGTTCGACGCATGTCCGAACACACCTCTTGGTGCACAAGTGGATGCTGCAGGTTGTGCTTTGAGCCAACTTGACACCGATGGAGACACCATCAAAGATGACCGTGACCAATGCCCTACGACCACCGCCGGTCTGCCCGTCAACGGTGTGGGTTGTGCTGCCTCTGAGCGGGATACCGACGGCGATGGCGTGATGGATTCCAGCGACACCTGCGACTACACGCCCTTGGGTGAATCCGCCGACATGTACGGATGCTCACCTTCGCAAAAGGACGATGATGGCGATGGGGTGACCAACGACATCGATAATTGTCCTGGAACCGAGAACGCCCTTCTGGTCGATATGCTAGGTTGCGCCACGAACCAACGGGACACAGACAGCGACCAGATTTCGGATGCCATTGATGAGTGTGCAGCGACGCCCGCAGGCCAGCAAGTTGATGCGGTTGGCTGTGCGGATTCTCAAAAGGACGCCGACAGGGATAACGTCGCTAACGACAAGGATCTCTGCCCCGATACTCCAGTGACACAAACGGTGGATGTTGACGGGTGTTCCAACCAACAAAAGGACGATGACAAGGATGGCGTGAACAACCATATCGATGCCTGTCCCAACACGTCTTCGGGTGAATTGGTCGATCCGGACGGTTGTGCCTTAACCCAACTCGACTCCGATGGCGACGGCGTTTCCGATGCCCTCGACGCCTTCAAGTTCGACGCCAACGAATCTGTCGACACCGATGGTGACGGTGTTGCCGACCGATGGGACGCCTATCCCGAAGACCCCTCTCGCTCCCAAGCCGAAGCTGAATCGTCAGGCAACGGCATGCTGTATGCTATCATCACCGTCTTGCTCCTGCTTCTTGCTGGAGGTGCGGGCTTTGTCTACACGCGCCAATCCAATGGCCAACAGGGCCCGTTTGCTCACGACTCATCGAGTGCCGATGGTGCGACAGAAGCCAACATGGCTCAGGATCCAAAAGCGATTCCCGATCTTGAACAAGCCAGCCCACAACAGTGGGAAGAAAACGGTGTACACTGGTCTCGAGACGCCAACGGCCAACTCTCGTACTACAACCAAGATGTGGGCGCATGGCTTCCGTACGAAGGTTGAAGACGCGTCGTTTCAGGTCAAGACTTCGAGCAGCCTGTCCTGTTCAGCCGCCATGCGTAATTCCATAGCGATACGTCGGCCGCTCGACATGGGCTTTCGCCACAGAGCGTTACCATATGGATGGCCGACGCTCACATGCACATTCGTACCACCACCGAGGCGAGGGGCAACGTCGTAGATGTAGTAATTCATGTCCTTGTCAATGCACGTTTGCAAACAAAACGGTCCAATGATGCCAGGGTCGTAATGCTCCTTGCTGGCTTTGATGAATTTCTCCCCGAGTTCAAACGCCTTCTCAAGCAGCGATTCGCGAATGGTAGCGGTGTTGTGGCCGACAACCGTCATTTCGGGAATTTGTTGGTGGAGGGGCATCGTCATCTGCTGGGGGGCCGGTAGGCGGACATGCCCGTCAAGGGAGGATTCGAAGCGCCAGTCAACGCCGAGCAGTTCCAAGCGTTCGCCTTCCTCGGCGAGCGGGCTGTAAAAGAAATTCAAGTTGAACACGGGTCCAATGACATACCGTTCGATTCGGGCCCCATCAAGCGATGCTTGGTCGATCACACCTTCAGAGAGCAGAGCCGCAGATTTTTGTTGATATTCTTGGAAGGAGGCACATGTGAAAAATCCTCGCTCCAACTTTTTTTGTGCGTGATGCAATTTGACGATCACTAAGCAGTCAATTTCTTCCGGGCTGTCAATTTTTTCGGGATAGGGTAGGCCAGCCTTTTCCAGAATCCAGTAGTAGTCTTGGTCTTCGGTTCGCTCCTCCATGCGAAGCATGTTTCGGGAACCAAACATGGGTACGTGGAAGCGGTGTTCGATATCGTCGATCGACGAATACGAGGTGAAGGATCGGTTTGGAATGTAAATGACATTTCGCTTTCTCATTTCGTGTTGCAACTCTTCGCTCAACACATCGTTGAAATCGTTGAGGACGATGGCTTTGTCGACCATGCCCCTGAGGACCCTTCCCGAAGAACTTCGATGCGTTTTGAAATAGTTTGCATAGGTCTTGTGGCGACCTTCCTTGCAATAGGCGACGGTGGGAAAACCCTCCTCGATAGCGCCGTCACAGATGTCCAGTGCCGAGTGGGAGGCGGTCATCCCAATACGCAACTTCAAACGGTCATATTCCTCGACGATGGCGGCGATGTCATCGGTTCCAATCATGCGGGCACGTCCAAGTGCGAGGCAGGGTTGAGGGTCTTTGATGTGTTCGCTGGTGCGAGTTCAGTCAAAGCGCTGCAAATCCATCAGTTCCTCGGTCGACAAGGTCTCTCCAGAGAGCAACTTGGCCATCAAATCGGCAGTTTGTTCGCTGGCAGCTGGGCGTTGACCTTCGCCTGCCGAGGCACCACGCATGGCGCGGAGAATGTCTTGTATGGAATGCAGGCACCGTAGCGATACGATGTAGAGGCTGTGTTCTTTGTCGGCCTCCTTTTTCGAGTTGCGCAACTTTCGATGTGCGCTCTCAGCTTTTTCGCGCTGACGGTCGACTTCAGTGTTCCACTCGATCATCAAGTCGTGAGCGCTTTGAGCGGCGTCGGCTGCCACCTTCACCGCTTCATGAGCGGCTTCTTGGATGGCTATGGCAGATTTCAGTTCCCCGCCGTCATCGGAGGCTTCGGAGGCCTCCTGGGCTTCTTGAAGTGCCTTTCTTTTGGCAGCCAACTCCTTCATCTTCTTGAAGTATTTTCGCTCGTTTTTCCCTTGATGTTTGCCTTGTTCGAATTCGGTTTCAAGGCGTTGCATGGTACGGGTGAGCGACTGAATTGTGTCTGGGCGAATGGGACGCCCACGGTTGTCGAATTGTTGTGGTTGTTCTGGCTGACTGCTTCGTAGTCGTTCTTTGACTTCGCGAGCGATGGCATTGGCATCATCTCGTTCCTTCTTTTTCTCACGGACCATTTCGTTCATCTGGTCTCGGAGTTCACGTTGCTCCTTGACTTGAGAAATCAAGTCTCGGACTTCGTTGTTCAATTCATTACGAGCAGTTTGGAATTCCTTCGATTTTTCGTTCCAATCGTCTCGAACTTCTCGGTGCTGTGTTGCCTTTTTATCAACCATCTTGCGGCGTTCATCGAGAAGATCTTTGAGTTCGGCCATCGTTCATCTCACCTGTTCTGTGGAGGATTCCCATCCTCTCACAAGTCGGGGACAAACCACCCCCATTTAATCCTTCACCGCGGCTTGCGGTGGCGTGATTGCGTCAGGATAACATCCGAGTTCGGATGCTCGTGATGACGGTTCGAAGACGTCCCAAATTGCATTGTTTCTCACAAATCACGACCAAAATTCCTAGCGAGACGGTGCTGACAAGGGCATAGCCGTCCTCCAATACCAACGTAATCACGTCGCCAGGTCGTGCAGCATTCGCCAGTTCAATCCAATGGTTGACGGGTAATGAAGAGCCAGATGCCTCATGCTCGGTGGTGGACAGCACAAACCCGTCTCTCTCAAGTAACATTGCCTCTGTTACATGATCCAGAGCACCCAATTCAGCCATCCACCTCTCAATCACGCTCTGGGCTCCTCCATGAGGTGAATGAATGCTTGGGTGGTTGGCTAAGGTTCCTGCAGCGGGCCACGCATCATATGCCCTAAGCCCGATTGGTAGTACCCGACGAGATCTTGCTGATGAATGAGGCCACGCCGTCGATAGAACTTGATGGCCCTGGTGTTGTCGGCTTTGACTTCCAGTTGAACATGACGGAACCCTTGTTCAAATGCTACTTTTTCAAAATGGGACCATGCTTGAGCCCCCCACGTTTGACCTTGGTGACAACGCCTGATCACAAAGGCAACAACCCGAACGATGTCATCCTTGAAGGGCGTTGACCAGAACACGCCGTGAATGGTTCGAGGCGCCACTTCATCGATATCCACGAGGATGAGGTTGGCCTTCCATGAGGGCACTGGTAAATGGCGAAGCGATGCATCACTGTAGCGTTCCCCCGTTTCTTCAAGAAACAAGGTACGAATGGATTCACAGGTACGCTCATCCATCTCGTTGGGGACGGGCCCAAGAACCCAGGTCAACTTCGTCATGATGACCCGTTCCGTTCGTGTTGAGCACGACCTCGTCGGGGGGACGATCGCCTGGATTGATGCTGAGGGGTTCGCCGGCGTTGGGGTTCGAAAGCCACATTCTTCGGTTCCGGAAGGGCGGAGAGTCCTCCGTGTGCCAGCATCAAGGACAATTCCTCGAGGGAGATGCTGTCACCGCTGTACAGACGTGTGGAGAGGTCTTCTGGCAAATCTGGGAGAGTTGTTCGGCCCGTTCGGTTGGATTGTTCAAGGAAAGTCTTCAAACGTCCTGCCTCTCGGCGGAGAGACCGAAGTTCCGTCAGTTGCCTCGCAACGGTTTGAGACCAGCGTCGGTCGTCACGATTGATGGATTTGACTTCCTCCAACAACATACGCCGAGTGGCATTGAGTTCGTGAAGAAGCACATCGTATGAACGATAGGCATCTAACATCGCTTGGGCCTCAAAAAACCGAGAAAACATCTCTCGCTCTTGGTCCACCGTGACGTTTGTTCGCCCGCCCTCAAGGACGAGAGCGTTGTAAAGATGGTCGAGCATCTGTTCGATGCGGTCCTTGCGAACAGAAATACGTGAAACAAATTCATCCCGTTCATTGAGCAATGCGTCAAAGGCAGATTTCAATTCCATTGCCCGAACGAGTGAGGGTGCTTCGGGCAAGTCCTTGGCGAGCGTTGGTCGTTCCTGTTTGTTCACTGCATATTTGATCACGCTGGAATGAGCCTTGCGTAGTTCAATGGCCTCCTTCCGCTCTCGGTCCAGAGCTTCAACTTGCGTCAACAGCGTATTGTATCTCTCTTCCACAATTTCAGTGGGCTCTTGACGTAAGTCATCAAATGGCAGGATGGAACTCATGCTTCCTCCTCCTCAGCGTCTTGGCGGATGCCCCATGAAGAGGGTCCACCGTTACGAACTCGCTCGGCGTCGGTGAGCAACGAATCAAGTTCTTCGGGTTGGAGGCTGGACCAATAGGCCAAGGATGCTTCGTTGTTGTTCATGGCATTGGAGGCCTTTGACAGCCTCGAAACCGCTCGGCGTCGGAAGGTTTCCTGTTCCTCAACGAAATGTTTGGCTTTTTGGCGCTCATCGTTCGCTGCCTCGTTTGAAAGGGCGCTCAACGTTGCTTGAGCGTCCTTAACCAATTGATACGCACGGTTCGTTTCAGCCTCACGCTCAGCCAATGTTGAAGGTAGCGTTGAGGCAAGGGCTTGCCGTCGTGCGAGGATAGCCTCGACCATTTGGTCGGGTGATATCTCACGAATGCGCTTCATTGCCATCGTGTTGGCGCTGTCCATCAACGTAAAAGAACCAAACCCTCGCCACGGGAATGGGCGTGAAGGTGAAGAACTTCAAAAATCACGCACCTCTATGGGGGAGGAGCATCGCTCGATGGTTCGCGCTTCCTTGGTGATGATTGGACTCGTCATCCTCTCCCCAATCAGTCTGGTCCAAGCCGCAAACGGTGCTGCTCTGTTTGATGGCTCAACATGGAGCATCGAGGCAGGAATGGGTTTTTCGGGATCCGATTTGCCGTTTACTGTCGAAGTGACAGAAGTACATGGGGGTGAGGCGAACATCACGGTTCACATCACAGCATCCTCCCTCGAGGGAGATGTGTTGTTCAACCAAAGCACGGCGATTGGTTTGACAGCGTCACAAATTCTCAATTTTTCGTCCACCATCACTGGCCTTCCCTATGGTTTTGCAGAGGTGCGATTGGAAATGTTTGGGGATGTTGGTGTGAATTCATCTTCTCTTACCACTGAACTGGTCAGGGTCGTACAACGCTTGCGCCCGAGCAACGTGACCTTTGGTGGCGCGAGCAGTTTGCTGGTGGAGGGCGTGCTGTCCAACGGTACGGCCACGGGCAACACCACCCTGCATGATGGTGATTTTTTCACCCTTCAATTTCCACTGATCAACAACGGCGACCTCCCTTGGATTGGAGATGTTGATGTCTGGATGGGCACATCGGCTATCACGCTCTACGACGGAACCATTGCCAACATCTCGGTCAATGCGAGCGCGTCGACCGTGGTCGACATCAGTCCGGGTTTTCAACTCCAGGAGGGTTTGATGCTCTGGGAAATGAATCTGACACAAACCGATGGGGGCAGCGTTATTGGTCGTCAAATGAATGGAACCATTGAGATTCTTCCTCCGCCATTGCCACGCCTTGCAGGTGAGCTTGTTGTCTCTCTCGATGGTCTCACAGCCGGACAAGCGATGAATGCTACCCTACGAATCTGGAACAACGGCAGTGCTTCGTTCGAAGCAAGCATCGTCTGTTCAAGTCCTATGCAGGAGGTCTTCTCCCAACCTATCACCCTCGGAGTTGGGGGCTCTTGGAACGTCACCTTCCCTCTCATTGCCCAACCCATGGTGATCACATGCAGTGCGACGGGTGGACGAATCGATGCGAGTTCGACCTTTCCTGTGTCACTGGACATCAACGTTCCCTCTGCGGTTTTCGAACCCGTTGGTGCCAATTCGCCATCGTACTCCGGAGGCCCTTGGCACAAAGGCGATGTGGTTCATGCGAACCTCTTGGTTCGAAACATCGGAGAAGAACCGGGTCGTGTGAGGTTGGTGCTCGTACAGAATGGTTCAATCGCCACAGGAGATTGGATTTCCCTGAATGAAGGCTCTGCGGGTGAAGTTCGAGCATCGAGCCAAGTTCTTGTTGAAGGCCCGTTTACCCTGAATTGGTCTCTGGAGTCCGAATTCGGCGCCTTCCAGGGGTTGACGAACGCCACTACATCCTTCGTCGCCCACGTTCAGCAATCGGTCGCCGTAAGCATTACTGAAATTTCTCTCACGCCAGATGGTTCCTACGAGGTGGTCTACCTCCTTGAGTTGGATGAGGGAAGGGAACGAGACGTGAAGGTGAAGTTGGGTTATGAGTCTGGAGGGTCCAATGTGTACCTCCTTGAGATGCCACTCACGCTCCAACCCGGTGTTTCTGAACATCGGTTTGATCTTGGCAAGGTGAACGCCGAACAAGCCGTGCTGACCGTTGAAGCACAAGACTGGTTGGTTGGGCCGGGCCGGCTATCAACCAATCGTGCCATTCCCTCAGCCGACCGGGTCCACTGGGTCGAGTTTGACCCTGTCACCTCACCGCTTCGACCGGTGGAAGGCGAGTCGGTACAGGTCACGCTCACCTTCCAACGCTCAGGTGCCGGACCTGATGAATCGGGTCCTGTATGGTTGGTTGATGCCTACGGAACCATTCTCGCTCAGGCTCAATCGCCCTCATGGGCGAACGGCGAAGACACCGCTCGTTTGACCATGGCCGTGAATTGGCCAAAAGGTTCCAGTGTGGGACTCCGTGTGATTTGGGAGGTGGCTGAAACCACCGTTACGTCGGAAATCGCCTATGTGTCTGGAGAACCCGTTACGCAGTCAACCTTGGAAGTTCCCTGGTCGGGCATCCTCTGGGGCGTTGCGATTGGTGCATGCATCGTCTTGGTCTTGCGGTTACGATTGGGGCATCAAGGCGAGTCACCCTCTCGTACCTCCTCTGGCCAATCACCATCTCGTGTCAACCGTTCTTCGAATGAAAAGCGGGAAGTGACCTGCCCCGAGTGCCAACGGCGCCTGCGAGTTCCCGTCACCTATTCCGGTTCGGTCGGTTGCCCTGACTGTTCGAGCAAATTTGAGGTGGAACCCGCTGGCGAACTCTCCGAAACTCAACCGACGTTGACATCTCCTTCGCCGGAAGAACACCACACAGACCCCGAACCAACGGTGGTTGAAGCGAAGGATGGCAAGCGTGAGATTGGATGCCCTTCTTGTGAGCAAACCCTCCGGGTGCCCTCATCATACCTCGGCTCGGTTCGGTGCCCTGCGTGTACCACCATCTTCAAAGCAGACGAGGCCGCAAAGTGGAATGAATAGGTGCCAAACATGGTCGGACACTTTCAAGAATTTGAGGATGAATATCTTGAAACCATGTATGAATTTCATGAATGTGAACCACTCGGTCTTGTTCGAACGGGGGATTTAGCCTCTCGTTTGGGTGTCAGTCCAGCCTCGGCCACCGAAATGGTCCAACGCCTTGCTGCTCGTGGACTGTTGGAATATCTGCCGTACAAAGGGACTCGCCTCACCCTTGAGGGCTTGGAACACGGGCGGAAAATGAAAAGGCGACATCGCCTTGCTGAAGTTCTTCTCGATGTGCTCCCATACGATGGTGATGCGCACGAAACGGCATGCCGGCTTGAACACGCCATCGACGATGATATGGAGGTGGCCCTGTCGAGGTTGGTGTCAATGGACGCCCTTGACCCGAGTGGGAAACCCATCCCTCCGCCCACCGATGACATCGCACAGCGTTTAGAGGAAGGGTCTCGTTATGTGACGGCATCGTTGCTCAACCAGGACGAAAAAGGTTCGATCTCCGCCATTCTCTTGCCGCATGATATCCAAGTTGAACTCGCTCAGGTTGGGGTTGACATCGGGGCCATTGTCTCGAGAGACCAACAACGATTGATCGTTCACGGTGGGGGCTCGGTGATGGTTTCGGATGAGTGGATGAAAGCAATTTTTCTCAAATCACTCAACAATATCGCATGAATCCTTTTGAAGGGCAGTTTTCATGGTGTTTCATGGCAGATACGGAACCCACCGATGTCGAAGGTGGAGCCGAATCCTCATCAAAGCCGACGGGTGGATTTGGTTTTCGCCTTTCTGAATCCATCGTTCATGCAATTGACCGGCAAATCATTAGTTCCGGTCTTCGATTGATCATGTTTTTGCCCGCCTTTGCAACTTTGACCTACTTTGCCACGTGGGCGTTTTCGCAATCTTCTCCGACCTTTTGGGAGGACAATGTCCAACCCAATCTGAAACTCGACTTTTCAACCTTCATGGCCAGTCTTTCGTTTATTGTGGTGCTGGGCTACACCTCGGCGGTAGGCTTTCACCGATACCGAGTGGCCATCTCGCTGGCGACCTTCCACGCCAAAGTTGAACAATCGAACATTGAGCATCGCTCCGTTCAATCCTTGCAAGGCTACGATGGCTTGTTCTATCAACTTCAAACATCGATGTCCCACCACACCAAGTCATTGCTCTTTTCCATTGGAGCAGCGTTGATGTTGATATTGGTTCTTTTCTACACCACCTCAAGTTCATTTGGCATCCTGTTCCTACTGGCTTCAGCCTCGTTCCTAACCTTGTCCGTGGGTCAACATCTCCCGACCCGATCGACTCCGTTCAACATGGTTGAACAGACCGGTTTGCTTCCGGCATACAACCCTCCTGTTCACCCCTCAACCTTGAATATGGTCTTCAATGACCTCATCAAGACCCACATGGACCCCTTGCTTCGCTCACAATATGAGGAATATACCAAGGAGATCGAGAACGGCTTCAAGGGCAAGGTTGATCGCCATTTTGCCCATGAAAAATTCCTGATGACGCTGTATCGTCACGCAACAGGTCTTGATCGGAAAACCTTGGAAATGGAGCTTGGTGAAATTCTCACGAAAGACGGTCTAGAATACGTCTTTAATCATGAGGTATTTACACTCGAATCTTGGCTGGTATTGTTCGGCCTCATTAGTCAGCGTTGCCCAGCCTTTTTCCGAATGGTTGACCGCCTCAAACAAGATTTGGAAATTGGAAAGCCTCCAGCAATGCATGACTTGATCTTCGAGGTTGACATGGAGAACGTTGTCTCCGACAAAGCAAACCTGTTTACGCTGTTTCACAACCTTTCCAACGAGACCAGAACGGTGGTTTTTCGAGTACAAACACCTAATTTTGAGCCAAAGGACATGGCGTTGACCTACCGCCTCGAGCCAGGTCAAAATTACTGGTGGTCAACCGAAGCATTACCCCTTGCCGCAAAAGGCGATGACGACGTCTTAGGCAAAATGTCGGGATTGCTCAAAGATAGTACGGTATCATGGCAGACCCTCATCCCGAGCACACGTGGTGATGCCACGGTTTCCGTTCGGTTGGAGGAAACCAACGGAGAATTGTTGTTAGGGCGACAGATCAATGTTCGGGTTCGTTCTGATTTCCGTCAATGGCTTCGGACCACGGGCTCTTACCTTGCCTACATCTTTGGTGGCTCCGGTTTATTGGTCTCAAATGTTCTTCTCGTTTTGGAACTGGTCGGGAACATTTCTGCGTGAAGCCCGTTGTTTTTTGGGGCATAGCCTTGAAATGGTGGAGGCGGTGGAACCTCCATGCGCGGCTTTGGTGACGATGCCGAAAAGAGCCAAGATGCGGACCTTCGCGACGAGCTCCAATCCATGGAAGCACGGGTTCGCAAGATGCGAGACAACCGTAATTCACTGCGTGAGCAAGGACGGGCGATGTCCAAAAAACGTGATGCTGTGCAAGAGCAATACAAGGAACATCGTGAAAAGTTGGATTTGATGAAAGCCGAACTGAATGCTTTGCACGCCGAGCGCAATGCGTTCCGTGCCAAGCGAGACGCGATCAATGCTCAGTTGAGGGATTTGTTTTCGCAAATCAAGGGGCGACGTGGTGAGGCTGGTGAGAAGAAATCCGCCACTGCAGAGTATTCGCAACTCATCAACCAAATCAACAATCTCGAGGAAGAATTCCAAACCACCTCTTCGAGCACCAAGAAGGAAAAAGAAATCATGGAGCGAATCAAGAGAATGAAACGCCGTGCTGAAGAACTCGAACCTGAGGTCACGCAGTTTGAGATGGTATCTGTCGACCTTTCAAACCTCGATGAAGCCATCACCACACTCAAAGCGGAATCCGACGATGCTCATACGGCCTTTGTGGATGCTATGAAGCGAGCCGATGAAAAATGGGGCGAGTACAAAGAACAACTGGACCATCGTGACTTCCTAAAATCTGAGGGCGACCGTCACCATACCGAATCCGTTGATTTTCATCAGAAGGCTGACGCAATTCATGAAAAAATCACTGAACTCATGGTGGATGTGAACAAGGTCCGAGAGCAATTGAACATGGCTATTGAGGAGCGGAAATCATGGATGACCGACCACAACCGAGCCGTCAAAGACGAAATGAAAACAGGTGCAGAATCCGACGAAGTTGCCGATCGTCTTGTTGAATCCCTTCTTTCCGAAGGCCAACTGTCATTTGGCGGACTCGGCAAGGAAGATACCGACACCAAAGAGCGCCGCGGTGGTTCTTCCAAGAAGAAAAACATGCGACGGATGGGTGCCATTCGAAGGCGCTGAGGCGGCGTCATGTACGGCATTATCATGGCCGGGGGCCAAGGCACTCGACTTTACCCGCTGACGCACTCCCGCCCCAAGCCCATGGTTGAGGTCTTGGGTCGACCGGTCATCGATTTTGTCAAAGACGCCATGGTGGCCGCTGGAATCACCGATATTGTTGTGACTACGGGCTATCGCGGCGAGCAACTTGCCTCCCATGTTGCATCGTGGTCAGGTGAAGGTGATCGCTCTCTCATCGCTGAAGTCAATCAAGAAGAGGTACCGATGGGAACCGCTGGCAGCGTCGGTTTGCTACGCAACCGATTAACATCGACATTCGTTGTAGGTTCAGGTGATGCCATCGCTTCGTTTGATATTCAAGCACTGCTGCGAGCACACCGACAAAACAATGCCAAAGTGACGATGGCTTTGTGGGAGGTTGAGGACCCTTCGGAATTCGGCATCGTCGGACTTGCGAGCACGCCCGATGGTGTTGTTGATGGAGGCCTTCGAGAAGGCTTTATTCGTCAATTTTTGGAGAAGCCTTCCCCTGAAGAGGCCTTTAGCAACGTCATCAACGCAGGTTTGTACGTTCTCGAGCCAGAGGTGTTTACACACCTTCCGGAAGGAACCAAGTTTGATTTCTCAAGGGACCTCTTTCCCGTTTTGCTTGCACAAGACTGGCCGATGTACGCAAAAGCCATCGACGGTGTGTGGTTTGATGTTGGTCAACCCAACGAACTTCTACGGGCCCAGAAGACGTTGATGGAAGACTATGCATCCTTGCCCTTTTCCTTCCCAGCCGGTTTTAATGTGTGGGAGAACGACACACTGGTTGGCCCTTCCACCGCTGTAGGCGGGACCGTCAATCGCAGCACCATTGGGAGATTCTCTACGGTTGAGCGGGGTGCCCTTGTGACAGATTCGTTGCTCATGGACGGGTGCATGGTGCACTCTGGGGCCGTTGTGAAAGATTCGGTGCTTGGAACACGGGTCGTAGTCCCCAATGGTGCACGTGTTGAAGGTTGTGTCATTGGTGATGGCGTCGTCCTTTCCTCGTCAGGGACCTATCAGGGCCAAAGGATTCCGAACGAAGGGAAATAAAAACGAGGGAATAAATACACTCAACCATTCAAAGAAAGCGATTGTTATGACGGACACGCCAGTACGAAGTTACGACCGAACGTGGGAAGAAATCGAAAAGATGTTGGCCCGCGCCACGAAAAAAATGCACCAGTGGAAGGAGTGGTACGATGCGTGCAAGGATGAAGGCGACAAGGACGGCATGAAAGAAGCAGCCCGCAATCACAAGGCGCTCGAGGGCGTGGTCAAGACCCTAAAATGGACACTTGGCGAACAGGGTATTGACGATCCGTTGAATTGAATCACCAGCCACGTTGATCAAGCCGGACCTCGAGTGTCTCCAACTCATCGCCTTTCATCGGTACTCCGGCCATCATGGCCATGGCTTCAGCCACCTTGCTTGCGTTGTCATAATGTGCGGTGGCCATGACAATGGCGTCGGCCATGGTTTTGGGGTCTGAAGACTTGAAGATACCAGACCCTACGAAAATGCCGTCCATCCCCATTCTCATCATGAGTGATGCATCGGCTGGTGTGGCAATGCCGCCTGCAGAAAAGGTGACAACAGGAAGGCGACCAAGCCTGTGAACATCATCAAGCACGGACCGTATTCCATCATGCATGCCGGCATCGATTGGGCCAAACGGTGTGACTTCATGCGTCCCAGGTAGGGTTGAATGTGAAGCGAGCACACGATAGCGTTCCATGATGTGCTCGGCTGCTAAATCGAGTCCGTGGTCGTCCAGGGATTGTATCTGATGGATTTCTTGGTCGATCAGGCGAGCGTGCGTCACGGCGGCGACTACGTTGCCCGTGCCTGCCTCTCCTTTGGTTCGGATCATGGCTGCACCTTCCCAGATTCGGCGTACGGCTTCCCCCAGTCCGGTAGCGCCGCAGACGAACGGGATGGTGTAGTCGTGTTTGTTGATGTGGAAGTAGGGGTCAGCGGGGGTGAGGACCTCGCTCTCATCCACCATGTCGACGCCCATGGCCTCAAGGATACGGGCTTCACCGTCATGACCGATTCTTGATTTGGCCATCACCGGGATGGAAGTGCAATCAAGAATGCCCTGAATCATATCGGGGTGTGACATTCGTGCAACCCCACCTGCCTTCCGTATGTCAGCGGGAACTCGCTCGAGAGCCATAACGGCTACAGCTCCTGCGTCCTCGGCTACGGCTGCTTGTTCGGGGTTGACCACGTCCATGATGACGCCGCCTTGTTGCATGCGAGCAAATCCTCGCTTTAGCAGGTCGCTGCCCTTTCTGAACTGAGTGAAATCGGTGGTCATGTTGCTCACGCTTGAATGGATTTCGCTGGCCTTTATGACGCTTCGTTCACCGCCTTGGCGGGAGAAGGTCAGTCGCCCAAAACAGGTGAGTCGCCTTCAGCGATTTCGGCATCAACCGACTCTTCGGCGTTGCGTTCAATCCACGCTTCTTCACCAGCTGGGAGGTCGGTGTCTGCGAAGATGGCATCCACCGGGCATTCTGGAACACATGCTCCACAATCGATGCATTCATCGGGGTCAATCACCAAGTAGCGGTCGGCTTCCCTGAATGCTTCAACCGGGCAAACAGCAACGCATTCCTGATATTTGTGGTCAACGCAGGCGGAGGTGACAATGTGTGGCATAGCAGTCCCTGTCAAATGCTGGCGCGACGGCGTACTTAATCCCTTGTCAAGCAGGTTCACGATATGTTCTTCGACCTTCAAGTGGACCGATGGAATCTCACGGGCGGCGTGAACGAAGAAACATGATTCCGATGCCGATGGCAATCAGCACAGCGGCAGCTTGACCTAAGGTGGAAGAGCTAACTGTGGCCACGTTCGTGCTGCCGCTTGTGTTTGAATCATCTTCGACCGTTGTATTGTTTTCATCAGGGTGGTCAATCGGAGTTTCGTCGCACCCATTCGGCACCCCGTCATCGTCCTCATCGAGCAGGTCATCATGGTCCGGACATACATCCAGTTCGTCAGCGACACCATCGCCGTCACTGTCCACCAGCGTATCGCAAGGCTCGGGATGCCCGTCACCATCCGCATCCACGGCATCGTCGTAACCTTCGCAGGCATCGGTTTCATCAGCAACGCCATCACCATCGCTATCCACAAGCGTATCGCATGGTTCAGGAATCCCGTCTGCGTCTACGTCCACGGCGTCGTCATGGCCTTCACAGGCATCATTCGAATCTGAAACGCCATCGCCGTCGCTATCCACCAATGAATCACACGCATCGGGCGTCCCGTCTTGATCGACATCGATCTCATCGCTTCCGAATGGACAGATGTCCATTGGGTCAGTGACGCCGTCACCATCGCTGTCGTCGATGCAGCCGTCCCCGTCCTTGTCCCACCCCCATGCATCTTGCTCCGGACAGGCATCGTTCCATCCCTCCAAGTAGATGCCCGTAGTGAGGGATTTCCCAACGAATGCAGGGTGGTCGAGGGAAATGTGCGTGGCCTTGAAGATTTGATTGGCAGTGGTCAACGCTCGATTTCCGGCGGGTACAGAAATCCCTTGTTCAAGTGGCCCGTCAGCGAGGATGGGGTTGATGTATGTCCATACGACCTCCCCGTGTTCGTCAACTTCATACAAGGTTCCGTAGGTTCCGTGGGTCACGAGCATGTGTCCATTGGACATGGTTTGCACCCCCGATATGGCCCGCGAATACATGGCCTCGCCTTGGTTCCACGAATAGTTGGGCATGCTGGGTCCAAATGTGCCGTTTTCCTCGAGAACGTACGAATCGTTGTCGATTCGAGGTGTGATGATGTCCACGGACGAATAGAGGGTTGAGCGGCCGTTCCCGTTGTTGTATATCGAGAGAGAACCACTGTAGGGGTGCCCATCTTCAACCCATTGAACATCGTGCTGACCGAACAACTGCTGATCGCTTGAGAGTCCCTTTCCGTACACTTGTGGATTGCCCCATCGGTACAGCAAATCTCCTCCTTTCCCCGAATTCCCTCCGGAATGCCCCGCCGCCTCTTCGGTTGTGGTGCTGTGGTCGATGATGAACACTTCATGCATGCCTCGGCAGGAAACAGCGATTTGGTCCAACGTTGGATTGTAATCAATGCCGTTGCAATGCATCCAATCGGCCCGCCCTGCTTGGTTTCCGGTCCCTCCAGCGTAGTTGATATTGATGAGTTCGGGATGTTCTTCAACCACGCCGTAGTTGTCTTTGGTCGGGTCATAGTCTTGGACGAGGTGGTCCCAGGCGTACCACGCCCAAACAACGGTTGCACTGTCGTTACCGACGGGTTGAATCTCGACGATATGATCGGGCCAAATGTTGTTTTGTCCGCCCGGAGAATCGCTGGCGATGGCCGGGTTTCGACCGGCTTGGAGCGCCTCGGCTTCCGTCCGTTCCTCCCATGCAATCATCAGGATATTCCCGTTGGGCATCGGTTCGATGTCGTGGTGGCTGATGTAGGTCGTGGACGAATACTCCCATGACCATTCAAGCGTCCCATCCCACGAAATCCTCTCGAGTTTGCCCCCTGTTCCTCCTCCGGAAAAATTGCCAACAGCGGTGTCTTCGGTGTTCGCTGTGCGCAACAGGTCGCCATCGGGCAGCAAATACGCTGACAGAGCCGGTTGGTGTCCCCCTGGCGAGGCCCACGAGTGAATCATTCGCCCCTCATGGTCGATCAAGTAGGTGGTGTTGGAAGGAATTGGTGCGAAAAGCGTGTAACCCAGCGTCGCATTGGCGTTGCAATAGACTAAGCCAACCGTCCATGCATCTCGATCGGCTGAACAAGGTGGGGTGGGATGCGGAAGTTCATCGCCTGACTGCCCTTCGCTCACGGGCAGAACGGCGATCATCAGCATGGCAACAACATACAATGGAAAACGTCGAATCATGGTGAGCCCTCTGTGGCCAGGTTTGAGCGTGAGATGAGGATGGCTTCATCGAGCACGGCCCGCGCCTCCTCGAGAGGATCTTGACCGGGGTACACCTCGATCTTCGCTTGTCCTTTCACCGTGCCTGTTTCGCTGGTGTTCAAGAGGACAATCCGCCCGTCGATCAATTCGGCAAAACCGATTCGAATGTGGAGGACGTTTTGCTCATCGAGGCGGTCTTCGAGTTCATTTTTCAAAACCTGCAACGCCTCTTCACCCAGTCGTGACAACGAAATAAGTGCTGTCTTTTTCTTTGATGATACAGCCTGCATCAATGCCAATTCCGGTCCGTGGTAGGAGGTGCTTCGCTCCACTTCTACGGCCTCTTCATCACCGACGAGCCACGACAATGCATCCACCACGGCATCCGAATTGTTCACGGCACTGGCCGTGGCTCGCCACGTGATGCGATGCAGCCCCACAACCTTGGCTAAAGAGGAAAGGTCATGAGGTTGCCGACCACCTGTCATCGCAGGTTTGATGTGCATGAGGCCCTTTCAAATAGGGGAGGTGAGTCGGCGACTTGCTAATGGGGTAGCCCCCGTAAGACACACACCGAGTTGAGAGCGATGGCAAAGAAAATCAGTGCAAAGGCTCGCGCAGCAGCGCGAAAACAACGTGACAAGTGGAAGACAAAGCGATGGTACACGATTCGTGCACCTCGCCATCCATGGAATTTCCAACGCATCGGCGAAACACTCGGTGAATCCGACGAACACATCATCGGACGTGTCTATGAAATGACCCAGCAAGAATTCAACGGCGACTTCTCGAAGATGCATGTCATCCTCCGATTCAGAGTTTCTGAATGCGTTGGTCAAGATGCCTTGACGACCTTCATTGGTCACCACCACCAAACCGACTACACTCGACGACAAATTCGCCGCTACCGTGGGAAAGTCGATGACGTCGTGGACGTCGTGACCACCGATGGGTACCTTGTTCGAATGAAGCCTCTTATCATCACACAACAGCGTGTCCAAACCTCCGTCAAGCAGGACATGCGAACTCGGACGAGAGAAATTGTGGTGGCCTTTGCTGCCAAGAACACCTACGCCGCCGTTCAAACGGCGTTGCTTGACGGATCACTTGAAGGCGAAATCGAGAAAGGTGTCAAATCCATTTACCCCGTTCGCTCCGTTGCCGTTCGAAAGAGTCAACTCCTGCAAGAGGGGGTTGTGCACGCCGATGGACCCACCCTGGACGAAATCCATGCCGAAGAGCAACGCCAAGCCGCTGAACTCAAAGCGAAGAAAGCCGCTGCTCTTGCCGCTGCCATGGCCGATGAAGAAGCCGATGAAGAAGGCGATGAAGAAACGGCATCCGCTGATGAAGACGTTGAGGCCGAAGACGAGGCTGTGCAACTTGAGGACGTCCACGAAGAACCGACCGATGAAGCAGCCGCTGAACCTGCTGCAACGGAAACGCCGAGCGACGCTCCTGATTATGAGAGCATGACCGTTGGTGAACTCAAAGAGTTGCTCAAGGCTGCTGGCAAGCCTGTAAGCGGCAAGAAATCGGAACTCATCGAGCGCCTCAACGAGTGAAGTCGTTCACCTTCGGGACCGACTTGACCCCCGTTCCCTCGGCGTAGGGTTCACTTACGGGATAGGTGTGGGGCTAACATGCGCTTGGGCATCATCGGTGGAACCGGTTTAGTTGAACTTGATCTTCAAGAGCAAGCAACACATGATTCCTTCAAGCTCCTCAGACGTGATTCCATACGGGTTGACACGCCCTACGGTGATGTACCTCTCCTGTGTTGTTCAATTCTCTACAACGGGAACGCCCACGAATTGGTCTTTCTGCAACGTCATCACAATGCTGATGCTCCCAATCGCCCGCCTCATGCTATCGACCATCGCGCCAACATCACCGCCCTAGTGGATGCCAAGGTCGACGCCATTGTTTCGGTTTGTTCGGTGGGGGCCATTGCTGCCACGTTGCCGCCAGGAAAGGTGGTGCTGGCTGAACAGTACATTGACTTCACCGGACGAGCGACGACATTTCACGATAATGAAGCGGTTTTCACCTCGGTCACTGCACCGTTCGACGAGGGATTGAATTCGGTGCTGGACACCATCCTGAGGGATATACAAGGGTTTGGTCCTGATGAAGTCATGCGATATACGTACTGGTTGGCAGAAGGTCCTCAGTTTGAAACAGCAGCCGAAGTGTTGGCCATCCAACGGCTCGGAGGCGACATGGTCGGCATGACCATGCCCCGGGAAGCAAAGTTGGCAAATGAACGGCATGTCCCTTATGTTGCCATTTGCATTTCCTCAAACTGGGCAGCCGGCAAAGACCCACGTGATGCTAACATGCCGCTCAACCATCATGAGGTATCTTCCCAGGCCAATGCCAAACTTGCTCCTGTATGGGCTTGTTTGCTCGGCTTGCTGGGCCATCAAAAACCTCATGTCCCGTAAGGATGTATCAACTCCATGCAAGGTCGTTCAGTTGATGAATGGATGGAACACGCCCCGCTGGACGAGTGGGAGAACATGATGAAGAAAGTTGCTTCATTTCATCACAAACACGATTTTGCGGGCAACAACGGGCACGACATGGGTTACCGAATCGCCCTGACGGTCGAGGAACTCGGTGAATTAGCCGCCGCCGTCACGAAAGGGAAACCACTGGCGGCGTGTGCCGAAGAAATGGCCGACGTACTCATCTTGTTGATGGGTCACAGCCTGGCGATGGAGATTGACCTGAAGGCGGCGTTTGAATCGAAGTTTGAACGAATCATGCAACGCCAAGCCCTTCAAGGCCGGCTGGGTGTTCGGGTGACGGAATATCGGCCGGAATGATCACACAATCCAGTGCTGGAAGGTCATGGGATGGTCGTCCCGTTCCCCGGGTTGGAGATGTTGTTCCGCAATAAGGTAAAATCCCGCCTCGCCGATGTCGGGGGCGAAGGCATCACCGCCAATCACTTCCGCGTGAATGATGGTGCGATGCACCTCTTTGGCGTGTTCCAAGAACAATGAGTAAATCTCGCCGCCTCCAATGATCATGACCTCCTCAGCCCCACTCAACGCCAAGACGTCATCGAAACTCATGACTTCCGCACCCTCGATTGGCCCGCTCCGCGTCATCACGATGTTGCGCCGATTTGGCAACGGTCGTCCAATGGCTTCCCATGTTTTTCTGCCCATCACCACCGTTTTCCCCATTGTGATTCGCTTGAAATGCTGGAGGTCTGAGGATTGATGCCAAGGCAATTCACCTTGTCTGCCGATGACCCCGTTGAGGTCGCATGCGAAAATCATGGTAAGCATGATCAATCCTCACACTGAAATGGGGGCTTTGATGTGGGGGTGGTGTTCATATCCTTCCACAGCGATGTCTTCGTACGTAAAGGCATCAATGTCTCGTACGTTGGGATTTAATCGCAACCGAGGCAGGGGGAGCGGTTGGCGGGAAAGTTGCAAGCTGGCTTGTTCGAGGTGGTTGCTGTAGAGATGAGCATCGCCGAGTGTGTGGACAAATGTCCCAGGTTCCAAATCACAAACTTGAGCCACCATATGGGTTAGAAGGGCATAGGATGCGATGTTGAATGGAACGCCAAGAAACACATCTGCACTGCGCTGGTACAACTGACAGTTCAACCTGCCATCTGCAACATGGAACTGGAAAAATGCATGACACGGCATCAATGCCATCTCGTCAAGTTCGCCTACGTTCCAAGCCGAGACGATGATACGGCGACTGTCTGGGTTGGTTTTGATGGTCTCGATGGCTTGCTGAACTTGGTCGATGATACGACCATCCTTGGTTTCCCATCGTCGCCATTGTTTTCCATAAACGGGTCCCAAATCACCGTTCTCATCGGCCCATTCATTCCAAATGCGAACGCCATTTTCCTGAAGGTAAGATACGTTGGTCTCGCCTTTCAAGAACCACAGCAGTTCATGCACAATGGAGGGCAGGTGAAGTTTTTTGGTGGTCACCATCGGAAAGCCTTCGGACAAGTCAAATCGCATTTGATACCCGAACACCGACAGCGTTCCTGTTCCGGTTCGGTCGCCCTTGTGGGTGCCGTGATCGAGGATGTGCTGCATGAGGTCAAGATAGGCTTGCACTCCATCACCGGTCCTGCGTCTTCACGACAGCACATAGGGATTGTTGGTTCAGCAGTTGACGCTTGGAGGAAGAAACAGAAGGTCCGATGGGTGCCCCGGATGTTGAAGGAAGTGGTCAATCTCTGATGGTTTCATCCCAGCCAAAAGCGGCTCAATGTGCTGTTGAATGTCATCCATCTCGAATGAAAAGCGCACATATAATTCACGGGCATATTCGAAGATGTCACGAAGACGTTGTTGTTCCTGTTGGCTCGGACATGGGCCTAACAACCGCTTAAATCGCCGAATTTCTTTTGTTTGCAACGGAAGGCCGAATTCAGCGATGGCCTGTTGGTCGCGTTCCCTGTTTCGCTCTTGGGCGGCGCGGATTGCCTTGTATCGCAAGGTGTTCGGCGTGTGGGAGCGAGGCCAACCAGAGGTGCCCAGAAGAACGATTGAGATAAGGCCGTCCACAACAGCGCATTCCTTCAAGGGGTCGATGAGAATGCAGATCTTCCGTGTACCGCTCTTGTTCTCCATGTGGACTTCAAGATGGGTGTCTTGATAGGAAATGGATCCTTGGACATTTTGCAACGGTTTGAGGATAATTTTGGGGTAAAAATCAGTCGAGCAAATGTTGGTTCCAAGTTCTCCGCGTTCAAATTTCCAAACATCTGATTGTTTGACAACCGTCCAAAGCAACTCAAGGGCCCGAACTTCTGCTGAAATCCGCCGGTACGTCATGTGACTCGATTCATCAACGAACAAATGCCCAAAAGGCGTGTGAACAAGTCTCACACAGGTCTTGTCACGCTACCGTATTAGAAGTCTCAGATTGCTCCTAAGGCGACCATGGAGGTCATCAATTGGTCGGTGAATCGTCGGTACAACTGTGCCAAGGTGCTTCGAATTTCATGTTCTTCTGCCGTTGCCAATTCACTCAATGAATTAACCGTCATCCCTCCACCTTCGGGGTGAGCTAACCATTCCAACCACGTGATTCCATGGCCTGCATGGACGCCGAATCGACGCCAAAGACGTGGCCACTTGTGGTGCTGCGGCTGCATGATGTTCCGTGTACCCGTGAGGGCGATGGGTACCACCACTGCCGAAGGACGGGCGGCAGCAAGTCGTGCCACGCCTGTTTTTCCGGGGAGCAAAAACGGGGCCTCCGTTCGTTTTGAGCGTGTTCCTTCGGGGAAAATGCCCAACGCTCGCCCCTTGTCCAACACCGATATGGCGCTTGACAAGGCATCGTTTCCACCGTGTTCGCGTTGCGTTTCGATTTGCCCGGTCGCGGTCATAACAAACCTCGTCAAGGGGTTGGAAAAATGTCCGTCCTTCGCCAAATAATGGGTGGTTCTTCGTGCGGCGGCGATGACCACAATGGGGTCAACGTGAGAGAGATGGTTGGCTGCAAGGATGGTGGGCCCACTACGAGGAATGTGGTGCGCTCCTTGAATACGCCAACGCAGCAGGGGTCGCAACAAAGGTGAAAGAAACAAGCGGAGGACAGAATACACCGGCGTGGACCCCAAATCAGAGGGCGCTGGGGGAATGCTCCAGTGGTCTTGGAGGCGATTCCAAGCGTCGTCCATTCCTCTGTCGCTCGTCATCGCTCTCAGCCAAATGCGCTGTGATTTAATTCCTATTCTCCACGACCTTCATTGGATGAAGAATTCAGGGTTCCTGCGCCATGGCCACAGGGCAAGCGTCAAAGGGCACCTTCAGGAGCAGAGATTGTGGACGGGGTTCTTGTGCGTCGTTTCACCATCCCGATGTTGTTGCTGACCACCCTTGGTTTGTTGATGATCCATCCCGTGGTGTTGGCCCAATCAGCATGGGAGGAAGACGGGTGGTTGCGAACCTCCTATGCCAAAGATCGGTTGGAAGCAGGCGATGAATTCGGATGTTACGGCGTTCCCGGCCTTTCATGGTTCAACGACCCCGGGGCTGTTGCGTCGGCTTGCAGGACCTACATTGAGCAACGACTCAACGCGAGCAAATGGGGAGTTGCTCCTTTGTCAACCTACACTCCCAATACGCTCACAATGGTTGAACACCAGCGCGTGGCATCGCAGGGTTTCACGGTTCACGGTGACAACACAGGGCTGGCCGATACAGCCTGGCATGATGCCGATGATGTCCCAGTGGACGTTTGGGAATGGTACAACCTCGGCCGTCGCGGCGGGAGCCTCGAGCAAGGAGTCGCCTCGGTTGAACAGCTTGAAAGCGAACTCGCTCAAGGTGGCCTCATCAATTTGTATTGGATTGGTCGCATCAACGACGCCACAGTCCGTCACGACCGAGAGGTGTTGGCCTTGTTGGATGAATCGCCCAATGTTTGGCTGACGACCTGGGGCGAAGCATGGTCTTCATGGTCGGGGAAACGCTGTTTTGAACACGAGCATGAACTCCACTCCAACAACACCTCGTCGACGTTGGTGTTCCGGCCGCTGGACACCTCAACCTGTCGGTCGGTATCTGAAAACTTGCCCTGGAATGTGCCCCTCACATGGATGATTGACGTTGGTGGGGCTGAGGTCACATCAGTCGTTGGGAGGAACGAACTTCCATCTATAGAACAAGAACGGAACACGATGGAGGGCTGGTGGCAACAGGATGACGGTACGGTGCTGGTGTCGGTGCTCAACGGTCACGAAGTCAACATCCAAATTGGCGAGGTGATCTCGGAATATGACATCCTTGGCCAAACAGAATTCTGGAACAACCACACCGCAGCCGTAACGGTCGCCGGTCACCAAACGACAGATTTGTTCAAATGGTCCAAACGATTTTTGGAAGACACAAACGTCCGTTTTACGTGGTTGGTGCAACCCCGTTCAGCGGATGGGGAGCAAGCTTGGATTCCGTACGCTGTCTTTGGTGTCGGCATCATCACGACCACTTCGATGCTGTTCATCCTTGGCAGGGAGGGGCTGGGCCCCATGGCACGGTGGATGAGGGGCAAGACTTGGGAAAATATGCCTTCGCAGTCGGTGGATGAGCGAAGCCTTGATGCGCCATCGGACCGCGAGGCGTGAATGAAGGTGACCCCTATGGGTGAAGACGATGTCCGAATCGACCCTTGGGGGAGCGCTCAATCCACGGATTACGGGCGAATCATCGACCAGTTTGGATTGACGCCGTTCAAGGGCGAGGATGCACCTTCTCCTTCCAAACTTCATCGCAGGGGCATCGTTTTTGCACATCGCGATGTCGAGCAAGTGTTTGAGGCCACACGCACGGGTTCACCTTTTGGCGTTTTGACCGGCCTCATGCCAAGCGGTCAGATGCATTTAGGCCACTCAATGGTTGTCGAGCAAGTTCGCTGGTTTCAGGACCTTGGAGGTGATGTCACCATTGCTGTCGCCGATCTTGAAAGCCAAGCAACTCGTGGTGTCTCCTTGGAAAAGGGTCGCAAGGTGGCCCTCGAAGAGTACATCGCACACTACGCTGCACTAGGATTGAACCCTGAAAAAACAAACGTGTACTTTCAATCCACGCGGCCGGTGGTCCAACGTCTTGGTTTCCAACTTGGTAAACGCACCAACCTCAGCGAGTTTGAGGCCATTTACGGCTTTGGTGGTGACACCAATCTCGCTCATGTTCAAGCCCCTATGGTCCAAGTAGGTGATATCTTGCATCCACAACTCGACGACTTTGGAGGGCTTCGCCCCATCGTCGTCCCTGTTGGCGTTGACCAAGACCCCCACCTTCGCTTAACCCGTGGCTTGGCTGCAAAAACCAATTGGTTCAACCTGCGTGAGGCATCGTCTTCCGGCCTCCTCATTAGCCTCTCAATTCACGATGATAACGCAGAGGTGTTCGGGCAGTTGCCCAACGGTCGAGTTGACAAAGAAAAAGTGGCTCAAGTGTTTCATTCGGTCGTTGAGGCGATTCAAGGGCTCGGGTTTTCGGATATTATCTCAAGCCCCAAACAGGGGCACGTTCACGTTCCCTCGGCCACCAAGCGTGACAAGCACGGTTTGCGAATGGCGCTTCTTTCGTTGGAACGTCGCCTTGGAGGCCTAGGGCTGCTGGCACCTTCCTCCACGTACCACCATTTTGCTGTTGGAATGACGGGTGATAAAATGAGCAGCAGCCAACCGAAATCAACGCTGTTCCTTCGAGACGATGCGGCGACGGTTGAGAAGAAAATCAAGCGGGCCTTTTCTGGTGGTCAATCCACCGTCGAAGAACACCGACGCTTAGGCGGTAATCCCGACGTGGATGTGGCTTATCAGTACATGATGTACTTCTTCGAAGAAGACGACACCTACCTCGCCGAACTCAACGCCTCCTTCCGTTCTGGTTCCCTTTTGGCAGGGGAGATGAAGCAATTGTGCATCGATCGGGCGACTGTTTGGATGAGTGAACTCCACGAAAAGCGGGACGAGACAGCGCATTTGGTTCAAGAATTCTTGAGTCAAGATTCACGTTGACGGGTTCACATCGTCCTTCGAGAAAACCGCGGGGTCAGGCCCAACCGGAAGTCGGTTCAATTCCTCATCCGTCAAATCTCGCTCCGTAGCGTTGGGGTGGAGAATCATTGAATGGCCGTGCGGGTCGAGCAAGACAAGTGATATGGAGGGGGCCTCTGTGGTGCCGGTGTTGTTGAGCGTGTAGAGCATGCTCTGAAGGCGGGCGAGTTGGTGCGTTGTGTTCTCCCTTTCGTCCCCGCTTTCAGCGTCAAGATGCGCCACCAAGTCTCGCTCAACCATGTTGATGATTTCTTTGAACCGATGAAGCACACCTTCAACATTTGACACGTACCCCGTTGCACTGCTGCCTGGATTCACCTCAAGGTCGAGTTCTGGAATGCAAACGGTGCATGAAGAGGAGCGAACAACCCGCGCCCTCAACGTGCTCTCGTCATCCAAAAGCAATGTCCATCCACCGGCTTTTTTTCCCTCGGCGGGAATGAAGTCGGTTTGCCGCCACCCGCAAGCATGACACAGAATCGTTACCTGGGTGTGTTCGCCAAAATAAGGGATCTCATCAATGTGGGCGATCATGTACACATTGCCTTCTGCATGGCATATTGGACATGGCATCTCGATGGCTTGCTCGTTCACTTGTACACGTCCGTCAAGTCATCAGGGGACACAGCAAATCCTTCCATGTCCGTTCCACGAATTCCACGGCAACCTCGAGGCAAGATGAGGAGTCGGGTATCTGTAATCCGAATAATCTGGCCTTGGACATCCCCCTGCACAAAGGTGTTCAAGATTTGAAGGGCCTGATTGAATTCGGTGGTTCGATTCATCATTCGTTTCATCTCAACAACACAACCGTGGTCTTCGGAAATCCAATTCATGATCGTATCGCAGCCTGTCAAGTCCAGAAGTGTCGAATTGTGAATCACCATCTCCCCTTCTTGAATGGGTACAGGCGCATTAGGGTACAAGGTGTCAAGGTCATGGTATGTACGTGCAGGTGTATTCAGCGCTTTTTGGGGTGAGCTGCTCGCACTTGGCATTGCAAAACTTCGCAATTCATCACCGCCAGGCGGCGGCGTTCCGTCTGATACCGAACCGTTCAGGCGGGCTTCGGCGGCTTCGAGGAGGTCCAGGTCTGGCATTGACGGAACCGAGGCTTCAGTATCGGTAGCATCAGATGATTGTGGTGGTGCAAACCGGTCGAGAGAGGACTGACCTTCATCCCTGACCTTTCTCCTACGTCGGCGCATGATGTTGCAAGGCAGCGAGGCTTCTTCAACCATCCCCTGTGCATCAGTCATTCTGGCCTGTTTTTGAAGCGGATGTAACCAACCCGAACCATCATCCTTGTTTCACCCGTTCAAGCCTCAAGGTTCAAGAAGTGTCGGGAGAGTGAGGGTATCATGTCAGAACAGCAACATGTCATGAAGACCGGAACCAGCACCGTTGGAATCACCTTCAAAGGCGGTGTTGTCGTTGGCGCAGACCACCGGGCGACTATGGGTCACTTTATCGCCAACAAGAGCGTTCAGAAATTGTTCAAAATCGGCGACAACCTCGCTCTCACGACCGCTGGTCTTGTGGGGCATGCCCAATCACTTTCTCGCACGCTAACAGCGGAAGTCGCCTTGTTTGAACTTCGCCGCCAACAGCCCATGACGGTCAAGGGAGCAGCCACTTTGACGGCCAACATCTTGTCAGGACGCCCACATTGGGTTCAGCTTCTGATCGTTGGTGTTGACCAAGATGGCGGCCACGTCTACTCCATCGATTCTGCCGGCGGTTCGATTCCGGATGTCTATTGCGCTACCGGTTCCGGTTCCCCCTACATGTACGGCGTGCTTGAGGACGGGTACAAGGACAACATGACACAAGCGGAGGCCTTAAAATTGGCAGCGAGAGCCTTGCATGCATCGGGGCAGCGTGATGCAGCCTCCGGCAACGGCATGGACTTGGCGGTGATTACGCCCGGTGCAGGCTACCAACAAATTTCACAGGACGAGATATCCAAACTCCTCAAGTGAGTTCCCCTTCCCGCGGCCTTGGCCGCCTTGCACCCTTCGGGTGCTCCGTGGAGAACCATGACGGCGGGAGCCTTAGGTGAACAGCATGCAGATGACCTACAGAGAGTTGAAGGATGAAATTGAGAAAATCGTTCCCAAATCGGTTGACTACGAAGTGGACCTTGAGGCGGGCAACATTGCCATCATCACCACGGACATGAAACCGTTTACAGGGTCAGACGGATTGATTGGCAAGATTGCGAAGCGCATTCGCCGAAAAATTGTCCTTCGAACGCCTGTTGACTCCATGATGGACATGGACGATGCGAAAGATGTCATCCGAAAAATCATGCCCGAGGATGCAGAAATCACCGAGTTGTATTTTGATCCGTGTTATCGAGAAGTGACGGTGCAGTGCAAACAGCCGGGGACCGCTGTTGGTCGTCGGGGTGAAAACAGCATCAAGATTCGTGATGAAACCGGTTGGTCAGTGAAGGTGGAACGCACACCGCCTTTGTTTTCCAAAACGGTGCACGACATTCGAATGTACCGTCAGACCAACGGTGAAGAACGACGAAAATTGTTGAAGGATTTCGGTTTGAACATCCACCGACCCACTCGGCCTGGTAGCACGTGGGCGCGTGTGACGGCGTTAGGGTCGTACCGAGAGGTTGGTCGAGCATGCCATTATGTGACGACCAATGAATCTCGAATCATGATCGATGTTGGCGTCAATATCGCTTCCGATACAGACCCGATGCCCTTTTTCAACGCCCCCGAGGCGTTGCCTCTCGATAAGTTGGATGCCGTCGTTTTGACCCATTCTCATCTCGATCACGCTGGAATGTTGCCGGTGTTGTTCAAGTACGGCTATCGCGGGCCTGTGTATTGTACCCCTCCCACACGAGACCTGATGTTGCTGCTTCAGACGGATTACCTCAAGGTTGGTGGAGCCGAAGGCAAGCGATCTCCCTACGATATGGAGGATATCCGAATGTGCATGAAGCATGTTGTCGATGTTGATTGGGATACAACGACAGATATTGCCCCCGATGTCAAGTTGACTTTTTCAAATGCAGGCCACATTCTCGGTTCGTCAGCCGTTCACCTCAACATTGCAGATGGTAAACATAACATCGTGTTCAGCGGTGACCAAAAATACGAGAAATCATGGCTATTCGATGCTGCAAACACCCGTTTCCCACGGGTTGAGACCCTCGTTATTGAGTCCACGTACGGGGCTTCAGGAGACTATCAGCCCTCCCGTCAAGAGGCCAATCAGGAGTTGCAGGACATCGTTTCTCGAACCTTGCTTCGTGGTGGAAAGATGATTTGTCCTGTGTTCGCTGTTGGACGAAGCCAGGAAGTGATGATCGCTATCGACGAGCTGTTCAGGTCAGGCACGGTCAAGCCGGTTCCAGTTTGGTTGGACGGCATGATTCAGGAGGCGACGGCTATCCACGCTTCACACCCCAATTACCTCACCAAAGCACTGAGTAAATCCCTCCTCAAGGATGATGGTGAAAATCCGTTTACGAGCGAGTGGTTCAGACCGGTCAAGGGGCGAGAGTTGCGTGAAAGCATCATTATGGATTCATCTCCCTGCATTGTCTTGGCCACGTCTGGTATGCTCAACGGAGGCCCTGTCATGGAGTATTTCAAAAACTGGGCTCACGAAGAACGAAATTCCCTTTGCTTTGTCGGGTATCAAGCCGAAGGCACGTTGGGTCGCCGACTTCAGAAGGGTTTTGGTGAAGTTCCGATGCTCATCAATGGGAAAACAGAGATCGTTAAAATCGGTTGTGAAATGGTGACCATCGATGGCTTTTCTGGGCATTCAGACCGTCGTCAACTTTTGGATTTCGTGGACCGAATCAACCCTGCACCCAAGAACATTATTTGCCATCACGGCGACTATCAGAAATGCAACGAATTGGGACTCACCCTTCGTGAACGTTACAATTGCTTGACGTTCGCTCCGAGCAATCTCGAAACGGTTCGATTGTTCTGATCCGTTCATAACGGAATGTCAAATCCTTGCTGTGTTGGGTCGGGCAAGTCCGTTGGTTCATCCGCTATCGCTGTGGTTCGGTGCGCACCGGGCGTGGTTGGGATGGCAGACCTCTGTGATGCACGGTTGCCGTATTGCAGGGTCATCACCGTGCCAAGAACAGTGGCAGAAAGTGTGACGATCATCAATGCAAGTGAAAACTCACTTTGTGAATATGAGGTCCAAATGGCCAACGCAAAGAGCGTGACCAATGTCACGCCGAACATCGCCTTGTTGGGGGACACCATGATGCGCCGATGACCATGGTGTTCAAGAACCCGCTGTGCGTGTGGTTTGACATGCAAGCATCGAGTGGTCCAACATGCCCGGGGTGGCTGATGACGGCCGTTGCACCTTGGGGCGAAAACGCTGAAGATGCCTTCGATCAGGGCCTCGTTGAGTTGGGTCTGGGGGATGTTCGCATCATCCAAGCCCAGGGTGCCATGCTCCCGTTGGGCTTCGGCATAGCCCCGCCACGCCCCCTCCCCATGGGTTCCCTTGTCGAATGCCATCTCGCAACGGCTTACGCGTGGAATGGCTCGTCAGCATCGGCCGGTGTGGCTTGGGCGATGTGTGAAACGCCTGAAGGTGATCAGTGTGCAGTTGTGGCTACCATCACCACCGACCGCGACTACGAGGAAACAGTGCTCTTGTTGCGTCGGAATCTCCAACGCCGTTTGGCAAGCAGGGATCTCGAAGTCGTTGAGTTCGACGTAGCCGTTGACGAAGTTACGGCAGGTCAGGACCACCATGGCGTGGCGATTGCAGCGTTGATTTTACCCGAATCGTTGAAATTGGGGGGTGCAACGAAAACAGGACCCGTCCGAGGAGCCCTCACCCGCACAGCAGAAGAACCGAAGAAACGTGTCGATACAAAGGCTCCAGCTGCACCTGCTCGCCGTCCAGGTGCTCCACAAAACCGCACGGATTTTACCCTGTGATGGATGACCATGCGCCAGGAACGATGGTTGGTGTTGCGGTGCCAATCCTGTTCGCAATGCTCTGGGCATCGAACGGTGGGAGGACGTTGCCCTCATTGCGGGCACCCTTTTTCTCTCCAAACCGAGGTGGTGGCCGAAGTTCCAAATGCGGCAATGTTGCATCGTGAAGTGGCGTTGGCGAACACGCCAGAAAGTCTTCGTCAAGAACTGCGGCAACGCATGGAACATGAACCTCAGCCTCCGGAGAACGAAAGAACAGTTTCACCGGACCATTTGCTGAAAGCCATTCGTGAAGCATGCGATGCTGCTGGGACCATTGAACTTCCTTCGCTTGAGAGGGCATTGATTCAGTCCAGACTTCGTCTGTCTGCTCAGCACGTCATGGAACAAGCCGAAAGCGAGAGCATGGTCGTTCGAACAGGCCATCAACGCTGGATGTTGCTTGAGTGAAGTTCATAGGGAAGACCACATGGCACAGACCAAGGGCGTATGGGTTAGTTTGGCCTATACTCGGGCGTTTGGGACGCTTGGACCCAAGTTCAAATCTTGGTACGCCCACCATTCATCGAGGGTGTGGTCACACTGTGCACCCAAATCACATGAAAGCCGAATTGGGTTTTGATGAACTTCTTCGGGACGGTTTCCAGTTCACTCTCCCACACGGCGTCTTCAAAATCTTGGACCATTTGACCCTCAACGAATTCACCCAGATCACCACCTTTGCTTCCACTCGGGCAGGTGGAATGCCGTTTCGCTAATTTTTTGAAAACTCGCAACGGTTTTTTCGCCCCGCGAAGTTCTTCGAGGATGGCTTTGATCTCAGGTTTGTTCGGCACCAATATGTGGCGGACGTGAGCTTGTCGCGGATTGTTGCGTTGATCGTGACGCCGCATGCAACCGCTTCTCCTGATGGAACCTTACCGCTCGTCGGTCAAAAAGATGTGCGATGCCCCAACACACCAGAACGAGCGCCGACCTTGTCATAAGACTGGCCGACTCAAAGGCTGGGGAACTCGTAGGTGGTCCAGCCATCATGAGCGTCCATCCAAGGAGGTAGAAGAAGAGTGCACCTGCGGTAGCCAATGACAATTTGCCCGGATGCAACCATGCAATGTTTCGGCGGTGGTGCTCAATAGCCATCATGGCGCCAACACGCATGAAAAAGGACCCACGGCGGATACCGCTCGTTTCGTTTCTATAGACGGACTCGACGGGAGCCTCCACCGTTCTCCATCCCCCAGCTGAAAGTCGGATGGCCCAGTAGTTTGGATAGCCGTAGCCCGGCCACGAGCGATGCCAATCCCACTGGCGAAGGAGGGTGTCCGTTGTGGCGGTGTAGCCGCATTGAGGGTCACCGATTCGTCGGCCCGCAGCCAGCGTTGTGAAGAACGCAAGCACCCTCGATGCCACTTTACGGTGAGGGGGCATCTGGTTGAACCCAGCATGGTGTCGTTGACGGTTTCCTTTCACGTGGTCGGCGGTCCTCTTCAACAAGGGCTGTATGAGGCCTTCCATGTCATTTGGATTCATCTGGCCGTCTCCTGCCATCACCACACTAACAAAGGGCGATGGAAGATGTTCAAGCAGGTACTGATGGCCCATATCGATGCTGGCACCAACGCCCTGTCCTCCGCCATCAAGGACGGTGAAGGGACACGGACTTTTCGAATTGGTTGCCTTCTCTCGTGTTCCATCGGTGGAGCCGTCGTCAATCACCACCGCAAAGTCGACCCAATTGGGGAGAGATTCAAGCACAAACGACACGGTTGATTCTTCGTTTCGAGCAGGTATGACCACGCCAATTGACCACCCTTCAAGCACGAGTTCACCACCAAGACGGGAATGATGAATGTATGCTTGAATGCCGATGGAATCCGTTGGAAGGAGAACAGGGTTCATATTCTTCATGAGGGGACAGCCTTCCGTGGTCGGCACTCTCGAACGTATCGTTTTTGTCGGACGGGACATTGAATTACGGATTGTCTCGCTCATCGTCCGTGCAAGGGAATCAGCCAATGACGTGGTCTTTTTTGATACGGGATCGAACGATGAAACGGTGGAATTAGCCAACGAAGTGGGTTGTGAGGTGCTCCACTTTAACCAGGAGGTTACCCCCCAATCGTTGTGTCGGCATCTGTTGGACCTCGAGGCGTCCCATGGAATGACGCTTTTTTTGACGGTTCGAGATGAATGGAAATTATCCGAATTGCCCCTCAGTGTGAACCGAGCCGGCGAAGCATGGGATATCCACTTCTCATTCTTTGGTGAACTTGACAGTGATCAAACTGTCGATAAAGAAATCCTCGGTGCATGCACTATCAACCATTTGATCGTCAGTGAGGCAGGGGCTAAAGCCATGTCAGGCTTAGGTCAGGAAGCGACTTCGCGTGACGTGTCTCCGGCGCTTCATGCTCGCTTTGTGAAGGCGGAACATCCGATTCGATTACCAGAGCGCCAATCACTGGCAACAGCTTCCCGGTTTGCCCAGTTGTTTTATTGGATGTTGGAATCCAAGCATCCTCTGTTGTTGTTCGGGATTCCCGGCGTGGTGTTGTTTGTATTGGGCTACCGACTTTCTGGAGATTTGGCCTTCATGTTTACCGAGCTCAACTCAACGTCCATTGGAGTGACCTTGGCGACGATTGCCATGACATTGGTTGGACTGTTTGCCATGATGGTTGCTCTCATCCTGTACATCATGGGGAAGCAAGTGGCCCGAGTTCAGCACCAGTACAACTGGCCTAGGAGCCAATGAGGGTTGGGAATGGCCAGAAATCTGGTTTGCTTTGACATGGACCGAGTGTTGGTCGACCATCTCTCCACGTGGCAATTTGTCTACGATGGCTTAGGCATTTCAAACGACGAATCCTTCGCTCTCTACAACCAAGGCTTGTTGGACGAATGGGAGTGGATCAAACTCGACCTCGCCCTCATCAAATCCGCCGCTCCGCCGGCCATCACCGACCAACGCCTTCGAGGACTCATGGAGGGCATGCCCATGATGAAGGGCTGGCGCACGACCATTGAACATCTTCTGAATTGCGATGTTGAAGTGGCGATCGTCAGTGGAGGCTTGCAAAAAACCGCTCGCGACATCGCTGCTACCTTTCCCTCAACCGTACCGTGGCGTCGTCGTTGGGGAGGGATCGACCGCCACACGGCCAGGGAGCGTTGCGATGGCTTTGACTCACGCTTGCATGTTTTTACCAACGGCTGGCTTATGGAGGGCATGGAAGTCAATGGGGCCAGCGGGATTGGTGACTACGGGCGGTATCAAGTGCAAATGGACGGGAAAGGGGCTGTTGTCAAGATGCTTCAGCGTCGTTTGGGTGTGAGCAAGGAAAACACGGCATCGATTGGAGATTCAATGGGCGATGTTGGGATGTTTCAAGAGAGCGGGTGCGCCATTTTGTTTAATCCATGGGATGAACGACCGGAGGCGCACGCTCACCATGTTGTACGAGAGAAAGACCTCAAACGAGTGTTGGATATTCTCTGCGAACACTTGGCCTTACCGAAACCATGAATGTCCTCGGTGAGGAGGCCTTCATCATGTTTGACGATGATTTGATGTCTATCTGCCCGCACTGTGGTTTCCTGTTGGGTGCCTTTGTGCCAGGCATGCCCTGCCCATCTTGTGGGGAAATCTTGCTGTGATCAAGGCGTCACTCGTCGCGATGTTCGAGGGAACGGAATGACTTCTCTGATGTGGGTCGCACCGGCTAACCAACTCACTACCCGGTCAACGCCCAATCCAAACCCTCCGTGCGGTACACCTCCGTATGAGCGAACGTCGATGTAGAATTGGTACGGCTCTCGTGGTGTACCTTCTTCGTCGATTCTTCGTAGGATTTCTTCCTCGGACCATGTTCGCTCTCCTCCGCCGATGATTTCGCCATAGCCCTCGGGTGCTAGCAAATCGTGGCAAAGAACGTACTTCTGGTCGTCAGGGTCCACGCGATGGTAAAACGGTTTTGCGACTTTGGGGTAGTGGGTGAGGAAATGGGGAACTTCAAAGTCTTGGGTGAGAATTTTTTCTTTTGAATAATCGAGGTCGTCCCCCCAGGCAACATTGACATTTTTGGCTTGCAGCGTTTCAATAGCCTCATCGTAACGCATCCGAGGGTACGCCGAGTCAGCATATCGAGCGATGAGTTCCAAGTCACGGTCGAGAGAAGTAAGTTCTTGCTCACGCTCTTCCAACATGGTTCGAGCGATGTGCCGCACAACCCCTTCGCCGTGGACCATGATGTCGTTGTTGGTGGCCCAAGCCAACTCCATCTCCGCATGCCAAAATTCGGTCAAATGACGTCGCGTTCTGGATTTCTCCGCGCGGAAGGAAGGTGCGATGGTGTACAAGCGCTCCAGCGCTGGCATGGCCGCTTCAGCGTACAATTGCCACGATTGAGTGAGGTATGCCTGTCGGCCGAAGTAGGGGACCTCAAACAACGTCGAACCGCCTTCAACAGCGCCAGCAACGAAATTGGGCGCTTGATATTCAATGAAATCGTGATTCCTGAAGTACTGGTGAATTGCTCCGAAGGCCGAACTTCGCAACTTGAGCATGGTGGTGGCACGGGATGTTCGCAAATACAGATGGCGATGGTCGAGCAAAAATTCAGATCCTCCCCATGCCATGTTGCCGTCTTCATCCTCAGCGAGCATCGCTGATTCGGTGATAGGGAACGGGCGATCAGGGTCCACTGGACCGATAATGTTCACCGAGGTGATGTCCAATTCATGTCCTCCGTCAGCCCGTTCATCCACGCGGACACGACCGGTAAGAATCACACTTGTTTCGATCAACACTTCAGCAAGTTGGTCAAACATCTCCTCGCCCAAGGCGTCGCGCTTTCCGACGCATTGAATGGTTCCAGTGGAATCGCGCAAGACGACAAACCGAATCTTATTGCTTCCCCTTGAGCGTTTGACCCAGCCTTTGAGTTCAACCGTGGCGTCGTCGAATTGGCCCTTCTGGACATCTCCAATCCACGTTGTCTTGACCATACTCTCGCCGTTGGTTGCCACCGCCTTGGCCTATGTGAATGTCACCCCCCGCACCTCAGCGAAATCATGTCCATCACCGAGTGAAGTTGAGAAAGTGTGAAAACGGTACGGGACGAACAATGAACATGGGTAAAACTGCGGTGTACGCACTTGGTGGCAACGCCCTCAGCCCCCCCGGTGAACCTTCGTCATCCCATGCTGAAGCATTGGCTCGGGCCATGAGTGATGTGGTGGATCTTCTCGAACAAGGTTGGAGTGTTGTTCTCACCCACGGCAACGGTCCACAAGTTGGTGCATTGTTGGCCATGGACGTAGAGGATGTTCACAGCATGGACGAATGGGTGGCCGCCAGCCAAGGCATGATTGGCTACCAGTTGGCACTGCACCTCGATTCCATCTTTGAGCGACGTCGACGACCCGAACGGACGGCTGTGGTTCTCACCCGGGTGGTTGTCGACGAGTCTGACGAGGCTTTCGCTTGGCCAACAAAACCGGTCGGTCCTGTGTTGGACTCCAAGACCGTCATGTCAGCGGACTGGGACATCGCACAAACCGTCAACGGGCCTCGCAGAGTGGTTGCAAGCCCAAAACCTATCACCATTCACGACCTCGATGTCATCCAACATCTCGTGAATCTACACGCCGTCGTGATTTGCGGTGGTGGGGGAGGTGTGCCCGTTTCAGGGCAAGGAGGAGAGCTTCACGGGCTTCCTGCCGTCATCGATAAAGACCTTTTTTCTTCGCTCCTCGCCATACAACTCCAAGCTGACGCCCTCATTATTTCCACAGGTGTAGATGCGGTCTACACCGATTTTGGCACACCTCACGCACAACGTCTGAGTACACTCTCGATGGAGGAGGCTGAACGGTTGACTGTGGAAGGCACCTTCCCTGCCGGTTCAATGAAGCCGAAAGTCGCCGCGCTCTGCCAATTTATCAAGAGGCGTGAGGCGGGATGTGCAGTCTTGTGCAGGCCAGGCGAGGCGTTAGCAGCCCTTCGTGGTGGGGCGGGGACCGTCGTTGTTAGGTGAAGCATCGAATGAAAGAATCACCTTCTTATGGGTCCAGCCGTTGGCGTTGACCATGAAGACCCCTCTGATTGCAGAAGCCCATTGCGACGGCCCGTGTGGCGTGTACGACCCAGCCAGTGCTCGAATTGCTGCTGAAGCCGTCCAGTCCATGACGAAGAAAATGTTAGCCCTCGTTTGCCCCGACCCGAGCGACGGACCCGCCATGGCGGCCTACCTCAACACCATGTCCCGCTACGCCGCCATTAAAGAAGAAGAGGCGCAAACATGCAAAGATGAATTGTTGGTTCTGTGGACGGATTTCTTCAAGCCCCAGCATTTGGAAGCCAACCCTGACCTCCACACTACATTTTGGCATGCCGCTAAACTTTGCTCTGCGTGTAAGGTCGAAGTCTCCGCAGACCATGCTCAAGAATTGATGGATGCTTGCCAAGCCATTCACGAGATGTTTTGGTCCGTCAAGGGCCGGGAAATCCCCTGGGTTCGTGCGTCATAAGGTGGTGCCATGACCAACCTCGTTGAGGTGATGGTCAAAGGTGACAGCATGTGGCCTTCATTTCGTGACGGAGATTGTGTGTTGTTTTCCCCCACCATCGATGGGGTGGAGGCGGGCGAGGTGGTTCTGCTTCGTCATCCATTCAAAGATCTCGTGATGGTCAAACGAATCAAACACTTCAATCTTGACGGTAGCGTGTTTGTTGTGGGCGATAATCCCGATCCGCTCGCATCTGAAGATTCGCACAATTTTGGAGCGGTTCGAATGGATGCACTGATGGGCAGATTCGTTGAATCTGTAAGGCGGGCCTGACGGGGTTCGAACCCGCGACCGATGGATTAAGAGTCCATCGCTCTACCTGACTAAGCTACAGGCCCGAGTTGGCCTTTTGACTCGTCTATTTAACGCTTCATGCGTTGATGCTATCGTTCCGTGTTCAGTTCCGTCGGTGAACCGTCACACCATCGCTTGAGGCAAGAACAACGACGTCACACATATCGATGAACAGCCCGACTTGCACCACGCCGGCGATGCCCAAAAGCATGCGTTCCGTGGCGGCAGGGTCCTTGATGTGGGGGCCGGTGTGGGCATCGGCGATCATGTTTCCATTGTCAGTGAACAATGGTTGGTCGTCCCTCATTCTCAGGCTGACAATGCATTTCATGGCTCGTTCAATGGCTCGGACGGTAGTCATACAGGAAAACGGTGTGATCTCAATTGGCAAAGGAAAAGCCCCAAGGCACGACACACGTTTGCGCTCGTCGGCAACGACGACCATTGATGTTGATGATTGGGCAACGATTTTTTCACGCAAGAGCGCAGCACCACCACCTTTGATCAAATTGAACGCAGGGTCGTACTCGTCCGTTCCGTCAATCACCACATCGAGATGTGGCAAATCGTCCAGTTCGGCCAGCGGAATCCCTACCGAACGAGCCAATTCTTCGGTGGCCTTCGAGGTGGGCACGCCAACGATATACAGCCCTTCATCTCGAACACGCCGGCCGAGCTCAAGGATGGTGTATTTGACCGTCGAACCGGTTCCTAATCCCACGTTCATACCATCGCTGACGAATTCGCATGCGGCTTGACCGGCTTCACGCTTGAGGGACTCGGTGTCCATGATTTTAGTTTTTTAACGCCCATCTAATGGACTTTCGTCCCCTCCGCTATCAAACCGTGGTTGCTCAAGCCTTTTGACCTTGAAGCGTGCGTATGGGACCATGAGGAACGCACCGCGCAGGATACTCGTCCCGGTGTTGTTGCTCGCCGTGCTTGCGTTCTCAATGGTCCCTGTCACATCCCCAACGATTTCGGAGGTTGAATCAACCGCTTCCATCGGCCGTTCAACCCCCATCGGTCAAGCAACGGGACTGACCGTTGGGTCGTGGCCAGACGGGGCCAATGAGCGCGTAAAGGTCAGCGTCGATGATGGTCATGCTGTCAATTCAATCGGTCTTTCAATCAAACCCAGTGTGTTGCCGTATGCCACCGGATGGTCATGGACCGATTCAAATGCATTTGGGGATGCAAAAGCCGTCTACGACGGCATGGATGTGAATCAAAGTTCTCTCAAGTTGTTACCTCAAGATTGGTTGTACGATTTTGAATCCGGCGCTTTTGAGCCGGAATGGACCTTGGGCGGCTCCTCAAACTGGGCTATCCAAAGCGGGGTTGTGCTGGAAGGCACGAAAACGGCCAAAGCAGGGAGCATCTCGCACAATCAAGAATCACGAATGGTGTTGGACGTATCGCAATTGCCTGCTTCAACCGGTTCGTTTCGATACAGCGTTTCATCGGAAAGCAGTTTCGATTACCTTCTGTTTTGCATTGATAACACTGGCTGCTCCCGATTTAGCGGCTACACGCAACGATGGTCGGGAACAGTGACCAACAACACACAAACATTCACCATCCCGGCAACCGCTCAAACATTGACCTGGAAGTACACCAAAGACGGTAGTGTCAATCGTGGTTCCGATACGGCTTGGGTTGATGAGATATTGATCGTGCCAACGGTCGGCTCGGGCGACGGTGAAGGCAATTGGACCTCCCCGATGTTCGGTCCTTCCCTGGAGGGAAGAGGTGAGAGCACCACGCACGGGATGTTGCACATGGACGCGTATGTGTTCCCCGGTTCGGTGTTTGAGTGGCAAGTCCTTGATGCCTTGACGGGTGTTCCCGTGCCTGGCTTTGAGCACATGACAGCGACAACGGTTGACCTCGGTATGATCGACCATCTCCAGCATCCATTGTTGCGCCTCAGCATTCACATGAAAGAGGCCCCTGGTGGAGGGACTTCGGAAGTGCGTAGCATCTCAATGAACGGTCAAATTTCCAAAGAATTTGATTCCGATCCGACCTCCGAGGGCTGGCAACTTCAGGGAGGGAGTTGGTCCAACGGCGTCATCAGTAGCAGCGGGACGGTGGTATCAGCGCCGTACACGGTGCGAAGTGGATTCTCAGCCATACACGCCAACAATGACATGACGGGTCCAGGCCAACTTGAATATTCCATCGACGGCGGAAATTCGTGGACGGCCATCGGAGACCAAGAGCACCGTCTCCTCAGCGAACCTGCCTTCCTCGCCCAATTCCGAGTCCAAAGTACGGGCGGGACGTTCGTCTGGGATGCCTTTGAGGTGGAACTGATACGCACGTCCGTGCCAGACGGCTTACGAATTGACATTGACGTCGACGGTGTTTCGGAGTGGTCAATGAATCAAGCAGGGTTGGGGCCGTTCGGTTTGCAAAATCAATTGCTGGACGGCCAGCGTTGGCGTAACCAAACCGTCGAGCCAGCCTCGCCCGCTTCCTTCGAGGTGGGCCTACCACTCTCGGGTGTGCACGCGTTTGGATTTGAAGTGGCAGCACCCTCTGGTGAACTCACCAACCCGTTCATGGCCGTTGCCGTCAACGGTCAAGATATTTTGAGCCGAACATTACCCAACATCAACGACCTCACCAGCATCATGTTGACCACCACTGAATTGAGCACGTTGAACTCCGCCTTGGGTCAAGCCGTGCGCACAGCAGGGCCCGATGGCGTCCCTCTTGCGACTGTTCAAATTCGGGTTGGGTCCTCGCTTTCGTCCTCGACCCTGCTGTACGGCGGCATCGTTGCCCCGTACGATGCCAACGTGACGATGCAACTGAATGCTGCGCACCCGCTGGTGATTCAGCTCAACAACAAACTCGCAGCAACATCACCACTTCTCGGCACCCGAACTGTCAGCCTCCCCGTACGTATGGACGGAACCGGTGCTGTGTACTTGACCATTGACAGTCTGCAAACGCAAGCATCGGTCAAGCCATTAGCCCTCGAAGTTGCCAATGTGAGCGACACCTTGGTACCTGGCAACGATTGGGTGGATGCGACATCGGGTTTCAGTTTTGAACCACTCTCGGTGACCGATGCACTCACACATGCTCGCCAATCAGGCTGGGAGGTTGAACTGCAATTGATTGGCGAGCGTCAACAATCACGCATTCGCTGTCCTGTCAGTGCACTGCCCATCTCGCCCTTGACGCTCAACACATGCTCAAGCGGGGGGACGGCTCTGTTGTGGTTTGACCAAGGTGTTTCCGGGTCCATTTCGGTGATTGGGTCAGGTAGTTCCGTGTTTTTCACCCATCGATTCAACATACCTGATGGATGGGACGACGAGGCGTCAGCCATGATGACGGTGAATTTAATCGCCCCCACTGGCCCCATGCTTCCAGTTTCGGCTGTCTTTGGGTTGGGCAGTGAGCAAGGTGTTGAAAACGATATTGAATTGAAACAGTGGTCCATCCTATCGCCCGGGGACGTACGGTCTTCTGCAGACTATCCGTATCTGCAAGCGGATGAATTGGTGAATGTTGAAGTTCGTCTTGGGTTTGAAGGCGTTGCGAAGCGCACACCCCGTTCGGGACAGGCCCTGATACGATTCTTGGTCGATGGTTCAGAATATGCCACCACCTCAGTCTTCCAAGATGGCGTTGCCCTGTTCACCTATCAAACTCCTGCTGGTCGCCCATCGGTTGTCCTCGGCGTGGAAGTCGTTCCTCTTCGTGGTCAAGACATCGTTCATGCTGTACCTCTTTCACACACCTTCCTCTTTGATAATGTGGCACCGACCTTAATGTCAAGTTCCGTTGAGCGTTTTGATAGCAGGGATATCCTTCCTCAGACGTTGTTGGAGTGGACCGTTTCTGACCGACCACACTTGCCTACGCACGCCAAGGCTTCAGTGTGGCGATCGTGGGTCGACGACCTCAATGGCGACGGCGTCCATGATGCGTCCGAAATCCACACGGAGGACCTCGTCCTGCCATCCAATCTATCTCACCTGATGGGTGATTATGTGTTGGCTGTGGATACATCGCAATCCTCTGAAGGCGATTACTTCCTCGGCTATCTCCAAATCGCTGATAGTGCAGGCCACATCATGGAAGATGGCGGTTCCTTGGAGCAACCCATGTTTCATGTTCAGTTGAACAGCAACGGTGCTCCTTCTCTTGGAGCGGCTTCACTGGCCTGGCCCTCGGGTGACACGATGCCGTGGTTGCACCCGAGCGAATGGTACTCGATTGAAATTCCAGTCTGGGAACAAAATGGTATTTACGACTTGGCCCACATCAGCGTCGATTTGGCGCACAACACTCCGTTCCCCGCCGTGGTTTCATGGAACCAGGACTCCGGTGTGTGTCAATCCTCCAATGTCTTTGTTGAGGTGGAGGATTGCCTCCTGCTTCCATCGGAATCCGATGATTTGTTCTCTCGAAACGGAGTGTTTCAATTCAATTTCACCGTTGAATGGGGCTATGACCCGGATACGTCCGTCGTGCGTGTGCCCAAAATTTCAATGATGGACCATTCTGGCCAGTCGAACCGTTTTATTTTGGAGGCACTCGGATGGAGATTCTCCGGTGAATTGACGATTGACAGGTCGTCGGTTGAACTGGTGGTTGAAGAACAACCCATCGGTGCTGTTGGCTACTGGGTCAAACCCCGAACAACCCTTGGGATCAACGGGCAACTCGTATGGGCCAAAACGGGGACGCTCCCCACTCAAACCTTCCAAGTTGAAATGCAGGTAGGGGAGAACAAAGCAGAACTTGATGCTGTGAACGGCTCGTTCTCAGGGGCGATGCTTGCACCGCTGACTGACGGAACGTATGGGCTGTTTGGTGATTTGGTTGATGCCCCGAATGGTGCTGTCTATAGAGGAGAGGGCGAGGCATTTGTATGGGTCATGGTGGACAATGAAGCCCCTCGTGTGACTGCGGTCGACCTCCCTGGTTTCAACTCAATTCTCACCGAATCCATGTGGGAGGACCTTACATTTGAGATACGGTTGAGTGAAAACGCTCGCTTGAACGCTCAAACGCTTCAACTCCACTGGTCGTTGAACGAAGCCGGCTTAGGACTCAATTCCTATGTCTTTGACAACGGAAGCGTGCCACTGGTTGTGCTCGGAGAACGCATGAGTGGTTCATCCATCCCGGTTCGTACCACGTTGAATCTTGATGAATTGATGCTCCCTGTGTTTCGAACCAAACCCGTTGAACTTCGTATTTGGGTGACGGGAGAGGATCGAGCAGGCCATGAAATAGATTCAATCTTCAATGATGTTGACGCCCCTCTCCGTGTTTGGCGTTTGGAACAACGAGTCCCTGAGTTCAATATTGCCGAGATTGAACTCAAACCGGGTTCAGGTCTCCATCAAGGTGATGTCGTCGAAGTGGCAACCTTGGTCAGCAACACAGGTTTGGCGGACGGCGAAGCCAACATCGTCCTCGAACTGGTGGAATCTAGCGGGGCTCGTACCCGTATTGATGCTCGGGTGGTTTCCGTTGAATCGGGCGAGCAAGTGCTGTATCAGTTCCTCTGGAAACCAGGACGTGACGGAACCCAGTGGCTGGAGATGAGCATCATCAACGGCCCCCATGCTCAATCGCCAACCGTCTTTGTGGATGAACCGCGGGTTGATGGAGTGTTGGGTACAATCGGTTCAGTCAACCCTGTCCTTCTCGGCGTTGTTATCTTGTTGGTGGCTGGGTTGTTGGGACTGCTCGTGTTCGGCCTTCGTCATGAAGAGGTGACCATGCCCAAGCAAGTAGCGTTGGCTTCGTCTCCATCTCGGCCTGCCAAAACACTTGCCTCCCTACCATCGATGGCCGCTGATGAAGCCCCTTCGGGGCCTTACGGAGCCTCATCTTCGGTCGGTTCACCGGGTGAAAATCCCTATCAGTGAAACCGTCGAATGATGGCGTGAGGTTGAAATGCACTCGCTGTCAGAAGGCGACGGAGGGAGTAGGAGGACCGCTGACAGAGCTCGACTCTGAGGAAAGTCCCCTCTCCATAGTGCAGGCGGCTACCAGAAGGAAGCGAACAGAAATGATCAGGTTCAGGCTGCAGAAACGAACGATGCAAGGTGTGTACGATGACGTTGAAAGACC
>JAYQVP010000004.1:128095-153669 GCA_038148515.1 Candidatus Poseidonia sp. | reverse complement strand
AGCGCCCTTGTAATCCGAGCGGTGAGCCTCTCCCTTTTGAGCCTTCACCTGCATGACCCAGCGCTTCACACGCAGTCAATCGTGGCATCCCGGTCTGGACCCACGCCAACGCTCGTGCACGGCACACCCACCAGCGCCTCAAGTTTGGCGATGTACTGTTGAGCGGCTGCAGGCAGAACAGAGATTCCTTTGCCTGATTCGTTGGCATGGACCGCCATCGCCAACCACTCGGACAGCGGCAGTTCGGGGAAACCGGGCATCGTGATGTAGATCGGTTTGCAGCGAGCCAAGGCGGAAGCCGTTGATGGCAGTTCGGTGATTTCCTTGCCGTCCAGTTCGTATGCGACGCAAATTTTCAATTCGTCCAGACCACCCAAAACGTCCAGTTTTGTCAAGGCCAAACCGGTGAACCCGTTGATTCGCTGAGCGTGGCGCATGACCACAGCATCAAACCAACCGCAGCGGCGCTTACGCCCCGTTGTGGTACCAAACTCGTGACCCACCGTCCCCATGTGCTCGCCCGCTTCATCGTCCAACTCCGTAGGCATAGCGCCATGTCCGACACGGGTGATGTAGGCCTTCGTGATACCGATGACATCTTCGACATGACCTGGATGAATCCCTGCGCCGTGCGTAGCGTTGCCCCGTGAAGTGACCGAGGAGGTGACGAAGGGATAGGTGCCTTGGTCGATGTCGAGCAAGCAACCTTGGGCGCCTTCCAAAATAACGTGCTCCCCCAGTTTCAGAGCATTGTCCAGCATGAGTCCCGTGTTGGCGATACAGTCCGCATAGGCGGCGTGAATCCAAGCGATGTCGGCCATCAAGGCCTCGGAGCCAACGCGTTCGTTCGAACCCGCTGCTTCCAGTGAGGCGTTCATGCGTTGAGCCGTGGTGTGAGCCCATCGGGCGTCGTTGAGCACCTCGGCCACATCCCCAAAGCGAAGGCCGATGCGATTGATTTTGTCGGCGTACGTTGGCCCAATACCTCGCCCAGTGGTACCAATTTTTGTGTCAAGGCTGTCCATGGCACGGTGGTAGGGGAGGATGAGGTGAGCGCGTTCGCTGATGAACAAACGCTTTCCCCGGGGGTCTTCCCCCGTGCTGTCCGTCCATCCCGTCAATTCCTTTTCAAGCACCCACGGATCGATGACCATACCGTCGCCCAGCACCAGATGGCATTCGGTTCGGGTGATGCCTGAGGGAAGCAGATGAAATTTCAGCACCTGGTCGCCCAGCACCACCGTATGGCCGGCGTTGTTGCCGCCTTGAAAACGAGCCACCCACGTGGCTTGTTCGGCCATGCGGTCGACGAGTTTCCCTTTGCCTTCGTCGCCCCATTGAGCGCCAAGAATGACCGTTGCTGGCATGATAACCCAACCGATGGGCGTTCACGACCGTCTTTGAACCCTATGTTGGACCTTGGTGGAGAATCTCGACGAACACCGGCCCTAAGAGAGCCAACGAAATGGAACGACGGTTTATATATAGACACATGAACTTCCTCTTACGAACATCTGTGATGTTACCAAGTTAAACGGTGCCATGAGAAGCAGTAAGTGTGTGCAAAGAAACCTTGGTATTAAATAACATGAAGGATAGTTACTAAACTCGGAGTTGAGAAGATGCAAGAGAAGACCAACCGCAACCAAGCCCCTACCTCCAGCAGCCCCGAAGCACGGACCGGTTTCGGCGCTGTGCGGCCGTCACGGCGAACCCTTGAGGGGCACACACGTCCGTGCGAAGAATGCGGCGTTGTGAACTGGAATTTTGATGTCTCACGCGGCGAAATCACATGCGGCAACTGCGGCTTGGTGGTCGAGGAAAACGTCCCCGACCCGGGTGCAGAGTGGACCAACCGTGACAACGGTGACGACCGTTCCCGTGTGGGGCGACCTGCAACCTACACGCTGGCCGACAAAGGCCTCAACACAACCATCGACGTTCGCGACTTGAATACCGGCATTGCCGCACGCCACGGCATGAGCAGCCAGGCGCGACGGGATTGGCGACGCCGCCGCGTCATCGACGAACGGTCGAAAACGCGGAAGAGCAGAGAGCGAAACCTCGTCAAAGCCAATCAATTCATCCGAGACCGCTCCGGCCTGCCAGCCTCTCTCCAAGAAGAAGCAGCTCGCCTGTATCGCAAACTCTCGGGCGAAGGGTTCGTGACCGGACGTTCCATCGCCGGCGTGACCGCAGCCTGCACCTATCTGATCGCTCGTCACGAAGAAATTCCACGGCAAATCCCCGAAGTGGCCGAAGCCTTCGACATCACCGAGAAAGACCTCTCTCGCTTGATTCGCCAGGTCTCTCGCCGCGTGAACATGCACAAAATCACGGGACCAAACGAGTACTTTGACAAGTTCATCTCGGATTTGGGCTTGGAACCGAGCATCAAAACCCCGCTCGACGAATTGTGGACCACCATTCAGCCTCACGAAGACGTGTGGCAAGGCAAGAAACCCATGGGCGTAGCAGCAGCGCTGATCTACAAGGCCTCCAACGATGCGGGCACGCCCCGGACACAATCCGAAGTCTGTGCCGTAGCAAATGTCTCAGAAGTGACCTTGCGTGGGCTACTCCGCTTGTTCGATGAATTGTTTGAGAAGATTGAATCCTTCAAGAACATGCAATAAGCGTCCGAACCTTGATGAACAACACACCAAGAGGGTCGCCCATGGGTTTCAAGGCACGGGCCAGGAAACATCGAAGCGATGATGGTGATGAACCGTCTAAAACGAGCAGCAAACAAACTGGCGGCGAACTCCCCTGCGGCGTGAAAGGATGCGAGAACTTCGCAGATAAGTCCCTGGGCGGACGCTCGCTTTCCCTCGACGACGCGATCGATATGTGGGGCAGCGGCGGTTATCAAGAGCGCAAAGGCCGCGTGCGTGTGTGCAAGTCGTGCTATCGAACGTGGAAGAAGGAAAACAAGTCTGAAGACACGTATTGATTTCCCGTTCGAACCATCGCAACCTTTCACTTTCACATTTCGTTGAAGGGTGACCATAACAACCCAATACCTCCAGCAATCCTCACAGGATTTGATGAACCAACGAACAGTTGTACGGAGCCTCACGACCAGCGACGGTACGGTGCTGGGGATGAACGACGGAACGATCACATGGTCCCCACGCCAAGGTCGTCCCACACGTACCTCTCTTGATGCCCTGCCCACTGTCTTGCTGGGATTGCGAGGCCCGATGGGCCCGATGGATTCAGTGGTGGTCGGTACGGCAGAAGGCCAGGTCACGGTCCTTTCCTTGCCTCGTCTCGAGGTTGTTACCACGTTCCAGTTGGCTTCCGGGGGTATTCGTGCCCTCTCCCTCATCGGCGAAGGTCAACTTCGCTTCTTGGCGGGCACACAACATGGAACCGTATGGCAGTTGGACGATGCCTCAACAACCAGAGCCACACCGTTGTTCAACATCGAAGGACCCGTCTCAAGTTTGCAACTCGACGGTAAACTCATCCATGTCCGTAGCGGTTGGATGCACCACGTCCACACCTGGGACGGCGTCGTCCAAACGACCAGAAACACCGCCCAAGGCTACCGTGCGCCACGCTACAAGCGATTGAACCGCAGTTACGTGGTGGAGCCACTCGCTTAGGTCTGCTGTGCATACTTTTCCAACGGACCTCACCTGAGGACCGCGGTCTTAGGTCTGCTGTGCATGCTTTTCCTACGGAACTCATGGGGAAACCGCTGTCTTAGGCCTGCTGTTCATGCTCTTCCAACGGCCATGGTGAGATGGGCGTGAGCCAGAGCGCTGTCGGTGCTGGACGGTGCCACGAGGCAGGCGGTTGGCCGTCGTTTTCAGCGGCTTGGCGAAAGAATTCAAGGTGACGGTCAAGCACCTCTGAAACGTGTTTTTTGCCGCGGATGGCGGGGCCCTGCAGGGGGACAATCGAAGCCACCCTAAGGCGCTTCAATGCCGTGAAACTCTCGATCAGGTCCATCAGCGAACCGCCAGGCAAATCCCATCGCGCCGGCCGGTCAGCCCGAGGCAACATGGCGCCCACAACCAACGTTGAGGGGGATGGGATGTGGTAGACCATGCCGTCGGGGCTGTGACCCGGGCATGCGATGGCTTGAATTTCACCCTCGCCCAATGGAAACACGTCTTGGTCGCCCACGGGTTGGGTGGGGGTGCGGGGCATGTCGGAATCAAATCGGTTGGCCCATGTCGTGAAGAAGTCGCCGTTTTCGAGGGCGGCTTGACCCTCAGGATGCACGTGAATCGGAGCATCGTTGAACTGCTCGGAGAGGTGGAGTGCCCCTCCGCTCACGGGAAAGCGACGGGAGGTGAGGAGAATCCGGTCAAGCGGGTGTTCATTCAGTTGACCTTTGATGCGTTCCACCTGCAAGGACTGGTACCACGAGGTGCCAGCATCGATGAGAACGTGACCCAAGGAACCCGAAACGAGCACGACATTCCCGTCGTGATGAATGCCCGGAAGCCTCACGACCTTCATGACCACTCGACAGCATGGCCGACTTTGAACATACCCAATGCGTGTGGTTGCGATTAAATAGGGGGATTTGGTCGCCCAAGCATGGCACGATTCCCTGAAGCCGAAGCACGTATGCTTCGCCGCAAGATTTGCATGCGATGCAACGCACGCAACGCCGTTCGTGCAGCCCGCTGCCGCAAGTGCAGCTACAAGGGTCTTCGACCCAAGAACATCGAGCGCAAGGGCAACTGATCCTCGCTTAGAGCCAAGGCAACAACAATGCCGTTGGGTCGCCCACTGCTACCAACGGCAGGATGGCAGGCAACAAGAATACCAGCAGCGGCATTTTGAAACTCACCCAAACGCGCTCCACCCCCATGGCTTCAAGCGATTGCAGTTGATCCTCCAAGGCTTCTGCTGTCGGCGTTTGACGCGGAGCCCGGGTTCGGTGGTGCAGACGTTGGCTACCGTCAGGCATCGCCATGACCGTCGTCAGCACCCACACATGACGTTGACGTACTTCCCCAAGGGGCAACATCGCTGAATGCCAAGCAAGTTTGAGGTCGCTGAAACGACGAATAGAACCGTCCTTGAGGTTGAGCAACACCATGATGGGGGGAATGAACAGGAACGCCAATCCCCCCCAAATTAAGAGCGCCACACTCACGGGCAAGGCCACCGTGACGTCCATCGTTGTAGGCGCAAACGGCAGGGGCACGGTAGCCCATGACGGAAACACCAGCGTGACCCACATCAAGGCCTTGGCGTCAGCCCCACCGTGCAACAACCGGACACGCCACATGAGGTCAATGACCGCAACGACCAGGAACACTCCGGCTGTTTTCCACCAAAGCAATCCCAAGGGGTCGCCATCACCCAAGAGAACGTCAAGGGGAGTGGTCTCCTGATAGCGAACAGCGCCCGCCACGGCGCCGACGGCGCCGGCGACATACCAGAGAAGGAAGGTGCGATCCATCCACGAACCCGCCAAGGCGTCGCGAACCGTCGGACGACCAAATACGGCTCCGCTGGCGTATGCAACCACACCGGCTGCGGTGAGATAAATCGTCCAGTCCGCACCTTGCACCATGAGATCAAGAGCCCAGATGAAGATCGCTGGTTTGGCCCACACGACCCAGTGTTCGTTGGGAACGCGACGGTCACGGTGGTCCATCCATGCCGCCCACGCCATGCCGAGAACCAGCACGCCAACACGGGACCAACCGAGAATGGCCCGGTTGGTGTCCTCCATGTGCAGAGGAGGTCGGCCATCAACTTAAAGACGGTCACCGATTAGGCATCTTCGCCTGCTTTGGAGGAATGACCATGAACATCGAAGAACGATTGGAACAAGTGGCCACGGTGATCAACCAAATCGATGACCCAAAAGTCCCCCGCAACATTCGACGCCAAGCCAAGGAAGCATGCGACCAATGGCTATTGAACAAGGGAAAAAAACTGGACGTCCGCATTGCCATGGCTCAATCCAAATTGGAGGAACTGTACGAGGACCCCAACATTCCTCCAGAATTCGGCACGTTGATTCTAACCATCAACACCGAGTTGGAACGAATCCTCACCGAAGTGCTTTGATCACTCTTCTTCACTGTCGAAGGCGAAGGCAATCACCAGTTTGCCCAACAGCAAACGTTCCATCACCGAAAGTTTCCCTTCGGTGACGATATTCTCGAATTCTTCCTTCCAATCCTTGGGCTTCTCCATGTGTCCAATACCAAGGCGAATCAACGAGATTTGATCTTCGCTCAAACGGCCACGACGAAGGGCATATTCTGCAGCAATACGTGCTGAAATCTGTTTCACTTGTGCGTCGCTGTAGCCCAGAACGACTTGCAACTCATCCAGCATGCGCTCCTCGTAAGCGGTGATGCGCCCGTCCTTGATGGCCTCACGCCAAGCCTCCTCAATGGTGGGAGCACGTTCGGACAGCAATATCGCCAGCGGGCGGGTTGCATCGATGTTTTCCAAGACGATTTTGAGGATGACGACCAAAGGTATGGACAGAATCATTCCGATGATGCCCCATACCCAGAAGGAAAACGCCGTGACGACCAGCAAGAGCACCGGCGAGATGTCGAGGGCACGGCCAGCCCAACGAGTTTCGATGACGTTGCCCCAAATTTGCTGATTGCCCAGCAACAGTACCGACAGGAGGACCAACATGGCAGGGTCGAGCAGAATGAAGCCCAACAACAACGGAGGAATCGTGGCAAGCAACGAGCCGATGTAGGGGACATAGTTGAGCAAGAACGTCAACAGAGCCCAGGTGAACCAAAGGTCAATGCCAAACACCAACATAACCAAACCTGCACACACGCCGGTTCCAAAACCGACCCCTGTCTTGACCACAACGTAGGTGTTGATGCTCGCTTCAATTTGGTCCCGAATCAAATGCACTCGCTCACTGCCTCCGCCGGGGTACGCACGTTCGATGCGTCCCGGCAGCAAACTCGCTTCAAAGATGATGAACAGCAAGAAAAAGAGCACCGTGATGCCTATCACAAAGAACGACCCCACACCCGAAAGGACGCCGCTTATCAGTTCGGTCAAAGCCGAACCTTCGGCCAACAAGCCCATACTCGCCAAATCCTCATCCAGCGTCCCATCAACCTCCGCTCCCGATTCGGTAAGGGCCGAACCGAGCACAGGCATGTTCTTGAGGTCCATCCAGCGTTCATTGAGACGGTCGCTGTACTCGTCCATCCGGTCCTCGTCGTCGATCAGCGTTGAGGCTTGCTGATATGCGAAGAAACCCGCACTCAGTACGATAGCAATGGCCAGCATCAGCATCGTGAGGTACGATAGCATGATTGGAAAGCCCTTGCTTGAAAGAGCGTCTGCACCGGGTTTCAAAACAAAATACATCCCAAGTGCGATGAACAAGGGTTTCAAGACATCCTCAAGTTGAATCAGCCACAGCGTCACCAAGGTCATGATAACAGCCGCATGCGAAAGGATGCGCAAGCGGTTGCGAAATTGCTCACCGGTGCTGAGAGCGTGGCCATCATCCATGAGAGTCCCAACGCCCATGACCTCTTCAAGACATCTCTTCAAGCGGTCGTTCTTCCGTGGAGGAGGGCAAATCGGGGAGCGCTGGCAAGCGTAGCGTCAACAATGCGGATATCACCATCAAGGCTCCGCACAGGTGAAAGGCCGTGTGATAATCCCATGGAAAACGTCCCCGCACCGTCAATTCCCAAACAAAACCACCCGAGAGGGGCCCCAAAATTCGGGCGAAAGCCCCCAAGGATTCCTGTGCCCCCATAACCGCCCCGAGGTCATAGCCCTCATGACGAGCGATTCGAGTGAGATATGTGCTGGAAGATGGCTGGAAGAGGCCGTTACCAATGGCGATGCAGGAGCACACCAGGAGCAATTGCAGCCAAACCAACGACGATTGTGTGTAGGGCAAAGCAGTCAAGCCGATACCGGTGACCAAGATGGACACGGGAATCAGCCGTCGCGTCCCGAATCGACGGGTGAGCGGCCCAATCAGTGCGCCTTGCGTCAAAATCCCCAACAAACCGATCATCGCAAAGACCCGCCCGTTGTCCTGTTCGGTGAAGCCCAACCCCCCGGACGCAACGTCCATCTCCGTGTACAGAATGAACACGGCATGCATGACCGTGAACCCAAAGATGAACAACATGGAGACCCAAATCATGGCGCCGATGCTGGCCGTTTTCAGCATGGTCACCGAGTGACCGGCCATCGAACGCATGTGCTTCCCCCAAGTCCGCTGCTCGGTTTGAACGGACCGAGCTTCGACGTCGATGGATTCGGGGAGTTTGAAGTAGGCTAACACCAAGGAACCGGTGGATAGAACGCTGGCAATCACGCACGGCAGCAAGTAGGGATGCGTATCAAATACCGTCCCCACAAACAGGTCCCAACGAAGGGCTGGGCTCGAAAATTCCCCACCGATGAACGGCCCGATGGTGAAGCCCAAGCCGAAAGCGGCGCCAATCAGCCCCATCCGAGTCGCCAACTGTTGGGGCGTGCTCACATCACCGATATACGCCCGAGCAACTGCGATGTTGCCGTTGAACACGCCTGCGAGAAAACGCATCGAAAGTGCGAACAACAACGTGGTGGAGAAACCAAAAGCGGTGAAGAAAACGGTGTTGCCGACCAATCCTACCATCAGCACGGGACGCCGACCCCAACGGTCAGACAACGCACCCCAGAAGGGAGAGAACAAGAATTGAGCCGCAGAATAGGAGGTCATGAGCAAGCCGACCCAAAGACCGATTTCGGCAATGTCCTGTGCCTGTGCTAAATCCTTCACGAGGTAGGTCAGGAACGGAATGATGATGCCAAAGCCGATCATGTCGATCATCGTCACCAAAAACAGGACCAAAAGGGCCCCTTTGCTGGCGTCGTTGGCTCGTGAGGACATGAGATTCAATGCCTCGGGCAGAATTGTGGTTTTTTAGTTCACGCCCGAACGGCGATGTAGTTGGTGCAAAACCGTATCTCAAACAAGAGAAATTTTGCTCTGCACTTCAGGGGTCAAGCGGTCAATCACGGCTTCAAGGCGTTCGACCAGACTGGCTTTCTGGTCGTGCTTGATCAGAGCATACTTCATGACTTCATCCAGCGTATCAACCGCAACCACTTCGACCATGTCTTCAAAGCGGTCGTCCAACAACACATCTTGCATGTTGGCACGTGGCACGACGATTGTTTTGACGCCAGAGCGAGCAGCGGCTTCAATTTTGGCCGTCACGCCGCCAATGGGCAACACTTCCCCACGGACGGACAAGGAGCCAGTCATGGCGAGGTCTTGGCGGATCGGGATGTTCTCGAGAGCAGAAATGATGGCTGTTGCAATCGTGATGGATGCAGAATCGCCATCCACGCCGTGCGTGTCGACAAATTGAATGTGGATATCGTAATCAGAGATATCTTTCCCCGTAAGTTTCTTGATCACCGCACTCACGTTGGTCACGCTTTCTTTGGCCAAGTCGGAGAGACCTCCCGTGGCGTGAATCTTGCCTCCTCCACCTTGAGAGGGCGTCACTAGGGCTTCCACGGGGAGCATGATGCCGCTGAAATCCGATAGCCCCGAGTTAGCACCGAGAACCGCCAATCCGTTGACACGACCGATGCGTTCGCCGCTGTTGACCAGCATAGCATAATCTTGGCGACGCTCGATCATCCGGTCAGCCACCTGTTGTTCAAGTGGTTTGGCGATGCTGCGGGCCCCGAGCACATGTTCTGCCGTGGTGAGCGGGGCACCTGCTTCAACAGCGAGGTCCCCAGCGATTCGAACCAATCCGCCCAACTCGCGAAGGCGAAGGGAGAGCTTGCCTCGCCGTCCAGCCCGACGCTGGGCTTCGCGGAGGATGATGGCGACGGCGCTCTTGTCAAAGTGAGGAATCTCCCGGACGGTATCCTGGTCGCGGATGACTTCTTGGGCAATGAATCGAATCAAACGGCGACGGTTTCGAGAGGTATCGGGCATTTCGGAGTTCACATACACCTCGTAGCCATAGCCACGAATGCGGCTTCGCAGAGCAGGGTGCATGCCTTGAATCGCATCGAGGTTGCCCGCTGCAATGAGAATGAAATCACATGGAACCGGTTCGGTTTTGGTCAACGCCCCCGATGAGCGCTCGGAACGCCCCGAGATGGGGAAGGCACGGTCCTGCATGGCCGTCAGCAAGGCTTGCTGTTCTTCGAGGCGGAGCAGGTTGATCTCATCGATGTACAGGACGCCTTTGTGGGCACGATGGATGGCACCAGGCTCGACGCGGTCATGTGCAGGTGTCTCCATGCCACCGGATTGGAAGGGGTCGTGACGGACATCGCCCAACAACGACCCCGAGAGCGTCGCCGTTGCGTCGATGAAGGGTGGAAGTTCGTTCAAATCATGCTTGACCAGCACCTTGGGAATCCGACTTTCATCGACGGCACCCAAACGGCTTCGGATGAACATGTACCCGAACACCAACAGGAAACCACCAAACAACAGGGTGAACAAATCCCCGCTCTGAAGGGCGGCGATCAAGAGCAAGAACCCAATAGCGGCGAACGCAATAAACAGCATACGTTGCGATTTCTCGCGTTGTTGACGGATCGCCTCTTTCTGAACCTTCACAATGCGCTCGGCCCGTCCGGCGGGAACGGTGCGAACACGAGGGACGTTTTCATCATCCTCGTTGGGGTACACCAAGACGTCTTCAAGCGCGTCCTTGGGCAACAGGTCGGTCATCGAGCGAGCCAACATGGATTTGCCCGTACCGGGGTCGCCGATCATCAACATGTGGCGCCTCTGCTCGGCTGCCTTCTTGATGACGACCGAACCGGCCTCTTGGCCGATCACTTGGTCAACCAAACGTTCGGGGATAGGTACATCGGCGGTCGATTCAAAGTCAACGCCAGCGATCCAATCGTCAATTGATTCAGTGAGAACGTCATCAGCACCCGTTGGTTCGGGGGACCAAACGGTGACGGTATCGGATGAATCCTCAACGGCGATGTCTTCGACATCGTCAGCGGATGCCAGGACAGGGGCGTCCTCAACGGCATCATCGAGTTCTTCGGCCACGAAACTTCCTCTCCTCACTCCCCTTTAGGGGTATGCTTTTGCAAAACCCCGTCGAGTGGTGATAAAACTTGCACTCACTGTTGGTTCTGAAGTTGGTTCAGGTACTGCTGACCGTAGTGAACCCACTGCTCCATGCTCCAGCCAGCAGGCAGGCCACCGGGTGGCAAAGGAGGTCCTGCGGGAGCGGGTGGGGGAGCAACGGGTTGCTGGAAAATGTCTTGAGCGCCGCCATACATGGAGTTAGCCACGCTGTCGTGCACAGGGAGACTCGATTCGTTCCACTTCATTTCTTCAACATCGGGCCCGTTGCCACCACGCATAAACATCAATCCGAGCAAAGCAGCGATCACGAGAACGCCGATGAGGATGTAAATCACGTTCATGTTCAAACCCTCCGAAACATCGTCGGCCGAGCCTTGGACATCTTCAGTCGGACAGTCAGCACGAGGGTCCTCGCACGCAAGGTCAAGTTTGGCTTGAAGTTCAAGAACTCGTGCTTCGAGTGAAGCAGCGTCACCGGTTCCTTCAGTTTGCTCGGCTTTGGCTGCGTCGAGGTCGCCCATCAAATCTTCGAGGTACCACACCAAGAGGTCGTCCTCCATATCGGTTGGAGCAGGCAGTTCTTCTGTGATGTACCACTTTTCTTGCTTGCTGGTCTTGTACTCCTGGCCGCCGTTGTCCACAGCGTTAACCGTCAGCGAGATGTAGTCCATGTAGCGAACACCGTTTTCACGAGCATAGCCGCCGTCGCCGTAGGCTGATGGCACGTTCATCACTTCGCTCCAGCCCATGTTCGAGCGGGACATGTCCAAATCGTATTCCCAGAATCCATCACAGGTTCCTGTCAAGTCGTTGCAGATGGACCAGGTGACGGTTACAACGGTGAAGGTGGGAGCTGAATCGGTCAGGAAGAAGGAGGCTGTCGGTGTTTGGGTCTGGTAAGTGTCTTGCATGTCCACATAGAGGTGACCGCTTCCGTCGTTGGTGCGTGAGATGTAGAACGGTAGGGAATCGAAGACGTCAACGGTGATGACATAGATGTTGGTGTCATAGCCGTCGGTGGCCGAAACAGTCACAGTTTGTTCGCCCACTTCGGTGAAGAGCAAGATCATGTTCCCGTCAAGAATGCTGTAGCGAGCGGCTCCGGGTTCAGTTGGCGTGACCGAGATGAACGCCTGGTCAAGTGAACTGTCGACATCCGTCAAACGCGATTTGAGATTGATGACCATCTGTTTGTTGGTCTTAAGGGAAATCGTTTCGATGTCGCTCATGTCCAAGCGTGGGGCGTCGTTGATGGGGTTGATACGAATGGTCACCGTTTGGTCTGAATACTGCTCGCCGTCGCTGGCTCGCAGCGTGACGACCGCTTCGCCGTTCACATCGTCATCCACAGCCTCGTAGCCCAACGTGGTGCCGCGCAACTCCACCGAGATGGCCTCGGGGTTGGTGTTGTCCATGATTTGAAGGCTCAAGGATGAAGCGTCCACAGGTTGTCCTTCGTCGTCCGTATCGGAAAGGAAACTGGACAGAGCGAGCAAGCCGCTGCCACCTTCATCCATGGTTTGGATGGGCAACCCGCCCCAGCGGGGCTGACCGTTTTCGATGACGTTGAACAACATCGTACCGTAAGGCAACGTGCCGGTGTCGCTGTAATCGCCACCGTCATCGATCTTGAGTTCAATACCCTTCTGACCAAGCGGACAACCGTTGTCGTAGGGGAAGAGGACTTCGAGTTCTTCGGTAGCGGCGTGCCAAGCAACGAAGTTGTCGCTGTCCGAAGTAATGATGAGGTCCGAGAGCGGGGTCTCAGGGTCCACCACGTGGCCGGCCATGCTCACCTTGGTGCTGAGGTCGCACATGACGGTAGGGATCGGGTCGGCGACGACCGTTGGTCGGCCGTTAGCGAGTTCAAACGCGTCGCTCACGATGCTCCAATCGCTGGTTTGGCCACGCCCGTCAACCGCACGGGACCGAATGTCATACATCCCCGAACTCATGGCCATGGTGGGCGTGATGATGTATTCCCGTCCTTCGTTGGGGGATTCACGGAACAGGACGTTGTCGCCACCAGCAACGGTGCTGCTGTCCCAGAGACTTTGTCCAGCCGGTGAAACCTCAACATCGAAGGTCATGGTGTCGATGGTGTCGACATTGTCGTCAGCCTCACCCTTCGCCAAGACCGTAACGTATTCGTTACGCTCAATGACGTTGGAGTCGAGCACCTGTGGGCTCTTGATGGTGGGCGAACGGTCGTGGTCAAGAGCGAGTTCAGCCACGTTGTTGCTGGAGGCCATATCACCGGTCAGCCCGGTGAGGCGAGCGCCAAAGGTGGTGGACCAAACGTTCGCTGGGAGGCTGGAGGTGTCAAAGGTAGCAGAGGCGCTGAGATAAGAAGAGCCTTGTGCCACATTGAGGGTCGGCACGGACACCGTGTCAATCACGGTGGTGGTAGGGCCGTTCTTGTAGAAGAATTCCAAATCGCCGCCATCGGTGTAATCGAGGTCACCGGCGTTGATGGCATTCGCTGACAGAGTCACTTCGTCGCCGATCATGTAGGAGGAACCACCTTGGGCGTTTGCTACACTGAGGCCGGAAACGGCGATGTCCATTTTAGGCCCCATGGTGGAGTCGATGGCGTGATACACGTGGGGTGAAGAACCGCCAACAGAGACCTGATTGCCACTCAAGAGAGCAGCGACGACAACGGCTTTGCCGATTCCGCCGGGCACGACGGAGGTGGGTACGGTGGTCCAGGTCTGGGTGGCCTCGGTGGACGAGACGTTCACGCTGTGGAAAGCCGAACCGGTACCTGCGCTCTTTGATTTGTACGTGTCACCTGCGGTGAGCCAAGCCATCCAGCAGTTGTAGCCGTGGGGAATACCGGAGGAATACGAGTAACCAGTGCACTCCTCGTCAACGAGGGCGGCGTAGAGCTTCATGTTCGAAGCAGGCGTTCCGGTTCCTTTGTATTTGTAAGAAATGCTGATGTCGTACGTTCCCCCGTTCTGGGAAACGGCTGCGGACATACCGTAGTCGTTGACCGTTGAATGCATGCCACCGCCGCTGGAAAAGAGTTGGTCGTAGGTGTCGTAGTTCGCCGATGCACCGGATTGACGCTTGTCGGTGCGGTCGCCGAAGTAGGCATCAGGGGCCCCGCCAGTGGACCATGCCCAGTTGTAAGGTGCAACGTTACCGGCCCGTGCGGTGTCGGTGTCGCCGTAACTAGCTGACATGTAGGTGACGTAGACATACTCGTCAGGGAAATCGACCTTCAGGGTGTGGTGGGTGTCGGAACCGCCACCGACTTTCGAACAGTGGCCGCAGTTGTCCGACGAGAGGTATTGAGCGAACACAACGTGCCCGGGGCTGGTAGCCTGAGAAGCACGTTGAGTCACAGGCACTTCTTCAAGCGACTCAAGCGGTGTTTGATACAATTCAGCCATCATGCCGGACATTAAACTTCCAAGGAAGATAGCGACGATTGAGAGGGCGAGCATACGCACGGCGGGTTTCATGCTTTATCCAGCCCGTGGAAGGTATATCAAGTAGTCGCCTAAACGACTCAAAACGCATGAACGGATGCAAGTGAATACTGGCAGAACGCACGGAAGGACTTAACCACCCACACCTTCGCCCAGTTGCATGGAGAAGGCGAATTGGGCTGTCCTTGTTGATGAAGACGGACGGACCTACGTGGTTCAGGTCAAGGATGGCTCGCAAAAAGTCAAGGGACTGGGCGTTTTTGACGCCATGCAAGCGCTCAACGGTGCAGCGGTTGGTGACCGCATCACCATCGGACAGAAGGAACTCATCGTTGCGCCAACACGATTGCCCGAACTCACCAACGGCATGGTACGGCGCGCCCAAACCATCGGGAGCAAAGACGCTGGAGTGTTGATCGCTCGTCTGGGGCTGGGCCCGGGGGATACAGTGCTGGAAGCAGGCATCGGTAGCGGCGGGCTGTCGTTGCACATCGCTCGGGTCTTGGGCAGCTCGGGCTCCCATTTCACTGTGGAACCTCGTTCAGAACACGCCGATGTAGCCCTTGAAAACCTCGCAAGGGCAGCCGATTCATGGCCCGAATTCCCCCACCATACACACCTTGAGGGAACCATCGAGGACCAAGCCTCAGCCGTCGCCCTTCAGGCAGATGAGGTGGACGCCGTCCTTCTTGACTTACCCGAGCACCCGTCGGCGATTGCGGCCACAGCCCCCCTGTTGGCCGCTGGCGGTCGCTTGGCATGCTATTGTCCCGTCACCCAACAACTCGAGCGAGCATGGGAGGCCTGTGAAGAAGCGGGGCTCACCGTAGAGTGGGCGGGGGAGTTGATGGAACGGGAGTGGGGTCGGGCCTCCAAAGGTGGCATTCGCCCGGTGAACGGACCGTTCGGCCACACGGCCTTTTTGCTCATCGCACGTCGCTGATCATTCAACGACTCGGATTTTGTTGCTGCAGGTTGGGCAGGTGAATCGGAAGGGAGGGGTGCTGCCACGGGGCACACCCAACCGGGCCGAGCACGTGGGGCAATTCACCTTGCTGTCACCGTCCATTCGGCATTCATTGTACCCCAGTTCGGGGGGGTCATGTTTCAAATCTTCATCGTCTGCCTCTTCCTCATCGATGCCCTCCGCCTCGATTGCATCGGGCGATGAAGCGCCCTTGCGCCGAAGCACTTGGAAGAAGGCCACAGCGAGCAACCACCCAACACCCATCACACCCAGCGTCATGGGTTGGCTCACCGAAACCCCCAGCGGAAGCGACAACCCGTTGGGCGGCAGTTCTGGCCCTTCAATCACTACGCGAAGCGGGAGGGATTGGTCGGAAGTCAACACACCACCGCCAGTTGAGGTTGCACGGACCACAATTTCGCCGTCGCCAGCGCGAGCGGTGTTCGAGGTCACGGTCAGCTTGAATTCCACCCGAGAACCCGACGACAGCACGTAATCGCTCGTGGAACTTTGGTCGGTTTGGCGCTGCCAGGAGATGAGCATGAGGCCTGTGTCTTGACCCAAGACGTCCAGCGAACCGGAAATTTCGGTGTTGGCCAAATTCTCAACGACGACCGTGGTGGACGAGAAACTGTCGACACCGAGCGTGAGTGTCGCGGCTTCCACGGTGATCGCTACAAGCGTGTTCCCTGGCCAGTCGGCATCGACGGTGTAGAGAGTGGCTTCTTCGATGGCGACGTTGCTTCGCAACGCGCTGACGGCCCGGAACACGATGGAACGCTGACCCGCTGGGGCGTCGTTGGGCACAACACACGACCAACCAAGGGCATCGGAAGACAGACCAGGACCCAAGGTGACGCTGGTATCAAGGCCGCAGTCCGTCCCGACGGTCGTGACGGTGAACGTGTCGCTGGCGCTGCCTGTGTTGGTCACAATAACACTGCCGTAGACGTTCCCGCCAGGTTTGGCCGACGACTTATCCTCAAGAACTCGAAGGTCGGCGTTCGCTTGGACCGAAGCCACCGTGACCACGAGCGAATCGGACGCATCGGTGTTCGTCGTCGAGGTCACGGCAAAGGTGTAGTCGACACCATCTGATGGAGCACCCTGTGAACGTTCCGTGACCTCCACGATGACTTTTTGCGTCGAACCAGCGCTGAGTTGGAAGGTGGTGGGTGAAATGGAGAAGGAATACCAATCACCCTCGCTTTCCGTGGCCCATTCAATGGCATACACATCCGCAGCCGTGCCGGTGTTCGTCACGTCAACGGTCAGGGAAGTGGCCGATAACGGATTGGCGAACAGGCGCGAAGTCACGGTGTTTACTTGGACATCAACCCTGTCCACCACCATCAGGTCAAACGAGAACGCGCTGCTGATCCCTCCATCGCCGTAGGACCACACCACCTCAGAGGTGCCCGGAGGCACGCCGTTTGAGGCGTTGAGCGTCAAGGTGACCGTGGCTTGTTCGCTACGGTTCAACGAAAGGCCAGAAGGCGATACGGTGGCTGTCACCCCTGCTGGCAATCCGGAAAGGCTCGAGGTCAGGGAGAGGTTGGCTGTTCCCTCGTTGACCAAAACCACGCTCACCACCGCTTCGCGGCCCGGTTGGACTTGCACCCTGTCCTCGCTGGGTTCGAGGATGTGAAGGTCGGCGACTTCAAGCAATTCAATGGTCACATCCGCCGTTACCGTGACGCCTCGGTAGGAGGTGGCAAAGGCTTGTTCAAGCGAACCGTACATGTCGGCCTGCGCCTTGGTGTTCACGGTCCATGCCCCCGTTTCACCTGGTTGCACTGTAACGGCACTCCCACTGACCATGAGCGTGGTCAAACCGGTGGTGGGCAGAATATCGAGATAGAAGGTCGCCGCATCGCTGCCTTGGTTGCTGACGCGCAGTTCGTAATTGGCTCCCGCCAGCGGCGTCATTTCAACAGGTGTCAAGGGGCCTGCGAGGCTGAAATCCACTCGCTCATCGGCGAGAATGGTGAAGGTTGAGGTGCCGCCGGGCAGCGCTGCACCTGACGAGCCGTCAATTCCAGTCAAGGACACCTCGCACGCATCGCCGTTGGAACTGGATGAAGCGAATGTGAGCATGAACTCCACATCAACCACATCGCCGGGAGGTATCCCCGAGGACTGAGCGTCAACCATAGCGGCCGTGCATCTGTTCGGCGCATCCGTAACAACGGACCATTCCACATCCAAGGCTTGGTTGCCGGTGTTGGTCACCTGCACCGAGGTGATGGTGCTGTTGCCAGGTATGAAGTCCCCGTCCTGGTCGAGGAAGGCCAACGAGAGAGCGGGTTCGGCTTCAATGCCGACCACCAGAACGGTCGAGGAGGTGATGTTGCCATTCACCGAAGCGATGGTGAGCCGGTACCCGTAGTAATCTGGAACCGCATCGGCAGGAGCAGTCAGTGAAAGCGTCGTGCTTCTCGTTGCACCCGCGGCGACTTCGGCCAACTCATCGTCCTGCCACTGCAGATACCAACCGGAAGGGATGGAACTGCCGAGGCCAAAAGCCGATGAGCCCGAAACGTCCCAAGGATAGTAGGACATCCCAGAGGTTTGGTTGAATACGACATCGTCAGCAGCCTGCTGGAGTTCCAACTTCACCGTGCTGTTGATCGCCACGCTGTCCGTCAGTCCAGCACACGCATCGCCGGTAAGACTTGACATCAGGACGCAACTGGCGAGGTACGAGCCGGTCAGGGAGGGGTGGCTGCCGTCCGAGGTGTACAAGTCGTAGAACACGTTGCCCGCTTGTGTCGGGTCGTCACCGTCAGCAACGACGGCATCGTGAAGGGTTTTGAACGCCAATCCGACCGGAGCGATGTAGACGCTGTTACCGGCATTGGAGATGTTCTCAGCGTATCGCGTATAGCCTTCAGTTAATCGATCCTGCATGGAGGTGAAGTTGTTGTTGAAGGCGTTCACGCCGTCGCCGGCTCGCCGTCCCCACGTCAAGAACAAGACCGTTGACGCCCCTTCTGCTTCAATTTCGTGACTCAACGCCACCGAGGCATTCTTGCTTTCCTGCCACGAAGAGGAGGTGGTGGAGAAGGAAGGGACTTGAGATTGGTCCTGCAGAAGCACATAATCCCATGCTGCATTTCGCAAACTCGAGTTCCATGGTGTTCCCGAGGCATTGACATCCGCCCAATGGTCCGCTAGCGTGTAACCTCCGGCGGCGTTGCTTTGGACGGTTGCGTTAAGGCCCGTATCGTCCAATCGGTCGTCGACCAAAGCAGCCAAACCGTTGGCAGAAGTGTAACTGTTGCCGTACATGAGCACCGTGAGCGGGGAGGATTGGTTGCTCTGATTGCTGCCGTTGTTCCCCGTTCCGTTTCCGGTCCCGTTGCCCGTGCTTCCATTGGTCTGATTGGCCCACCATGAAGCGAGATCCGGAACCACTTCAACATCGAGCAGGAAGGTGTCACTGACCGTACCCAAATTGGTCGCTTCGTATGTAAGGTTCAGCGAAGCACCGGCCGCCATGGACACGAGTGCGTTGCCTGAGGCGGTTAGCGAGGGGTGATACGATGGAGCAACGGTCACGTACACGGTGATGGTGGATGATACACCAGCATCCGGCTCGGTCACCGTCACGGTAAACGAACCACTGTCTGCGACGGTGGCTCCCTCGTGCAGCCGAATCACGACGGTGGTGTTTTTGGACCATGTAGGGAAGACATTAGCGACGGTCGTGTCCACGGGCAGAATCTCCCAATACGACGCCAACGAACTGTCGTCGACGCTGATGTTGAAGGTCTCAATGCTCGAACCGTTGTTTTCAATGTCGATGCTGATGTTGGTGCTCTGGCCGGGGACCAGCACAACGTTTTGGCTGCTGGCCGTCAGCAAGATGGAATCCGCCGCCTGAACCGTTGTCAAGAGTGGGGAGAGACCGGTCAACAACAGAACGAGCACACAGGTCAGGGCTCGGCGTCGGCTGGACATACGCTAACCAGCACGACCGTGTTCAAGAGACTTCGGGCACTTGGCCGGTGGGATGGACGCTTCACAGGCCATCAGCCTTCAGCGAATGCTTCATGTTGTGCTGGCAGCCCCCTCACACCATGGCCACATGGATTCCAACCGCGTATCGAAGCCACACGCTCGGGGAAGTGCAAGCCAACGGTGCTGACCTCGTTGACCAAGAAGTCACGGTCATCGGCTTCATGGAAGCCAATCGAGGCAAAGGAGCCATCTGTTTCGTCGACCTTCGCGACGGTACGGGCACGTTGCAAATCTTCCTCAAGGGCGATAACGTGGGCGAAGACGCACTGGACTTGGTACAGCGAATGACTCGAGAGTCCACCTTGCAGTTCACCGGTACAGTTGCCCTCAAGCGCCCTCCGAAGGTCAAGGAAGGCGAACCGACTCCGCCTCCTGCTTACGAGGTCATCGCTTCGCAGGTCAACGTGATCGCTCGAGCCGAAGCACCCTTGCCCTTGGGCGTAACGGACACGGTCAATGTTGAGTTGGACACCCGACTGGACAACCGATTCTTGGACTTGCGACGCGCCCACGTCAACGCCATGTTTCGCCTGCGAGGAAAAGTGCTTCAATTCGGCCGAGAGCACCTGATTTCCGAAGGCTTCATCGAAACTCACACCCCAAAAATCGTCGCCACAGCGACCGAGGGGGGGACCGATTTGTTTCCCATGATGTACTTTGACACGCCAGCCTACCTCAACCAGTCCCCGCAATTGTTCAAGCAGCTATGCATGAGCGGAGGTTTGGAGCGAGTCTTTGAAATCGGTCCTGCGTTCCGTGCGGAAAAGCACGACACTTATCGCCACCTGAACGAATTCATCTCCTTTGACATCGAGTGTTCATGGGCCAACGACGATGATGTGATGGGCGTGTTGGAACGGATGCTCCATCACATTTGGTCCTCTGTCGCAACCGAAGCAGAGAGTCAGGCCCTCATCGCCACCATCAACGAATACCGAGCGACGCAGGATGAGGAACCCATCGAAGTGATCGTACCGCAATTGCCCTTCCCCCGAGTTGAATACAGCGATGCCATCCGTATCATCCAAGAAAAGGGCGGCTCCATCGAGTGGGGTGACGATATCGATGCCGAAAACTCCGATCTGTTGGCCGAAGATCTCCCTCAATTCTATTTCCTTCCAAGGTGGCCCATGTCGCTCAAACCGTTTTACATCCACCAGGTTGAAGGCGAATTGGGGAGCACTGGAGAGCAACTCTCTCGTGGCTTCGACCTGAATTTTGGCCGGGACGAAATGACCTCTGGAGGTCAGCGCGAGCACCGCTTGGACGTCCTCGTCCGCAACCTCGAAGCCATGGGCCTTGACCCTAAGGAGTTTGAATTCTACGTTGCTGGTTTCCGCCACGGCGTACCCCCCCACGCCGGTTGGGGATTGGGTGTTGAGCGAATTCTGATGAAACTCACCGGTGCGAAAAATGTTCGAGAAACGGTCTTGTTCCCACGGGACCGACGACGCTACTGCCCCTGAGGGTGACGCACGTGGCCGTTGACCGAATGCAGTGGGGCGCTGAACCGTGGCAGTTTGCCGACCTCCATATGCCCGATGACCCCTCCCCTTTCCAAAGGGATGAGGGTGTTCCCTGCGTGATGCTCATTCACGGTGGGTTTTGGAAGGAACAATACACGCTCGACTTGATGACGCCGATCGCCCAAGATTTGGCCGAGGCTGGCATTGCGGCATGGAACATCGAATTCAAGCGATGGGCTCCGGGTGATGAAGGCGTTTGGATGGACACTCTCTCGGATGTGTTGCGAGCATGGGGTCAATTGGCCCTGCTTCCCGGCATTGATGTCATGCGTTCGATGGTGATGGGCCACTCGGCGGGCGGCCACCTGGCGTTGATGATGAGCGCCAAGGCCGAGCGGCGCCCATGGTTAGCGCTGGCTCAAGCCCCGATTACCGACATTGTTGGCGCCGATCATGCCCGTCTTTCCGACGAGGGTGATGCAGTCCGACGTTGGATTGGATGTGCGCCCGAAGCGAACGAAACGGTGTGGGGGCAATTGAACCCGGTGAACCACCCGCCGCAAACCACCGTGGTGCTGTTCCACGGTGAACAGGATGAGGACGTGCCGTTGACGCAATCCGAAACCTACGCACGCGTGATGAACGCCAAAGGAGCGGATGTGCAGAAAGTGTGGTTGCCAGGTAACCACTACGACATCATCGACGTCGCGAGCGATGATTGGTTGGTTCAACTCAACACGTTGGTCGACTGGTTGTGAACCCAAGACCTATGAAGGCCAGCAGCGTGCCCAAAGCATGGACCTGCTGGGTGATGATTTCCCGTACGCCCCACATGCCCTGAGAGGGCACCACGCATTGGTGTGCGGTGCAAGCAAAGGCATCGGCGAAGCCACGGCCAAAATGCTCGCAAAAGCAGGAGCGGACGTTACTGTTTGTGCACGCAACCAACCCGCTCTTGATGCCTTGTGCACCACGCTGGACACCCTCGGCCCCGGACGCCACCAAGCCCTTGTGCTCGACCTTGAAGAAACCGCATCGCTTCAAGCCGCCATCCAAGATCTCCTCGCCTCAAGCGGACCCGTCCACCTTCTGGTCAACAACGCGGGAGGACCCCCCGGTGGCCCGTTGATGAACAACGGGGTCGAGGATTTTGAGGCCCCGTTCAAGCGTCACCTTTACGCGGCTCACACCTTGGTGCAACAACTTGCCCCCGGCATGGAATCGGAGGGATACGGTCGTATCGTGCAGATCATCTCCACCTCAGTGAAGGAACCCATCCCCAACATCGGGTTGTCCAATACCCTGCGGGGTGCGATGGCCTCGTGGGCCAAATCCTTGTCAAACGAACTCCCCCCTTGCATCACCATCAACAATGTTCTGCCGGGTTTCACCAACACCGAACGTCTCGATAGTTTGGCCTCCTCCATTCAAGAGCGAACCGGAAAATCGCTGGATGAAGTCCAGAACGGATGGCTGAGCCAAGTGCCCATTGGCCGGCTCATTGACCCCTTGGAAACAGCGAGCGCTATCGCCTTCCTGTGCCTTCCTGCCTCCGGCGGGATACGCGGGGTGAGTCTCGCCGTCGATGGTGGCCGATTGCGCTCCATTTGAGGTGGTCTGATGGACAACGAAGTTTCCCCGGAGCGTGCGCGCCAAGTGCTTGACATGCTCACTGCGGGAGGCTCCATGGACCACATCAACACGCCGCTTGCGCTGCGTTTGATCCCGCTGGCCCAAGAACTGGAACGGGACGACTTGGTGGACCGCTTGCTCGAACATGCAGCCACCGTCGCCACCAACGATGAGGAGCGCGGTTGGGCTCGGTTCGAAGCCATGAAAACGATGAACGCCGACGTTGAGAGTTTTCTCCACCTCGCTGAATCTGCTGAATCGATGGCCGACGCACAAGGCTTCACGGCTGCCGTTCACCATTACATCGCCTTGATGCATCTGGCAGAAGGCCGGTTGGACGAGGCCCGAACGTCTGCACAGCGAGCTCTGGTGCTTCGCAAGGCCTTGGAGGACCTGGAAGGACGGTCCTACGGATTGGCCTTGCTCATGACGATCGCCAAGCGTCAACACGACGACAGCACGGCCATCGCCATCGGAACCGAGCGGTTGGAATTGTTCATGACCGCCAACGACGAATACGGGCAAATGGAAGCGTTGGCGGATTTGGCCCACTGCCAAGCCACCGTTGGCGAACTCGACGCTGCCCGAGACCTGTTCAATCGTTCGCTTGAACTGGCGAAAAACATCGGCAGCCTATCGGGTCAACTGGTGGCAAGTTGGGGGTTGGCCGACCTCTCGGAAATCGAGCAACAGTACGAAACCGCCATGCTGACCCTGTCCGATTGCCTGCACGAATTCATGGCGATGGATGTGCCTGCACCTGCCCAACTCCGACAACGAATTCACGATTTGACACAATTGAGGGACCAACCCCCTCCCAACGATGACGAGGCATCCTCGCCATACTGATTATGTGCCATGGCGAAGTGGAACAATCGGTGAGTGAGCATGGAACACGACATCTTCTTTTCCATTTCACAGACACCCGACGAAGACGGGCATGTTCCCGACGAAGCCACGATGCTTCGCAACTATTTCCAGCAACTCGAACTCGCTGACCGTTTGGGATTTGGCACAGGATGGATTGCTCAAGCCCACCTTTCCACGGAGACACAGAAATCAAACCGACAACCGGTCGTCCCCCACTGGAAAGGAGAAGTGGGTTTGTGTACGGATTTTCCCCAATTGGCCCTTGAATCCTTTCGACGCACATCGTCAATCGAAATCGGTAGTGCCGTCGTGTCGATTCTCGCATCAGGCGGACCCATTGCCCAAGCGGAACGAATCGCCAATGTGTTGAGCCTCCACGGCCTCGATCCAGAGGAAAAGCGATGCTTGCACGTGGGCTTTTCAGCCGGACGCTTTGAATTCATGGCTCGACCTTATGGTATCGTACCCCGCACATCGGTTGAGGAAGCGGCGTGGCCGGCGTTGCGAGGACAAATTTTCATGGAGGCTGCCGAAATTTTCCTTCGTTTGCTGCGTGGCGATGTGATCAACTCAACCATGGTCCGTTCCACCACCTTGACCCGAGCGAATTTCCGAAGCGACGAGGATTGGCAGGCGGTCGTGGATGCGGCGATTGAATTCGAAGCCTTGGACGAAACGCCCGAATCCATTGACATCCCCTCCCGTTACGTCTTTGAGGACCTCAAAATCGTCCCATCCTCGTTCCGACGTGACTTGTTGAAGTTGGTCGCTGGCACCCATGACCCTGCCGCGCAGGCTTTCGTGAACACGATTTTGCCGGTCAAGGTGTTCAACCTCTCCATCACCTCGCCCGAGGTCATCGACGCCACGCACGAGCGAATGAAGGAGGTGTACCACCCCGACGGAGGTGCCTGGCAGCGGAGTGACATGCCACGCACCAGTTTTGTGTTTTTGAACGCCGAGGAGGGTTTGACGCCTGAAGAGCAAACCTCGGCGGCTCACGACGAAGCACAACGCGCCCTCAGCGCCTATTGGAACGCCCTTGAGGGCACCATTGACCCGAGCAAAGTCAGCCGCGCCGCAGACAACGCACTCATTGGCAACGTGCAGGACATTGCGCAACAAATGGTGGACCGTTTCCACCGTCACGACCGTATCATGGCCTGGTTTGATTTCTTCAACCACGACAGCGAGCGCGTGTGCCGAAACATGACGGCGTACATGGAACAAGTGGTGCCACTGGTCGAAACCATGTTGGGGGCGAAGTGAGCATGGGCATTCGCCACGACACGCATTCGGCTGTCCAACCGGGCAAACCGGGCTCAGCCATGTACCCCAACTCCCCATTGGGAGAGCAAGTTGAGGGCATCCCCACCGGACGGGAGGTCGCATGGGAACCGCTGGTGGATTACCGACGAAACGGCGTCTCGGAGACCACAATTCACGGAGCAGTGGCTTGGGCACACGGTGACGAAGTCATCCATTCATTTGGGGGCAATGTCCTGTGTTACGGGCGTTCGATGATGAAACCGTTCATGCTCAAGGCATTCACCAAGGAACTCGCAGATTGCTCGTGGGAACAAAAGGCCATCGCTGTCGCATCCCACAACGGCGACACCGAACATGTGGCGGCGGCTCAATCCTTACTGAACGAAGCCGAATGGCCGCTGATGCTCACCCCGCTTGATGTCCCGCTGATTCAGTTTGGCCGACAGGTTCGCCGACCTCGCCGTTGGTTCCACACCTGTTCAGGAGAACACGCTGCGATTTTGCGAGGTTGCCGAGCCAAAGGCTGGAAACGTGCCGGTTACACGCTGCCTACCCACGAAGTGTTTCACGCCTACATGGACCAGTTGCGCACCTATTTGGGCGAGGGATGGACGCCGCTTCGTATCGCCAAGGACGGTTGTGGTTTGCCCACCGTGTCCAACACGGTGGCTGAACTCGCCCAAATTTACGCCGGGCTTGTTCGGGACAAGGACGATGATTGGATTTGGGAAGCCATGGTTCGCCACCCGGATTTGGTGGGCGGTTTCAACCGGTTGGATTCCACCATCCTCAAGGCGGGCGAAGGCCGAGTGATCGCCAAAGAAGGAGCCGATGGATTG
>JAYQVP010000004.1:117501-127995 GCA_038148515.1 Candidatus Poseidonia sp. | reverse complement strand
ACGGAGGGCGCATGATGGGTCCGGTGTTGAATTACATCAACGGCGAGTTCGTTGAGGCAAGTGACGGCGCCACCATCGACGACATCAACCCGGCAACGGGGGAGACCATCACCACCATCCCTCGGAGTCAAGCCGACGATGTCGACGCTGCAACCAACGCCGCACTCGCGGCGCAAGCGTCTTGGGCAGCAACCACGCTTGAGGAGCGTATTTCATGGCTGCACCGCATCGCCAATGCTCTTGAGGCCCAAAGCGAGGAAATTGCCATGCTCGAGAGCACCGATACTGGGAAACCCATTTCATTGGCCCGCCGAGTTGATGCTGCTCGCTCGGTGGAAAATTTTCGCTTTTTCGCACAGATGGGTGAGCAATTGCAACCCACGACCTTTGAGGACCACGGAGCCATCAACCACGTTCACCGTTCACCCGTGGGATGCGTTGGTCTGATCACGCCTTGGAATCTCCCGCTGTACCTCCTCTCATGGAAGGTCGCTCCAGCCTTGCTGATGGGCAACACCATCGTCGCCAAACCTTCCGAAATGACGCCCCTGACCGCCAACTTCCTGGCCAAAACATTGTATGCGTTGAACTTCCCTGCAGGGGTGTTCAACCTCGTTCACGGTTACGGACACGAAGTGGGCCAAGCGATCGTGGAACATCCCCACATTCGCGGCATTTCCTTCACCGGTGGAACAGCGACAGGAAAGGTGGTTGCTGCCACTGCCGCACCCATGTTCAAGAAACTCTCACTTGAACTGGGCGGAAAAAACGCCACCATCGTACTCGACGACGCTCCGTTGGAGGACATCATGGACGATGTGGTCCGAGCGTCCTTCACCAACTCGGGTCAGGTGTGTTTGTGCGGCTCTCGCATTTTGGTCCACGCCTCCATTGCCGAGCAATTCAAAACCGAGTTTGTTCAAGCCGTTCAGCGATTGAAGGTGGGCGACCCAAGCGATGAAACAACCCAGATGGGTTCGGTGATTTCCCGTGACCATCAAGCCAAAGTCGAGTCCTACATTGCCTTGGGGATTGAAGAAGGCGGCCGGTTGCTCACAGGAGGCACGGCTGACCAATGCCCGGTGCAGCATGTTTCTCCTGATGGTGCTTTCCTTCACCCCACTGTGATCGACGGATTGAGTGCCACATCTCGGACGGCGACTGAGGAAATCTTTGGCCCTGTGGTGACGGTTCACACCTTTAACGACGAGGATGAAGCAGTGCAGATGGCCAACGCAACGGCGTACGGATTGGCCGGTTCGGTGTGGACCGCCGACCCCGAACGTGGTCACGCTTTTGCCAAGCGAATCGAAACCGGCATCGTGTGGGTGAACACGTGGCTGAACAGGGATTTGCGAACACCATTTGGCGGCGTCAAACAATCTGGAGTAGGGCGCGAGGGAGGCATGTGGTCCATCGGATTCTTTTCAGAACTGACCAACATCTGCGTTCAACAACCATAAGAACACATCTTCAAAAGATACTGGGCCGAACACGGTCTGTGGACGAAGCACCGTTGCCGTTGTTCGTCTTGCCCATGGTTCTGTTCCCCGGTGAAATCCAGGAGTTGCGGGTGTTTGAGCCGCGATACCGCCAGATGCTTGACACCTGCATCCTCGACGAACGGCCCTTTGGCTTGGTCATGAACGACCCGTTCTCGCCGGTCAAGGGCTGGGACGGCCCCCGACGCCACGGATGCGAAGCAACCATTGTCCATCACGAAACCAAAGGACTGAACCACTTCATCACGGTTGAAGGTGGACGTCGCTTTTTCATTGACGAGGTGGTCGAACCCGCCCTTCCCCCCTTCTCTGACCCGACGATGGCCGATTTGATGGAGGACGGTGTAGCACCCGATGTCCACTCATTGCTCGAACGGGTCCCCGCCAACAGCCCCACGTTCAATCTCTTCATGTCAGCCAAGGTGACCTATCTTGATGAGTTGCGCCCGCTGACGGAAGACGAACAAAGCGAGGTAGCCCAATTCGCCGTGTCCATCATCCACCGCGTTGGCGAACAGATGAACGTGGAAGCCACGATTCTACACGACTGGGCCGAAACATTTTGCGAGCAGAACATCAATGAGACTCCAGAATCGTTGTTCAACATCGCTGCGTTGTCCTTTGACCAACTCGAACCTCGCCAACAACTCTTGGCCTCAACCACGACAGAAGAAGCCATGCATGAACTGCGGACACACCTTCAGCCACCTCCCGTCGAGGATGAATAGGCCCAGCGACGAATTGAAAACGACCTCCGAGGTGGAGGAACCATGTCGGTGTACGGTGCTGCACGCAAGGTCACAACCAACACGCTTCAAGAAATGAAGCGCGCTGGAGAAAAAATAACCATGCTCACCGCCTACGACTATTCCCTTGCGAAACTGGTTGACAAAGCCGGCGTCGATGTGATATTGGTTGGCGATTCGGCATCCAACGTCATGGCAGGTCAGGTCACGACCGTACCCATGACCCTGGACCACATGATCTACCATGCTCAGTGTGTTCAACGAGCCGTTGACCGTGCCTTGCTGGTGGTTGACATGCCGTTTGGCACCTACCAAGGGAACTCCAGGCAAGCACTTGAGTCGGCCATCCGCATCATGAAGGAGTCGGAGGGCCACGCCGTGAAACTCGAAGGCGGGGCTGAAATCGTGGAGTCGATTCAACGCATTCTCACCGCAGGCATTCCCGTGATGGGCCACCTCGGACTCACCCCTCAATCCATCTACAAATTCGGGACGTATTCGGTCAGGGCCAAGGAAGAGGAGGAGGCTGAGAAACTGATAGCCGATGCAAAGATTCTCGAGGAAGCAGGATGCTTTGCCATCGTTCTTGAGAAAATACCGAAGGAACTGGCACAACGGGTGACACAAGCCCTCAGCATCCCCACCATCGGTATTGGCGCCGGCCCTGATGTGGACGGTCAAGTTCTCGTGCTCCACGACCTCTTGGGCATCACGATGGATTTTTCTCCACGCTTCTTGCGCCGCTACCTGAACCTCGCTGAATCCATCGAAACGGCCATCAAACACTACTGCGACGACGTTCGTTCGAACGACTTTCCCAACGCTGAGGAATCGTACAGTTCGTGATCAGGCGACCAACCCGTAGGCCATCAGGGAGCCCCCAAGGGCACCGACATTGACCCCCAAGGTGTGCCACAACGCTGAACGAAATGGAGGGAGACGGAATCGCCACCAGGAGGTGCTGACCCAAATCCAGATCACGATGGAAAGATAACCGCCGCAGATGAAACCGCCATAGCCACTCAACCACACCGCACCAAGGGGCAACCCCAAGACGAGGACGCCTGCAGTATATTCCTTCCATCGCCCTTGCTCGTGGTCGGTGAACCATCGGTGCATCAACGGTGAAATGAGCAACAAGACCATCAGTGAAGCCTGAATTGGGTTCGGCAAATTCAGCGAAAGCCTCGGTTGGATGAAGACTTGCCACAACGCTCCCAAGACAACGCCCATGAGCGCTGGTGCGACGACGTTCACCCATGTCTCGCCCCACGTCGCGGAGGATGGCTGAGGCAAGACCTCCACCTGCGCAACTGGGGCAGCATCGTCTCGCTCCATGCTTCGGGCACGGCTCGTTCCCGTTTAGCGATTGGCCTTGAAGCAGAGCGAACGTTGCTATGCGATGAAGAATTAAACCCCGAAGGCTTGGCCGTAGCATGGCGAAGGGACAGATTGTCGCAGGTTGTATCGCCCCTCATCCACCTCATTTGGTCTACGCCGAAAATCCACCCCAAAACGAACCCGTGGCGGAAGGTGGCTGGGAACAATTGCGCTGGGGATACGAACGATTGCGGGCCTCGTTGGCAACCATCGAATACGACGCCATCGTCCTCTTATCACCGCACTGGCAAACCTACATCGGCACCCACTTCCTCGGCCTCCCCCATTTTGAAGGCCTTTCTGTGGACCCTATTTTCCCCAACTTGTTTCGCTACCATTACGACATGAACGTGGACGTGGAATTGGCAAAGGCCATTCACGACGAAGCGGCTGCCGCAGGCTTGCCCGTTAAAATGATGGAAAACCCGGATTTCCGAGTGGATTACGGCACCATCACCACTGGCCACTTGTTCAACCCCGATTGGGACAAACCCTTGGTGGTGATTTCCAGCAATCGCTCAACGGCGTATTACTCAGTGGAAGTGATGCAGGAGATCATGGTTGAATTGGGCAAGGTGACTCGAAAAGCGATTGAAGCGAGCGGCAAAAAAGTGGTCGTCCTCGCCAGCAATTCTCTTTCCCACCGACACTTCACAACCGAATCAGAGGTTCCCGAGGACATGAGCAAAGAACACATCACGAGTCATGCCATGCACCTTTGGGACATGCGAATCATCGACTACATGCGAACGGGACAAGCTCAACGAATCTTGGACGAAATGCCAGAATTCACCGAGCAAGCCATCGCTGAAAGCGACGGTGGAGGGTTGTCGTGGTTGCTCTCAACCCTTGATGTTCCCACCTACCCTGCTATCCTCCACGGCTACGGCACCATCATTGGTACGGGCAATGCAGTGGTTGAATGGCCTTGCTACGCCCACGAGGTGAAGGCGGAATGACACAGGCGGGCATCGTTGGCTCCTTCGTGGTCCCAGTGCATCCGCACACCGTTTTGGCACCCGACCAAAACCCTGGTTGGCGACGCTTGCGCAACGCCTTCGATGAAGCCGCCGAACACATCCGCTCGCTTGACGCCGACCTGATCATCGTTTATTCCACCACGTGGCCCTCCATCATTGGTCATCAGATCCAAGCGGACCCCAATCCCGAATGGGTCATGGTCGACCACGATTTCCACGACCTTGGCTCCATCCACTATTCGTTCAACATCGATCAAGAATTTGCCCACGCATGGGACGAAGCCAATCGAACGCGTGGCCTGCAAAGTCGGTGTGTCAACTACAAAGGATTCCCTATTGATGTTGGCTCGGTTGTAGCGCTGACGCTCCTCAACCCTGACAATCGCATCCCAGCGGTCATCGTCTCGTCCAACATGTACGCCAACCGAAGCGAGACCACCGTCCTTGCCAAAGCCTGCCTTGACGTGATTGAGGCTCAAGGACGTCGTGCAGTGGCCGTCACGGCCATGTCCTTGTCCAACCGGATGTTCACCGACTTCATCGAACCCGGAGAGGACAAAATCCACTCGCTGAAGGACGATGAGTGGAACCGGAAAATTTTGGAATTCATGCAGGAAGGACGGCTGGAGGACGTTGGCCAACTCTCACGAACGATACACCAACAGATACGCGTCCAAAAGGTGGTCGCCTTCAAACCCATGTGGTGGCTGTCAGCCATGAACGGTAATCGCAACAACCTCACCGGTCGTGTCTTGGCCTACGAGCCGATCCACGGTGCTGGGGGGGCCGTGGTCTTGTTGGACCCAACGCCGTCGGGAACAGGTGACAAAGAGTATGACGAAGACGATGTTGAATTTTTCCACGGTGAACGCGGGGTATTGGACAGCAGCCACGAAGACGAGCCGACACCTGAGCCAATTGCACCCGAGGGCGACAATCGGAGCCATCACGGTCCCGAGTTATGGGAGCCCACCGAGGCGACTGGTTCGGTCAACACCGACCGAGCACCCATGCCCGTTGGCGCTTACCCGCACGCTCGACGCGTGGGCAACATGCTCTACCTCTCTGGCGTCGGTCCCCGACAACCGGCGACCAACAACATTCCGGGTGGACCCATCCACGACCAAAACGGGGAGCCGTTGGAGTACGATATTCGCGCTCAGACACGCGCCGTCGTGGACAATGTCCGGCGAATCGTCGAAGAGGCGGGTGCGCGCATGGACCAAATCGTGGATGTCACCACCTTCCTCGTCGATATGAAACGGGATTTTGAGGGGTACAACGAAGTCTGGGCTGAGACATTGGGTCAGGTCGGTCCAACACGAACCACCCTCGCCATCGATGCTTTGCCCACCCCCATCGCAGTTGAGATGAAGGTCATCGTCCACCTCGGCGAGTGATTCCGGATTTCGGGGCTTTATGCCTGCATCAAGACAAATCCATAATATGGTTTGGAGGCTTGCACTCACTATCTCGCTCTTATACAGACGATAATCGGGGGAACAACGATGCCAAAGCGACCCGTTGCAAACTTCCTTCGGGACGTCGCCCGTGGCGACGTCAAGACGGTGTCGGCTAAGATCAAGAGCACGTTCGCCCGAACCATCGGCCTCACTGGCGTGGTCATTTTGTCCCTTTCAGCCATGCTGCCGGGTATTTTTGTGACGCCCACCTTCGCAGCGGAAATCATGGGCCCCGGCATTTGGTTGGCCTTCCTCCTCGCTGCCTCTGTTGTTTTGCCGGGAGCGTTGTCAAAATCAGAATTGTCCTCCGGCCTCCCCTCTAGCGGAGGCTCCTATGTGTATCTGGAGCGAACCTACGGACCGATGGTGGGGACTATCAGCGGTTTGGGCTTGTGGTCCTCGTTTTTGTTGAAGTCAGCCTTTGCCTTGATCGGATTCTCGGCCTACTTGATGGCGATCACCACCTATTTTGGTGTTGAGATGAACATGTACGTCCTTTCGCTGTCCGCTTTGGTGTTCATCACCGTGGTGAATATCCTCGGCGTCTCCAAGGTCAAAGCCATCCAAACCCCCATCGTTGTAACGACCGTAGGGCTCTTGGCCATCCTCTGTTTGATGGCACCGTTCTCGGCCAACTTCGATGCCTCCGTACCCCTCAGCGGTGCCTTCAACACCGACGTCTGGACCTTGGCCGAAACCGCTGCCTTCGTCTTCGTTGCGTACGCTGGCGTCACCAAAGTGGCGGCTATTGGTGATGAGGTCAAGGAACCTGAAAAGAACCTCCCGGCAGGTATCATGCTCTCGTTGGCCATCGCAACAGTGCTGTATACGGCTCTCGCCTTCACCATGATGGCCACGTTGCCCGCGGGGTGGTATGTCGTCGACGGGGCGGCGATAGAAGACCCCATCAACGTCTTTGCTACCGCTCTTGGCGGGAGCATGTTTGGCGTGGTGGTCTCCCTCATTGCAGTCTTAACCATGATATCGATGGCGTTGACCGGCGTACTGGGTTCATCGCGCTTCCTCTTTGCCATGTCCAGGGACAACCTTCTGCCTCAGCCGTTAGAGAACGTCAACGCCCGATTTGAAACACCACACATCCCCATCATCATCACCGGTATAGGGATGTGCATGGCCATTCTATTCTTGCCGCTCAAAGACGTGGTGAAACTGGCGTCGGGTTTCAAAATCATGATTTTTATGCTGGTTAATTCGTGCGTGATCGTTCTTCGCCGAACCAGCGACATCCATGACTGGAAGCCCTCCTATTCCAGCCCCTTGTACCCTTACATGCAGTTGTGGGGCATCGTTGCCGGAGCCTTCCTCATCTCTCTCATGGGTTCCAAAGCGTTCATTGGCGGTGGTGTTGCCATCGCCGCCGGCTTGGTGACCTACAGATTGTATGGCCGAAAGCACTACATCGCTCAACGGACGCCCTTTGATTCGTTTAAAGAACAATTTTTGCTCGCCACGGTCACCGAGCACGAACGGCGCATCACAGCGTTTCATGCCGCAGATTTTGGTGGAAAGAACCACCTCAACGTCAAGGAGTTTCAAAACGCATTGCTAGCCCTCGGATTCACCTATTCAAAGGATGATTCGCGAGCCATCTTCCACAACGCTGACACCGACGAGGATGGCGTAATTGACATCAATGAGTTCTTTGCGATGTTTGAGCAACTCGATGATGAGAATCAATCGTGACGAATCCACTCGCCATCAGGCGTGACTTCCCAATACTGAAGTTCTTCCGAGACATCAACGTACCATCCTGTTTGACCTTGGGTGGTGGACGGAGTGGCTTGCATCACGCCGACCTTACCGGCCTCCTTGGCCAAATTCTTGATGGCAGTTTCATCAAGCCCGTGCCGTTCCAAGGCAGTTTCCGATGCATCTTTGGCCTCGGCATTTTGTTCTTGATTCGCTTCGACCTCGTCGTCCGCATCGTCCTCGTCAAAGACGTCGTCCACCCATTCGCGTTGCGGGCCCTCGTTGGCTTTGCGACTGAGGACGACCAGCACCGCCAACAGAAGACAGAGAAGAAGCGCTGCCATGGTCATGGCTGTGTTGGTGGACCCCACAGCACCTCCGAGCAACACTTCATCCACATCGAAGAAGGTCTGAGCCAACAGGCCGTTCCAACGAACCGTACAGGAGCGGTCGGTGCCTCCAGTCGTGACATCGACTTCCCACGTCCCGTTGGTGACGAAGCCAACATCCCCAGCCGTGCAGGTCACGCTCGTGTTGCTGCGTGGAATCGTGAGGGTGTTGCCGAAGGCATCGGTTCCAAACGCATTCATCAGGACAACATCGCCCTCGGCGATCGAGGCTCGGCTCATTGAAGCCTGAATGCGAACGGGTTGTCCGGCTTCAACGATGATCGGTACCGTGTGCTCCGCTCCAGCTTCTGAAAGGACCAGGTCGTACTCACCAACCAATTTTCCAGTAAAGGCCCAGTAGCCAATTCCAGTGGGCGAGGCGGTCAGTTCTCCGAGGCTTGTATTGAGTGTCGTCGTGACATTGGTCGATTCAGCGATATTGCCGTGGATATCGACCACTTGGACGAACAGGTCGGAAGGCTCACCGGCCTTGACGGTCAAACCTTCGTCGGCATCGGTTTGTAGAGCATGGGCGCCTCCAACGACGACCGTCAACCGTACGGTTGCAAAGACACCAGCCGCATTCACGCGAATCACGTGCTCACCGACACCGGAGGCAATCCAGCGACCGTCGTTGAGCAGCATCTCCAACGTGATGTCAGCGCCGTTGTGCGACCAATTGAGCGTCATCGCATCAAGTGAGTTACCAAAGGCGTCGAAAAAGGTGGGATTAAGGTCGATCTCGCCATCTGCAGGAACCGTGCTCCCGTCGCCATCCAAGGTGATGAAGGCCAAACGACCGGGTTTGACATCAAACGAGGTGTCGCTGGTGAACATGGTACCTGTCCTGTTGTCAAACCAACTTCCGTCAAAACGCCACGATTGAGCGGTTGTGGCGTGGACAAGTGTGTGAAGATCTCGCTTCGTAACTTCACTCTCCTCACCCATGGTCATCGTCAACGTACCGTTGACAACCCACCGATTGCCTTTCACGTCCTCAGCCAACAACTCGACCACCGCCGTATCGCCTGCAGAGGGGGAGGAGGGAGTGACTTTGAACACGACATCAATGGGTCGTCCGTGCTCGACGGTCACCGTGAGGAATGACGGCACCCCGCCATCGTATCCTGCGATAACGGCTGGCCCAGTCGATGAGGGATTCCAATAGACCCGACCCTCGTCGTCAACCGACAACCCCCCCGTCGTGGCGCTAAGCGAACTGATTTCTGGAGAGACAAAGCCGATGTACCCGTTGGCATCGCGGCGTTCAAACACCAACTCATAGGCGTCTCCGGCCATGAAGACGCTCGGTTCGTTGAGGAACATCAATTCAGAAGCCACAGCGTCGCCTGGGATGACCTGAATGCGTGTGCTTCCTGTCACGTTGCCGGCACTGACTGAAAGATTCCACCGACCCGTTCGTGCAGCAAAATAGGCTCCAAATTCGTTAAATGTCCCGTTTTCGGCGTACCAAGTGAGGGCGCCAGCCGTCGTCAGCGGCATCTCGAATCCGTTGGCATCCACCAAGCGGGGCGTGATATAACTCCAATCACCTGCTCGAACACGGATGTTGGGTTCAAATTCAAAGTGGTCCGGCTGACCAGCAGCCACCGTGACAGTGACGTGTGTCTCAAGTTGGTTCAAACGCACGCGCATCTCGTATTCACCGATGTCATCAGGCGTCCAATCAGGAGACCCGCGTCCAACAAACGTCCCGTCAACGTCCCACACCATGTTCTCAGAACCCCCCATTCGGTTACCGCGTCCATCGATCATGGAGGCCGTGAGGGGAGTTGGTTCCAAAACGCCAAATTGAAGACTCGTGATTTCAAGTTCAACAGGCACACCGGGAGTCACTGTGATGTTGTACCGATCTTGCAATCCGTTGGAACTCGCAGCGATCTCCACCACGCCTGAGGACCATGGGAAAAACATCCCATCCGAAGTGATGGTCCCGTTGTTGGCTGACCACGAGATGTTGCCTTCCACCACGTTGTTGAGAGCGTCGTAAAGAACCGCCTCAAATTGAACTACCTCGTCTGCTGAGAGCATGACTTCGGAGCTTTGAATCTCGATACGGTCAGCTACACCTGTGCGAGCGATAAGGGGAGCCTTGTTGAGCGATGCAGGTGCTGCAGCCAGCAGTGGTCCGCTCGAGATGAGCAAGAGGACCAGCGTCAACGCTGTTCGCACCTTCAGGAAATCACCGCCTCAATCCTTGTACTCTTGCCAGTCTTCAGCGCCTTGGACGCGGAACCACCATGTTCCCTCACCGTCTTCGTACCATTCCGTACCGTCTTCATCCACCGATATACCATCTCCCG
>JAYQVP010000004.1:112515-117401 GCA_038148515.1 Candidatus Poseidonia sp. | reverse complement strand
TCACCGTCTTCGTACCATTCCGTACCGTCTTCATCCACCGATATACCATCTCCCGAATCGGACTCGGCGGTGGTTTCAGAAGCCGATTCTTCAGCTGGTTCTTCAGCCGCACCTTGACCCGGTGCTGGACCGGAGGGACCCGGCGCTGGACCGGATGGACCCGGCGCTGGACCGGATGGACCCGGCGCTGGACCGGATGGACCTGGCGCTGGTCCGGATGGACCTGGTGCTGGTCCGGATGGACCTGGTGCTGGACCGGTTGGACCGGATGAAGACGGTTGATCGTCGTCTTCATCGTCGTCATCATCGTCCCAATCGTCACCGCCCGTGTTGCGCATGAACATGACCAACAGCACCAGGAGGACAACGGCCACCAAAGCAAGGAGCGCTGCGCCAACGTAGTAGAGGGTGCCGCCGGCTTCAAAGAAGCCAGCAAGGTTACCGACGACGTTGATTTCCTCGTTGACGCGGACCGAGCCCACGGCGACCGTAATGGTTTGAGGTCCGTCGTCCAGTGTGGTCACCGTCCAGGAATTCGAGGCGATCATGGTGGTGGTCGCACGACCGGTAGCGTCGACTTGAACGCTACCGGGAACATCGATTTCGTTGTCGAACGCATCAAAGGCTCGAATCGTGACATCGAGGCTCGCAAGTTGATCCACCGTGGTCGTCGAGAGGTTGACCTCCAAGCGAGCCACCGTACTCTGCGGTGAAACAGTGACGGCCACAGAATTCACCGCACCACCCGCTTGATAGGTGAGGTTGTGAACACCAGCGATTTCGGCGTCGTAAGTATAGGTTCCATCGGAGGTTGCAATAACGCTCAATGTGGCGACGGGCAAGCCATTTTCGGACCATTCAACATTTTGTGCAAATTGATTCCCGTCGAAGTCGGTCCCCGTCACTTGAATCTCGACACGGTCACCGGCCACAGGGCTGGTGCTGCTCAACTCGGCGTTAACGGTGACCGCCACACCGTGCAGGACGGTGATGGTGACGCTATCGCTGATATTGAAGCCTGTTCCGCTGATACTGTAGGCTTCAATGGTCCATTCGCCAACCGTACGTGCCGACCAAACCATGTCGTTGAGCAACAGTTCGGTGGTGATATCACGAACTTGGCCGGTTGCTTCGTTGACCTCAAGCCATGTCAGCACACCGTCGTCGATTCGATTGCTGTCAGCATCGTAGAGATCGGAACTGAAGTCAACCTCGTAATCGGCCGTCATTTCAAACGCTGCGCCCGTGCTTCGGCTGGGGTTATCAGCGACACCGGAGATGGAGACTGTGTGCAGGAAACCGTGATCAACAGTGATGTTGATGCCCACGGCATGCTCACGAATACCATCGTTGTAAGTCGCCCAAAGCATGTACGGGAATTCACTAGCGAAGTACGGACTGAACGTCGTGCCGTCGCCCATCAGTATTTCGAGGAAGGAGGAGGAATCGCCCATGGTGGGGTGGTCCAAGGTCCAGTTGGCTTGAATGACCCACTGGTTTCCTTTTGCATCGATAGCGAAAATCTCTGCCTCCAACGTTTCATCGGCGGTGATCTCAAAGTGTTGCCATGTTGCAGGTGTGTCGTCCACTTCCATTCGTAGCGTTTGAATCGCCCCTTCTTGGACATTGATCGTTACCTGCGTCAGGGTGGTTTCATACCTCGCCTCGATGATCTTCGACCCTCGAGTGACAGGGTCCCAAACAGCAGGAGCCCCGGCCGTCAATTGGCCGTCGGCGATTTTGGTCCAATTGTCACTGGGCAACACCACCGAGAGGCGATTGCCTCGCACATCCACTCGGGTGGTGTTGATGTACACCCGGTCATCGGCTGTGATAGATGTCGATGAAACTTCGAGTTCGAGGTGGTCAATTTGCCCGTGACCCACGGTGATCATCAATTCATCGGATGCACCCGAAACGGAGGTGAGGTTCAACCACCAAACGCCAACATGGTCGGGGAAGTATTGCTGATTGACCTCTGAGTAGTTTCCGTTGGTGGTGGTCCAGGTGAGGTTACCTGCCTGAGCGATGTCGAGTTCGTTGCCGAATTGATCGTACAAGGTCACGGTGATATCGCACCAAACGCCCGCAGGAACCGTGCCTTCACACCCTTCGAGTTCGAAGTAATCGGGCAACCCAGCCAGCACGGTCACGCTGACGTCGACAAATTGGCCTGAGGCAACATTGTGCTGCACTCGGATGGTATGGCTTCCCGCAGTGTAGGGCAGGTAGACATTGGGCATGGTTGAACTCATGGAACCGTTGCTCGGGGTGTACGTGATGGGTTCACCCAGCACTTCGTTCCCGTGCTGGTCGACCATGGAAGCGGTGATTGTCAGGGTATCATCGGCCAGGATGGTCGCCGTGAGCGGTGTGACCAAGAGATTGGTAGGAGCGCCTGGCGTGACCGTGACGACTTCAGACCCGCAAACCAGTCCAAAGCAGGCCTCAACGGTTTGGTTACCAGCCACCGAGGGCGTGAACAAACCGTTGCTACCAATGCTTCCGGCAGTGGTGGTCCAGGAAACCGGGACGGTTTGAACCATCGACAAGTGGTCGTAAGCGTTGACGTTGAAATTGATCGTGTTATCAGCGTCGGTTGTCACCGCACCGGTAGGGCTCAGGGTCAACGAACTGATGTTGGTCGTGTTGAACATCATCTTCGGTCGGTAATCAACGTCAGCAGCGTCGCTTGAGTAGAAACTCGCGTGAGCGTATCCTTGGTTGGGTGTTCCGATAACAATCCAAGCCTGCTGGCTCGAGATGGTCATGCCTGGTGTGCTGACATCGAACCAAATCCATCCCGTGGTACCGATGTTCACCACGGTCGTGGACACGGCATCGCCGTAGTCCACGCCTGCTTGGAGACCGGGAGCACCCCACAAGACACCCGAGGTGGAACCGTTCCATGTGGCGGATGTTTGAGACCAAGAGGACAGGAGGGGATGAACGCTGAAGGACATCGAGGTCGCGCCTTGCACATCGGCCCACTGGTCCACATAAAGACCCAATGAAGCAGAATGGACATTCTGGTAAATCGGGAAGGGGATTTGGGACGCATCCAACCCGACGGTGAGTCGGCATTCATCGGTCCATAGAACCCCGCAGTTGGTACCGACACCCATGGTCCCGTCGTCGGCGAAGTTGGAGTCGGGGTATTCTTGGTACAGCGAAGTGTCTTGGATGTTGGTGTGACCAAAGGCGGGAATTTCACTACCCGTTTGGAATGTGTAGGTGAAGGTGTGGTCGTTGTTGTAGACGTGATCGGGGGCACCGATAGCGAAGCTCCAGCGTGCAGAGGAGGGGCCAGGAATGGATTGGTTGACCCCTTGTACCCACCACGTGAACATCTGACCGGCATTCAAATCGGTGTTGAAACGGAAGGTGGTGTTGGTGATTTCTGAATCAACCCATGATTTGTACGTGAAGACGCCGGTATCGTTGGCGATGGTCACGATGTACCCGGTAGCACCAGCGACCGGTGTCCAAGAGAGAGCCGGTTGGGTCGATGGGAACAAGGTTCCGTTTTCTTCCTTGTAGAGGACATCGCCATCGGCCGGGGCCGTCAGTGAAGGTTGAGCAGGGGGCAGAATGCCATCGACATTGTCCACGTAATCCAGCGCGATGTGAGGTCGCAGGTTGATATTGCTGTACTCTGAGGAGTAGAAGGAATGCGAACTTCCAGTCGAGCCGATTTGCTTGATCATGAACGTCATGGTAGTGTTCCCGTTGGCGATGTTGGATTGTGCGAGACTGGTCAAATCCCATTCCATCCAGCCAAACGATGACCCCAAGGTGAGGGTTGAACGGGTGATCTCCGACGACGAACACGAAGGTGCGTTCGCCCAAACCACAGAGGATTGGGAGAAGGAAGAACAGGGATAGACTCCGAAGGTCGTTGAAGAGGTTCCGGTGACACTCGACTGGTAGAGACGAAGCATCATTTGCGTCGGCGTCATCGCAGTGGGCCATGGCAGGTCGGTCAAATCGAACTCCATGAGCAGCCTGCTCTCCCCAGTGCCCAATCCGTTGGTACCCAATACCATGGTGGTCGCCGAGCCTTTGTTGACGGTGGAGTTTGAATCGATTTCAACATCGGGAACTGAGGGCAACAAACCGGTGGTGGAGAAGACCGAACCACGCGAGAGGTTGACGCTGTGGTTGCCATATCCATCATCCGAGCCTTGGTCAGTTGGATTTCGGAAGGAATGGTCGACGGACCATTCACCGATTCGGTACCCTTGGTCTGCTCTTACCCGCCAGTGGGTCCAGTAATCGCCCTTGCTCATGTTGCTCACAGTCATGGTGGTGTTGGACGGATTGAAGAGATAGTCGGGGTCCAGACCAGCTGCCATCTCCGCAGAGGTGAGGCAGTTCACGTTGATGGTGAAACGCTCGTTGTCGGCCGAACACGCCACCCATTGGGTCTCGTTGGAGAGGGGGGGCGTCCAACTGAAGTAACTCGTATTCTGACCCGATGGTCGAGGCTTGGTCAGGTCCCAGAGCGTCGATGCATCCGCTGGTGACAATCCTGTTGCAGCGGTCACGAGCCAAGGATTGGTCATTCGGTAGGTCATGTTCAATCGTGGACGAACCGAGATATCGGAGGATTCACTGCTAGCGATTTGAAGACGACCGTCAACACTTCCACCGACCTCTTCAGCCTGGAGGATGATGTTGATGCCGCTCTGGCCCGAAGCCAAGGCGTGCTGCAGGAAGGCGGTCACGTTCACCGAAACCGTCCCCGTCGAGTTGACCCATTGGGCTTCGTTAAACGGTGGAAGCGCATCCTGAGAGAGGTAGGCTCCGGCCCCCAACCACGAGGAAGTGTTGCCTGCAGGATAGGCCCAAACGGAGGATTCGCTCCACGAGGTCACCATCGCTGA